>JBEBTY010000011.1:0-104461 GCA_040393525.1 Victivallis vadensis | reverse complement strand
TGCTTCCCCCCGCACCCGTGCTTCCCCCCGCACCCGTGCTTCCCCCCGCACCCGTAGGATGGTTCACGTTCACAAAAACGCGATCCCTGCTTATTCCCTGCGCATAACATCCTTAGGTCACTTAAGCGCGGTATGCGCCGCGGAGCGGATGAGAGGGGATTGCACGGTTCGGCATAGCCGAAGCGGGCAACAAGGAGCGTACGCGCCGCCGCCGAACGCAGCGCAGCGAAAAGCCCCTCTGGCATTGCCCGAATGGGCAATTGAAGAGTTGGCCGCCAAAGGCGGACAAGTAAGCCCCCAACGGGGGCGCCGTGGTAGTGGAGGAACGATCCCACGACCCCGCGCTCGCCGGTGATCGTGGATAAAGGGGGCGTGGGGGAAAAAGCATTTCCCCCACAATGCCCACGACATTGCCGCTCTACTACCCGAATTGCACCATAAAACCCGTGAGTCGCCTTCACGATACCCGCCTGTCTGTTTGCCTTGAATTGTGTGATTCAGCTTATCTGGCAGTCAATGAATTGTGGGGAAAAGGAAAGGGAAAAGGGGAGGCTCCGGCTTCACCGCGGTCGCTCCCTGCAAAATTTTCAATTTTGCTGTTGAGCGATTTCGGGGCGACCGGTTGCCTCCGGCAGCCAAAGGCTCCGCGCCTTTGGAGACCCGCCAGCGTTTTCGCCGCTGGATCACGACCAGCCGATGGGCTGGACCACGGCGGTTGTCACCGCCTGTATTTCTCTATCGCTGGTCTGTCACGCGATCAACAGTGTTGCATGAAATGAAAGGGAATATGAATATTATTTAACTTTTGCTTGAAAAAGTTAAAGGGTTGGGTTACCTTCTAAGTAGCAACCAGAGGATTGTCATGGCAAAAGATCATTTTTCAAGTCACTGTCAAAATTGCGGCGGAGAGCTGGAGATCGAAAAACTCTCCTGCCGCTGTTGCGGTTTGTCCATGGAGGGGCGGATCGAATTGTTTCGCCTGGCACGGCTTTCCGCAGAGGAGCGGGAGTTTATTGAATTGTTCGTCCTCTCTGCCGGGTCGTTGAAAGAGGTGGGGAAAGTGTTGAATCTTTCTTATCCGACCGTCCGCGCCCGGCTTGATCGGGTAATCGAATCCCTTCGCGAACTTGACCGCAACCGGCAAGCCGCCCGGCTGGAAATCATCCGCCGCCTGGAACAGGGCGAAATCACGGCGGAACAGGCCGCAAACGAACTTGCCATCCTTTAAACAAGGAGTATTGTGATGCTGGATAAAATTGAAATTCTCTTTGTGCTGAACCGCCTTCTTACAATCTGGTTGCCGCTCGTCGTCATTGTCGCTGGAGGTGCGGCGATTTTGATTCTGACGCTCCGCGATCGCTACAACCGGAAGCTCTTACTCGTCCTGTCGCCGGAAGAAGCGCGAATCCGTGAGTTGATCCAGTCCGGTCGCCTCAGCGCGTCGGATGGCGCGATGCTGCTGGAGGAAGGGAATGCCTTGCCGGAAGTTCAGGAGTGCTCTCCTCTCCCGGATCTTCCCCTCCGGATCGCCTCCGCTCTCGGCCGTATCTACAGCCTGATGAAGTTGGCGCTGTTCGGCGGTATGGCGCTCGCCGCCGTGGTGTCCTATCACTTCCTGTCGACCATGAACCCGGAGAATTGTACGTTTACGCTGAACCACTGGCCGGTTCTGGTTGGTGTTTATTGTGTGTTGGCAGGGTTGGCGGTGGTGGAATTCGGCGCTTCGATACGCATTCTTTACGGCAGTCTGGCGGCACGAACGTTTTTGCTTTTCAGCTGGCTGGTTAACTTCGCTCTGCTCCGTGCCGCACTGGTTGGGCTGGATTCGTATCTTTATCTGATTCCGGCGATTGCCGGTGGTGGATATATTCTTTTTGTTCTGTTCTTTCGACGCGGCGCGGCGAAAAAAATCGGCTCCGCCGCTCCGGAAACGGAGGGGTGGAAGCGATGTGTCTACACCTGCTGCTTGCTGGCCGCTTTGATGTTCGGGCTGTGCTATACCGCGAGTGAGTACAAATTGGTTTACAATTCCGTGTCGGAAACAGCTCGGATGAATCACTCGTTTTCCGGTTCTCCGCAACAACGCATCGAAACAATTTTGTTGATTCCGGGAACACCCGACGAAGAAACTGCCCGCATGTGTTCGTTTCTCGCCGGGAAATTAGAGAAGGAAACCGGAATCCCCTGCCGAATTCACCGCGCAGAAGACGCTTTCGGGTGGGATGACCAGTCGAGGAATTTACCGGTTCTGGTCATGCGGGGAAATTTCTCCTCCAATGATTTCTCGCTGTATGGAACTGAAATGTTGCCGAATCATCTTTCTCCCGCATGGCGGGGCGACACGAAGCGGGATATCTCCATGCTTTTCCCAGTGAAAGGCTTTGATCTGTTTACCGATCGAGTGAAGAATCCTGCCGTCTTCTATGTGAAAACATTGCGCGGCTCGACGATGCACGCTTTTTCCTATCGGGGAATTATATTGACCGAAAACGCCTTCTCATTCGAGCTTTTCATTACGCGGGCATCGAATCATTCTACTATAGAGGAAGTCGAAGCGACAGCCAATCAAGTTGTTGCAAAACTTTCGCCATTGTTTGAGTATTATTGGAAGAATGCAGTACGGTTGAATTTGCCAAAGGAAGTTACGGCGGCGGATCTCGCCACTGTGGATACGCCTGCATTGCCATTTGATCTGGCGATCCTGAACAAGCCGGAGCTTCTTTACCGGGGGCGCTCGTTGACCTGTTGCGGATTTTACGCATGGCGTTTTGAATGCCAGGGCGAAACGCCGGAAGTTGTCGGGCGGAATATTGCGGCGGCGCTGGTTGCCGCTGGATTCGAGAATCAGGGGGAAACTTTGGAGGGCGGCCTCCGTTTGCTGAAGAAACCGTGGAAAATTACACTGAAGCTGGAACGGAAACCGGACGAAAACGAAACCGTGTCCGGCATTTTGATCGCGGAGTGTGACTCCTGGGAGTCGAGAAGAAAAACAGGTGTCGACAAGGAGTTTCTGCAGCGGTTGGCGACAACGGATCTCCGGTCACTCGCAGTGGGTGGTGGCTTGAGGCATTTTTCCGGAGAAGAGTTTGCCGCTTTGGCTCTGAAAGCATTTGAATTAACCGATTTGAATCAGTATGAGCGGTGGGAGCTTCTGTCTTCGATCGACCGGAAGGATGATCGTGGATCGGCTGCCGCCGCCTGCGATCAATTTGCCCGTTCATTTGTGGATGAGGTGGTTACGCGATATGCTTCCGAGCAATTCATTCCCTGGCTTAATTCGCTTTTCTCGCTCGGAGATTCCAATGAGATGATTCGTAATTACCTGGGTGAAAAGCTGCCGCCGGAATTGTTCGTCGATATCCAGCTCCCGGAAAGCGCCGAGTCGGATGGGCAATATACATGGACGCAACGAATTCCCCGGAAAAAATTGATCGGCTCGCGCGCCGTTTTGAATCTCTCGATTCCGGGACGTCCATCCATTCGTCAGATCATCGGCGTGACCGCCCGGGCGAATGGAGAACTCCAGTTTGTGACGGATAGCGGAAGTTTTGGGCACGGTGGTCGCGAATCCATCGAGAACCAATATCACGATAGCGAATATTTGATTGATAGTTATGGGAAGTGGTTTCGCAGCGGCAGTTCCTGCGGGAATCAGTTGTCCGGCGCGTCTTCCAATTTCCCGGAAATTCCACAGAAAGGTCGGATCGCGATTCGGCTGAAATGTGTTCCGAAAGATGAAAGTTATTCCATCGGAATTATTTACACTCCTTGAGTCGAGAGGGGGATAAACGGCTCTTAAGAAGAAGCCGCCCTTCCTGTTGAAGTGTGACGAAAAATTGTCGAAGAATTTTATTTTTTCCGCCCTCCCTGGGGTTGCCTTTCGTAGCCTTTTGTGCTAAAATTACAGAGAGGAAGGGGAGGATATGAAGAAAAATCTTGTTTGTCTGCTTGTTTTCGGCCTTTTGCTGATTGGTACCCTTATTCTTTTTCGACTGCTGACGCAATCGATTTATTTTGAATACGAGGTGTCACGCGAGAGCTCCCGGCATGAGTCGCTGATTGTAAGTTCCAGCTCGAATCATAGCTGGATCACATTATCGGAGTATTTTCCGCATTGCGAGGCCAACTTGATTTCCGGTTGGAGTTTTCTGCTTGAACCTCAGAATGGATCGCGCGGTGAATACCAGTATTTTGTCCGGGAGATTCGCATCGGGCCGGAGGCGGAGAGCCCCTTTTCGGTCATCGAACACCGGGAGCGATTCGGCGAGGCGGGCGACGGGCAGTACCGGGTCGATTTCCCCGTTCCCGCTGCTGTGCTGACGGTTCCTGAACTGGTGGTTCAAGCGAAGATCGTGATTCGCCGCAAGGATGCCACAGAGTCGGAATTTGATGTGAAATTTGTTCATGAAATCCAGAAAACACGCAGAAAAACCAGTCGGATCATAAGCGAATAATCGCCGTTTTTTACGCGCATTCCCAATTGAAAAGGAGTTGCGGCTTTTTACCTTTTTCGCGGCCATAGAGAAAGAACCGGGTATAGCAATCCGGCAATTTCTGCTCCAGTTCTTCGCCGGGAACAATCTCGCCGTCATCGATATCGTACTCCAGAGAAACGATGATTTCGTAGCTTTCTGCGGATGTCACCGCGCTCCGCTTTTCCTGCGCCCGGCGTCGGAAGATTTCTTCCGGGGCGTCGATCAACCGGGCGCCATATCCGTCGCGGCTGTCGTCGAAGAGCGGCGTGACGGTTTTGCACTGAGCACAGCACAAGTTCAGCGGCGGGAGCATGTGGGAACCTTCGGTCCGAAAAGCAGTGGTATGGAAAAATTTTCCGCCGCATTTTCCGCAATTCAGCGCATATTCCAGATGATTGCCGCTGTATCCCTGCGACACGTTCGACCGCGGCAAACTCAGGAATCGGAAGGCCGTCAGAAACTGCGCCGGACGTTTCTTGACCAGCTCCAATGCTTTTTCGCCTTTCGGCATCTGAACCGTGATCCCCTGCAAGGCGGTCAACATGGCTTGGGCAGAGAGGTCGCCGGCGGCGGCGGCGCTTTGCAGAAGCCGTTTGTAGTGTTCACTCTCCGATAATGCAACCGGGGTGCGTTGCAGCTCTTGGTAAGCGTCCTGCACCGAAACTGCGGCGGGAACGCCGGATTGCGCGGCCTGGTGCAGCAGCTCCCTGCCGTGCCGATGCTCCTTGCTTTCTCTCGGGAAGTTCAATATGTTCAGGGAGAACATATACCATATTTCCGGGTCCTTCCCCGGAAACGTCTTGCAAAGATATGGCCATGCCGCCTGATAATCGCCTTGCCGGTAATATTCCTTCGCTTTTTTCGCGTCGGCGCGGTATTGCCAGTCGGTGAGGTATTGCACGGAGAGCCAACAGCAAACGAGGCAGAACAACAGCGTCACCACCACCAGCAGTACTCGTTGGCGTGGAGTGGAGCGCTCCTCCGGCAGCTTCCGGATCTGCTTGTACCACGGGGTCTGCGTCATCACCGCGGCCAATAGAACCGGGAGAAGGAACAGGAGCGTGACCCAGCGCGGCGTGTCGCAAACCGTCACGACAATCCACAACACCAGCAGGAAAAGCAGACCGGCGACTTGTAGACATTTCAGTGCGAAGCGGATTTTTTTCTCTTGCGGCGTCATGATGTTTCCGTTTTAAGGTTTTCGGCGAATCAGTTCCTGCGCGGTTTGGCGTGTGATGTAGAGGCCGTTGACGAACGGGCGCTCCGTGGTAGAGGGGTTGCCCTTGTCGTCGTAGCTGATGACGACGTCGTTGACCGTGAGCAGAAAAGTCTGGCCGCAGCCACAGCTGTTGATTGCGATCGTCGTGAAATGGTCGTCATTGGGGACAACGCGGAGCGCAAGAAGCTCATCGAAGTCACCGGAGGCCAGTGTTTCGCGGAACGCTTCCTCGTCTTCTACCATCAATAGATGGCTTGAGGTATGGATCGTCTCCGTCCAGTTTTTACACTCTTCGCAAAACGAGAGGTTTCGGGAATTTTTGGAGAATGTCCAAAGGGCGGTTACTGCAATCATTCCCGCTTCGAGCAGCCAGAGAAGCGCCAGCCCGAATCCGGTGATCGGTAACCCGCGTGGCCCGAAGAGCTTTCCGATATTCATATATTCTTCGACACCGGTCACCTCGATGGCGACGAGCAGAATGGCAATGGGATTCATATAAGCCAGAAAATCACCGAAAAGCGACAGCTCGTCAGTCAGCGTGGATACCCAGAATCCCCATGAAAACCAGAGCGCCAGCCCCGTCAGCGCAATTGCGCACAGCCATGCGATCGCCCGGTTGCGATTGCGCACCACGAATGAGAGAAGGCTTGCCAGAAAACCGATCACGATCCCAAACCCGAAACAAAGTACGATGTTGATGTAAATCAAGGGGATATAGCTGATGGCATATGCGTAAATCAGCGAGAGAATCAACATCAAAAACGTTCCGACGGCCAGCCCCGCCAGCAGCCGCCCCGGGAGAAAGCGGTTGGAAGAAGTGTAGAAATAGTCCCCGCTCGGACTGGTGGATACGGTCAGCGGCGAAACTGCCGTTTCCTCCTCCGCGATCACTGCTTCCGGGGCGACCGTTGAAGCTGTCGGAACGACGAGCGCCCCTTCGCATAGCGGACACGCCGCTTCGGCTCCGGCCAGACTGTCGTCGATCTCAAGACGGTTCTTGCAATGGGGACACTCGAATTGCAGCATGGATACCCTTTCGTTTACCATATTTGAATCGGAATATTGAACTCTTTTTCAATCGGCGATCATCAGATTGGGAAATGGACGTTGCTTTTCTGTCTTTCCATGCTGGAATATAGGGTTGCTTCATAAAAAATGCAAGCAAAAGAATAAAGACATAATTAAAAATATCAGTATTGTATGCCGCTAATAAACGTTGTTTTGTCAATGATGTTCTGAAAAGCAGGATGAAAAAACATCGCCGGCACACTGGGCGTCGGCGATGTTTACGGCTGCGGGAGTGCCGGCGGGGAAGTGAGTCGGCCTTTCGGCCAACTCGTTTTTCTATTCCGCGACAAGCAGTGAGATGCTGCGTGCCGGAGCGAGGAACGTTTGAGCGTCGACCGCCGCTCCCGGACGGTAAGAGAGCTCGACCGGGCGATCGGTCGCGGTATTCTGCTCTTTCACGGAGTCCGCGGTCATGGTATAGACGTGCTTGATTTGCCGTCCGCCGAGGTCGAGTGTGATCCGGCGGGCGGTTTCCGGCAGACGGTTGGTAATCATGATCCGCAACTTACCGTCTTCCCCCTGCACGGCGGTTGCCGAGAGCGACAATTGCCCGTCAAACGAGGTGCCTTCGCCAGTGAAGGCGTGAGCCACCACCTGGCCGCCCCACGGAATCAGCCGGTAGAACTTGAAGAGATCCGCTTGGGCGGTGGCATAGATTTTGCCGCTGTATGGGTCGGGGTAGATCATTCCCCACGGCCCGCTTGAAGCGGCGTGCATGGTCATGGCCGAAACCTCCGGATGAGCGAGCATCCGGTTGAACCATTCACTGACGGCAAGACAACCTTGAAGCGCGTGAGTTTTGTACCAGGAATTTTCCCATGCGCCCGGTTCACCGCCCGGCCAAAGACCGTGTTCCGAGATGAAGATGGTGATTGTCGGATTCGAGCTTGCCGCGATATCTTCGGCGATTCGCTTCATGTACTCTTCGATCAGGCTGATCGGGTAGCCGTGATAATAGGGGTGGAACGCAAAACTGGTGATGTCGGGAGCCAGCTCGCGAAGCAGGGTGCGATGCCACTCTTTCCAGTTTTTCTTCTGCGTTTCATGCCAGGGCGCGGTGGCGGCGTGGGGCGCGAATTTCGCGTCGGGCACGACGCTTCGGATGGCGGCGATCGTCGCGCGACTGAGGCGGACATATTCTTGAATCGTGAGCTTGGGGTTGCTCCAATCGGTTTCGTTCCCCAGCTCCCAGAGCGTGACGTTGACCGGGGCGGACAGCCCGTATTCGATTCTTTTTTTGCCCCATTCGGTGGTGGCGTCGCCGGTGAGGAATTCCGCGATCTGGCGTGATTGGGCGACGGCTTCATCGTCTTTCACGGTCACCATCATGTCGAAGGCCGCGGAAGGATCGACGGCGAGAATGGCGCGGATCGTTTCCACCGGGCCGGCGATCTGAAGCGTCGGCGCCTCCCACGATACGCGCTTGTGTTTCTGGCGTTCGGTGGTCGGGCCGGTGGCGAATTTCCAATTATCCTTAATCATCCAGAGGCGGTTGAAGGGGAGAGGCACATCCTTCGCTGCACGTGGGAAATCCGGCAGCATCCGGGGATACGTTTCTCCGGGAACCGCTTCGGCAATGCCGAGATGATTGTGCGCGGCGAAATCGTAGCTCATCCCGAACATCGCTGCATCATAACGGCGAATGGTTTGCGAGGGGTCGATCCGCAAGGCGGCGGGCAGTTCCGCAGCGTCGCTCCGGAGCGGAGCGTCGAGGCGAATGTTGTCATATTCGTGCCCCGCCCCGATCGCCTCGGCGGAGGCGGGTACGATGGCGGCGAAACTGAGAATGGCGGCGCAAAACAGTGTTTTCATTGAAGCGGTTCTTCCGTAACGTTAGTTTTTGTCGTAGTACCAGTCGTCCTTGTGCTGGCTGTTGTCCGGACGCGAGGCGCGGGTGTACATTTCCACGTGTCCGTCGACATGGGCGGTGTTGGCGGACATGTTGTGTTTCGCGCTGATGGTTCCGCTGGTTCCGTTATACCACCCCCATAACGCCCAGTCTGCCACGTCGTAGTAGGAGGTGTTTTGGATTGCATCGATCAGAAAAATCAGACGCGACGGATTCCTTGCCACCTGCTGGAAATTGGTGAAATTTGCCGAAACTCCATCTTTGTTGAAGCCGAATTGGGCATGATTCATGGCGTAGGATTCGCGCGTCCCCTTGTCGGCACTCGGGCAGGCGGCCACGTCATAACCGTGCCACTCCCAGAGGTTGGCCGGCGGGCGCGGCATCAGGCCGGCTTCGGCGAGAATCAACCAGTGCGGCGTGTTGCCGCGCGCCGTGCCTTCATACATGATCTTTGACATGTTCCGGGCAAAGGCGTTGTTGGTTTGCTCATACATGATGTGCATGGTCATCAGCTGCTTCAAATTTCCTTTGCATTGGGTTGAGCGGGCCCGTTCCCGCGCCTGATTCAGGGCGGGCAGCAACATCGCGGCCAGAATGGCGATGATCGCGATGACGACAAGAAGCTCAATCAGTGTAAAATTCTTTCTCATTCCGATTCTCCTTTTGCTCCTTTGACGTTATTCCAGCACAAATGTGTCTGACTTTATCACCAACGAATTGCTTCGCGCGGAATCGCGGATCACCCGCCCGCCGGTCCAGCCGTCGGCGAGTTTCCACACCAGTTGGGTGGCTCCGGGGCCGATGTTGACCATGGCGACCGCCGAGGCTCCCGCCGGGATCGGATTGGTGAACGCGACGGATGTTCCATTTTTTCCGTCATATTGAAAGGCGATCCGCGTGGCTCCGGCCGGGAGTTCGATCCGGTTTGCCGACTGTATCGCGAGGAATGCGAAGTCGCCCTTTCCGTATGATTGCGCAAGGGTGTTGGAGTGGTTCCAGCTGACCGCCAGACGGCCGTTCCAGCTGCCGTTGCCGTCGGCGTCAAGTTCGGCGGCGTTGAGTGGAACCATCCCTTCGCTCCAAGCGTCTTTTTTGCCGATGTTGCAGTTCCGGTGTCCCTCTTTTTCCTTATAGAGCGTGATGACCGGGTTGTTGTGCACCCGGTAGATCAGCACCGCGCCGTTTCTGGTGTCGACGGGGAGGGGAATTCCGCTCTTCGCCTCGCGTGCCAGAGAGAGCAGCGGCTGATAGTTCTCGGTGATGATGGCGGCTGGAACTCCGTCGCGTTCTCCGGCGGCGGGAGTGTTCCAGCCGCGGTCGTTGCGGTGGCTCCCCGGCGTCAATCCGGCGGAGAGTGCGCCGCCGTCGCCATAATTCTGAAAGTAGACGTGTTCGACCGGGTATTCGGTGCCGATGCTGTAAATTTGCTCCAGCGAGCGATAGAGGGTCCACCGGGTGATTTTCACATTACCGTCGCCGGTGAGGGTCAGCTTCCGGTCGTCGCCGCTGCCGGGAGAGAGGGATAGGCGGCTCCATTCTCCGGCGGAAAGCTCCGCCTCGACGCGCCCGATCTCCTGATTCGCGTTCCGCAGTTCCAGTTGGACGCGTCCGGTTGCCCCGGCGTTGAAGAGGGCGACAGTGAAGGATGCTTCCCCCTGTAGCGTGGGGAGGGAAGCGAGCAATCCGGCGTCTTTTCCGGGGACGATTTCTCCGGATTGAACTGCGACGCAGGTGCCGTCGGTGAACAGGCTCTCCGGCGCGCCGAACGCCAGGGCGATTCGTCCTTCCGGCAGGTGCTGGCGGGTTCCGGCGATGGATTCCAGAGAAACCGGGGCGGCCGCGGCGGACAATGCGGCGGCGAACAACATGGATTGCCAGATAAGTTTCATCTTACTTCATCTCCTTGACGCTGTCGCGTATGATTAGTTCTGTTGGAATGATTTTTTGAATCGCCTTGGTTTCGGGTGCGGCGGTGAGTTCGTCCAGCATATCGAACGCGTTGGCGACGAGCCGTGAGCGGTCGATGCGGATCGTAGTCAACGGGGGGCAGCAGATCCGCCCTGCGAGTGAATCGTCGATGGAGATGATGGAAACGTCGCGCGGAACCCGGATGCCGGTAAAATGGAACCCCTGCAGAATCAGTGAGGCGTCGTAGTCGGACGCGATCAGAAATGCGTCCGGTAATTTCTCTGCCGCCAGTTGTTGCCCCAGCTCTACCAGTGGCGCTTCTCCGGCAACGCAGGGGGAGGAGTAGCAGACCTCTTTCGGCTCACAGCCGAATTCGGCGCAGATCTGGCGATACGCTTTCCGCTTCCACGGGTTGACCGGGTCGTGGACAAAGACGACGCGGCGAAGGCCGCGTTGCTGAAGATGCAGAAACGCATCCCGCATTCCGGGCAGGTAATCGGGAGCGACGTTGTGGCAATGTTCGTTCTTGGAGTCGATCAGAATGACCGGGGTGTCTTTGGGGATGGCTCGCCGCTTCTCCACCTCGGCCAGCACATCGCTGACCAGGAACAGGCCGGAAACGGAGTAGCCGGTCAACATCACCAGATCGTTGAGGGTCTGCTCGTCGTTCCATCGCGCATCCATGATGATGACCCGGATGCCGCGCTCCTCGGCCTGTCGCTGAACCTCGTATGTCAGATCGGCGTAATAGGGGGAGCGGATGTCTTGCGTGACGAAACCGATCAGGTCGCTTTTGCCGGAGGCGAGAATACGAGCCATCCGATTCGGGCGGTAGTCAACCTGTTCGGCCGCAGCGTAAATACGCCGCCGGGTGTTCTCCGACACCTTGCCGAGATTGCCGTTCAGAACTGCGGAAACCGCCTGGTAGGATACCCCTGCAATCTTCGCAACTTCCTTGATCGTAGCAGCCATAATTCCCTTCCGTGTCACACTTGGTAGAACGTTCTACCAATTATTATGACGCATCCGGGGAGAAAAGGCAAGAGGGGGAAGTGAAATTCTTTCAAAAAAGATAAAAACAATCTGCAATCAAGCAAGAATCAATTACCGTCGCATCTCCTTTTTCCCTCAAGCCGCAAGCATCCGGCGGAACAATGCTCTCCCCGACTTCCCCCCCATTCCTTTTCCACCCCGTCAAGCGTCCGGCAGAACAATGCTCTCCCCGACTTCCCCCCCATTCCCTTTCCGCCCCATCAAGCGTCCGGCAGAACAATGCTCTCCCTGACTTCCCCTATTTCCTTCCACCCCATCAAGCATCCGGCAGAACATGCTCTTCCTGATTTCCCTCTATTCCCTTCCACCCCATCAAGCATCCGGCGGAACGCCGGATGCGCCCGCACCGGCACGTTGCCGGTCGGGGGTGGTTCGGAGGGGGCGACGCGCCCCTCCGGCGGGGGGTGGGGGCAGAGCCCCTCTTCCCCGAAACTATAAAAGCTCGGAGAGGTATTTCAGGAATTCGTCGGAATTGTTTGTCGGCAGTTCCTGTGGGGTGCGGCTGACGACGATGAGGTTGTTGTGGCGGATGGCCCACGGTTTTCCATTCTCCGAGGCGAGGACTTTGTCGTCTTTGCCGGGTTTGAGGACTTGTGCGTGGGAGTTATCCGCGAATTCGATTCGTTCCGGGGTGAAGAAGCGGTCGAGTTCGGGGATGGCGCCGAGGTCGGTACGTTCCCCTATGTAGTACACCTTCTTGCCCGAGGTGATGGCGCGGGCGATGTCGGCCGCATAGTAGCGTGAGAAGGGGGGATAAGGACAGTTGATGAGTACGGCGTCAAAGTTTTCCGGGAGCGTGTTGCTGGAGCTGAAATACTCATTGGAATTTTTCCCGAGGCGAGCCGACTGGGGGATGAGGTTTTGCTCATATCCGTAGAACGCCTTGTAGCGGCTCGTCCACCACCACCAGGTGAAACCGCCGGGGAAGACGTAATTCGCGGGGGTTGCCGGGATGGGGGAGGCGTTGTATTCGCGGTCGATCCGTGCTGCCCACTTCAATCCTTCGGGGAAGTCGTGATAATTGTGATTGCTCCAGAGATGGCCTGGCTTGAGGTCAAAGCCAAAGAAATAGAATCCGCGCACGCCGAGGCGGGAGAGATCGGCGGCCATATTACGGATCTCTTCTTCATCGGTGAAAAATTTGGTTCCGTCGTTTTGCACGGCGGCGCTGTGTCCGACTTCGGTGCCGATTTTCCACATGGTGTGGGTGCTGGCTTCCGCTTCGGCGCGGGAGGCCCCGCCGCCTGTTTCGCCGGGGACGCCTTGATTCAAATATGTTTCATACCCGATGCCGTCCAGTCCGAGGTAGCGGGTGCTGAGGTTCATTTTCTCTCCGATGACGCCGACGCTCTTGCAGATGACCGGAATATCGACCATTTTTTTCATATCCGATACGAGGCGGTCGATCAACTCCGAATAGCTGATGCGGATCATCTCTTGATAGTCGATCCAGGCGAAGGAGTCGGTTAGGTTGCTGCTCAGCACGGTTCCTTCCTGCGGGTCGATCCAGAGGACCGCTTCCGTCTGCCGGAGCGGGATCAATCGCGAAGCCTGGTCGAATGAGGCGACCGGGAGCGCCCAATTTTTCCGCAATTCCGCGAGTGAACCGTAGCGCTTCTCCAGATAGGCAGCGAAGGCGGCGTTGATGGCCGGAGTGTATTGCCGCAAATTCTCGGTGCTGTTGACCATGTGGGTTTCGTTTTTGACTGGATCGACAAAGAAGCGGAGGTTTTTGTTCCAGTTCATCTGGCCGATCCAAGAGATGTTGGAGAGGGATTTCTGATATTCTGCCTCGTCCCAGAGGTTTGCGTGGTGCATATTGGATTCGAGCAGTGGAATCAGGATGACTTCGCTGTTTTCGGGCAGTTTTAGCTCCGCGCGGAACGCGATTTCGCGAAGTTTGCCGAAGTCTTGCGCTTTGTCGAGGTCGATGATGCCGTGCCGCGAATCCTTGCCTTCCCGGTCGAGAAAGTCAAAAAACTGCACTTTCTCCTTCGGGGTTTTCGGGTTGAACAGCAACACGCCTTGCAGTTTCTGTTCTTTCGGGAAGCGGGCGGTCACTTTGCCGTCGGCGTAGACTGCGCGCGTCAGCCCGCGGTAGTTCCCCGCGGCGTTTTCCCGGTCGATCGTGATGAAGAAGCTCGGAATGTTGGAGCCGCCACCGCCGTTGAGCTGGTAGCCGTAGAAGACGCCTTCCTCCTCCAGCATGTCGATGAAGGCTTGCCGCACTCCGAGTGAGGCTTGTGTGGACAAATTCAGATAAACGTCGTCAAGCCCTTCGGCTTTGATGCCGCGGATGGTTTTGAGATCCTTCGCGAGATTGGCGTTGATGCGCCCGACGCCGGCGTCTTTGCTGATCAGGCTGTCGGAGCACCACATGCCGCCGGTGGGGAAGTAACGCTTGCCGTCAAAAATATACTCGTAATCCCGATTCATGAACCAGGCGTGGACGATGTCGTTTCGATCGGTGAAAAATCCGTAGTTGACCGGTTTCGGCAATGGTTGAGCCGTGCCGGGAAATTCGATGTCGTTCTCGATAAAGTTCCCCTTGTCGGCGGGGAGGGACTGAATGCGGACGCTCCACTTGCGCCCGGCCAGTTGCGCTTGAAGTTCGGCAGGGAGCTTGCCCGCAGCCTGTTCCAACACGGCGGTATGGAACAGTTTCCGGTCAAAAAAGAACATGGCCAACACCGGAGAGGATTTGTCATTTTCAAACGAAAGCCGGTATTCGCCGCGATTCCACTCCGCTTTGGCCAGGCGTGCGGGACGCTCCACGGCGGCGGCCGGAATTGTCGCGGGGAGGGTAAAGAAAACGTGGGAACGGTCGTCCGCGGGGGATAGCTCAATCTTGTATTCGCCTGCGCCGAGGCGATCCGGCAGCGTCAGTTCCACGATGTTCTCGCCGGATTTGCTGAAAAAGTGTTGCGTGATCATCGGGCGGTCGGCGAAGACCAGACGGAGTTCGGCGAAGAATGGCGAACCGGACTGGGTGTAGCGAAGCGTCGGTTTTTCGCCGGGGAGGATTGTCAGCGTCTGCGTCGTTGGCGCGGTGATGCGCGCCTCTTTCCAGGCGCTCAACTCGAAGCCGATGGCTCCGTCGAACATAAAGCTCCAGCTTCCGAGCTGAGCGCGCTTGGTGATGCGGAACGCGAGTTTATGCTTTCCCTCGGTCAGGGTTACGGTTTCGAGCGGGTTCCAGCTGATGGCGCGGGAGACGCCCCAGGCGGGGGAGCCGGCGTTGTTCGGAACCTCTTTCCACGGATTTTCATCAAAACGAAATTCGACCGGGGAGGCATGGGGACGCTTTTGCGTGACCAGCGCGGCGAAAAAGGTGTAGTCGCCCTCTTTGCGGACGTTGAATTCATACTCGGCGGAGAATTCTCCCGTTTCCGGTTCCTTCGCCAGTTTGCGTAAAATAGTGCCGGAGAAGGAATCGGATACCTTCTCTTTGCCAAAATTGCTTTTCAACGGAGAATCCGCCTTGATCCAGATCGGTGCGGTTTCCGGAAAACTCGGATCGGTTCCCGGTGTTGCGACCGGAATTTCCGCCGCTCCCAGTGTGACACCGAGCAGAAGCAGGGTCAAAAAAGCGTTTTTCATCATCGATACTCCTTCGTTGATTCATGGATGACAGAAATTTCTACGCGGTCTCTCCTTTATGCAGCGTGTGCGCGATGGTGCGCTGGCGGTTCTGGCCGTCGTTCGCCTTTTCCAACAGAATTTCCAACAGGGTTTCCCCGGCTTTCGGCAGGTGCATGTCGATGGTGGTCAACGGCGGAGAGAAGTGATAGTATTTCCACATATTGTCGATGCTGGCGATGGCTCGCTTCTCCGGCAACGCGTCGGCGGCTCTCCAGGCTCCGATCGCCCGGAAGTCGGTCGCTGCCGCAATCGCGGTCACTTCGGGGTGTTCCCGGAGCTTATCCGCCGCCATCGCCTGTGCCTGATCGGGTAATCCGCGGGGAATCAGCCAGTCGTATTGCCCCATGTGCGGGATGCCATGTCTGCGCAATGCCCGGCAGTAGCCCCGGTGCCGCGCTGAACCGTTGTGTCCGCCCAGAAACGCGATGTTTCGGTGCCCTTGCTCGATCAGATAGTCGGTCACATCCTCCATCGCCTGTGAAACATCACAGAACACCAGATTCAGATTGCGGCTGATCGGGTCGTTGATGTACAGCGAATAGGGAATCTGTTTCTGGATCACATATTCCACTTGCTGTTCACAGGTGGCGTAACATAGAAAAATAAACATGGCGCCCGGCTGGTCGGCCAGGCTTCGGAACGTATCGAAGTCGGAGGCCACCGGCGTGATGTTGACCATAATCTTGTGTCGCTTCGCCGCGGTCAGCACCCCCTTCAGCATCAACTGGGTAAAGCACCAGTCGGGAGAGGTGCGCGCAGGGTCGAACATCTCTTCGTGCGCCGCGATGCAGTAGATGGTCGGGATCGGCGCTTTGGGTTCGGTGAGCGATTCCAGATCTTTGCTTACAAAGGTTCCTTTGCCGCTTATGCTGTAGATCAGATTCGCGTCATAGAGCGGTTGCAACGCTTTGGTCAGCGTCGCCTGGCTGACGCTGAAGCGCTCCATCATCGCTTTGACGGTGGGGAAGCGCCCGTCCGCAAACCGGCCGTCGAGGATTTCTCCGCGCAGGATTTCCGTCAGTTGCGCGTATTTGTAATTGGTTCGGATCATCAGTTGTTCCATATGGCATATCGATATAATTTATATTATAGCAACAGAACCGGGAAAAGCCAATGGCAAAGGCGGATTTCTTCCGCCTTTTTTTACGAAAATCCGAGGGGTGTGGAGATTATTCGTAAATCTCGCGCAGGGCGGTCGTCACACGCGCCATCTCTTCCGGTGTGCCGATGGTGATCCGGACGAATGTGCCGGTTGCCGGACCCTTGAAGTAGCGCACCAGAATCGCGCGGTCACGGAGCTCGCGGAAGCAACGCTCTCCGTCCTTGTCCGGCGGAGCCGCGAAGACAAAGTTCGTCTGCGACGGGACCACCTGAAACCCGAGCGATTCCAGATCGCTTGTGAACTGTTTGCGGGTCGCGCGGATTTTGTCGCCGCACTCCTTCCGGTACTGTTGATCGTCGAACGCGGCGAGCCCAAGCTCCTGCGTCATCCGGTCGAGGTTGTAGGAGTCCTTCACCTTGAACATGCCTTCGATCAGCGTTTTGTTCCCCACGGCGAATCCGAGCCGCAGCCCCGCCAGCGAATAGCTCTTGGAGAATGTGCGCGATACGATCACGTTATCGAATTCCTTCACCAGCCCCATGCAGTTGTCATCGGCAAAATCGGCGTACGCTTCGTCAAACAGTACCACGCCGTCGAATTTACGGCAGATCTCCCGCATTGCTTCCAGAGGGAAGGAGTTTCCGGTCGGGGCGTTCGGACGGGTGATGATCAACAAATTCGCCCCCTTTCCCTGCTCCGGCAGATCATCGGGGAGGGCGAAATTTTCGCCCGTAAGCGGAATTTCAATCACATTCGCCCCCTGCATCTCCGCCAGAACCGGGTAGAGCGAGTAGGTCGGGTACAGGCACGCCACCGGAAGCTCCGGCGACGTAAAGCAGCGAAACACCATTGTCAGAATGTCGTCCGAACCGTTGCCGGCGATTACATTGGCGCGTTCGACGCCGAATTCCCGCGCGATCCGGTCACGCAACGCGTCGGCCTGCGGATCGGGGTAACGGCGCAACCGCTCCCAATCGAATTGGGCGAGTACGCGCTGCAACCGCGGTGACGGCGGGAAGGCGTTTTCATTGGTGTTCAATTTACAGAGATTTTCGATTTTGGGCTGTTCTCCCGGAACATAGCCCTCCATCGCATCCACTTCCGACCGAAAATATGATTTCATCGTTTCCTCGCAACCGCGTCGAATGGCGGAAGATTGAACGTTATTTGTTGCTCTGCTCCAGCTCTGCGGCGCGCTTGTAGCCCCAGTCGATCAACTTGCGGACGAATGGGTCGCGGTCGCGTCTGGCACTGGGGAATCCGGTGACGCAGCCGACGATACGGCGGCCGTCACGCAATACGCTGAATGTCAGACAATAACCGGCGTCGTTGGTGAATCCGGTCTTGAGCCCGTCTACACCGGGCCACTGCGGATTGACCAGGAAGTTGGTCGTGTTGAGCATAAAACGCTTGTCGCCGGTACGCATGTAATCGAGCTTTGTACTGCTCCACTCCAGCAGTTTCGGGTATTCCAGCAGGTATTCAGCCAGCTTCACCATGTCGCGGGTGGTGCTGACCGAATTGCCTTTCACTTTGTCCGGCAGCCCGCAGGGGCTGACAAAGTGACTGCCGGTCATCCCAAGCTCAAGCGCGCGGGCGTTCATTCTGGTGATGAAGGCATCTTGATTGTTGTTGGCGAAGAGCAACGCGAGCTGGACGGCGGCGTCGTTGGCGCTCTTGATCGTGACCGCTTTCATCAAATCCGAAAGCGGGAGCGTTTCGCGCGGGTCGAGCCAGACGATGCCGGTACGAGGAATCTTCAGCACTTCCGGCGAGATCTTGATCGGGCTCTCCAGCGAAAGTTCGGGCGTGTCTTCCAGGCTCTCAAACGCGAGCAGCAATGTCATCATCTTGACCATGGACGCGACCGGGACCTGCTTCGAGGAGTTCTTCTCCCACAGGACGTTTCGGGTGGTCAGGTCGATCATGACTCCGCTGGTGGCGCCTTTGCCGCCGGGAATCTCTTTGTCGGGGAAATCACCGTGCCTGGCAAATGTGTCGTTGAACGGCTTGCCGAAGAGCGGGTTGTCCGACGGTTTCTTATAGCGCCAGACGCGAGGCGGTTTGATCTCCTCCACCGGCGTTTCGTCCGCCTGTTTCTCCGCCTTCTTGCCGCCAAAGAGCCAGTTCCAGAATCCGCCGGATTTCTTCTCCGCCGGTTTCTCTGCCACCGTTGCCGGTGTCGTCGTCGCTGTCGATGCCGGTGGCGTTGTCGGCGGTGCGATCGGAGTTTCGTGCGAAACCGGCGGTGACGCAGCCGCTTGTTTGCTCCGGTTGCCGGAGGCAATGCAACTGATGATGACGATGTGGATCAGGATGATGACCAGAAAAATTCCGCCCATCAATTTCCAACGGGCCCGGCTGACTTCATTCATTTTCTTCTACCTCAATATTCTCCGAAATGCTGCACGAACGGCAAACTCAGTCATGGAACACGCCGACCGCGGTGGCGCGGTTCATGGCGCTGATCAGTGCGGCGATCGCCGCGCGGTTGATGCTCGAATGCTCTCCGGCTCCGTACACCAGCGACTCTTGATTCTTACCGCAGCGGATGCCGACGAAGGCGATGGCACGGGCGTCGGCGTCTTTCCCCAGAGAACGCTCCGAGAAATCCTCCAGCTTGAACGAGGGCATGAATCCGGAATCCTTCAGCGCCTGCACGACCGCAGAGAGCGGCCCGTTTCCTTGCCCCATCAGTTCATGCGGCTCGTCGCCGGTAAACCACGTCAGCGTCACGCCGGAGCGGTCACCGACTGATGCGCGGTGGTAGTTCTCCATCCGGTACGGCCCCTCGATGTTGACGAAGGAGTCGTAGAAGATATCCCGGAGTTTCTGCGAATTGATCTCTCCTCCGGTTTCGTCGATGTATTTTTGAACCATCGCGCCGATGGCGGGGTGCATGCTTTTGGGCGGATAGATCCCAAATTCTTTCTCCAGCACGAAGACCACGCCGCCTTTGCCGGATTGGCTGTTGATCCGAATTAACTTCTCATACTGCCGCCCGAGATCGGCCGGGTCGATGTGCAGATACGGGATTTTCCACGCTTGCTCGAACGATTCCCCGATCTCCTGCCGACGCTCGAAGCCCTTGCGGATCGCGTCCTGATGCGAACCGGAGAACGCGGTGAAAACCAGATCCCCCGCATACGGGTGACGTGGATGGACGTCGATGCCGGAATTGCGCTCCACGATCCGCACGATTTCCGCCATATTGCTGAAGCACAGCCCGGTCGGAACCCCGCGGGATTCGAGGTTCAGTGCCAGTACCGCGATATCGAGGTTGCCGGTGCGCTCCCCGTGCCCGAAGATGGTTCCTTCGGCGCGGGTCGCCCCGGCGAGGATCGCCAGTTCACTGGCCGCCACCGCACATCCCTGGTCGTTGTGCGCGTGGATGCTGACCGTGGTTTCATCCATATATGGGTACTTGCGGCAAAAAAGTTCAATCATGTCCGCATACTGGTTCGGCGGACGGCGCTCGACCGTCGCCGGGAGGTTCAGGATGAAACTCTCTTTCGCGGACGGGCCCCACTCTTCCTTGACCGCGCGGCAGAGGTCGATGACGAAATCGAGATCGCTGTCGGTGAACTCCTCGGGGGAGAATTCATAGCCGCAGATCTCCTTCATTCCGGTGCGTTCCAGTTCCTCGCGGATCATGCGGGTGCCTTCGATCGCCATCTTGCGCACTTCGTCGCGCGAGTTGTTGAAGACGAATTCGCCATGCAGGTCACTGGTCGGAACATAGCAGTGAACGATTGCTTTACGGACGCCGCGCAGGGATTCGATGGTTTTGTCAATCAAATGTTTGCGCGCCTGGGTGAGCACTGAAATGGTGACGTCTTCCGGAATCAGGTTCCGTTCGATCAGCATCCGGACGAAGTTGTAGTCGTCGGCGGAGGCGGAGGGGAATGCGACTTCAATTTCTTTGAAGCCGATTCCGATCAACATTTTGAAATATTCCAGTTTGCGCTGGGGGTCCATCGGTTCGGGCAACGCCTGGTTGCCGTCGCGCAGATCGACCGACGCCCAGGTCGGGGATTTGGTGACGATGCGGTCCGGCCACTGTCGACCCTCGATTTTCACCGACTCCGGATAACGGTATTTCGGATAGCTTTTCATGACTCCACTCATATGTTAGAATTCAACTTAACTTTATTCGGTCAATCATGCGGGCGGCGGCACAGGCGGCGCCGAATCCGTTGTCGATGTTGACCACGGTGACGCCCGAGGCGCAACTGTTCAGCATTCCGAGCAGCGCCGCGACGCCGCCGAAGGCCGCTCCGTAGCCGACGCTGGTCGGCACCGCCACCACCGGGCAGCGAACCAATCCTCCGACAACGCTGGGCAGCGCCCCTTCCATTCCGGCGATCACAATGCAGACATCCGCCGCACGGAGGCGATCAAGCGATGCAAACAACCTTTCGATTCCGGCCACGCCGACATCGGCCAGCAATTCCCCATATACGCCGCACGCCTCAAGGGTATGAAGCGCCTCGCGTGCGACTCCCGCATCACTGCTCCCGGCAGTGACGACGGATACATGCCCGCGCAATTTCACCTGTGGGTCGCGGATTCGGAACGTTCCGGCGACGGGATCGTGCTCCCCCGTCGGAAATGTTTCGAGTAGCGCCTCTCCATGCTCCGGCAGAACCCGCGTCACCAGAACCTGTCCGGCGCGGCCGTGAATTTCCGGAACGATCCGTTTCAGCTGCTCAAGGCTTTTCCCCGCGCCGTAAACGAATTCGGGGAACCCGCAGCGCTCCTGTCGGGCGTGATCGATTTTCGCCCCGTCCAGTTCGCCGATGCCCCCGGTTTCCGCCGCCAGTTTAGCCACCGCTTCCGCAAAGCCGGTGAGCCCTTTGGCGGCATCCGCTAAAATTTTATCTTTTGCATTCATAATGAATTAAGAAATATACCTTGCGTGCGACTAAATATCAAGTTATATTAAGGATGATTCAATGAAAAAAGTACCCTACGGGTACACAAAGGAAACAATTTATGAAGAACTGCCTGATTCTCGGCGGCGGGCTTTCCGGCAAGGCCGCCGGACGGTTGGCCGAAGCGCTCGGATACTCCGTGACGATCCTTGCTGATTCCCCGGAACTGGATGCCGCCGCTGCGGTGACCGCCGCCGATTTGATCGTCACCAGCCCGGGCGTGAAGCCGTTGACGTCCCCGCTCTGGAAAGCCGCGCTGCGTCGGGCGTGCGAGGGGAAGTGCGAGTTTCTGGGAGAGCTGGAATTCGGCTTCCGTCACTGGCCGGGCAAGGTGTTGGCGATCACCGGAACCAACGGGAAAACCACCACAACTGAACTGACCGTCGCATTGCTCCGGGCGGTGGGCGTCGACGCGCACCCTGCCGGAAACATTGGTTTCCCGCTGTCGGATCTGGCGGCTGATCGGATGGCGGGAATACTTGCCGCCGATGCCCTCCCGGTGATCGAGGTCAGCTCTTTCCAGCTTGAACGCGCCGATACCTTCGCGCCTTTCGCCGCGGTGCTGTTGAATCTGGAGTCGGATCACACCGACCGCTATGCCGGTGGATTCGAGGAGTATGTCGCCGTCAAGAAGCAGGTGTTTGACCGCGTGGCGGAAACAAACCGCATTTACGGGCTTTCCATGTCTTCTCCGGTGCCGCGCCGGGTGACGCTTTATGGCGAGGCGATGATGATCGATGAAGACGAGGTTTTGATCGATCTCGGCAATACCGCGCTTTCGGCTCCGCACAACCGCGAGAATCTGGCGGCGGCGGTGGAGCTGTGCCTGCGGGTGTTGCCGGTCGAAACGGTGCTCTCTTCCGCGTTTCGGCTGGCTGTTCATACGTTTCAGCCCGGACGCCACCGGTTGGAGTTCCTTGGCGAGTATGACGGAATCCGCTTTGTCAACGACTCGAAGGCGACCAATCCGGCTTCTACCGTGGCGGCTTTGCGTGCGACGCGGGGAACCGTGGTTTTGCTCCTCGGCGGGTTGGATAAGGAGATGGATTTTTCGCCGCTTGCCGCGTTTGCGGATCGCATTCGGTTCGCGGTGCTTTACGGCGAATGCCGGGCGAAAATCGCCGCCGCATTGCCCGAATCGATCGCGACGGCGGATTGCGGCATGGATTTTGCGTTGGCGGTGAACACCGCGCGAAAGCACGCGCAATCCGGCGATGCCGTCCTGCTTTCCCCGGCTTGCGCCAGCATGGATATGTTCCGCGATTATAAGGAACGCGGCGACTGTTTTGCCGAGTTGGTTCGGAAATAAAGTTTCGATAAATCCTCTGTGCCGCTATTGACATTTTAGTATCGATACAGCATAATATAAAGAATGCCATGTCGAAAACGATACAACAAGGAGGGTTTTGTGAGAATTGTGCTGGCGCTGGCGGTGTTGTTTCCGGTATTTTCCGGAATGGCGGATACGATTGACTTTGCCGACCGGGCGATGCGTTACTCACTGTTCAAAGGTGGGGAACGTCTTCAGAAAACGGAGGTGACCGGCGACGGTTTGCGCATGAACTGGGATTTCGCCAAGGCGCGTTGGATCGAGGTGCATCTGAATCCGCACATTCCGCTACCGGAATTCACCACGGGGGACGTGACGCTTGAATTTGACTTGCCTGAGCAAGGGAAGCTGCGCCAGATTTCGATTCGCCTGGTGGATTCCACCGGTGAGACGTTCCAGTATTCACAACCGGCCGGGCAGTTGAAACCGGGCCGCCAACAGCTTCGTTTCCCCATCGACACGGCGAAAAAAGTACAGTCATGGGGCGGTAAGGCGCCGAATGGGGCGCTGGATTTTCCGGTGAAAATCGGCGGACTCTCGATCGATTTCACGGCGACGGAGGGAGCTGGCTCGATTTTGCTGCGCGAGGCGATGTTCAGCCGTGAATTGCCAAAGGGCGTCCGGCAGGCAGAGAGCGTGTTCCGCTTCGATGACGCCGACCAGTGGAAGTGCGTGTTTTATGAAGGCGACGGCCAGAACAAAACCGCCGCAGGTACGACTGCCGTCACGCTCAACTGCAAAGCCGCTGCGTACTATATTGTGCCGAAGGCGCAGGTGGCGATGCGCCGCCCCACCATGCTGACGTTCCATGCCGATTTACAGGCGGGAGAAGGGGAGATGCGGTTTGTCCTCGCCGATGCGAAAGGCAAGGAGTACAAGGCGGAGTGGAAGGCGCTCGTCCCCGGTAAGAATGAACTTAAATTTTCGCTCGCTGCGGCGGGCAATCTGACCACGCCGCTTCGTTTGACGGTCGTTTCGCTGCGTTCCCCGAATAACTCCGCCGTGATGAATATGGAGAAGATTGTATTGAGCGGGGAGTCCACGGAGATCGATGCGCTGCTGTTCGATACCGAAGCCGCCTGGCCGATCAACATCGAAGACCCCGAATCGGGAAAACAGGTGGCGTTGACGCTCTCCAATCCAGTTAATTTCTCTTGCAGCGTCGACCTGAAGCTGGAGCTGCGCGATGCGTGGAAGACGGAACCGTTTGTTCAGGTAGAGAAAAAGACGATCGCTCCCGGAGAAAACGTCACACTCTCTCTCCCCAAAGCGGATCGTCGCGGCATCCGTTACGGGACGTTGACCATCGCCTCGCAGGAAAATCCGGCGCTTGTCCGTACCGAGAGCTTTTCCATCGCGGTGATGACCCCGGCGACCCCGAGTCAGGAGAAGCCGACCGGGTTCCTGTTCGGCATCTGCGCCCATCCGCAGCGTTTCTCTCTGGACGATCAGCGGCGGGAAGCCGCCGCCGCCGCACTCTGTGGCGCGAAAGTCGTGCGCGAAGACGCCACTTGGGGACGGATTCAACCCCGTGCCGGAGCATGGGACTTTTCTTCGCTTGACAATACCGTCCGGATTTTCGGCGAACAGGGCGTCGAAATCGCGCTGATTTACAGCTATACTCCACAATGGGCGATTGCCAAGGAATTTGTGCCGATCAACAAAGATCGCATCCGCACCGCAAACTCTCGTCCCGATTACGGTTACTGGCGTGAATTCGTCCGGCGCACGGCGGCGCATTATCGCGATAAAATTCGTATTTTCGAGGTCTGGAACGAGCCGGATCTCTTCAGCTTCTCCAACTTCACCGCCGAAGAGTATATCGAGATGCTCAAGATCGCGGGCGAAGAGACCCATCGCGAAAATCCCGGTTCAATGGTTCTGACCGGCGGATACACCTGCATGGCTCCGGCGCGCGGATTGAACGACCAGCAGCATCAGGAGAAAACCCTGACGCAGGCGCGCGGATACTTCGATGTGCACGCGTTTCACGGCCACGGGCCGTTTCTCGGTTACCGCAATCAGATCGAACGACTGGTCGCCATGCGCAAATCGCTGGGCGCAACGGAGCCGTGGTGGGCCAATGAAACCGCACTGCACGCACTGTATCGCGGCGAAGAAGGGCAGGCGATCGCGCTCTGGCAAAAACTGTTTTATAGCTGGGCAAATGGCTCGATCGGTTATAACTGGTACGACCTCCGCAACGATGGAACCGTGCCGGACAATGTGGAGCACAACTATGGAATGATCCGGTTCGACTTCAACCCCAAAGCGGTCTATTTGGCCTACAACACGCTGACGCGCCATTTCGGCAAGGCGGAGTTTGTGAAGCCGATTTCGGCCGAGGGGCTGCATCTTTACCAGTTCCGTTCCGGTAATGATATGCTGTTGGCGGGGTGGGATGAAACCACGGATTCGGAGAATCGCCTCTATTTTTGCCGCACCGACGCGAAAGAAGCGACGATGCTCGACCTTTACGACAACCGCAGCGCTCTCCCGGTTTCTGGTGGCTGGACGCTGCTTCAGAGCGGCAGCAGCCCTTATGGTGTGCAGCTGGGTGAAGCGAAGTTGTTTGAAGTGGTCTGCGAACCGATTTCCGTGATCGGCGCGCCGGTTGTGCCGCGCGGAGAAAGCACGCTCAAGTTCCAGCTTGAAAATCCGTTTCCGGCGTCAGAGGAGTTCCGGTTGGCGTTCGCGCTTCCCGAAGGGGTGAAGCTGAAGAAGGACATCGCGCCGCTCCGATTGCGGGCGGGGGAGAAGCGTGAAGTTGCGGTGGAGCTTCTCTGCGACCGCACGTTGTCGACAGGCAGCAAGATCGCCGTTCAGTTGACAGTTCCGGCGCGCAAGTTTGCCGGACACATCGCTTATCCGATTCATCCGGTGATTCGCCTGGAGGACTCTTTCCCGGCGCAACCCGATTTTGTTCTGGACAACGTGAAGCAACTGACTTCTCTGGTGCCTGCCGATCCGAGCAAAGCGCACCTTTTCTGGCAGGGAGCCAAAGACGCGAGCGCTGACATCCGTCTGGCGCGTGACGGTAAAAATCTGAAGCTGAAAGTCGTGGTGACGGACGATATTCATTATCAACCCTTCCGCGACGACGGTGTCTGGGAAGGCGACAACATTCAGCTTGGTCTTCAGATTCCCGGGCAGAACAATTCGTGGGAACTCGGTCTGACACTGCTCGCCGACGGCAACGCGGCAACCTGGTGCTGGGGCGCGCCGAAAGGATTTGATCCGCAAAAGGTCGCCTCCGCAATCCGGTTGAAGGCGTCGCGCGACGAAGCCGCAAAGAAAACGCTGTACGAAGCGGAGATTCCGCTGGCGGCGATCGGAGCCGGAAAGGAGCCGATGATTCGATTCAATTTGCTTCTCAATGACAACGATGGCGAGATGCGCGAAAGTTATCTCCGGCTGTTTCACGGCCTCGGTAGCGGGCGTACTTCGGCGGATTGGCCCTGGCTCATGCTGAAGGACTGAGAGGCTGACGCATATGTTTGGAAAACAGCTGGCCGATACGACAGGCCAGCTGTTTTTTTGCAGTGAAATGCAACGATAGCACAGCGATAACACGGCGATGTTCTTCTGGTGCAGCTGGGAGGATTGACTGACTTTTTGATTTATCCACGTTTTCGCTCATGAAACAAGATAGATGGAATCCGCTGAAATTCTTGCTTTTCCTGTTGACAATCGATTTTATTTGTGCTATGATTAAAGGATGTTGAAACGGTTGCACTCAAATGCAGAAGAGCAATGCCGGGTAAAAAAAGTAAAACGACTCTACGCGCCACCCATGGGCGCAGGAGTCAAAAGGGAGGGATGATGTTCAAGCCGTTGTGGATTCTTGCCGTAACGCTCGCCGGGTTGCTTCCGGCGTCCGGTGCGGAATCCAGTCCGGGGGACGCCGATGTTGGAGTTGCCGCTCTGAAAGCGTACTCCGAAATGGATTACACCCGGGCCGGGAAGCTAGCCAAACAGATTCAAGATACTCCGGAAGGGGCGCTGGTCAGCGGACTTTGTGACTTGTATGACCGGAGCCGGCAGGATATCAAACGCGGGCAATTGACGCTGGCGGAACTTTTTTACAACGACTCAACACCTCTTCCCTATCGTCTTGAGGCCGGCGTGGCTCTCGGACGGACCACTCAGTTGATCAAGGATCGCCGAGATCTTTACGGTGATATTGCCGATCGTTACGATCATGTCAAGATTTATAAGAAAGTCCGGGAACTCGCTCCCGGCAGCCAGGCCGACCGGGATGTGTTTTTCTATCTGATCCGGGAGCGCCTCGAAGATCCGGAACAGAGCGATGCCGCGTTTGACGAGCTGGAAGCGTTCTTTCGGGAATTCAAAGGGAACCGCGCGCTGCTTCCGCCGGTTCATCTTCTGGCCGAGTATCAATATATCCGCCTTCGCAACGACTACAAAAGCGCCGTCCGGCATCTGATGGAAGGCTACGAAATCGGATTTGCCAATCCCAACGAAAACCGGAGCGGCCTCTTCCGCCTCGCGTTTCTCTATCATAAGAAGTTGAATGACCAGCCGATGGCAATTCGATATTTCAAGGAGTACCTGAAGCGCTATCCCTACTCCGGGCAGGCCGTGGTGGCCAAACGGTTTCTGGTGGATCTTGGAGAGGGGGCAACTGAAAAATGAAGAAGGAAATGGATGAACTCCAGCGTTCCGGTCGGTTCCAGAAGATCGGTATCGTACTGGCGATTTTGTTTTTTGCCGTTTCTGTGGTCATGGTGATCCGGAATCATGGCGGTGTGTCGGTGGTGTTCGACTCCGACACCAAAGTCATCACCGTTGCACACTGGCAGCTGGAAGACGGCTTCCGGGAAGGCATCGACGCCGCGATTGTCGAATACGAAAAAGCCAAAGCCGCCCAGGGCGTCAAGGTCAAGGTTCGGCAGGTGGCGATCCCGGTGCGCGGTTATCAACAGTGGTTTTTGACCCAGTTGATCGGCGGATCTCCGGCGGACGTGTTGGAAGTTTTGGGCGGAAGTGATCTGCTCAACCAATATTTTGTTCCGCTGTCGCCCTATATCGGAAATAAGAATCCGTGGAACAACGGCACCCCGTTGGAAAAAATGAGCTGGCGCGAAAGTTTTGCCGACGATATGTTGAGCGCGCTTGACACTTCTTACAGCGAATTCTTCACCGTCTGTACTTTCATGCACACGACGCGTGTGTATGTGAATATGGATCTCTACGAAGCGGCCACAGGTCGCTCCGATCTGCCCGATACGCTGACCGACTGGCTGAATGTATGCCGTCAGATGAAAGAGTATGGAGCTACGCAGACCCGGCCGGTTATTCCGATCGGGGTGCGCGGTTTCGATAAAGGTACCATCGGACAGCTGTTCAGTACCTATAATTCGCAGCTGAACACCGACCTTTCAGACATCGGTTCGCGGTATGGCTACGGCAGCTCCAACTCGGATCTGTTCCGGCAGATCAACGTGGGGGAACTGAATAAGGATCGCCTGCTGGAGCCGGTTGACGTAGTGACGGAGCTTGGGCAATATTTTGCCGATGGCTTCCCCGCGATCGACTTGGAGCAGACCAAATATCTGTTCTTCTCCGGCAACGTCGGATTCTTCATCGATGGAACCTGGAATGCGTTCAGCATGATCAACAACGCGCCGTTCCGGGTGAAAGTGATTCAGATTCCGGTGCTGGACAAGGAACATCGCCTCGGAGCAGGTTCATACGGACGCATCACCGAGCTTGGCAGTGGCATTCAGGGTCGGTTCGGGATTCCGAAAAAGACCAAGAACTTCGATCTCGCACTCGACTTCCTGCAATTCCTGACCAGCTGGAAGATCAATCAGCTGGTGATGGTCGAGAATTGCAAGTGGATGTCTTCACTCAAGGAGGTGGAATACGATGGCGTCATGAAAACCTTTGAGCCGGTGACCAACACCAGCCACACTGCGGTGACGTCGCCTTTTTCATCGCTCGGGGCGTTGTCCAACCGCCTGACGCTGCAGCGATTGGAGAATTCCATCATCCGCAATCCGGAAGATCCGAAGAAATTTTTCTGGGACGACTTTTTGAAGGTGCGGCCGCAGATGATTGATGAGATTCAGGAGGCCAGCCTTGGCATCATGCGTAACTTCTGGAGCATCGACGGTACCCGTTCCGCTCTTCATGTCGGAACCGTCATCTCGAAACCGGGATCGAAGGAACTGGAGCTTTTCCAGATGCGAACCAATATCAACCTCGAAGGGATCGCGAGCCGTTACCGTGCACTCGATGGCAACTTCGAGCTTATTGACGAAATGATCAAGCTTGAGGAGTACGGCAAAAATGGCAATTGAAGTACCATTCAAAAAACTGCGCTATTATTGGCCGGCTTATCTGCTGATTGCGCTGCCGTTGTTGCTGGTGCTGGTGTTCAGCTATCAGCCGATCGTCAACGGCCTTTGGCACATGTTCTATCGCTGGGACGGCGACGTGATCGAAGAATTCGTCGGGTTCCAGAATATCGTCCGCATGTGGAACGACTCGGCACTCTGGTGGGGATTCTGGGTGGTGACGATCTTTGTGGTCGCCAACGTCCTCAAGATGATTCTCCCGATTATCGTCGCGGTGGTGTTGCATCATGTCATCAGCGACAAATGGGGGTATCTCTACCGGATTTTGTTCGTCATCCCGATGATTATCCCCGGCATGGTCGGGATCTTGATCTGGAAGTATTTCTACGAGCCGAACAGCGGTATTTTGAACAACCTGCTACGGGCGATCGGATTCATCTCACCAACAGACACGATTCAGTGGCTGTCGAACGATATTCTGGTGATTCCGTCGCTGGTGTTCATGGGGTTCCCGTGGGTGGGCGCGTTCGGCGTGCTGATCTATCTGGCGGGGCTTCAGGGGATCAGTGAGGATATCTACGAGGCGGCGGACATCGACGGAGCCGGTCCACTGACCGTGTTCTTCAAGATTGAGCTTCCGCTCATCATGACGCAGGTGCGAATCAACCTGATCCTGATGATCATCGGCACGATCCAGAGCTGGGAGAACATCTATCTCTTTCTCGGTACGGACGGTGGCCCCGGCGGAATCGCAACGGTGCCGGGACTGCTGATCTTCCGCGAGGCGTTCTCGCGCGGACTCTTCGGTTACGGTTGCGCGATCGGCTTTGTGATCTTCGTCGTCACGCTCGCACTGACACTGTTCAACAACCGCTTCGTGCGGGTTCGCAAATAAGAGAGGGATTGTAATATATGGCTCGCGTGGTACGTTCACGAACCGCAGAATTATGTAAACATCTGTTTATTCTGCTGAC
Source organism: Victivallis vadensis (assembly GCA_040393525.1). Taxonomy (GTDB): domain Bacteria; phylum Verrucomicrobiota; class Lentisphaeria; order Victivallales; family Victivallaceae; genus Victivallis; species Victivallis vadensis_A. Next base: position 74,584 of record JBEBTY010000011.1, on the reverse strand, counting down.
GCTGTTTTTTGCCTTTGTCCCGATGTATCTGATGATCAACATCTCGTTGAAGGACAATCAACAATTCTCCCGGAACCCGTGGTTCCCGGAGGCGCCCTTTCATTGGGAAAACTATCTGTTCGGCTGGAATCATCTCGGTGCAACCATCTTCAACACCGCTTTCGTCGCGATCACCACAACGGTGCTGACGCTGGTGGTGGCGGTGATCGGCGCGTTCTTCTTTGCCCGGTACAAGATGCCCGGCTCGAAGTTTCTGTTCGCCGTCTTTATGGTTCTGATGATGTATCCGGGTGTGGCGAACATGGTTCCGATGTTCAAATTGATTACGTCGCTCGGACTTTACAACACGCATTTCGCGCTGATCATTCCGGCGATTGCGGGTGGGCAGGCGTTCAATATCTTCGTTCTCCGGAACTTTATCGAGGATATCCCGCAGGATTTGTTCGACGCGATTGAAATCGATGGCGGGAACATGTTCTACCAGATCTGGCACGTGGTGATTCCACTGTCGATGCCGATCATCGGAACGCTCGGGATTCTCTCGATCATCGGGCAGTGGAACAACTTCGTTTCTCCGTTGCTCTACCTGCGTGATACGAACTTGCAGACCATCTCAGTCGCGCTGCTCTATCTCGAAGGCGAGTACACCAAGAATTGGGGACAGTTGATGGCGGGATACACGATTGCGTCCATCCCGCTGGTGATCCTCTTTATCTTCTGCATGAAGCTCTTTATCCGCGGCCTTTCGTCCGGCGCAGTTAAGGGGTGACAATGAGCGCGTCGCCCGCTTTACGGTAATCCGTTTCGGAGTGGGCGTCGTGCCAGAGAACGTCGGGAACCGGGTGTTCCCGGTCGGTTCCCATCAGATCGATCCAGAACGCATAGCCCTCGTGGCGGCGTTCCGGATCGATTTTTTTGCGGTAGCGCTCAAACTGGTCGGTGTTCCAACGTTCTGCGAGTGCACGTGCTTTGCCGTGGAGAAAGCGCTCGACGAAATGCCGACCGCTTGGAACGGCGCTTCGCATGGCCGGAATCATCGACAACCAGGCGGGAACCCACATCCCCATACATTCGGTGCGGAAATCGAGTTGAAAGCCGCTGGACCAGCTGGAGAAAGTGACTGCGTTCGACTCCCGAGCGAGTTTTTGAAGTCCGTTTTGCCACTCTCGCAACGGCAGGAAGCGTCGGGAGAGTTTCACCAGCAGCGGAATGTGATTCCGTTTTGCCCACTCAAGCCCTGCGGCGAAGATGTGAAGGTCGCCGGCCCGGTGTCCGTGTCGCCGTTCCAACGAAAGAAATTCAGCTCCGTATTTCGCGCAGAGCGCGGGGAGTTCCGGGTCACCGGAACCGTCGTCCACTACCAGGACCGGCATCGGATTCCAGCGCGCCATCGCCGCCAGTTGCAGCTCGATGTAAAACGGAGTGCCGAAGGTTCCGATCACCGTGCCGATTTTCGGTGGAACGGGGTAGAGGTCGGTAGCGGGCGAGGACACCTCATACCGTGAACATTCCGGGAAGCGGCGGAGAAGTTCCGTCGCCAATCCCGCCGCCAGTCCGGTGTCATTGTATCCGACGAATAGCTTGTCTTCGAGCGAGGCCGTGTCAAATGTTTTCCCTTCGACCGTGGCCTTGATCCGGCGCATCGGCACGGCTTGCCCCACGCCACGGCAGTTCAGATAGAGGGAAATATAGCACAGACCGACCCCGGCTTCAAAATCAAATTCCTTTGCGAGCGCCAGATAGGTGTCGCGATGAAAACGAACCGGGATATGCGCCTCGTAGTTGACGGTCGGCAACCCTTTGGCTTTCAGCGCCTCGCCGGTCTGGCGCAGTGAGCGGTGCCAGACGCGCGCGTCGTCGTCGCCGGAATAACCGAGCAGCCCGTCGTTTCGCGCTGCAATGGGGAGCGCCGTCGCATCGAGTGGGGACAGCAACACATTGTCGTCGGCCCAGAAGATCACCTCTTCCGCGATTTCGGGGTGATTCAATGCGGTGGTAATGGCGCGGTGGATGTTCATCTGCTTGCGTGGCCGGTCATCGGAAGCGGGAAGAAACCCGATGTTTTCAAACCCTGCCGGTGGCGTGTCGGAGACGATCCAGATTTTGCGGTATCCCCGTAAATTTCGCTCGATGGAACGCAGCGCGAGCCTGAGTTCCAAATTTCCGCGTTTCGAGCCGTCGGCACGCAGAGGAATCAGAACATCGATGGCGGTGGCGGGGGTGCAGCGGCAACGTGCCCGGACATTGTCCGGATCGGATTTGCCGGAATAAATTCCCTGTTTCTGTCGGGCGTCAACGGCGATGGCGATTCGTTCGAGCATCGAGAGAGTGGAGGCGGATAGAGTTGCATCCAACCCATCCGGCGCCGTTTTCAGGCGCAGTGAGCGGATCAGCCGCGAAAGGTTTGGGTCGATTCCGGCGAGCTGCTCTTGCGCTTCATTGAGATTGCCGATGAGGTAAAAGCGATATTCCGGAGTGTCGTACCCGTTGAGGATTTCGCGGGCGATCACCGCCGCCGAAGCCAGATGTTTGATGCCGCACTGTACGCAGTTGTGACGATTGATCAGCATGGTTCCCCCAGACTGTTGCGATTGAGTTCCTCGATACGCGATTGCGGGATGTCGAGCCGGTCGAGAAACGGTCCCTCGATCATGACCACGCCGAGCCATTCCACATACGGCTTGGAGGGCGTTGGTGGTTCCGGCTCCGGATCGAACACGATCTTGTCGCCTTTGGCCGCGTAGTAGTTGATCGTTCCCGAGAAATTTTCTCCGAGAGAAGGATGGAACAAATGGCGGGTGCAGTCCGCCACGATATACCAGAGGTTGGGATCATAGCTCCAATTCCCTCCGTTGGATTCAGAGTCGTCGCCTCCTCCGTCGTCGCTGGATTCGGAGTCATCGCTGTCTTCGTCGTTGGATTCGGAGTCTGGCTCACCGTCGCTATCGAAGGAGCCACCGGAATCGCTTTCGTCGTCGCCTCCGGAGGAGGAAGTATCCGGCAACGAGCTGCTGCTTTCCTCTGCGGTGGAGGAACTGTCCGTGGAAGAGGACTCCACATCGGAAGAAGAACTTTCATCGGATGACGAGGAGGCGTTGTCGGATTCCGAGCCGGAACTTGAGAGCGATTCCGAATCGGAATCGAACCCGGATTCGGACCCGGAATCGGAATCTTCGAGTGTGTCGCTGCCATAATATTGCATAATGACGCCGGAAGGCTCCCCGGAATTGAGCTGCGTCAAGGAGTATCCGGTGCCGTCGCACTCTGCCTCAGCGAGCGGGAAATAGATGACGCCCTCCTTCAGCTCCGGTTCCTCGCCTTCCAGTAGTGTGAGATAATCGTAAGTGAAATAGACGGTGCGGTTGTTGCCGTCGGAGAATTTCTTCCGTTCCGCTCCGCCGCCGGAGTGTGCCGTCACCTTCAGGAACACGACGCTGTTGCCGTCCGGCAGGGTCAGTGAAGATTTGGGCGGGATCGGGAAACGCATTCTGCGACTGCCGATCCCGCCGCCTTTCTCTTCCGGAATCAGATGGAGCCGATCGATGGAAACATGTCCGGCCGGTTCGTCCGCGGCTCTTTCATAGGGGAGGGAGCCATTTACGATCTGTATTTGCCGGGCGCTTCCCCCTGCGGAATATTCCGGGTAGGGGCGGACTTGAAAGAATCCGCGATAGATGTTCGGTGCGTTCGGTCGCGCGCTGATGCGGTAGCCGCCGGTGACGGTTTCCACCACAATGTTTCTTCCCGCTGTAAGATGCGGAAGGCCGGAATTGTTCTGCCCCATGACCAAGCTCTCCTTTCAAGTTGAATTCACTTGAAAGCAGCCTGGCCTGTCAACTTTTTCGCAGAGAACCCGGCTAGGTGCTTAGAACAATTCGAGTTGTTCCGGTGGAGGATCGAGGATTTCGCGCACCGGACGGAAACTGCGGCGATGAATCGGCGTCACGCCAAGGGTACGCAGCGCCTCAAGGTGCTGCGCGGTTCCGTACCCTTTGTGTTCGGCAAAGCCGTAGCCGGGATAACGCTTGTCCAGCTCGATCATCCGGTGATCGCGATAGACTTTAGCCACGATGCTGGCCGCTGCGATGCTGGCCGATTTGGCGTCGCCTTTCACCAGTGCGCGGGAAGGGAGGGGGAGCCGCTTGACCGGTCGCCCGTCCACTAGAATGAAATCCGCCCGCTCCAGCTGCTCCACCGCCCGGCGCATGGCAAGATGGGTGGCGTTGAGAATGTTCATCAGGTCGACGGTTTCCACGTCGATTTCACTGATCCCGATCTGGATGCCGGGAATCGCGCAGATCGCGTCGCGTAGCGTCTCTCGCTCCGCCTCCGTCAACTGCTTGGAATCATTGACGTGCGGCACGACGATTCCGCGGGGAAACACCACCGCCGCCGCCACCACCGGCCCTGCCAGCGGCCCGCGGCCGACCTCGTCCACCCCGGCGACAAACGAAAACCCGTCAGCCCAACACTCCCGCTCAAAACAAAACAATTCATGCTCTTCGGTCAGCATATCTCATCCTTTCGGTAAGCGGGGGAAATAAACTCGGGGGAAGGGAGAAACTCTCTTTCTTGCGAAAAAAAGTTTTTCCCTTCCCCCGATGCACATAACTCTTTTTTGCAAAAGAGATTATTTGGTGCGGAGTTCCTTGACGCGGGCGGCTTTGCCGACTTTGTCGCGGAGATAGTAGAGCTTCGCACGGCGGACATCGCCACGACGAACCACTTCGATCTTGGCAATGCGCGGGCTGTTGATCGGGAAGACGCGCTCGACGCCTTCGCCAGCCTGAACACGGCGGACGGTGAAGGTTTCTTCAATGCCTTCGCCGCGGCGCGCGATGACGGTTCCCTGGAACTGCTGGATACGCTCATTGTCGCCTTCGACGATCTTGACGGAGATCTTGATCGTGTCGCCGACGCTGAATTGATGACGTTCCGCGTTCACCTGTTCTTTACGAATCTTGTCGAGTATGTTCATTTGAACCTGCCTCCATAGTTTTCAAATACTGTTCCCATAAATCCGGCCGCCGTTCCCGGGTCAGCCGTTCCGATTGAGCCTGGCGCCATGCGTCGATCCGCCCGTGGTCCCCGGAAAGTAAAACCTCCGGAACCTTCAGCCCCCGGAACTCCGGCGGCCGCGTGTATTGCGGATACTCAAGCAACCCCGACGAGTGTGACTCGTCGACGCTCGAATCGTCGCTGCCGAGCACGCCCGGCAGCAGCCGGACGATCGCATCGGCCATGACCATCGCCGCAAGATTGCCGCTGGTGAGCACAAAATCACCCAACGAAAACTCACGGTCGACTGTCAGCTCAATCGCTCTTTCATCGACTCCCTCATAGTGGCCGGTGACTACAATCAGATGTTTGCAGTCCGCCAGCTCGCGGGCGGCCGATTGCGTGAATCGTTCGCCCCGCGGGGAAGTCAGGATCACCATGCTCTCCGGGGTTTTGAGGTGTTCGATCGCTTTGACAAGCGGTTCTACCTTCATCAGCATTCCCGGACCGCCACCGTACGGTTTTTCATCCACCGTGCCGCGTGCGTCATTCGCATAGTTTCGCAGATCGATTGCGTTGATTTCGACCAGATTCCCGGCCATTGCCCGTCCGACGATGCTTTCGCCGAGTGGGCCCGGAAATATTTCCGGAAACAACGTGACAATGTCGATCCGCATTGATCCTCACAAAACCGTTTTAATCGAGGACTTCGACCGAGACCCGCTTGCGCTGTCTTCCGGCCGCGCCGGAGACCAGCGAGCGAATCGCCATAATGGTCTTGCCGCGTTTTCCCACGATTTTGCCGATGTCTTCTTTTTTGCAGCGGATCTGAATCGAACAGCCTTCTTCCGTTTCTTCCGTACGGATCGAAACTTCATTCGGGTTGTCGACCAGGGCGCGAACGACGTAGTCGACGAACCCCTCCAGATCATGCAAATTACCTCCGGAGGCATCTCCGGTCTTTCCGGTGCTGGGGCGTGCGCTTTTCGCGCTCGAGCCGCCGCCGGACAGAAAGTTGAACAATGCCTTAAGCATTTTGTATTTCCTTCTCAGTTGTGCGGAGCCGAACCGGCAGTTTCGTTACGATTGAGTGCCGTGTCCGTATCCGCGCTGTCTCCCGATCAGGCCTCGGCAGGAGCTTCTTCGGCAGGAGCTTCTTCGACAGCCGGAGCTTCGGCAGCAGCTTTCGCCGCGGCTTCCGCTTCCGCCTTGGCGGCAGCTTCCGCTTCGAGTTTGGCTTTCGCCTTCTTCGAGATAGACGGTTTCTTGACGATGTCCTTCAGGCTGCGGCCATCTTTCGCGCGGTTCAGGATCGCATCGACGGTTTCGCTGAAGTCAGCGCCGACGCCCTTCCAGTAAGTGGAGCGCTCGACGTTGATCTTTTCTTCTTTGCGACGCGGATCGTAGAAGCCAAGCTCCTCAATCGCTTTGCCGTCCCGGCTCGAACGCTGATCCATCACAACAATTCGGAAGCAGGCCGCGTTGCGGGCTCCGGTGCGCTTCAGTCTGACTCTGACCATAAACTTACATTACCTCTTTTTGCTTTTTCAAGTTCGATCGCTGGTATCTGCCGGACGCAGGAAACCCCGTCGTTGCGTAAACAGCCACGTTTTTTTCTTCGCAACAACCAGTCTCCGGAACTAACAGGTCCGAGGATTGACCATAAGCGCCGAGTATGTCCGTGATACAAGAAACTTTAATATAATAGGTTGAATCCATTTATGCAAGGATGGAACCGGCGAAAAATCCGTTTTTCCCCGCTTTTTTCTGTCTGTCTTGGAATGCGGACGTTTTTTTGAGAATTCACATTTGATTTTTTCAGGAAAGCAGATATCTTAACAGTTAATACAACCGGTTGTATTTTTATTGTTTTTTAACACACCTTAACCCATAGAACAGGATCGTCACATGCTGCAGCGAGAATTTGATCTTTATCTGGATCGCGCCAATCGGTTTTACGGCCGTCTGGCGGAGGAGTTGTTCGTCGAAACCATTCCGATGACTGTTGAATTCCGGCACAGCGTCGACCCGGTTCCGTATGCCGACCGGTTGAATGGCGAGTATCGTCCGATCCGCGAAGGCGAACGCTGGGGCGGCCCCTGGGACAGCGGTTGGTTTCATATGACAGCCGAAGTTCCCGCCCGATGGGCCGGAAAGCCGATCGCACTGTCGGTCAACTTGAGCGGCGAATCGCTGTTGTTTCAGGACGGCGTCCCTTACTACGGTTTCTCCGCCGGTTCGGTGTTGAGTGAGAACTATCGCAAAGAGTTTTTCCAGCTCCCCTATGAAGTCAAGGCTGGACAGAAGCTCGAATTCTGGATCGAAGCCGCCGCCAACGCGCTGTTCGGCATGAAGATGAGCGCCGAGCCGTCGCTCAGTACCATTTATCCGTATGGGAATTACGAGGGTGTCGCTGAGAAAATGCGCATCGGTCACTTCAACCGTGACCTCTGGCATCTGCGGCTGGATTGGGAAGTGCTGCTCGACCTGGTCAAAGTTCTGCCGCCGCGCGGCCGCCGTACCGACGAGATCGTCATGGCGTTGAACGACGCGGCGAACCGTTTTGCCGAAAACCCGGCCAACGCCGGATTGGCGCGTGAAGCGCTGAAGAAAGTCATGTCGCGCCCCGCCGTTTCTTCGGCGATGACCGCCTCTGCGGTTGGACATGCTCACATTGATACGGGTTGGCTCTGGCCGGTTCGGGAATCGATCCGCAAGTGTGCGCGCACCTTCTCCAGCCAGCTTTTGTTGCTCGAGCAGTACCCGGACTATGTGTTCGGCGCTTCGGCTCCGCAGCATTATGCGTTTGTGAAGGAGCATTATCCCGAACTTTATGTAAAGATCAAGGCAGCGGTGAAAGAGGGCCGCTGGGAGCTTCAGGGCGGTATGTGGGTCGAAGCGGACTGCAATCTGATCTCCGGGGAATCGATGGTTCGCCAATTTCTCCATGGCAAGAATTTCTTTATGGACGAATTCGGCGTGGATGTGAAAAATCTCTGGATTCCGGACGTGTTCGGCTATTCCGCCGCGATGCCGCAGATCATCCGCCAGTCGGGTTGCGACTATTTCCTTACGCAGAAAATTTCCTGGAGCTGGTCGAACAAGTTCCCGTTCCACACCTTTAACTGGCGCGGTATCGACGGCAGCGAAGTTCTGACGCACTTCCCGCCGGAAGACACTTATAACGCCTCGGTGGTTCCGCGTGAACTCGTTTCCGCTGAAGTCAAGTTCAACGAGAACACCATTCTCGATGAATTCATGAGCCTCTATGGTATCGGCAACGGCGGCGGTGGCCCGAAGGAAGAGTATCTTGAGCGCGCCAAACGCCTTGCTGATCTGGAAGGCTGCCCGAAGGTAAAGTTTGACCGCGCTGACGCGTTTTTCGACCGTCTGAGCAAATACCGGGATAAGCTGCCGACCTGGAGTGGAGAGCTTTATCTGGAGCTTCACCGCGGAACGCTGACCGTTCAGGGACACACCAAACGCGGCAACCGCATGGTGGAGCAGATGCTCGATACGACGGAGTTCGTCAACTCGCTTTGCTCGTTGGACGAATACCCGACCGAAGCGCTTGATCGAATCTGGAAGCTCCTTCTGATGAATCAGTTCCATGATATTATTCCCGGTTCTTCCATCCGCATGGTATACGAAACCGCCGAACGCGAATATGCCGAAATGCTGGCGGAGTCGCGCGAACTGGCGGCGAAGGCGGTTCGGAAGCTCGGCAAGGCCGACGCCGATGCGACGACGCTGGTGAACTCGCTCTCGGTTCCGCAGAACGACCCGGTCGTGCTCGCCGCCGAATGGAGCGATCGCGCCGTGTTGACGTCGAATGGTTCTGTGCTTCCGGCACAGGTGGAAGAAGGGCGTGTGGTCGTCGGCGCGAATGTCCCGGCCAACAGCCTGCTGATGCTGAAGCGTGGCAAGGATGCCGCGGTGAAATGCGAAGTGCTGAATTCCCTGGTGTTGGAGAACGCCCTGATTCGCTATGAATTTGATGCCGACGGCCGCGTGGTTCGCGCCTTCGACAAAGAGGCGAAGCGTGAAGTTCTGCCCGCCGGAACGGTCGGCAATGAATTTTCACTTTACGTCGAACGCGCCAATCACCACGAGGCGTGGGATATTGAGATTTTCTACGAGCAGCAGAAGTGCGGCACAGCGAAGAGCATCGCTCCGGCGCGCGGCTGGCGCGGCCCGGTTCGTTCCGGACTGGAGTTCCGGCTCGGCGTCGGCAATTCCACGCTGACCCAGCGCGTTACGCTGGCGGAAGGAAGTAAACGGCTCGACTTTGCCACCACTGCGGAATGGGATGAAGCGCGAAAGATGCTTCGCGTTGCGTTCCCGGTTGCGGCATTCACCGAAGAAGCCAGCTTCGATATCCAGTATGGAACCGTTCGCCGTCCGACGCACCGTAATACAAGCTGGGATGCAGCTCGTTTCGAGGTCTGCGGGCAGAAGTATGCGGATATTTCGGAAGAGTTTTATGGCGCGGCTCTGCTCAATGACTGCAAGTACGGCCATAAGGTGTTCGGCACGACGATGGATCTTTGTCTGCTGCGCGCCCCGAAGTTCCCGGACTGGGATGCGGATATGGGGCACCATGAATTCACATACAGCTTCCTCCCGCACATCGGGAACCTGAATCATTCCAACGTGCGTGCCGAGGCGGCGAAATTGAACCGCCCCGCGCTGGAAGTCGTCGGCGTCGCGGCGGAGATGGTTTCTCCGGTCGCGATCGACGCCGAGCATGTCGCCCTCACTGCGGTCAAAAAGGCGGAGAAAGAAAATTGTTTGGTCATCCGCCTGGTGGAGCAGGCTGGTCGCGAGTCGCGGGCGGTTCTCACCGTTCCCGCCGGAAAGAAACTTCAGGAGACCAATCTGCTGGAGTGGACCGAAGGCGAGACTTTCGCTCCGGCGGACGGCAAAGTCGTTCTCACGCTTCGCCCGTTTGAAATCAAGACCTTCAAAGTGCGCTGATGCCCGTTACCATTCATGATCTGGCCCGGTTCGCCGGGCTGAACGCCTCGACGATTTCGCGGGCGCTGCGCAACGATCCGCGGGTTCGCAAAGAGACCCGCGAAACCGTTCGCCAGTTGGCTCGGCAGCACGGCTATACCCCGAATTTGCCGGCGCGTCAGCTGGCGGCGGGGCGAACCGGAAACATCTGGTTCGCGTTCGGCTCGCCGCAGGCCGCGATTGAGTTGGAGGCGGCATTGAATCTGAATGAGCTGGTCGCTCGGGAGAAATACGATCTTCAGTTGGTGCTCCACACCAATTCCGCCGAGCGTTTCCGACAATTCATTCACAAATTGTACCAGAAAGTGGCGGATGGCGCCTTGTTGATTCCGCCGGGCGACACCGCCACTTGCGCCGGAATGACCGAGTTGGTCAATTCCTTGCCGATTCCTCATGTGATGGTGGATCGTTACTGGGCGGGGTTGACCTGCCCGGTGGTGACGAGCGAGAGCCGTCCGGCGGTGCGGCGGATGATCGATCGTTGCGTGGAATGGGGAGCGAAGGAGTTCTATCTGGAGTTCCCGGTGCAAAATCCGGTTTCGCTATCGCGTGCCGTTGCGGCCAGGGAGTATCTGGCGGCGTTGAATTTGCCTGCGCATCCGTACCCGGAATCCGGGCGAATCGATTCGCTTCAGCCTGCTGCGGTATTGGGCAATGCCGGGAGTCCGGCGCCGGAAGGAGAGGGCGAACTTTATGGCGCGTTCTTCGATCAATGTCAGAACACATCGCTCCGCAGTTACCGGAACGTGATTATCTGCCAGCAGGATTTTTCGGCGATTGCGGAACGCGCGTCGGCGATACTTTTCCGCCTGCTTCATGATCCGAGTGCAAAGGTTCCGGCTTTTACCGAGATTCCCCCGCGCGGTTTCACGGAGCCGTAAGGCCGGGTGTTACCCCGCAGTTTCAGCTTGGTGGGCGGACCAGAGAAGTTTCTTCCGGCTCTCTGTGCCGCGCATGCACTGAAGGAAGGCTTCAAGGTCGAATCCATCCAACGTGAGAGCCCAATCCAGTACGTTTTTGGAATAATGCTCGGCTTCGATGACGTGGGTTTCCTCCTCCGTCAGGATGAAGTGTAGGGCGAATACATCGTTAACAGCCCCGCTGGCGGTGCTGACGGCCCAAAGTTCCCGCAATGTTTTACGATGGATCTCAATGAGCGTTTTTCCGGTATCCAGTTCGCGTTTGCAGAGCAGTTCGCCGCAAATCTCCCAGTCCCACCCTTGTTCTCGGACACGTTTCAGTCGCTTTTGTTCCGCCATCGCATTTCGTCTTTCCAGTTTTTCCGGCGACGCTGATTTGCGCGGCATCTTCAGTCGCGGAATGAAAATCGATATGAGGGCAAACGACCCCATGATGACGGGAAAGTACCAGATGACTTCGTCGTAAATGTAGAGCGGGATCAGAATGGAGAGCGCCAGCGTGACTCCGATGGTGAGGATCTGTTCGGTTAGAAGAGATTTCATGGCGTGACTCCTGCTGGTTTGAGCTGTCGGTTTCATCCCTGAGCTGCCTGTAAAAGAAAGCGAACATGACGGGTGCGGGGACCGTCGAATTCACAGAAATAAACGCCTTGCCATGTGCCGAGGTTCAGCTTGCCGTTTCGAACCGGAAGCGTGAGCGAAAAACCGAGCATCGAGGCTTTCAGGTGCGCGGCGCTGTTCCCTTCGGCGTGGCGATAGTATGATTCCTGCGCCGGAACCAACGTGTTGAGCTTGGCGAGGAGGTCGCGCTTAACATCTGGGTCGGCATTTTCATTGATCGTAAGTCCCGCGGTCGTGTGCGGACAGAACACATGACAGACCCCGCACGCGAGTGCATCGGGAATCCATTTGTTGATTTCTTCCGTAATATCAATGATTTCGCAATCACGATGAGTGACGACGGCGAACTCGGCCATGAAGACGCTCCTGATTATTTGTTTGGCGAAAGTATATCACATATTTACCCGTCTGTCAAGGAAATTTGTCAGGGAAATATTTTTTCGTGCTCAAAAATATTCGGCTTGAGCGGAAAAGGGCAAAAAAAATCGACCGTGAAAGATCGATAAACCGGAACGCAACCGGGAGTTGCGGATGTGAGGACAGAAAAAAATGGGATCGCCCGGGGCTGGCCGCGCGGCCAGCTCCGGCGCGACTATTTACCTTTTGATTCGGTCGGAAAGATTCCTTGTACGGAACTCGAAGTAGAGGCTGTGCGAACTCCAGGCATGGCAGCAGGATCTCCATTTGGTGAATTCCTCCGGCAGAGTGTCCAGCCCCGAATCGGCGAGCGCGTAGTAGCGTTCCAGTCGCTTCTCCGCGATTTCCGGGAGATCGAATCGGGCGCAGGCTTCAAAATAGTAGAAGTCGAAGCTGATGCTGGTGTGGTCGAGTGTCTGCCGGGTGACGACTTCAAAATGTTCCCGCGAGTTTTCCGTCAGGGCGGCGAACACCTGTGCATGTTCTGAAAAGGTGCGATGCCCCTCGTCTTCCGCGAAGCAGCCGCGCTCCGAATTGTAGAAGGCGCGGTGGATCGCCAGCCGGGTTGCCTCCGCCTCTTCCTCCAGCATCCGCGCGTCGTCGGAGTTGCCGAATGCGCGTTCGATATCGGCGAGGTCGCGCAAAGATTGGACGATGATCCAGTTCAGCGTACAGCCGGCGCCTCGCTCACAATGGGTCGGGACGCCGTATTCCCAGGCGGGAACCCAATCGATGAAGTTCCAGCCGGGGAGCTCCCGGTACAGATGATCGGGGTGGCGGTGATTTCGCAGCCACCCCGCGATTCGGCGCATGGCGGGGAGCAGTTCGCCTGCCAGCTCCTCGTCCGGGTGGAACAGCAGGAAGTCGTGCGTCATCTGGAGGTAGAGCGCGGCGAAGGAGGGGATCAGATAAACATAGTGATCCCCCGGCTGGAATTCCTGCTCCGGATCCTTGGAGGGGAAGCGGTCGCGCAATGCTCCGTATGAGAACAATCCGCGTGCGTATTCACGTAACATTTTGCGCGGCAGTCGCTCGTCCCCGGTGACGGCGAGTGTTGCGTGCATCTCGATCCGGCTGTCGGAGACATACTGGAGTTGTTCGTAAAAGGGACAGTCGAAATACGTTTCCACTGAACAGCACTCCAGGGTATGGAATGCGGTGCGAAGCAACCATTCTCGGCGGGGATTCGGATGCGCAAGGCTTTTTTGTAACGAAAACGGGTAACCGGTGCGGTGGAATTCCGCCTTGGTCACGCTGGCGCTTCCGGTGAATTGCAATTCTACCCGTCGCCCCGCCCGGAATTTGAAATCCACCCAGCGCACGCGCCCCGGCGGGAGTGTCAGGCGATCGGCGTTGCCTGCTTCGCCTCCGGTGGCGCGTTCAAACCAGCGAAGCTCCACGGTTCCCGGCCCCTCGAACTCGTACTCCGCCCAGACGCAGGCGTAGCTGGGAAGGTGAAATCCATCCGCATCCTGATGGACGCCTTCGATTCGCTCCCGCCGCATCGGAGGGAGTTCCTGTGCATAAAGAGCGCGGGAGTCCGGAACCCGAACAGCCGGAAGCCAACTCCCCCCTTTGCCCCGGATCGCGTTCCAATTGAATTCGGGAGCGACTTCGGCGCAGGGTCCGGTTCCCCATACGACATTGCTGGGGAGAAAGGTGATTCCGGCGGCGACCTGATGTTCCCACTCCCCTGTGACGAGATGGCTCTCTTCTTCAAAGAAAAACCCGTGTCGGATTGACATCTGGGCGCTTGGCGAGAAGGGCGCAAAAGAGGAAACACGCGCCACAAGGCAGTGATCCCCCGGCGCCAGCAGGCGCTCGACAACGCCATAGTGCCAGTGATCGGGGGTGCCGATTTCCGGCCCTTCGGCGATCCGTTCTCCATCAAGAAAGATCATACAACGTTCGTCAGCGCTGTAGCGGAAGTGCAGGCGGCTCTCGGATTCAGTCGAAAATATTGTGCGGTAAAAAACAAGGAACGGAAGCGCCGGCGCTTCCGTCGGTTCCAGCCGGAAATGAGTGGACGCATTCATGTGACGGACCTCCTTGGTAAATGCTCTTTCTTAATTATACTGCAAAAGATGAAAAAAATCCTTGACTTTTTTGCCATTTTATAGCATATTAACGCCAAGTGAACCATTGGAGGTGTTATGCGGAAACGAGCGCTTTTTCGATTGAGCCAATATGTCCGCGATGGAGCATTGCCGCTTTTCGTCAAGCGGATTCCCAAGGGAACTCATTCGCAACGAAACTTTCACGACCACGAATACACGGAACTTGTCATTATTGCCGAGGGGAGTGCGGTGCATTTGCTGGATGGTCAGTCGCATCGAGTCAAACGCGGCGACGTTCTGCTGGTTCATCCTGGTGTATTGCACAGTTATGACGAAACCGCTGATATGGAGCTGGTCAACGTGGCTTACGATTGCGGCCGGCTCGGATTGCCGCGGCTGGACGGCAGTTCGTTGCCGCTTTTCAGCACGATGTTTCCGCAAAGAAAAGAGGATGGGGTGTCGCGTTCGACCGTGGTGCCGGTGACCTCGCTTGAGCCGGTGGCGCTGGCGAATGTGTTGAATCTCTCCGACCGGTTGTGCGATGAAACCAACGGCGTCCTGCCGGGAAATTTGTTTCTCAGCCTTGCGCTTTTTATGGAAATCATTACACAGATCGGCCGGGCGGGAAGGCCGGGGCAACCGGCGGATCGGGTTAGCATTCTGGTTGGCGACGCGGTTGGATACATCAACCGGAACTATGCTTCTCCGGTCACCGTCGATGAACTGGCGCATGTCGCCAAAATGTCCGCTCGCAATTTTTTCCGGCATTTCCGCAATACGATCGGTTGTACGCCGATCGAATATCTGTTGCAGGTGCGGATCACCCGAGCCGCCGAACTGCTGTTTCTCACCGATGCCGGAGTGGAGGAGATCGCACTGCAATGTGGATTTTGCGACGGCAACTACTTTTGCCGTAAATTTCGTGAGGCCAAAGGAACCACTCCCCGGAACTTCCGGCTGCAAGCCCGTTAGGTTCGCTTTTGAATCGCTTTGGCGATCGCTTCGGCGGTCAGCCCGGCCTCTTTGCGCAGGGTGTCCACTTTGCCGTGCGGGATCGGGTGGCTGGATGACCAGCCGAAGTGAAGCACCGTTCCGTGCGGCGTGTTGATCAGCGCTTCATCCAGCGCCGACGCGAGCCCGCCGGTCAGAACATGATCTTCGATGGAAATAGTCATGCGGTTCTGCGCCAGTTTTCGGGCGAGTTCCGCATCGAACGGAGCGAGGAAGCGTGCGTTGACCACGCAACAATCCAGATCGAGCAGCTGCGCTATATTCAGCGCCGTATCGACTTCGGGACCCATGGCCCAGAGAACCGGGCCGTTGCCTTCGAGGACGATTTCGGCATGGCCGAGTTTCAGCTCCGGCACCTCCGCGTCCGGCGGAACATTGCTGCCGCCACGTGGGTAGCGGATCGCCACCGGCTGCTTCAATTCATATGCGAACGAAAGCATTTTACGCAGTTCCGCTCCGCTTCGTGGTGCCATGACGGTCAGGCCGGGGAGGGCGCGCAGGAAACCGAGGTCGTAAATTCCGTGATGTGTCGGCCCGTCTTCGACCGCTCCCGCGCGATCCAGCATAAAGATGACCGGGAGTTGCGGCAGCACCACATCGTGATAAACGCAATCGAGCGCCCGCTGCATAAAGGTTGCGTAGATCGCACAGACCGGCCGCAATCCGGCTGCCGCCAACCCCGCAGAGAAGGTGACCGCGTGTTCTTCGGCGATTCCAACGTCGTGAAAGCGGCTCCAATATTTGTCCGCGAAGAGCGACAGCCCGGTGCCGTCTTTCATTGCCGCTGTGATGGTATGGACGTCCTCGTGTCGGTCGCCCAGATCGCGAACCGCTTCACCGAATACGCCGGAAAACGTCGGCTTGCCGGAGGAGGAGATTTCTCCTGTTTCGCGGCAGAAGCCGGGAACACCGTGGAATCGCGCCGGGTTTTTTCTGGCGTGTTCGTATCCGCGCCCCTTTTCGGTTACCACATGCAGCAGCACGGGGCCGTTTTGTTGCCCTTCCAGATGGCGCAGATGGTAGAGCAGTTCCTCCATGGAGTGCCCGTCGATCGGCCCGATGTAGCGGATTCCCAGCTCTTCAAACACTCCGCCGGGCAGAATCAGGTACTTGATCGTCTCCTCAAATCGCCGGATCAAGCGGTGTAGCGTCTTGTGCCGGGGGAGGGAGAACAGCAGACGTTTTGCGGATGTCTTGAGCCGGTTGTAGAAGTTCCCTGCGATGATTCGGTTCAGCGACCGGGCGAGGGAACCGACGTTTTGTGAAATCGACATTTTATTGTCGTTTAAAATAATGATGAGATTCTTGCCGTCGATTCCGGCTCCCGCGTTGTTCAACCCCTCCAAGGAAACGCCGCAGTTGAGCGACCCATCGCCGACAACGGCGATCGCCTTGTGGCGGCTCTTGGCGGCGGCGAATGCGGTGGAGATGCCGAGCGCGGTGGAAATCGCACTCCCGGCATGGCCTGCGATGCTTGCGTCGAATGGTGACTCGGCGGGGGTGGGGAATCCGGCACAGCCGCCATGCTGGCGGAGCGTTCGGAAAAACTCCCGCCGCCCGGTGAGGATTTTATGCGTATAGCTCTGGTGTCCGACGTCGAAAATCAGCGCATCCGAAGGGATGTTGAATACATAATGCAGTGCGATGCTCAGTTCGACCGTCCCCAGATTCGCGCCGAGGTGTCCCCCATTGCGGCTTACGGTGTCGATAATGAGTTCCCGGATTTCCTGCGCAAGGGTTTCAAGCTCCTTCGGCGAGAGTTCGCGAAGATCCGCCGGGGAATTGATTTCTTCAAGATACATTACGCAGTCAAATCTCCTGAAAACGATTTTGGTTGGAAGTAAAAGCACAACTTAAAGATAAAATACCATGGGAATCGACATTTTGCAATCTTTTCCGTCTTGAAAATCAACCTTCGGACTGGTATTTTATTAGGAAATCATTTCCACAATTATCGTGATGAAACAAGGAGGCCGAGGTTTATGAAGTGGATCACCCTGTCGGCGTGCGTCGGAGCGTTGTTTCTTTTTTCCGGCTGCCTGTTTGAATCCTATCGCCCGGTGATGGAGTACGATCTTCCGGCGGGGGAGGCGGTGACGACGTCTGGAGACCTCTCGGTCATGGAGTTTCGCAATGATTCGACGGCGGGCGTCCGCCTGCAATTCCGGGAAGCCTCCGGACAGGTGGTTCGCGACCCGTACCACTTCTGGGCGCTTCCGCCCGGACAACTGGTTTCATTGGCGCTGAATCGTGCGCTGACGCCGGAAGGCGCGGGCGGTGTTCGCTACCTCACCGGCACGCTCGATGTGTTTGAGGTGGATGCGGTGAAAAATGTGTTCCAATTCGCCGGAAGCTGGGGCGAGTTGGATCGGGAGCGTTTCCGGTTCGACTTTTCCGTTCCGGTGAAGGATCGCTCGGCTGAGGAAACCGCGCGGGCGGCGGGCGTTGCCCTCCGGCAGCTGGCGGAGCGGATCGGCGAATGGTCCCGTACGACGCCGGAGACACCGGGAAAATGAGGGAATCCCGGAACATCCGTTCCCTCAAGGAACTCTGTTTGCAGATCGCCGATACGTCGATTGTGATCTGCGGGGAGGTGTGCGGCTTCTTCCGGTTTTTTCGACAACTGCTTCGTTCGCTTTTGCAATCGGCGCTTCATCCGTTCCGGGTCAAGTGGCGTAGTATTTTCTATTATATGGATAGTTGCGGATCGGACGCGATGCCGATCATTTCGTTGTTGGGGTTGCTGATTGGTGTGATTCTCGCGTTTCAGGCGATTGTGCAGCTCAGCCGTTACGGCGCGGACACCAGCATGGTGGCGACGCTGGTTGGAACCGTGATCGTGACTGAACTTGCTCCGCTGGTGACGGCGGTGGTGTTGGCCGGGCGCACCGCGTCTTCGTTCGCTTCCGAGCTGGGGCTGATGAAATCCCGCGAAGAGTTGGATGCCATGGTGACGTTCGGGTTCGACATCGGCCGTTTTGAAGTGATTCCGAAAGTCATCGCTCTGATGTTCGTCATGCCGGGGCTGACGATTCTCTCCAGCACTTGCGGCATCATCGGTGGTATGGCGGTGGTCTGCGTCGCGTTGAAGGCTTCGATGGCGGAGTATCTCGCCAAAACGTTCGAGGTCATCCAGCCGATCGATCTGACGCAGGGGCTGGTGAAAAGTATGTTTTTTGCCGTCATCGTCGCGACGATCGGTTGCTGGAAAGGGATCAGCGCCGAGCGTGACGCGCAGGGTGTTGGCCGGGCGACCACCGGGGCGGTGGTCACGGCGATTTTTCTGACCGTTGTAATCGACGCCGGTATCACCGCGTGCTTTTACCTGATGCGATAACCAAGGGAAACACCATTATGAATGAAGCAAATCGATTGAAGTTGGGGGGCTTTCTCCTGATCTCGATTGTTCTCCTGATTCTCGGATTCGTTTCGGTCGGCGTCGGCAAACTGTTTGAGCCGCGCTTCCAGGCGATGACGGTACTGAACACATCGGTTGAGGGGTTGGCGGTCGGTTCTCCGGTCAAATACCTCGGGCTGCCGGTCGGCAAAATTACCGGTATGGCCATGCGGCGCACGGATGGTTATATCGCGGTTTACTTTGAGATTCTGCCGTCGATGCTGGAGCGGGAAGGAGCCTCGTCGGGAAGTGACGCGGGAGATATGGATTTCGCCAGCGTAATGCACCAGAAAAATCTGAGTTGCTTCGTCAACGCGGCGGGAATCATGGGCGGCGCTTATCTGGAACTCTCCAGCAGTGAATCGCTGCCGTCCGCACTCCCCTACCTTAACGTGCGGCCGCCGGATGGGGTGACTTACATCCCGTCGCGCCCGTCGCATATCGGTAACGCGATTCAGAACATCAGTCGTATGCTGGAGGGCTTGAGCCAGATCAACTTCATCCAGTTTGCCGATAAGCTGGATGAAACGATTGACAGCCTTGGAGAGATTTTGAACCGCAAGGAATTTCAGAATACACTGACCAACATCGACCAGATTTGCGCGAGTCTTCAAATTTCCAGCAAACGGCTGGAAGTTGCGCTTTCGTCGGAGAATGTGGATAAAATCAATCATTCCATCGCCAATCTTGACGCAGGGCTCGCCTCGTTGCGTAAATTGAGCGATGACCCCGAAGCGATGGAGGCGGTGAAAAATCTCAACGCCTTCTTGAAAGACGCCGTTGAAGCTCTGGAGGAGGCGCGCACCGCGGGCACTAAAGTCGGTGAAGACGCAGCGGCGTTGCGTCGCCGGTTTGAAATGACTCTCACCCGGCTTGACAACTCACTTCAAACGCTTCAGGAGTTCACCCGGAACGTGTCGGCCGATCCGAACCAGTTCGTTCGTGGGCGGCAGGAGCCACCGTTACCGGAATCGGCGAAATAGTCCGATCTGACGCCCGTCTATTGTGACGGGCTTTTTTTATGCCCCGAATGAAATGAACGAAAATCCTGTTTTTCGGCATTATCGTTATACCGTAAGCCGCATGGGGCTGGTATACTATAAGGCAAGAACAGAGAAGGAAATGCAAATGACGCATCGCATTCATTGGGAAAGAGCAGAGGTGTTCCATTCGGGATCGTCTCCGATTCGGGTGATGCTTTCCCGGCCGCGGATGAAGCATCAGATTTTGCACGATCATGAATTCATTGAGTTCGGGTTCGTTATTTCCGGTACCGGCATTCACCTGACGGGCGAGGAGGCCGTTCCATTGCTTCCAGGTGATGTTTTCGGGATTCCGGCAGGGATGGCGCACGGTTTTTCTTCTGATGACAATCTGGCGCTTTACAATCTGATGTTTGAGGCGGAGCATCTGGGAGTTGAATGGGACGGGGTTTGTCAGTTGCCGGGGCTTCGTGTTTTGCTTCGGGAGCGGAAGATTCTTCATCTTGGGACGGAGGAGTTTTGCCGTTGCCGCTTGCGGCTCGAAGAAATTCGTGAGGAGGAGAGGGCCGCTCCGCCGGGTGCGTTGTTTTTGCGGCGTGCGTTGCTGGTGGAACTTTTGGTTCGCCTTGGGCGGCTTCCTGTTACTGAAGGACCAGAATCGGCAGAGGCTGGAAATCGTGAAAATATCGGGCGTGTGTTGGAGTTTTTGCATAACAACTACGCCGCCCCGCTTCGGTTGCCGCAACTGGTGCGCCTGTCACGAATGAGCCGGACGGCGTTTTGTGTGAACTTTCACCGCCAGACCGGATTACCTCCGATGGAATATCTGCTTCGGCTTCGGCTGGAACGGGTCAAGGTAATGCTCAAAAACGACGACTGCAGCATTGAATCCGTGGCATTTAAGAACGGCTTTACCGACTCCAGTTATTTGGCTCGGCAATTCAAATCCCTTGAATCAGTCACTCCCCGTCAATTTCGGGAACAATTTCGCAGTAAACATATGGATGAGGATTTTTAAAAGGAGATTTTCATGCGCTCAATTTCATACGCTGAACTTTGCGATCGGATTCAAGCCGGGTGGCTGGGGAAATCGATCGGAGGAGCCATCGGCGCCCCGGTCGAAAATCATAAGCGGTTCGGTTGCGCCAAAGCCGTCGATATCTGGCCGGATGAGTTATTGCCTAATGACGATCTTGATATCCAACTTGTCTGGCTGGAGGCGTTTCAGGAACGGGGGCTGTTTCTGACACGTCGGGATTTGGAAGAGATGTGGTTCGACCGTTGCGAGTACAACTTTTGCGAATACGGAGTTTTTATGAACAACATTGAGCGGGGCATTCATTCTCCGCTCTCTGGGGATTGGAACAACGATTTCTTCCGGGAATCGGAGGGATGCCCCATCCGCAGTGAAATCTGGGGGATGGTTTGCCCCGGAAATCCCACACTGGCCGCTGAGTACGCAAAGATGGATGGCGAACTTGACCATGCGGGATTCAGCGTTGAGGTGGAGATGTTTCTTTCTGCTGCTGCCGCCGCCGCATTTGTCGAGGAAACGCTCTCGGGAATTTTTGATGCCGCGCTGGCGGTATTGCCCGGGAATTCCTCGATTGGGATCGTGTTATGTGATATGCGGAAACTTTGTCATCAGAACACTTCGGATGCTGTTCTCTGGCGACGGATGATCCGGCGCTATGGCGATCGGGATGCCTCGAAAGCCATCACCAATTTTGCCATTGTTCTTGCGGCATTGTTTCGGCATGGAGATTCATTTTGCGATTGCATGGAGTTTTGTTACAATGCCGGATGGGATACTGATTGCACCGCCGCCACCGCAGGTGCACTGCTGGGGATACTCCGGGGTGCAAAATTTCTGCCGGAGGATTGGGTGGGGAACGTCGGAGGGAACCTCAGTGCCGGAATCTCCGTCAAACACCGGACGGCCTCTTTTGATGCGCTGACGGAAGATACCGCGCGGATTGCGGTGGAAATGGCGGCTAGCCGAAATTCATCCATCCGTATTTCGGGCGCACCGAGTGTTTCGATTCGTCCCGTACCGGATCGGGAAATTATGTTTGAAGTGCTGTATCCGGAACAGCCGGTCATCCGCACCGACCGTTTGACGCCGGTGGAAGTTGTGCTGACGAATCCTTCCGCAGGATCGTTTTCCGGAACGCTTCGGCTGCTCCCGGAGTTTCCACTGGAGTGTGACTTCCCCGTGACTGAATTTCTGTTGCAGGGGAGAGAGTGCCGAAGTTTTCCCCTGCATGTGCGCTGGTGCGGCGGATCGCCGCTGCCGGATCGTTTCCCAGTGGTAGTCGAAGTGGACGATGCTTCCGGCAGGCCGATTTTGCGGAGTAATTTTGGTTTCGGTGGCGCACGGATCTGGAACGTCTATGGCCCATATTGGGATATGTGGGATAAAAAAGAAAACGCGGCATGTCCTTTTGCGGATTGTAATCCGCACGCCGCCGGCTACGGCCGGGATTCCTATCATCAATACGCCGACCTGACGCGCGAGTATCTGGATGAAGCGCGCCTGTTGCAAGAAAATCTCCCCGAAGAAGATCCGTATTGCATTCAGGTCGGCACCGATCGAATCACCGCCCGCGACCTTGGCGGTTTCAATGGGCAGGGATGTTACTATCAGGTGTGCGAAATTGAGATGCCAGAGGCGAATAACGGCGGGTTTCTGCTGGCTCGCAGCGGTCCGTGTGAGGTTTCTCTTGATGGCGCTTTGTTGAATCGTTTTCCTGACATGATTGAGTATTCCATCAGTGGCGAAGGAGTCGATTGCCGTTTTACCGGAAAGCGTCAACGGGTGGTTGTCAAAGTCATTCGTTTGACGGAGCATTTTGAATTCGCGCTGATCCCGCGTCGAATCGGCTACCAGGCCGGATTTTTCAAGTCTCTATACAGTTGCGATATGAAGCATTATTTCTGATGGCTTTTTCTCTGTCCAAGATTGGGGTGATTTTCGGAATTTGTCCCGCAAGAAACACTCCGGGAGTTGACAGAAACAAAATCGGCACGTATACTAATGAGATGATGAGAAATGGAGCCGCATACTTGAGTTATACGTACTGCCAATTTTCACATTCCGAGTTGCATAATTGAGCTAAAATGTCATTGTAAAACCCCAAAGCAAGGGAGTTTTATTATGACAAAAATCAAACAAGATCCGCGAAACGTGCGGATACACGACAAACGAAACCAGCAGGCGATTTTTGATTCGTTGAAAGAGCTCGGGGCCGGGCGGTCTATTTTGATCGACAACGCAGATTCCGCTGTTGCCGGGAATGGGGTTTTAGAGCAGGCGGAAAAGCTCGGCATTCCGATCCGAGTGGTGGAGTCGGATGGCTCGGAGCTGATCGCCGTCAAACGCACCGATCTTTCCCCTGATGATCCCAAGCGGAAAGCGCTGGCCATTGCAGACAACCGCACCGGGGATTTGTCGGTTTTTGATGCCCCCGCTCTTGCCGAACAACTCGCCGAATGCGGCAATCTTATCTTGTCTGCTGGGTTCAATTCCGCAGAGATGGAAAAGCTGTCGCTTTCCGTTGCTGAAGATCTGCCCGAATCCCCTGTCGATCCGGACGCGCCGGAAATTCCATTCGCCGAAGAGTTGTTGGAAAAACACAACTATGTTGTCCTCTTCTTCGACAACGACGTGGATTGGCTTCAGGCGCTTTCCCTCTTTCACATCCAGACCGTCCGGGATTCGTGCGCGCGGCCCGGCTATGAGCGCCGGGGCATCGGGCGGGTCATCCGTGGAGCGGAAGCGATCAACCGCATCAGGGGGCTTGCACGATGAAAATTGTCGTATGCGCCCCATCCTATCGCCGCCCGGAAGTGCTGACGCTCCGCTATCTACCCTTCTGCCGCGTCTATGTCGATCCCGCCGAAGCCAGCGCTTACCGTTCCGCGAATCCCAATGCCGACATCGTCGAATGTACGCCCGGCGTTCAAGGCAATCTCTGCCGGGTTCGCAATCACATCCTCGATCGCGAATTCGCCGCCGGCGCCGATGTCGTGGTTCTGATCGATGATGATATGTCCGGCATATCCTATTTTGAAAACCAGAAACATATCCACGATGTGACCGCCGCCGAATTCCTGCCGTTCATTGAGAAATTTTCCGTTATGGCGCGGGACCTGGGCGCATTTCTATGGGGCCTCAATGTGAACCCCGATCCGCAATGCTACCGCGATTGCACCCCATTCTCGACCGTCAGCTATATCGGCGGGCCATTCCAGGCATTCCTTGCCGGCGGCGAATGCCGGTATGATGAACGGTTGCCGCTGAAAGAAGATTACGATATGACGCTCCAACAGCTCAATCGTTACCGGGTGGTTCTCCGAGTCAATAAATTCTTTTATCGCGTCAAGCAATCCGAACAGGCGGGCGGATGCGCCATGTACCGAAATCTTGCCGAAGAACGCCGCCAGCTTGACCTCCTGCAGAAGAAGTGGGGCAAAAGAATCGTCCGGTTTGACACCGCCGACCGCAGCCACAAAAGCAAAAAAAATCGGACTGTAACTTTTGATTACAATCCGATCATCAAACCCCCGATCAGGGGGATTTAAGGAAACAGGAAGATCCTATCTGCGCCCCATTCTTCGGCCTTTCTTATCGCCGCTTTTCGCGCCTCCGCATAAGTCATGAATTCAAGCCAGACCGCCCGCCCGGCAATGCTGAACCTCCAGCTCCCCGACCCGGCGGGTTTCTTTTTCATGACGGCAACATAATTTGCGGTATCGATCCTCATGACAACCTCCTGTTGTTCGGATTACGCTTCGCAAAGTAATCCGTTTTGGGACGCTGTCAATCGTCAAAAAACCGCGATCCGTGAAAAAATCGAAGAAAAATGAAAAAAATCCGGATGAAGCGAAAGGACATAACTCTTCATCCGGACCAAACAGCCAGTGGCGGTTTAAATTACTCGGTTCCGTCAACCGTGGCTTCGATGATCGGTTCTGCTTTCGTTGTGGGCTTGGTGCCCTCAAATGCGAACTCGGCTTCTTGCTTTTTCGTCTCAAGAGCTTCCAGCGCTTTCTTCGCGTCGGCATCGCTCCCGGCTGTGAAATCATACTCTATAATCATTTCTTCGGTTCCGAACAGGCTTTTCGTTTTTGTCGCTTTGAAGTAGCCGGTCGTCGGCGTTTTCTGATCCGCAGGAATGCCTACCTTGCGACTTTTATACGTGACGCGCCCGATAATCATTTTCCCGGTCGGCGTTCCCGTCTCGGCCGAATTCATCTCGACTTCGCCAAGCATGACATAGCCGTCCAAGCCAAGATTTTTCCCGCTAGCGGATTCCGTCACGGGTTTTACAATGCTACCGCATCCTGCGAGGGCGAAGAGCGACAGAAGCGCGATTGCGATGGTTACGAGTGTGTGTTTCATGGGTAATTTCTCCTTATTTGTTTTTGGGTCTGCAAATGCCTTCAGCGCGTCGCTGATCGCATACTTTGTAACTGACCTTGTGTTTATCGATCTTGTTGATCTTTTTCAACATGACCGCCTGGCCGCGTTCGATTCGGCGCAGAAACCAAACCAATGCGCCGAAAATTGCGCCTACGGTAGGGATTACAATCCCGGCGACTTTCTGAAGGCTATCGAGAAATTCCACTATTCGGCCTCCCGGTTCGTGCGAAAAGCTGCCCGTCCGAAAGCGCGAAGAATCAGATAGAACTTTCTCATCTGTTTTCGCACCCAATAACGGCGGGGATCATACCAGCGGTAATGATAATCTGCCAGCGCAAGGCCATTCGACAACATTTCGTTGTCGGCAAACTCTCGATCAGCTTCCGTACCGCCAAGGTAGTAACGGATGTCGTGGATGTCTGCGGCTAATACCAGTGTCGGATTAAGTCCGCTGATTGCATCTCGTACAGATTCCGGCATCCAGTACGCCCCGATTCCGTTACAGACCCGCATGGCGCGGGGGATATCCTCCAGCAATTCCGCGCCGGAAAGTTTCGCCGCGCGAGCCAGGGCAATGCGGGACTCCAATTGTTCGACGGTGTACATGCTATGCCTCCATTACGCATCGGGCAAGAAATTCGCCGATGTCAATTCCATTGGATTCGGCAACCGAGGTGAGTCCGGCAAGAACATCGGAAAATTTCGGGTGATCCTCCCGGATATCGTTCGCCAGCCGCCAATATTCGCCGCCGGCGGATTCGATTTGCGGGCCGATCGCATCCCATAAGCCGAGGGAATCAAGCTGTTCAAAAATCCTCAGCTTAGAGAAAACGCGAGGGGGGACCTCCCGTTCAGGCTCCGGCAATTCGACAACCGCCCCGTCGACGATGTTCAGGCGCGACGGCGGCAATGCGCCTTCGTAGGCGATCCATCCGTTTGCCGCGTACCATGATGCTCCCATGAATCGCCCGGAATACTCCGTCGTGTCCACCCCGATTTTTTTCAAATAACGCATATTTGCTCCTTACTGAAACCCGGCGATTTGCCCGGCGGTTAATGCTTTACCCGATACGTACAGCCACTCCAGCCGATCCCCCGCCGCGCCATGAAAGGTCGCCGTGGAGCGGTTCCACTGTGCCGGATTCGTCACGACTGCCCCATTCAACTTCGTCAATACGGTTCCCGCGTTCCCGGCCGGAACTGCGGTTTTGAGCGTCCACGGGGCGGCCGGGTTGGCCGCCTCGAAGACACCGCGATCCGTCCGCATTGCCGATCGCGTAAACAATCGCAAATATTCGGCGTGCGACGGATAGCTCCAGATGCGGCGACCGTTGCGCGTGATCCATGCCTCCAAAATCGTGCCCGGAAACTGTGAGACCATGTAAGCCGCTCCGGTCGGCGCCTGCCGTTCGACGACAGTGGCCTGCGACGACGCGGAACGGAGCACGTGGCCGGAATCGTCCAATTCTGCCACATATAATGCGGCAATATCTCCCGTCACCGAAGCGCGGATTTCATAAATCCCGGCCGTATTGACCGAGAACCCCGGAACCATCATGGAGATTTGAGCTTGTCCGGCGGTTCTTCCGGCGGAACAATACCAATAGATGCTACCTTGACTGTTGATGCGGAAATCGTATGGGGAATTTCCGAACGGCAGCCACGTTGCGCCTCCCGGATGGGAGAACCACTTTGTCCGGAAGCAAACCGTAAAATCATCGCCGGAGTCGATGCTTCCGGCCACATCCGACAATTCATACCAGCGCATCGGCTCGGACAAAAAATTACGTGGTGTACTGATCCACGGCGCGCTGTCCGGGCGAAGTGGGGACCACCAGCTGCCATCGGCGTGCGCCGTCAGGCACATCAGGCAATCGGGGTCACGGGAGGCGTTGATAATGGCCGTCATAGCTCCCCCCACGCCGTGATGCAACGTAAGATTGCCGTCACCATGCCGCCGTCGTTCAGTGTCCCGCCCACATCCCGGCGCAAGGTGACCTCTCCGGTTTCGACGGTGAGGGGAATATCCATCTCCGTCCAATTCGCGCCGACTGCTACCGAGACGGAGGGGCGAACTTCTCCATCGATCAGCGGCGTCAAAACGATGCTGCCGGTGATCGCCGGGTTGGCGCTGCGAATCAGCGCGGTGATTTTGCGCAACCGGTAGACCGGCCACGTGAACGACACACTCGGAAACGTCGCATCCAGATAGTGGCACATGCCGTAATCGGGGTCGCCGAATGGTAGATCAGCAACCGGGTTGTTATCCGGGTAAAGCCCGCCGAACGATCCCCCACCGCCGCCCGTGGCCGGAACCTGAATTTTGCCATCTCCAACTGGAAGCGGCTCGCCATCGCCGTCTACCAAGGTAATATTGCCGGTCAAGCCGTTGAGCGCGCGAACAACCGGTTCAAGGTTTTTCGTGGGAGATCCGCCGGGCGCATCCACCAACGGAACCAATGTCACGGCAATGCGGATTCGGACAATCTGACGATCCTCGGCATCGTGTCCGTAGATTTCGAGCTTGCCGCCGATGTCCGACTTAACGGTGTCGAAAAACTCCTGCGTACCGCAATCGATCGGGAATCGCAACTCGCCGGACGCCGCGTTTGTGGCGTCGAAATCCCCCGGCATGATCCGACGCAGAGGGCCGGTGTCGCTATCGGTGTCAACATCCACCGCTCCGCGCCAACTGGCCACATGCGAAAGATCCGCCCGGGTCACTCCGTACGAGTACACGATCAACCGGCAGGGGAGATAGTCCGCGAAGCCAATCTGCGGCGTGTGTGCCGTGCCGTTCGACTGCTCCGCCACTGTTGCCTGTCGCGCCAGATTGCAATAAATTGTCAGCATAATTACGCGCCCCTTTTACACCGTTACCGCAGGATAATAGCCGCCGATCCAACCGGAATCATAGTCAGCCGACGCACCGCCAACGGCAATCACGACAGGGAGCGGTACGCCACCACCGTAATCTGTCCATGTGGCAGTTACAGGGTCGGTACCGCTGGCCGTGTACATAGCCGCTTGCTCAACTGCCGGCTCCTGTCCTCCCCTATACCATATGCGACCTAACATGATGCCGCCCTCCCCCCAAGACGCTAGAATACCGCTCTCTTCAGGATTAGACGGAGTAGGAATAACAGGAGGATTGGCTTGTAAAAACTCCATTTCAGTACCACCCCTTGATCTATACACGCCGAGTAATTCGCCGCCGTGCCATCCTGCCTGTAGCACACGATACGCCACACCAGCAATCGCCGTCCATTTGTACCGCAGATAATGGGGTTCGGACAGTGCATGCGTAACTCTCACCACATCACCAGTCGAAACCCCGGCGGATGTGAAGGCATCCCACACGCCAGTTGCCACGTTAAAAACCATCGCATTAGCGTAACTAATCTCGGTATCAATGATTGTTGTCGCGTCCGAAAAATCGGGCGATTTCGATGCTTCAACCAGCAGTTGAGCGCCAGTTGCCGTTCCCGGATAGGATAGTAACAAAGGTGCGGAGGGAATCAAATCAGACAGTGAGACGCTCTCCCATGCTTTGGGGGTGGAGCGCCACGGCAGTGCATCAGGTGTAAACGACACCCCCTTATACGGAGCATGGTTAACCAAACGAACGCCGTAGACACGCATGTCATACGAGGGACTCATACCACTCATACCGATCGCAAACGGGTTTTCCCGATACCCATACGGCTGTGCGCCTGCAATAGCGGCTTGAAATACTCCGTCTTTATAAACGTTCGTTACCCATCGGCTGTTTGGCGTATCATAATCATATTCCAATGTAACGCGTACGATGTCGCCTAACGTATAGGGTATCGTTTTCGAATTGTAGTTGCCGCTATAAATCGTAAGTCCGTACGATATGTATCGAACAAACAAACCGCCCTCTGAACCGGAATAACCGAACACTACCGTTTCCTCTGGCGCGGACACCAGTCTCATAATGACATCAAGGCACCAAGGTGTGTCTGTGGTAAAAACGTCACCCGCCAGCGTGTTAGCCTTGATATACACAGTTGTCTCTGTATTTCCGTCAGAGACGATGTAGTCATCCACCACCGTGGGGGTTTCGCATACTATTTCAGCGGTCGGGCCTCCACTCGCGATGTTAGACACATCGCCGCTTACTCCGGGTTGGAGCATGAAACGGGTGTTTACATCATTTCCCCCCGGCCCCCGGCATATTGCCAAATCGCCATCGGTAGCATCAGATGGCAACAACCGTGCTCGTTCCTCATCGGTCATACCGGAGCCGCTGGAACTCATATTGTCGAGCTTGACTTTATCGGCGCTGGACATCAGTCCGTTTGCAGACGGGGTAGCAATGCCTGTTCCAGCCTTGTCATTAAGCGCCGCCAGTGTAGCAGTCGAGACTGGTTTATCAGCGTCGCTGGTGTTTTCGACGTTACCTAATCCCAGATCGCCTTTGTCGAGGATAACCGCTCCGGTTTCACCGTTGACGGACTTAACACTTCCGCCGATGGCGGATTCGCGCCATTCGTCAAACGTCAGAGTACCACCATCCGCGAGATAAAGCTGATACTGCGTCAGTCCCGATGATCCCTGCGCAAAATACACCCTGCCGGTTTGGTAGGATGGTACCAACGTCCCGAAATAAATCCGTACCGTGCCGTCAGCATATTTGATGATTTTTTGTATCCCGCGAGCGGAATCATACGGCAACCGATACTCGCCCTCCTCCATGTCAATGCAGACCGCCGCGATTGTCGCCGCGGGAAAATCCTTCATGTTAAAGTACAGATAGGTTTCACTTCCCTCCGGACGCACGAAGTCGAGCGGTTCGATGAGGGCGACGTTTTCTCCGTCCTTGCCGTTGCGGGCATACACCGTGATGACCAGGGGACTGCACCAATCATTCCATTCATCACTTTTTTTGACGTAGATATAAAGCTCGGTTTTCTGCTCATCAGGAAACGGAAGTGCCGCGCCGAACGTGAACCCGGCACGTTCTCCATCATAAGCTCCGCGCTCTGAGAGTTCGCCCGTGGCGTCAAAATGCAGATCGTCTCCGCGTTCACCCTTGAGCGAAATAAGCCACTCTTCCGGAGTCCCGGCATAGCCGTTGTCCACTGCGACTTCGTAAGCGTTTTTTCCGGTTTCTCCTTTGAGCGATGCGAGCCATTCGGCTTCCGTGCCGGTGTAGCCCCCGGCAACCGCAATTTCATAGGCGGATTCGCCATCCTTGCCGTTCAGCGATGCGAGCCATTCGGCCTCCGTCCCAGTGTAGCCCCCGGCTTTGGCGACTTCGTAAGCGCTCTTCCCGGGATCTCCTTTGTCGCCCTTTTCCGGCTTGAAATAGTTTGCGATAAACGCCTGAATCTGCGCGGCGTTCCAATATTCCGGATCGTTCTCAACCTCGTCAGGGATATCTCCGCCGAGCCACACGCGGTTTCTGATGCTAATGCCAAACTGGCATGCGAAATCAGCCGTGGACGCAGTCGCGCCAGCGGCATACCCGCCGATTTCGCCATTGAGCGATACTGACTTATTGGCCGCAACCGCGTCCAGCAGGCCGGGAACTGCGGTGTTCGGGATTTCCACTTCGAGGATGATTCGTGTGACCGTGATTGTTTCGGGCGCGCCGTCGTCATTCATCACCTCGACCTCGGTATCCTCCTGCAACAACGTAATCCCTGAGGTTTTGAGCAACTTTGGGTCGGTTTCCTGCAGATAATCGCTGTCGAGCGCAATATAATAGCTGTCGCAGGTGGCGTTCGCCGGATCGACCGGCAGCAGCATCCCGCCGGTCTCATCGACGGCGGTTTGCCTGAGGTCGAGCCGCAACTTGGCGCGTATCCCGATCACGAGTTCCGGGGCGGACAGCTCCTTGCCATATGCGTCCGTCCACGTTCCGACGCTTCCGTCCATCATCAAAATCCGTTCGATTGTCTGCATCATCCGTTCTCCACGAGAGAGGCGTTCCCCCTCAATTTTCCCTTGATTCCGTTCACATATACCTCAAAAGTATCCGTAATGTCAATAGTCGCCACAACGACCCATCGTTTAAGCGCCATTGTCCGCCATCCGAGATTGATCCCATATACCACAAACCCCATTCTCCCGACATCATCATGCTCATAATGGCCGGCCTGCCATTTTGCGGAAATCGTAAACCGGCCCGGTTTCGCCCATGACCAATAGACGGTTGCCGCCATCCCCGATTTTCGCGCATCAGCCGATCCCTCTCCCGTTTTGATCGTACATGTCCGCGCATCCGAAAGCCTGCAAAGGATACATCGATCATGTATGTGATCGTCATCCCCGCTCGTATAAACGACCGCCCCCGGTGGCAGTTTGCATCTCAAATGCCCGGACAATAACCGCCCATCCGGGCCGAGCAGCAGATAGCCGCCACCCGGCAGTGATGAGCGCTTGAGATATGAGGCATTGACCACTCCACCGCCCCAACCACCGCCACCGCCTCCGCCTCCGCCGCCGCCGCCCCAGCCGCCGCCACCTCCACCGCCGCCGCCGCCGCCGCCGCCCCAATCACCGCCCCAGCCGCCGCCGCCTTTTCCGGGACGCTCGTCCCAATATGGTTCGTCCGCCATAAAAAAGTCTCCTCTAAAATTCCGCCAACGGGCAGGGTTTCGCCAGCATGATGACCGCCACCGTCACAGGGTACTGCCGAACCGCGATGCGTGTTTTTTCGCCCTCTTTCTGTTTCTCGACAGTAATCGCCGCCAATGGGTAAGCATCCGCAGCCGGTTCCGCAATTTTGATCTCCGGTTTTGTCCATTTGCCGCTATCGTCAATGGTTGTACAAAGGCACAATGTTCCATTGCCCGCGGCGATGTCGGTAATTTTGGGGATAGCGAGAAATTCGCCATTGCGGTTGAGGTATCCGGCCGAAACATTCAGCGTGCCGTCCGCAACTGTTACCGCGAACGAGCCGGTATATGCCGCCGATTCACCAGACAGCAAAAGCACTGCCCGTGTGGCGTCAGACCACAACACCTCTGCTCGGCCGGAATCCGCAGCGACGAATCCGCCGTCGCCGTTCGGCGCCACGAACCGCGTTCCGATCGGGAGTGCTTTGGAGAGCGCAATTTCTACGATTCCCAAAAAGACTGCATGTCCGACATATTCGTTTTTGATTTCCTCCGTCACGATTCCGTAGCAATCACCCGCTTGTGCCTTTTTCACGGACGGAATCAACGGGGCATCTTTGGGGATCTTCCCGGATTCGACAACGACCGGAGTTCCCGCCGCCAATGTTTTCCCGGTCAGGTTCATGACGAGTAAATAGACGCGCCCCGGATAAAACGGCGCATTGCCGCTATCGCCGGTATGCGGAAACCGGTTCAGCATGTCGCTGATGCCGTTTTCCCGAGCCGCGGAATGCATGACATGATCACCTTGATTTACCTTGCTGAAAAAACCCATCAGATTTTAAGCCTCCCAAAATCGCCCAATTTATAGACTTGCTCGAAATAAATCCCATCCACCACGACAACAGGCACCCCCTGTGCTGTCTTGATCGCGGCAATAGACCAAACATATTCCCAACCCCACTTTGCCGGGACGGCAATGCCGTTGATTGACGTCGCCGCCTCGTTCTGCTGGATCGCGAAATGATACGTCACGGCGACAGTGTCGCTACCGGACGCATTCCCTGAAAACGTGGCGCCGAGGAACAGAACCTCGCCCTTGCTCCATCCCCGGAACGCCTTCCCATTCACTCGCCCGGCCTGCTCGAACAGTGTGCGGCGATACGTGGTGTCGAGTTTCGCCGGTTTCCAATGTTTCGTGTAGGATTCCCGCATCGTTCCGGTGACAACGGTGACTCCTGCTACCTCCGTTGATTTGCCGTCCCATCCGATATAACCGCCGGTTTCCTTGGCGTTCTTTGACTTCCACGTCTGCGCCAATGATCTCTTGATGGTCTCCGACCCGGTCGAGAGATCGAACGACATCTGCGGCTCAGTTTTTTCGCTGTCGGAGTCGCTCTCGGTGGAGATGTTGTACTGCGCGGTAAAATTCCACATGTCATCCTTGAAGCCGTTGATCCGCGCCCCGCTGAATTTCATGTTCCGGAAGCTTTTCGGAACATTTTCATACATGGCAATCCATGCCGCTTCGCGGGTTTTTGCTCCATCCACCGCGAATTGCAGGGTATACTCACTGGTGACATTGAGGGAGTCCCGAAGTTCGTCTTCTTCTTCAGACAGCCGGTAAACTTTAATCGCCATAAGTCTCCTTTGCCTTGGCTTGAGTGGATATGTTACGTTTCAAATAGCGGTTCGTTTCGCCGATCGCGCTTGCGGTCGTCTCTGTCGCCTTCGCAGTGCGCTCCTCGACGCTGGACGGACCGAATTTCAGGTTCAACATCTGGGTGGAAAATCCGCCGACGATTTCGGAGCGCTTCGCGTTCTTCGCATTTTCATCGGCGATTTTGTTGTTCCACTTGTCTTCGGCGGCATTGGCTTCGTCCAGTTTTTGCCGGGCTCGCTGAATCCGCTTTCTTTCTTCATCGGTTAAATCCGGGTTCCGTTGTGCGTCTTTGATCGCTTTATTATATTCAGCTTTCAGCCGGTCGGCGGATTTCTTTGCCTTTTGAAGCTCGCTCTCCATGCGCTTCATGGCTGCTTCGCTTCCATGTTCACTTTCCAGTTTGGAGAGTTCCCGGTCGGTCTGGCGTTGGGCGTTCTCCAATTTCCGCTGTTCCGCGGACTGTGCATAGCTTTCCGCCTCGTCCTTGAATGCATCCTTCGACCGCTTGCGGATCTCTTCGCGCTGGCGTTCCAGATCGACAATCTGCTTGGCGATTTCAAGCTCTTCTTTGGAATAGTCGGATTCTGCTTTGTTGCCGGCTTTTTCCTTCAACTCTTTCGTGCGCCTGTCGATCTCTGCGTCAAGCATTTTCGCCTGAGCTTCCGCATCCGATTGGCCGTAATCGCGGTCGAACCGTGCTTGCGCCAGACGCTCTCGGGCTTTCCGCTGTTCTTCCGTTTCTTTGGCTTTTTGTTTTTCGACATCAACACCTTCGGCCCCAAGCCGCCGCACTGCGGAAAGTTTCCCATTGAGTTCAATCAAGTTTTTTATTTTTTCGGCGATTTCTTCAAGTTCTTTGGCGTATTCAATGTTGCCACGCTTACGCTCTTCATTCGCTTGTTTTTCAACCTCAGACAATGCGAGTTCGGGCAAGAGGTCGACGGAATCGGCTGTCCGAGAAAGCGATCCGATGAGATCGGCATATCCCTTATTGTCGGCAGTATAGCCTTTCCCGGTAAAAATGTCAGTAAAAATATTACCGGGAGCATTTATCAAAGCCCCCTGGAGGCTGGCTTTTATATTGGCGCCATGCTTTTTAATCTGGTCTTCCATCTTGATTTCCGCATACCGTTTTTCCGCCTCAGACATCTTATCCCAAGCTCCTGCGGCGATTTCGATTTCGCCGGTCAGTTCATTCACGGTGATGCCGAGATCGCCATAACGATCGCGCAATTCCTTCGCCAACTGTAATGCCTCTTCCTGTTCCGCATTATTGCGGTCAGTGTACCCGGCGAGCTCTTTCAAGCGCTCCGCTTTCCCCTTGTAGGCATCGCGGGCGCGGTCATTGGCAGCCGCATCCTCATCTGTTTTTTTTGCAGCCTTATCCGTATTATCAATAAGGCTCTTGATTTTATCTTGCTGTCTGCCAGCGAAAAATTGCCATGCCGACATCGCCGCGGTAACGGCAATTATAGCCCACCCGATTGGGCCAAGCGCGGCGTAAAGTGCCTTCAATCCATTTCCTGCCGCCCTCAGCCCTCCGGCAAGGAAAAGCTGTGCTCGGCCGGATACGGTTGCCGCCTTTGCCACATTCGCGTTGGCAACGGCGTTAGCGTTGGCCGCGCCGGTATGGATAGCCACGGCATTGTTGCACGCCTGATGTGCCTGCGTGAGCCCCGCCGCCGCCGCGGCTTCCCCTGCCAACGCTTTTGTCAGCGTTTGAGACGCGATCAGCAGTTGTTTCTTCGCCACAGTCTGCTGCGCGATGGTGCCGGTTCCTTCCAGAATCTTGACATTGACGCTTGCCCTGGCTAAGGCGAGGCGGGATTCCATAACCGTTTCTTTGGCGATTTCCAATTCATATTTTTTGAATTCAATCGTCCGGAGCGCGGCGGTGGTATTGTATGCCGCCTGTTTCAATTTCTCCGCCGTCACAACCGCGGCGGCTTCCGCTTTTGCCTGAACTCCCTCTCCGCCGCCGGACAGCTTTGCCGCCGCAAGCGCAATCTTAGCGTTGAGCGCTTTGCCGGTGCTGGTATGCAAAAGAATCATCGCCGCAGACATGGCCGCCAACTGCATCAGGATTTTCTGGCTGGATGGATCAAGCGCATTGAACTTGCCGAGCAAAGCATCATAGCCTTCCAACAGCGGGCGAACCCCGCCAGAGAGATGCGCCCCCATCGACGAGGTCGCTTCCAGTGTTTTCTGCCGGATATTGGTAAGCGTCTGCGCGATATTCGCACCTTCTTTGAGATAATCGCCTTTCGCGTTGGCGGTCTGATCCAGGATGATCTCGAAAATGGCCTCCGCCCTTGCCAGTTCAAATGTGGCGCCGGTAGTCTGCTGGATTTTCTCGACCATGTTTTCAAACTCTTTGGAGCCCTGCCGGATGACCACGCCCCATTTTTTCATGCCCTCGGTTTCGCCGGTCAGAGCGCGGGAAATATCGGAAACCGCGTCAGCCTGATTGCCGCCCTTGTAGCTGGCAAGGTCGATGCCGCGCTCGGCAATCTCTTTCGCCTTGAGCAAAGACGCCTCCGCGCCCATGCCGAACGCCTGAAGCTGATCGCCCACCGAAGAGAGCATTCCCTTGCTGGTCTGCTCGGAGAGTTGGTAGAGTGTCCGCATCTTCTGCTCGACCTCCGCCGCTGTGCCGGGGATGGCACGGAACGTCTGATCGAAGTTCCATGCCGCGTTTTCCAATGCGGAGAAGCTCATTGTGGCGGTTTTGACGAAAGAAAGAACCGCGCGGAAAGAAAGATAGACGGCAGCCAGTTCCGCGACTTTCCGGAAACTGTTTTCGGCGGTCTGCGGCAATCCCGCCATCTTCCGGTTGTATTCGTCGGTATCCAGCGTAACCGCCGCGCCGACCGCTCCAAGATCATAAGCCATAAAAAGCGCCTCCGTTTTACCGGAAGCGCTTTGTCAATGGGAACGTGTTGCTTGTTTTATTTTAGCAGAACGCCCTTGGCATCTTTGGTTACCATGCAGATTTCTGCGAGGATGGAAAGAAATAAAATAACAAGGATTGCGATGGACAATATAGCAACCATCGGGTATGGAGTTGCATTAATTGCAATTAGACAAGCTGGAATTAGAATTAGTTGCATTACCCCCTTTAATGGACGACCAATGTAAACGTTATGAGCACCCAAAAAACCCAGAAACAATCCCAAGAGAATGAATGTCAGACGGCTTTTCTCTTGTTCTCTATTTTGTTTCGAAAGCAGAATAGGCATGTCTTTCACTTGCCACTGTTCCCCGCATTCGCACTCGACTTTTTGCCCTGCCATTGAGTTGTCGATTTCATACCGCTGTCCGCACTTCGGGCATTCCGTGTTCATAACTCCCCCTTGTTTTCAGTAAATACTGATAAAATATAACACAGGGGCGAGAAAATGCAATAAAAAAAACGGGAACCGCAATGGCTCCCGTTTCGTTTTCAGCGGCTTCCGGCGGCTTTTGCCAGGGCTTCCTCCTGCGCCCGGGTGATCACATCCAATCGCTCTTCCGCGCGTTTCAGCGCTTCCGGAGAGAACGCGGACTGCTCCGCCGAATCCTCCGCATAAAAACCGCCGCGCGCGTCATAAAGCAGCCGCTGGCACTTGCCGCCGAACTTCCCCGCCGTGTAAGGGTGATAGAATTCGTCGATCGCGCTGTCCGCCCGGATCCGCCGAATCAGGCTGAACAGTTCGATGAACACCGGATAGGTCAAATCCAACGTGTATTCGATGGTCCAGCCGAATTCCTTCATGATCCGACAGGCGAGGAAGTCGTAATCGATTTGCCGGGGAGGAGGGCAGGACTTACCCTCACTCCCCGGTTTCAGTTTTTTGCCGGAACGATCTCCGCAACTTCACTGTCCAACTCCGGCTGGTCGTCGCCGTCCCCGTACATCAGGTAGCCAAGCAGCTCCGCGAGCGCGTCCAGCGGAAACCGTTCCAGATTTTCCGCATATTCCGCCGGGATCACCTCCCGCGCCAGTGCGACCATGCGCTTCTTGACCTCTTCCATCTGCTCCATGGTTTTGGTCTTTCGCAATCCTTCGGTACACCGTTTGAGCTCATCCATCCGCGAGATCGGCAGCATGCGGACGGCGATGGACTTTTCTTCCGCAACATCCAAGCGGACATGCGTCTGCGTCAGCTTCGGGAAACACTTCGGCATGATTCACCCCCTATTCGCCAGACCCGTACACCCACGGAATCCCCGTTTCCGCAACCGGCTTCGCGATGTAGACCAACTGTGCTTCATGCGGATCGCCATCGCCCGGCGTGTACGACAGCCCAGGCTGGAGAAAGGCGTTCGGGAAAGAGATCGTCTTGGCGCCGGTCTCTTCGGTGATCGGAACCATCGTCAGCGCCTTTTTCTTGTCCGCCGCATAGATGTTGTCGCCTTTTTTGACCGAGGCGAGCAATTCGAGCGCTTTGTCCACGTTCCGGGTTTTCAGCGTGATCTTGACGTTGTTCTTGGTCACGAGTTCCGCCTGGACCTCTTCTCCGGTCTCGTAGAGCGTCACCGGTTTGGTCGAGGTGTCCGGCTCGATGGTGGGCGCGCCGTTCAGCGGGCCGAGCTTATCGGTCCCGACCGATACCAGGAGCGGATACTGCTTGACGGTATCAAGCAACCCCTGCACTTCATTTTCAGTCAATTCAGCCATGTGATCTTCCTCCTTGTTGTGGGTTTACCGGGTGCGGTTTGTCAATGGCGAACCGAAACCAGCAAATTGATGCTCATATACGTTTTGATTTCCCCGTCATCCTCCGCCATGTACGGCTCTCCGCCGCCGCGCGGTTCGATGACCGGGAATTTCACCCCGGACAGCTCCAGCCCATAACGGGGGACGGCAGCGGACAACGTCGCCCGCATCCGCAACGCTTTGTCCCGGGCGTCCGGTCCGGAGAATTTGCCGAGGATCTGCACGTTGTAGGTTGCGGGACGGAGCGTATTGTCCCGGATTTCCTCATGCAGCATCACCGCGACGCCGGATCCTATCCCCGGAAGGAACCCGCCCCGGAACACACTTGAATCAACCTTCAAGCCGAGAACCGACGCAATCCACCCGGCCAGGTGGGTTTCCACTACGACTTCGTCGATCATACCGACAGCCCTTTCACGATCATTTTTAGAATTTTCTCCCGGTTGTCGTCAATCGCCCGGGTGATGAAACGCGGCCCCACCGTCACATTGACCCGCGCCTGTTTGCCGAGCGAGAGCTTGCCGAGGCGGTAACTGCCCTCGTGCATTTCGACCGCATAAGAAGCGCTCGGCGCGTTTGCCGGGATGTAGATCACCGCCGCGACCTTCCCGCCGTCCTCTTCCACCTTGCTGGTGACGTCGGCGGTCAAAAAACCGTGCAGGACGGGAGTGCGGTTCTTCGCTTCACCGAATACGAAACTCGCCACGTTGAACATGGCGCGGCGCCGGCGGATCTTATCGTCGTCCAACTTTTTCCGCACCCCGGCTTCAAGCCGTGAGAGATCGAATTTTACGCCGCCCCCCATCACACACCACCCGCCGCCGCGCACCGGCAACCGATCAGGCGTCCCGCCATGTTGCGGCAAATCTTTACCGATTTCAAATCGTAGGTTTTCCCCGCCGCCACAATCCGCGCCGGGAGCGTCGGGACATCCGGCGGTGCCACGAGGATGATTTTCCCATTTTTCAGCGACCCGAAATAGTCGATGTCGCGTTGGGAAAATTCAATGACCGTACCGCGAGCGGGTATACTGTAATAGCGTTGTTTTCCGTCCACAATAGAAGACGGCTGCTGAATGATGATGTCGGTGTCGGGATGAAACATGTATGCCTCCAGTTTACTGGAAGCTCATTGTCAATGCTTGAAAACTGTTCGACAGCTGATTATATTGATTTCAGTTCAACAATCAGGAGGATGAAATGGATAATGAAACTTTCTTCTCTGCGGCATCGGCTACGGCGTCCGTGATTTCCGCACTTGCCGCATGGGCTGCGATCTGGTACAGCAATCGTCAAAGCAAAAAACAGCAAAAAATTATCGATGAGCAGAATGCGTTTTTGCAAGCAACAACACGAATTGATTTTTTGAATCGGCGAAAAGAAACGCTGGAAGAAATCATCAAAGAATGCAATCGCATGGGTGATGTTAACGATAAAAACAAACTATTCCATTTGAACCAGCAATATTTTATGGACAATGAAACGTATTCAAGCCTAATTAAAGCGACATCAGAAGTTAAGACTGCTCAAGAAGAGGCGTTTAAAGGGAAATGGCATAATTCAGGAGAACTGCAAAAAGAAGTGAATGAAAAATACCACGATAAAATGAGTGCTTTTTCCGCTGCCGTCAAAAAGATGGAAACAGAGATCAAACACGAAATTTATAATACTCAATCTAAAATCAATCAACTGGAAGCCTCTCTCACGCCAGAATAAACCGCTGGCCGTCCTTGGCAAGTTCGGCGAGCGCCCACACGAGCGCGTCCATGCGGTCGGGGCTTTTGGTCGCGGTCAGCGGGGCGAAGCCGGTCATCTCATCTTCCAGTTCCGGGAACACGCCGACGTGATGAACCCGGCCTTTCTCATAGAGCGCCGCAGCCGGTTCCGCCCTGACGATCTTCCCGCGCGTCGCTCGCACCGCCCGGAACGCGATATCCGGGTCAACCTGCCGCAACAGCCCTTCGATCAGATCGCCGCCGTTGTTCACTTCGCCGATCACCCGGTCTCCGTCGAGGTCACGGTAAAGAGATACCACTTCCCGGCACCAGCTTAAAGGGTCAGTCCGACAGCTTCGATCGTCCAGCACATAATAATCTCCGTCCACGCCGACGCCGGCCGCCACAATGCCGGTGTAATCGCTCTCCTCTCCGCCGGTGACGGCCGGATCCACGCCGATCACCACCCGCACCAGGTCAGGCGCATTCACCACCCGCGCCGAATCGATCATTGATTGTCGCCATAATGCCCCCTCGGTCTCATCCAGCCATTCCCCGAACAAAAAGCGCTTGCGCTGGCGAGAGGAAAGCCCTTCGAGCGTCTTTTCGATGTAGTCGGCGGGCAGGTTCTCCCGGTTGTCTGCAGGGTTGATCAGCATCGCGGCGTAATCGTCAGGATCCGGCAGCGGCGTCCGGTCGATCGGCTGGAGCTTTTGCAGAAAGACGCGATAGCTCCAGTGCGACTTCCCCGGCGGGTTGCAGTCGTAGAACGCCTTGTTGCGGATCTCCGGGCAATTCTGCGCCAACCGGGTCAATGCCGTCTGGACACTGGAGAAATCCAGCTCCGAACACTCATTGAAATAGATCGTCGCGAACTCCTTGCCGAGAATCTTGTCTGCCCGCTGCGCGTCATCGAGACCGATCAGCCATATCTCGGAGCCGTTTGGCAACCGGAATACACTGTCGCTCTGGTTGAAAACAGCCCTCCACGTGGGGAACCGCAACCGGAGCGCCTTCGGCAGGGTGTCCTGCCCGATGGAGGTCTTGACGCCGTTGAAGCGGTGGCGGATGATCGCATGACGGCTGCCAGGAGCTTTCCCCGCCCGGGTGAGGATCGCGCATACCAGGGCGAAGGTCTTCCCCGAACGGGAGCCGCCGAACAACATGACGTTCCGCGCCGGGCCTCCGAGCAGCCGAAGCGCTTTCTTTTGCGCCACCGTGTATTGAAACTCCATCAGAAACGGAACTCCAATTGCGGGGACGGTCTCCGCTGTCGTCGCGGAGCGGAGAATTCACGCCGTGCTTTCTGGATTTTTTTCACCGTCATACGAAGGAGACTGCACAGTTCCGGCGATTTCCTTGCCACGTCCAGCACCTTGCGGTGCATTCCCTGACGCGAGATTCCGTGAATTCGAGCGAGGTCCGCCACCGAACAGCGGCGGCCGGTTTGCGATGGGGCGATGATTTCGGCGAGGATTCCCAAGGTGTAATCGTCGAGGCGCAACAGGAACATCAGGAACCCGGCCAAGTCAAGGCTGCCCGCCGGAGCGTCATCCTCCGCATGTTCCGGTTCCATTCCCGGCGTGTGGCTGTGATCGGCAAGATCTTCCGCCCAATCTTCCACGGAATCGTAATCCTGCCCGCCGACTGCGGCATTCATCGCCGGTTCGGTTTCGGTGAACAGCCTGCAAGCGGCGGCATAGAGACAATCGGGGCAATCCGCCCCCTCCGCAAATTTTCCCCAGCATTCCGGCGCGTCCCGCATTTGCATCACCCCTCCCTCTTATGGGATAATATAGGATGATAATAGTATTTTTCAATTAAATATCAAATATAATGGCTGATTTCAAGAATAAAATAATAGTTAACGTCAATACACGCAGATATCCGGGCATAAAAAAACCGGCCAGGAAGCCGGTGGGGATGGGTTACTGCAAACGGTCAATCTTCAAATGTGACCAAGTGGGTTCCATTGCATTCGAAGAATTCGGCATCGACAGACTGAATCTCCTTCAGAACAGCCGGGGGCATTTCAGATACCCGGCAAATTCGTTTGCCGTTCTCCATGTGGCTGTATTTCCAAACCGGATGATCGGGCAGGATAATCATTTCATCACCTTTTCGATAAAGTCTTTCATATACGCAGGTAAGGTATCACCGCGACGGAACATTGCAAACGATTCCGCAAAAAATTCACGGTAATTTGTTGCGGCGTAATCGGAAACCGCTTTGTAATCGCCAGAGTCCATCGCAGTTTCGAAAATTCCCCGAAGCAGGGATTCCTTGTTCGTCAGGACGGAGCGGTTGAACACCGCGTGGCCGAATTCATGATCGACCACATGACGCAGGAAATTTTCCTTTTTGTCAATTGCCAGAAACCGGATGCCGCCCTCCTTCACCGGTAACGTGACGCACCGCTCGAATACACGTGCCGGATCTTGAACCACTTCCATCCACAATTTTGGGTTGAGCATGAAAAATTCATTGTTCCGGGGCATGGCGGCGACCACTCCGGGCTTGTCGATCTCCTTCAGCGCCCGGAACCGGTCGAATCCCAGTTCTTTGAGGTTCCTGCCGATCAGCTCATTCGCCTTGTTCATGACTTCAAGAGGCGTGTCTTCGGGCAGGGCGAAGGTTTGAGCAATGCGCTCTTCTGTGTATTTCCGCGCCTCCTCCGCCGACTTCGCCGGAGCGAACGGCTTTTGATCGAATTGAAACTCCTGCTGCCTCGCTTCCGGCTCTTTCGCCTTTGGCTTCTCCTTCGGTTCCGGCTTGTTGCCGGACCGGTATTTCGCCCACGCGTCCCTGTCGTTCTTCTCCTCGTTGCCGGGGGAGTTCAACCCTTCTTTCGGGCGTCCGTCCGACGTGAAATCCTCTTCGGCGATGAAATCGGGAACCGCGACGAAGCTATGTGTGCAATTGGGGTGACAAAGCCCCGCCGCGGTGGCGGACTCCACTGTGGGAAGCTCCGGCATAACTCCGGAAATCGACAGCAGCCGGTTTTCCCACACCGCACATGCCGGGCACGGCTTGCCGCTGACCGTCACCCTGACCACGTCGCAACCGTTTTCCGCGCAGGTGTCGAAGTAGGTCTGACGCCCGGCATTCAGCAGCACCGTCCGGGACAGCATTTCGCAGTATGCCTGATTGCTCCACAGCCGCCCGCCGGCATCGACGAACTGGAACTTCTCCGGTCGCATCAGGATCTTGCCGAGCAGCATCTGCGCGGTTTCCTGCTGCGTCATCCCGCCGGTTCCGGCCAGCCGGAAAACATTGGCGGCGGATTGGCGGATAAATGCGACGTCCGATTTCCGCATATTGGCGGTCATCCCGGCGACATGGGAAAACGCATCCCGCCGGAACAACTCGATCTTCGCTTTGTCCAACTCGCCGACAACCGACTTGCCGAGATCGGAAAGCGCGTCGAAATAGTAGCTCTGCGCAACATAGGGAATTGCGTTCCCCATTTCCCTGACGAATGACTGTTCGAGCCTGGCATAGCCCTTTTCCAGTTCATTCAGCAGTTCGACCATCCATTTGCCTTCCGACAGCGGCCCCCCGGACAGGACAAACGACTGCAGCCGAGAGTTCAGTCGCTCGCGGGCCTGTTTGTAGAAGGACAACATCGCTCCAGCTGAAATCCGGATCTGTTGATTGGCTTTTTTATGATGGTCGAGTGTTTTTGTAATGGGATTCATGGCTGAAAAAGCCGGGGAGATGCCCCGGCGATGTTGGTTATCCTCGATTGATATTGACGATTCCGGGACGACCCCGGATCTGCTCGATGAACCGGGCAGCGCGCGGCGCGATAGCCGGGTTCTTTCCCCCGCTCCGGAACGTTCTGGACCCGATTCCCTCGACACTCTCCGCTAGGAGTAGCGCGGCGGCGGGATTGATCGCATCATCCGGCGAAAGCAGCAAAAACAGCGCCTGCTCGCATACCGCCGCCACCGTGGACAGGTTATCGTAGTCAAGTTCGGAGCCGCCGAGCTCGAGCGAAACATCCTGTTCCGCCATCGCCAGCGCCGCCCGGCGGGTCTCCTCGCTCTGCGCCGCCCAATCTCCCCCTTTCAGGTGGAGGGCGAAATATTCGTCAGCTCTG
This sequence comes from Victivallis vadensis, assembly GCA_040393525.1. Lineage (GTDB taxonomy): Bacteria > Verrucomicrobiota > Lentisphaeria > Victivallales > Victivallaceae > Victivallis > Victivallis vadensis_A. Next base: position 30,974 of record JBEBTY010000011.1, on the reverse strand, counting down.
GTCATCTCCAACATTCCCCCCCCTCCGCTTCCTCGATCTTCTTTTTCAGCGTTTCCGGTTTCATGTTGGCGATGACGCCCTTGACGCCGAGTTCGGTTGCCCGCGCCCGGAGCGCCTTGATATCCGGCCCTTCGCAGAAACCGGGAATCAATCTCATCGCTTCCTCATCCGAAAGCGATGAATTGAATTTGACCGCCCCCGTCCTGCCATCGTCATCCGTGTACTGGATTACGCCGCGGGCGGCGATTCGCTGAATGGATAAAATCTTCATTTTGCTCCCTCTTTCGTTCCGGTTGTTTTCTCGATGCCGAAATATTTCAGCACCGCCGCATCGCTCCACCTTGCATCAAACCGGGCTCCTTTCGGCGTGCCGTCTTCAAGATACCTGACCACACCGGTACTTTCGCCCTTTTTCCGTTCGATTTTTTGGAACGTCTTCATGGATTCCTCCCGTTGAAAACAGGCGGCATTGATATGATCGCCGCCGCCCGCATTGGTCACGCCTTGTTCTTGTAATCCGCGAGGGCATCCGCACTGGGCTTGAGGTTCTTGATCCGGCAGAGGCGCTGGCGGGCGTTTTTGAACACGAACGTCAGCTCGCCGAGCGCCATGCGCTTGACCCCGTCAAAGCCTTTCGGGGTGGCGTCCTCATCGGTGATTCCGCGACCCTTGAGGTTCGAGAGCCCGAAACCTGACGGGTCAACCACCCACGCCTCGGTGTCCGGCATGTCCGGGTCGGCGATGATGGTCATGCCGCGCCCGTTGATCTCGTTCACGATCACCGCGACGTAAGCGCCGCGCTTGTCGTCGGAGCGGACGATCTGGAGGCTGTTTTTGTACTCGTTCGAGATCACCCGCGCCTGTCCCGGCGAACAGAGGATCGTGGTCGGGTCGGCGCCCTCGGAAAGCACCGCCTGCGCCCCATCGTTGAGCGAATAGGAATCGAGCTTCGCCGCCGCGGCATCGATCACCAGCCCGCCCGTCTGGCAGCCGAACAGGTACAATCCACCGGCTTCGCCTTTGATTCCCGCCCCGGTCGGTTCCACGCGGCGGCCGAACAGCGCGACCCGGTTCAGGTCGCGAGCGAGATTGCCGAGGGTGAACGCCGTCTGCCGGTTCATCTGGTTGTCGATGGACCCGAACACATTGATCGCAATCGCCGAGCCGGAGAGCACGATGTCTTTACGGAAAATCTGCGTGGCGTTCCAGTCCTTGCCGGTCTGGTGGTAATCCTCTTCACCGTCGCCGTTGTCGGTGGCTTCCGCCATCGGCGTGGAGACGATCTTCAACACATCGTTCGCCGCCGGGGCGGTGGTGGCGGAGCCGTTCGCGGCGACCAATTCGACGGTGACACTGGTTCCGGCAATGACCGACACGCGGAAGAGCGCAGTATCGCCATCGACCACCAGCAGCGTCCCGACCCTGAGCTTGGCGGCGTCGGCGGTGGTCATGGTGCAGACCATCGCGGCAACGGCGGTGGCGGTGACTCCGCGACCGGAGATCTGATCTTCGAGCCACTCGTGTTTCTGCTGCGTCGCGACATCGGTCGGCTTGAAGAGGCTGATGATGCGCGGCTCGTCCTTGATTACGGTTGAAAGGATGTCGGAAAGATCGCGCTTCTTGTTCTGGAAAGAGTAGGTGTACAACGGCATGATGGTTTCTCCTTGTTTGGGTTATGCCTTATTTTACTTCCTGAGCCTCGGCGAGGCTCTTCATGATATTTCCGACCCGGTCGCCGGGTTCGGCCTTGGTCTCGGGCACGGGAGCCTTCGGCGCGGGTTCCGGCCCGGCTCCGGGTTTGATGTCGGCGGCGAAGAACTTCGCTTCGTCCTTTTTGAGCGAGTCCATAAAGGTTTTGACCGCGTCCGCATCTTTGATGTCGATCTTCGCCGCCTGAAGTTTGTATTTGAGATAATCCCGGCTGGTAAACTTGTGTTCAGCCGCCAGCGTGGAGACCGCGTTGTCGTATTCGAGTCCGGACTTCGCAGAGAGCGCCGCATCACGCTCTCCCAACGCCGTCTTGAGGTCTGCTTTCGCCTTGTCAAGCGCCGACTGCAACTTTTCCGCCTCGGTTTTTCCGGCATTGGCAGCTTCATCCGCTTTTGCCTGCAGGGCGTCGCGCTCGGCCTTCACCTTGTCGAACTCTTTCTGCGAAACCGAATTTTCCGGTTTTTTGGCTTCAGGCTCCTTGTAAGTTTCCAGGAACTTGGTCTCTTCGGCCGTCAGCTCTTCTTTCTTGATCATCTTTGCGATAATGTCACCGATTTTCATTTGCTGTCGTCTCCTTCTTTATCGGGGTTGTTATTGTCAATACCATTTTTGTTTTCGTCACCGAACCCCAGCTCCGGAACCGGGGCGGGCTGCATCTGTTCAATTTCCTTGAGAGCCGCCTGTTTCCTGGCATCAGGAATTGACCCTATGGCGTCCAGCAATTCGAGGGCGATCCCCATCAGCGCCTTCTGGTATTCAATGCCGCCACCGGGAACACTCGAAAGTTGCAGCAATCCAGAGATACCGCCTTGCAGGTCTTTAACCGCGAATTTACGGTTATATGTCACCCGGGGGATCGAAACGGACGGGTCCCACATGCGCATGATTTCCCATGCGCGAAGCTCGGCCTGTTCCAGAAGGTCGGCGCGGTTGGCGAGGAATTGGGTCACGTTCTGGAAGTCCCACGCTTTGGATTCGGCGGTCTGAGCTTCCTTGCTTCGGCTCTGGATAGCCAACCCCACCACATCATAGAGCTCTTGCTTGAGGTTCGCATTTTCGGTCCGAATGACAGCGGTTTCCGCGCCTGATGGGGAAATATACCGGCTGATGCCCTTTTCGTCGGTCGTTTCGATCAGCGCCGCGCTGCGGGCGACAACGGCTGAAAATGAATCGCTTTTGCCTCTATTCGAATCTTGAGGCTGCGCCTTTTGCGCTCCACGCGCAAAGCTGTCGGAGACCACCAGCATTCCGAACATCTGCTTAACCACGTTCATCTGCGCTTCGGACTCGTTGTTCATGATCGCATCGGAAATGCGGACGACGTCTTCAAACCAATGGCACGCATCGATTCCGAACCCGTCCGGCTCGCTGATCTCCACCAGCGGAACAACTCCCGTTTGGTTTTCCCCCCGTCCGATCAGTCCCTCATGCGGGTCGTATAGTTCCCACCTGTCCCGCATCCATAACCGGCGCCGGGTGACGGAGAGACGGGGCTTCGCGGGGTCCTGGTCATAGGTGTGCTCTTCACAGACGATCGCCCAGGCAAGTCGCTGGTCGGGACCATAGGCGTAATCCGGCACGAGGAGCGGAGAGAGCGCGGTACAATAGGGGCGGAGACGTTCCCGCACCGCACGTTCCCGATCGACCTCGCCATCGAATTGCGGAGATCCAGAGAAAATATAACATTTTCCGTAGATACTGAGCAACGTAGACACCTGACGCATTACTTCGTTGACGCGGAGGCCGTCCCGGCTCCAGTCCTCGACCAATTCGGCGGACGCGCCCTCGCGCGACGGTTCGACGGAGAGGGCATATTGCGTGATCCGCTGGGCGATGGAGCGCGGATAGTTGAAATAATAGGCGCGGCGACGGCGTTCCTCGAATTCAACAGGAATTTCGGAGATGTGCCGGATCAGGGCTTTTTCGATATAATCGCGTCCGCCGGAATAAGCGTCACGGGATCGTTCCCATACGCCTTCATTGGCGGTATACTCCGGGTGTCGTCGCTGAAAAATAGGATTCACAGGTCTTTCTCCTCTTCAAACATTTGTACGGGAATGGGGCCGGCATGGTCAAGTCCGAACCGTTCGCGCCAGACATCCGGCCTACGGTTCTTGAGCCAAAAGATTTGTGCTCGAACATCACCGGGGGTATGCTTGGTAGTGATAGTTCGGAAGGTTCGCTGATGGTTCGCATTGTCCACGAACGTATTGGTTTTGACTTCCTCATAATCGTAGCCGACCGCGCGCCGAAAGAGTTCCGCTTCGACCTGGTCATCGGCGGGTATTTTACCTTCCCTTAGGGCTTCCGACAATTCCGGGAACTGTCGCTTGTACTCGTTGAAGCTGCTGACGGCAACGCCGAGCTTGCGGCAGACTTCCTTCTCAGTCGCCCCGATGCTGCACCACAAGGTGATGCGCTTCAAATAGGGCTGCACATATTCATAATACTTCGATTTTCTTCCGACTTCGGCCATAAAAAAAAGCTCCGGTTTTTACACCGGAGCGGAATTGTCAACGGGGGCCCTGAAATACTCTCCGCCGTTTTAAACGTTTCTGCGCCTTAAGGCGAATTTTAGCGCTTTTTGAGCTAAAACCGCCGAGAGTTTTCCTCTCTTACAATTCACAATTAACAAGAAAGGTTGCTAAATGAATACAAATACAGCAATCATAGTCTTGACTATTCTCAAGTGCATGCTTGAAATAGTCATAGCCGTCCTGAACGCAAAATAAGAGCGCTCCCCTCCTGATATCATCGGTTATCAAGGAGGGGGTCTTTAATGCCATCAGAACACTTCATGCAGAGCGCGGCCAGATTCTCCGGGCTGCTGTCAGCGATATCGTGATTCAGATGCGCGACGGTCAGGACGATCCTGATCCCGCAATATTTCGGCTGATAACCTCCGAGTTTAAATTCGTGAAAAACTCCATCCTTGTCACGATATCCACGAGCGCCATTCTTCACCCGCAGAACTTGCACTTATTGCCCTCCCTCTTGAGGATCGCCGGGCGGATTTCGGTTTTCCAATTCGGCGGGTATTTGCTGTAATCAATCGGCATAATTCACCTCATTCCTTCCTTTTTTCAAGCCCTCCAGATATCCTTGCCTGTATGCTTCGGCGATGGCGGTTTCGTCTGTCTCTTTTTGCACCTGTGCAATGCGCTCCGGGTTGCCGGGTTCAAAAACCTTTCGGCGGTGATAATCCGTCACACATCCGCACCAGCAGCAGCGGTAATACTCCTCCCATGGGTCAGGATGGCCGGTTTTCGCCATCGGCATTTTGCATTTTGGACATTTAGGAAAATCGATCATTTGAACAGCGCCCTATTTCTGTTGATATTGTTGCATTTGCAACCGCTTTGCCACCCCCGCGGACAGCGCCTATTCCATCCATGCGACACCGCACGATCCGTGACATTGGGCGTGAATGTGTCCGTTACGGGCTACTGAGAACGATAATTCACCTCCACAGTTAGGGCATTTGATGATTCCGCTACAAGCCTTGCCCCGCGTGACCTTTACAATCGCCTCTCTCGCCGTATAGAACTTTTCCATCATGGCTGTTGACTCGGCTTCCTTTTGGGCTACCTCATCCGGCGTAAGATACTCCAGCTTTGCACACGGCGCGGTTTCGTCTACGCCGCGCCCGATACACTGGTCGATGTGACCGGGAACATATTTAATCCCGGCCTTGCACCGGTCATGGATTATGCCGTTGAAGTGCTTGCAATGGATGCGTCTCTGTTTCATCCCTTCACCTCGATTCCTTTTCCACTTAACCACAGCCGAAGGGCGTTAGATGCGGGTTTTGTTGTCCAACAAACATATGAGTAGTGATATACCTGATATATTCGTTTCCCGGTTTTCGCCGTTCGCATTCTTATCTGTACCCCCTCCGGCAGCTCCGCTATGATCTCCGCCAGCGTCGGGGCGGGGTAAGACATCTTGCGAACCGGCATCCCTTTGCAAAAAGGCAGTCGGGCAATCTCCTCAACGCTCCTCACGCCATGCGGAGTCCACACCAGTACCGACTCCGCGAACTCCCCCACCGGAATCTGCTTGCACAGCTCCAGCGGCGGCACAATGGTTTCGAGTGATTTATTGTTCATTTTCCGGGTTCCTTTTTCAATTCCTCTGCTTGTAAACGGTCGATTGCGGCGGCGATCAATGCACCGGCCCTCACAAGGTCGCGAACGCCGAATGTAGGCTTATAGTACTTGTAATCCCACGGCCACATCACGACACCTTGATTCCCATTCCCAATTGCGGTTTGCGTGTAGGAGATAGCCGCCAAAGATAGCGCTTTATACGTGTCCTTTGCGTCATGTTCTGCCGTATAACCTTCAACCTTGATCTGCCGCGTCCGTTCGTCGGCAATCAACTCAATCCCGCTTTTCGCTTCAATCTTCATCCCTCACCCCTCGCTTTCTTTTCGCTATGGATTTCCCGCAGGATAGTCAGCTTGTCGCTGTCGTTCATCTCGTTCGGATTGGTTTCGACCCATCCATAGGACCCGGAATGTTTTTGCATATAGCGTTGCCAGCTGTCAATCTCTTTTTCGAGCTGGCGCACAGTCTTTTTTGACCATGTTTTCCGAAACTGTTCTTCGCCTGTTTTCATTTTTCAATCCTCAAAGTATATGGTTTCGATCAGCGGCGGCGCGTCCATCGTCCAGATGCCGAGCTGTCCCCGCGACGGGAACGGCACCACGGCTTCCGGCTTGGACAGGAGCCAATGCCAAGAACCGAACTCTGCCCAAGGACCATATAACCGTTCGTCAAAAAGGCTCGCGGAACAGCCTTCCAATTGCACCCTGCCGATGACATTGCCGCAGTCGGCGTTGATCCGAGCCAAATTTTTCTTGACATCGGCGGCGGCCTCCGGGCAAAAGTCGTTGATGTAATCAATCGCCTCATGGTCAAACGACTTCGAGGCATGGATGTAAAGTTCGCCGCGGTAGTTGGTCAGTCGCGTCCGGTTCTCCACCGTTTTATGTTCGACGACTCCCGCTACGGTCCGGTAACCATGCACAATCAGATGCGCCCACGGTTGCTTGACGGTTAAAACACAGATTTTCATTGTTTTGTCTCCTTAAAACATTCCCAAATCGCATGAATCGGAAGTCGTGCATTCGGCCATTTCGGCCGGGGAATCATGCGCCTCCGCCTCCGCCATTTTGAAAACTGCTGCGGGGATTTCGGAGCGACGGCCATTCCAGCAACCGCCCCGCCAGTAGAAGCCGGCGCCTTTCAAGACGGCGATAATTTCGCGCTCGGGCTTCTCCGGAAACGTGATGCGGACATGCTCGCCGCCCTCGATTAGAACGCCACCGGGTGCCGCTTCCGCCCGCTCCTGCCGTGCCTTCAATGCTTTGATTCCCTCGAGCCGCTGTTTGTAACGGCGGATGTTCGCATTGTTATTGGAGAGCATGAAAGATTCGTATCCACCCAACCCCTGATAGCCATACTTGGGATTAAGAAGGCTGTCGATTGAATTTTTCGAGAGTTCAGGGAAATCCGTCTTCAGCTTTTCGGCCTTCTGCTCCTTGTCCAACTTTTTGCTTTTGCAGATTTTATTGACCGCGACCATGTGTTGTTGCGCGGCTTCCAATTTTTCGATCTTGGCGGTGAGCGCTTCTTCCGCGTCCTCATCGTCGGAGAAAATCGTATGATCGAGCTGATCCTGCAACCCGGCGGCTTTACTGCGATGATGGTCGGCCATGTTCATATTTTCGACACCACGGCCGAGGGCATTCCACGCTCTTTCCCGATCGCGCCGTGCCATTTTTTCACTATGATGCCCCACAAGGATCGGTTGTCCGAATTCAAAGCGCTTATTGATTTTATCGCCCTTGGCGAACTCTTCCGTTGCTTTGGCGTCGCGGCCTTCGGCCCATCCCTGCCGCTTTTCAAGTTTCCGTTCGAGTTTTTCGCGTCTGGTCATAATTAATCTCCCCCTTTATTCTTGTTTTGCTTCCATCGCCGCCGGATTCATCCAGAGGCATTCCGTCCGCTCTCCACTTTGGAAGGTGGTGTTGCGAACCGTCTTTTCGATTTTGGTCCATCCGGCATCTTCCAGTGGACGGTACATATCTGTCGGATATCCGGAGAGCACCACCATCCCGGCAAGGCTCTGCAGAACACCAACCAAGCGGCGGTGGTCGGCATCCGACATCTCCACCACATACTTGTGGCGATTTGCCGCCGTCCGGGTGTGGTGCGGATACGGCGGATCGACATACCACAAATGATCCGCCTTTGTCCGCCACTTCTCGAACAGCCGAAAGGCGTCGATGTTTTCGATCACCGCATCCCGCAACCGGTGGGCGAAGCCCTCCATGTAATCCGGGTAATCGCGCCAATTGTGAACGGGGAGCGACCACGAGCGGTTGCAATCATGCCGGAACCCACTCCGATTATTGGCGGGATTCACACTGTCGGAGTGATACCCCATCATCGAACGGATGAGCAGCCGCCGGGCGTTCTCGACCGGGTCGGCCGATTCCTCGTGTGCCATGTCGTATTCTTCCCGGGCGAACGGAGTGAGCAAAAGCAGCCGCCTCAACTCCTCCCGGGTCACGTCGTTCTGCAGAACCCTGAAGAAATTGACGATGTCGCCCGCCATGTCGTTCAACACCTCGCCGTATGAGGGTTCCTTGCGGAAGAAAACACTGGCGGCGCCGCAAAAGGGTTCGATATAAACCCGGTGCGGCGGCAGGTGTTCCACCACCCAATGCGCCAGCTTGTGTTTCCCGCCATAATATCTCAATAATGCACGTTTCATGACTTCTCCTATGCCGACAAAATCGCCCGGTAGAGCGCTTCGGCGAGGTTGGGCGGGACTGCGTTTCCAATCTGCTTTTTTGCGGCAGTATCTCCGCCGCAGAAAACATAATCTTCCGCGAATCCGGTCGCGTTTGCCAACTCCCGCATAGACAACATCCGATGGGTGATATCCAGCTTATAACTTCTGCCGTCGGGAAGCGTCAGGATCCGCCCCTGAATCACGCCAAACCGGTCTTTCGTTGTGATGGTGTGTAACGGGATGTTCGCCGAAGCTGCGCCGCCTTGTCCATAATATTCGACAATGAACGGTTCAACCGCGCCGATACTTCCAGTCGTGGCAACGGTCGAAAGCGGATTATTGACCGGCTTCACCGTGCCGCCGCCGTGCTGAGGGATAAAAAGAGGCTGTACGACGCAATGAGTTCCACGACTGCAAGTAATCGTGTTCAGGGGAGCGGTCACCTCTCCGCATACGCCATTGGTTTTGGTGTGCGCCAAATCAATCCACACGGGAGTAATCACGCTGTACCTGTTGCTGGTATCGATCACCGGAAGCGGGGAATCGATGTCATGGATCCGCTCCGCCTGACCATTCCTTTCCGTGTTGTTTCGGCAAAAAAACGGCTGAATCAAAGCCACATGTCCGCCGCCTCCTGCCGTGAGCGTCGGCAGAGGTGCAGACAGCGGAATCGCGGTCGAATTGATTTGATCGCTTCCGGTTCCCCGGAGAATAATCAAGAACGGTTCAGCCCAATTGCCCCAAAACTTGCGAATCCCTGCCTCAATCCGGCGCATAGTGTTTTCGCAAAGCGGCTTTGCTCGGTCGAAAATGCTTGTGCCTTTGATCGACCAGTCGATGATTTCGGACGCAGAGCGCCACGGCTGATAGGTTCCGACCAACAATCCGGGATCCTTCATGTGAGTCGGCTCCGGCCAAACGACCCTGCAACCAGAAGTCTTCCGCACCGCTTGGATAATCAGGCGCTCCCGGCTGGTGGCAGCTCCATAATCTGCCGCATTCAGCACCGCCAATTCGACGCTGTAACCGCTGGCCTTGATTTCCCGATACCAGAGATTGAAAAACAGCCCTTTTTTGCGAGGATCAGCATTCCCCGCCTTGTAGAGCCTCCCTTTGTATGTTGTATCTTTGTCGAGGATCGGCCCCCAATCTCGCAACTCCTTGACATTCTCCACAAACATCCTGCGACATTTGGTAAGGCGGAGATACGGGAGCAGGTATTCGGGTTGACTCCGGAGCTGGTTCGAGCGCGGTTTGCCCGACGCCGCGACAGAATGATGTGTGCAAGACGGAGAAGCCCACAACACATCAATCCTGGTCGGGTCCATGCTGAAAATTTCATCGGGCAAGATCGATTCAATTGGCGCACATGCCCGATTGAAATCCGGAACGATTTCCGGATGATTCGCCTGAATAGTCTTGATGGCGGTTTCCCAATGGTTGAACCCCCGGCCCTCATACTTCACTCCGGCGGCATTCAATGCATTGATGGCTCCAGATATGGACCCGCCTCCGCCGCAAAACAAGTCAACAAATCGATATTCTCGCTTCATTTTCCGGCCTCTTCTTCCCGCGCTTTCAGGAGCGCTTTGGGTTCCGGGATCTCCTCGACTGCCGCGGCGAAATAGTCGCGCGCCCAATCCAGTCGCAAGAACTCACAAATCATGACCGCATTGCTGTCGCTGATTTCTTTGAGCGTTTTATTGTCCACCGCTTCCCGGAGCTTCCCGGTAAACGTGTGTTTCAAGCTCCTCCACAGCGACTTGGCAAGGAAATGGTCTTCGCTCAAACTCTGCGGAAGTTCGGAGAAATACGTTTTCTCTCGGCCTCCAAAATAATTGTGGTACCCGAATGTGAGCGCCAACCGCAACATGTGTTCATTCAGCTCGTCGCCGAAGCTGGTCACGAGGCAATCGAAAAACGTTTCATCCTCGATAAACGCCCGGAGCTCTTCGATTGCGACCTTGTCGCGCTTCGCTTTCAACTCCTGTTCCCGGTCGGCGAGCGTTTTTCCGGTCTTGACCACATCGCCGGATGGCGTGGCGCCGGTGGCGTCCGGCTTCGGATTGATCGGCTTTGTCCATGACCCTTTCGGTTTCACCCGACAATACGTGCCGGCGCCTTTCCCCCAGACGCAATAGGCATTGTCCGCTTTTTTCCCTTTCTTTTCCCGGGTGAAATAGTTTTCATAATCCACATCGGACAACGCCTTTCTCGCCGCCGTCCCATAACAGGGAGAAGATTCGTAAAAGAGATAAAACGGTTCGGCGTCGGGATCTTCTTTCAGCCGTTTCTGTATCGCTGACACCTCCGCGAGAATGTGTTTCAGCAATTTTTTCTCGAAGCATTCCTTGTCCAGACACATGTCGCTCTTTTCGGAAAGTTCCGGGAACAGCAGATCCGCCGCCCCGGAGCGTCTGGAGCAACCGGAACACTCTGCGGTATCGAACGCGACATCTTTCAGCTCGCAATACCCGCCCTCCAATTTTCCCGACAAACCCTTCATCGTGAAGGCATATTCAATTATTGCTTCTTGCTCTTTCTGCACACTCGGCGGCTGTTTCGCAATCATCTCCAACTTTGCCGGAGTCCACTGCGGATACTCTTCGGGGGAGTTGAGCACCTCTTTCCACTTTCCAGAGAGATTGGCCAGGTTCAGCCGCAACGCGACATACTCCGGCGTTTTTCCGAGCAACGCCGCCAGTTCGCGCACGGTGCAACCATGATTGAGGTCGTTGAATTGCTCGACTTCCTCGGCCAATGTCAGGTTCGCGCGGTGGAAGTTTTCGCAGAAAGCGGCGAGTCCGGGATGCGCGTTGCACAAAACATATTCGTTCGGGTTCAGGGATTCGCGGCCAAGCTGTTGCAATGCGCGGAAGCGGCGACGCCCGGCGACTACGCTCCATCCGGTTTCGGTTGTTGCCAATGCGATCGGCTGGATCAATCCGACCGCAGCGATGTTTGCGGCCAGATCCTCAATGCCTTCCATTTTGCGGTTGTCGATGCATTCGATGTCGGTGAGTTTAATGGTTTCCATGATGCTTTGTCCTTTCTTCATGGTGCCGTTACCGGCTGTTTTTTAGCAGGGAATTCAACTTTGCGCGGATTTCTCCAAGCCGGGAAAAGACGTTTTTGTTACCATTGAGGAAAATTTGATACGTCAAATCTGAGTCGGCATTCGGTTCCCACGGCGTCATGTGGATGTCCACGCAAAACAACTTCACATGCCCGGAATAGGTGGTGAATACGCAGTGTTTTCCGCGCTTTGAAATCAGGTGCGCCATTGAGGTGATTTCTGCAATGCGATTGTCGATTGTTTTTCTGCCTTTTTTCACGATTACTTCCTCTTGTTAAAAATGCCGTCGAAGGGATTTTTTCCGTTTTGGATATTTTCCATGAGTTGTTTTCTGGTTTCCGTACAGTGCTCGAACCCTTTTTCGTGCGCCTGTTTGATCATTGCCTTGATGCCGGACGTCTTGAGTTTCACGACGTCCCGGTTCGCCAACGCCGGGTTCTTTTCGCAACGCGCCTTCCAATACTCTTCAAATGTCATAATGCGTCCTTTCGTTGAGTTTATTTTATTTCCTGAATCTCGATCCGCGTTGCCGCGCCTTTTTCCTGCCGGTAAACCCACTCGATCCCGTTGCGTTCGGCGTCGTCGCGTCCGAGGAGTTCCGCAGCGATTGCGTCGCGGAGAGGCTTAGCTCCGCCAACGAGATTATCATCGTCGAGCGGGATTGCACCACAGCCGCGAACGATGGTAACGCGCAACTTCGCAGAATACGAGAATATCCCCTTTTGAGTTTTGAGTATTTTGTCCAATGTGACCGATTCAGGCGGTTGAGGCTCGGAATCTCCACGTTTGGGAGTACGATCACGATCCGAGGCGGTTTTTCCGCACCGGGTGCAGCGTCCGAATCGGGTGTAAAACACTCCCGGTTCACAACATTCCCACAACCCGAGATTGTCCGGGTTGATTGCATTTCGCTTTTTTGCCATTGGTCATACTCCTTTTCAATTTCGTTTTTCTGACACTTTTCACAAATCAATTCGCCGCGGAATCCATCTGCAACGCTGCCGGCGCTACAACAATTTGAATTCCCCACAAATCGATAACATTTCCTACATTTGATTGATTCCATTTCAATCCTTATAATTTTGAGGTGAATCCGGGCAATCATCTTCCGAATATGGGGCGGGGATGCTGAACCGTCCGGTTTTGCGATCCCATTCAAACTCCTGATGTGTGTTTGCAAGCCCGATGTATTTGTTTTTGATTTTCAAAACATGCACTTGCACGAGGTTGTTTTTCTTTGCCGGGTCGCGCCATAATGACAACCCATTGTCTGTTTTGTTGTTGAAATTCGCGCTGCCGGCAATGTCATAAAGTGTCGCAACGGGATATTTTTTACTGCGTTCGTCTTTTTTGAGTTTGGTCGGGTGAGCAACCAGAAATACCAAAACCTTGTTCTGCCTGGCAAACTTCCGAAGCCGCGCCATGAAATATGAAATGTATTCCGTTTCAGTCATCCACTGATTCCGGGTGTGTTCGATCTCGTTGTAGGGGTCAATGACAAAGATATTGATTCCATACCTGGAGACGCACACTTGCGCAGCGGCGAGAAGTTCATCGAGCGTCGGTGTTTTATCCGCATCGGGGAGAATGACCTTAATAAAATCATCCAGCTTTTCGACCGTCTGATTCATTTCCTGCCACGTCATGCGATCTTCGCTTCTGCCGAAAAATGGCTTTCCCAACAACTTTTCCGCGAAGTTTGAAAACAAATTTTCGACCGGAAGCATTTCTGGGCTGAATATGGCCGATTTCCAACTATGCAATTCAATCGCCTTTACAATCAATTGATGTACGAATTCCGATTTACCGCTTCCTGGAATCCCGGTGATAATGTTCACCGATCCGGGCTGAAATGTGAAATATCGGTCAAAGTCAGGGAATCCGGTAGTAATCCCCCTGGGACGCCCCTTGCGATAAAACTCGATAATGTCATCCTTGAATTCCGCGAGACGGCGCAACCCGGGAACCGGCGCCGGATATGCGGCAAGAATCGCGTTAACCACAGCCCCTTGTCCGCACTTGGTGAGTACTTCATTGATATCCTTACAGCCATCGGGGTATGCAACCAAACGGCACTTGGCCGCGCCCAGGCGTTCGATCAACTCTTTTTCAAGCCTAAGCCCCGGCTCATCCTTGTCGGTCACCAAAACCACGGCATCGGCATTATTCAAAATGTCGATGCAATTCATGACGCATTCCAATTTTTTGCTTGCGTCGGAATCATTTGGTTGCGGAGCGCCTCTGTCCACCGATACCGCGGCCGGGAAGCCGCACTCGATCAGCGTCAGGGTATCGATCTCGCCCTCGGTGATATAGACGGTTTCCGCCTGTTTGCAATTGTCGATGTTCCACAGGCAAGGTTCCGGCGCTTTTTCCTGCGCCATGTTCTTTCGGGCGTCGCGATATTTGACGTTCAGCAACTCGCCATCCCGATAATAGGGAAACGCCATGCAAAGCGTTTCCTGCCCCGTGCCCGGCAGCCAGTGCCAGGTGGAATAGACTTTTGCTTTTGCCAATGCGCTTGCTCCAATCCCGCGCCCGGCAAACCATTGAATCACGCCCGGGTCGATATCTGAGCCGACCAGCGTGGCATCCGGTCGGCGGTATGCTACCCGTTCGGGCTTATCCACAATTTCAGAATTGTCTCGGCATCCGCTCCAACCGCAATTGTGGCACTTCCACATCCCGGTTTCGCCGTTCACAGACAAGCACGGATCATTTTTCTTTTTCCGTGTATGGCTGCATTGCGGACATATCACCTTGCGGTCGCCCTTGAAATTGTCAGGCAAATCAATGCCATAATCAATGAAATTTTTCACTTTTAATATGCTCCCGACGCCTTCACCCAAACGTCCTCGTCATGCAAGTAAACGGAGTCTTCTTCCGGCCACTGTTCGCCAGTTTCCAAGGTTACATACTTTTCGGCTTTTTGTGGGGGCAATCCTTTTCTGCGACGGCGCCATTCGTTTTGCGCCTGCAGATATTGCTCCCTCGATTGCCCCACCTTCCAGCGGTCGAGCAAAAGACGCCAATCCCTGATGGGGCGCCCGTCTTTTGTTTCCCATCCGGATGCGCCATAATGAGCGATGAAGTTTGCCGCTTCTGAAACGCTCATGGAATACGCTCTGTCCGCCGCCGCGGAAATTACATCTTCGGTGGATCCCGGATACTCTCTCTCGCGCGTGTGCGCGCACACGTCCGTTCGCGTCCGTGCGCTACTACTACAATTTTTATCTCTCGAAGAGTTAAGAATAGAGTTGTTGTTATCGCGCACGGGCGCACGGACGCAAGAACGGGGATCAATGCCGTATTTTTGCAATTCTTTTCTGGCGTTTCCTAACTCTGTCGCATCCGGAACCAATTCCACCATGTCAGCCCAGCGGTATTTCCAATCCTCCGGCATGGACATCACCAGAGCGAGCAATCCCCGGGCCGACAGCGACAGCCGGCGGTCAGTCAGAATTTTTTCGATTTCACCCATGGGGACTTCTCCAATCAGGCGGGGGATTTTCACCCCCGCCTCGGTTGCTTACTCTTCTTCGACCTCTTCCGATTCGGAATTTTCATCTTCAAGTTGCAGCTCGCCTTGCTCGCAGTCGAGGCTGAAATTATCCTCGGCGCGGAAGGTGAACGCGACTTTTTCGACCATTTTCAAATCGGATACGATGGAAAAATCGTTGTTGTTGATTTCGATCTTCGTGCGAACATCAAACGTGAGTTGTGCCGATTGTTCGCCGTCATCTTCGACGTTTTTGTTCTTCCGAGCCATCAAAACATCAGCGATTTTTTGTGCTCCGCCGCTCTCAAGAACTTCCGTGAAGTTCGCAATGAGCCGCGCTTTCAGTGTCGTAATCATGTCATCCATTTCCCAATTTCCTTTCTTTGTTTTTTGGGGTTATGGTTGTGGGGACTAAAAAGGGATTCCGTCTTCGTAATCGGGGCAATCTTCCGGCTGATACGGCGGATCGGGCGTGGGCTGTCTGCCGCCGAAACCGCCGTCATTGCGGCCGCTGTTCTGGCGATTGCCATACCCGCCGCCTTGCTGATTGCCGCCGCGATTGTTTTGCCGATAATCATCGTTGCGCTGGCCGCCGCCAGATCCGCCGCCCTGCGGCACATAATCATCGACATACAGCGTATGGGTGAACCCCGCCCGGTCAGGTTCCCGCATTTCCGACATAACCAGATTGATGCTGCCCTGAGCATTGGTGTGCCGGGTGATATCCTCCACCCCGTCAGGAGTGATCCAGATGTTGAAAAACTCTCCGAATCTCCCATTTTTCAGGCGGGCCTTGCCAACATAAATTTTCTCATTAGCCATTTTTTTACTCCGTGATTTCGTCAGGCTCAGGGATGTATAATTGCAACTCCTCTGCCGCCCATTGTTTGATGCTGTCGATGTATTCGTTCATTTCAATCGTGTTGAGTGAGGTGGTGGACACCGGGATGCTGAGAGTTCCCCGCTTCGGCAGGAATCTCCTCCGCATCTCCTGATGGAGCGCATCGATTTCTTCCGCGCCCCGGTATCCGCAATGATCGCCGATCATTTTCAGGACCACCCCGAAATAGTAATTGTTTTGCGGGTTTGTCCGGTGGCGGCGCTGCTTCTCCGCCGTGACCTCCACCAGTTCCCCGCGCAGAGGGAGCAAATGCTGCTTGAGCCGCGCCACGTTGAGAAAATCCAACGCCAAATTCGGCATGACACGCGCAACGAATACAGGCTTAATCGCCATCGATCAAGCCCTCCGCTTTCATCCGGGAAAACTGTTCGCAGAACGGCGCCGCCGTGCAGTATCCGCAACGCTTCGCCTTGCCTGATCGTTTTTCGATAACACCGCCATTTTCCGCAACCCGCTGTTCCACTTCGGCAAGTTCGGATTCCTGATAAACTTTGGTTGCCTTCGCCGCTCCGGCTTTGGTGAAATAAGCGTAAGTGGTCGGCGTCTGCCAAAGTTCTTCGGGGGTGCATTCCGGCAAACAGCCGAGCGCAAAGGCGAACTCTTCCAACCGGTCGATGATATACTCTTCGGTTTTCTCCAGACCCCAAAGCTCGATACGCTGTTCCTTGTATCGGAGCTGTGGGTAATCTGAACTTCTCGCTGCATCCGATTTTTTCCAGTCAGTGAAGAAAAAATCGATAAACGCATAATCTGTTGCGGTAATACCGTTTTTTGCCAGGAGCCAACGGTAAATGGAGATTTGCTTGATATAATCGTCGAAATCGCCATGGACGATTTTCCATACGGACGTCGATTTATAATCGATGATAGAGCCATTGATCAGCGCATCCATTTTGCCCGAAATAGTGAATCCCATTTCCTCCGCATAAAAACGCTTTTCCTTGAAATCGCCATCAGCATAAACCGCAACTTTTTCCAGGCTGTCATGAATCGCGGTTCCATACCGAAGCGCCAACATATCGCTGTAATCCATCGTGAGATCATCGGCATGCATTTTTTTTAACGCCCATGCCCGTGCCGGACCGATTAAGGTGGTTGCGGACACGGTATCCGGATTGTAATCATAATCATCGAATGCCAGCCAATCGCAGATGTGTTGTGGCAAGTTGTGACGGTTTGTGAATTTCATCGCGTCACCTCTGCGATAGCATTGGCAAAATCCATGTTGCCGGATTTCATAACCTTGGCGGCTTCTCGGACAAGAGCGACTTCATCAGGAGAGAAATCTTCAATTCTTGCGCCGACCGCGCTTTCGATATCCTCGCGCTCGACACCGAGCGACCCCATGAATTTTAACAATATCGCTGTCTTGTCGGCTTCGGGGTTGCCATTCTTGCCTTGCGCGTGGCTCTGCGGCGCGGGTTTCGCGGCTGTCCGGGTGATTCCACCCGCCGGAGGCTTCCCCGCGCCAGAAGTGCCTTGATTGCCATTTCCTCCCTTGCCATGATCATTGGTGGCATCGGCGTCTTTCGTGTCGTCGATGCAAAAAAGTCCATTGAGCGCATACTTGCGGGCGTAGCTCGACGTGGCGCCGGTGATCTGGCTGTCGTCCATGCCTTTCTTGTCCACCGGATGCCGGGCAAATGCGGACACCGAAAGCGGAGTGGGGGCGGAAGAATAGAATGTCGCGGTGGCCTTGACAAAAATATCATTTCCGATTTGAACGATTTCGTCGGAGAGCGTGAGCGCTGCGCCGTGTTTTGCCAGCAATGGTTTTACTGATTCGAGGATATCCTCGCAGCTGCGGTAGTTGTACCCTCCGAACTTGTTGGTTTGCCCCTTGGGCGCCTTCAACTCTGACTGGATGGCGATAAGTTCTTTCATTTGGGTCCTTTCGATTTTTGATTTTAGTTGGTGAGTGCTTTAATCCACATCGGGAGCATGTATCCGAGAAACATGCCGATCCCGAGCGGGAATAAGATTGATGTGACGTGGGTTGCGACTGTTCTTTTTTGACGCAATCTCAAGGAACATTTCCCCGATAGCCATAATGACGGATATTTCGGTTGCGTTGAGCCCGCGAGCCCATGTGTTTTCCGGTGTGTTGGCATCAAACACATCCATTGCCATTTTTCTTTCATTTTTCACAATTCCTAATTTTCCTAATAATCAAGATAAATTTTTTTCTTTTTGCTCAATGATCTCCATCAACAGATCGGAGACAATCCGCTGTTTTTTAACTCCCGTCCGATTTGATTCCGCATCCACATAGGAGCGAATTTTAAGCTCCCGGGATGGTTCGATAATGTAGGTTAACGGGGCTTTGATACTCTTGTGATTCCTGATTCGATTTGCCATGCTTCCTCCTTGGTTGATTAGCGGCGTTATGATTATTAAGATAATTTGGTTTATTTTGTTTTCAAGCGCAAATTTATTTATTTTTGATATTTTTTAATTTTATTTAGTTAATTAAATTGATTTTCTAAATAATTATGGTATTTTGATTTACATGATCACCGAAAATGACAGGGGAGGAGGTAGATATGAAAAAAATCTCTATGCAGAATGCGGAGATGGGCGGACTTGATAGTATTCGTTTTTATCAAGATGCAATAAAAGCATATATGTACGAACACAAGCTTAATCAGGAGGAAATGGCGCGAAAATTAGAGGTCACGCCTCCGACTCTTTCAAATTGGCTATCTGGCACTCACGGATTAACGCGAAAATCGCAAATGAAAGTGCAGCATGTATGTGCAGACGTCATACCGAAATTGGCACAGGCGGCATTTGAGCACGAGGCGCAAAAATCCAATAGTCGGGCCGCCGAAATCCAGAAGCAAGTGGCGGACGAAGCGGTTCCGGTTCGCGAAGCCGGAGTGCGGTTTCGTGAATTCCCTGTTTTGAGTATTGCGCAGGCCGCCGGATACGAGCCGGCATTAGAACCCCTTTGCGATTATTTGCGTGAGACCAGCGACAGAACCGCACTGTTTTTCGACGTATCTGCAGACAATTGTTTTGCATTGGAAATTTCCGGTGATTCGATGGCGCCGGACTATCCCAATGGATCAATTGCATTGGTGGCGGCCGGGGAATACCCACAACGAGGCGACGTTGTCGCGGCCAAGTTGGCAGACGGTCAAGTGGTAATCAAAGAATATCACCGCAAAAACAACATCATCTCACTGGAGAGCATCAATCCGGACGGTAAAAATTTTGAATGGCACTGCAAAGAAGATTCGGGGTTTGTGCAGTGGATGTGGCCGGTTATTGAGGTTACGCTAAAAATGCGCGATCAACGGTGGGCAAGGCGGAAAAATGGGGGCAAATAGACCCATGAAATATTTGATATACGCAAGAGTCAGTCCGAAAGGAAGTGGATTCGAGGGAGAGACATCCATTCCCATGCAAATCCGGTTTTGCCGTGAGTATGTCGAACGCCACGGCGGGGAGGTGATTGGTGTTCTGTCCGATGAATTTTTTTCAGGAAAGGACATGGATCGCCCCAATTTCAAGGAAGCCATGACGCAACTGGAGCGTGGGGTGGCGGAATGGGATACTATTTG
Source organism: Victivallis vadensis (assembly GCA_040393525.1). Taxonomy (GTDB): domain Bacteria; phylum Verrucomicrobiota; class Lentisphaeria; order Victivallales; family Victivallaceae; genus Victivallis; species Victivallis vadensis_A. Next base: position 11,418 of record JBEBTY010000011.1, on the reverse strand, counting down.
CGTCTATAAACTTTCGCGGCTGACCAGGTCGAGCAAAGACGGCGCATATATTTTCGATCAGCTGCATCAATGGGGGAAGGGGTTTGTCTCTGTCACAGAACCGACATTCGATTTCTCTACGCCAATGGGGCGCGCAATGCTGACTATTTTCCAAGCATTTAACCAATTTGAACGCGAACAATCAGCAGAGAATACAAAAAATAAAATGGTGTCTATCGCCAGAGCTGGATTGTGGCCGGTGGGACGCGCTCCATTCGGATATCAGCGAGGGGCAAAAAAAGATAATGTCCTCTACATTGAACCACGAAATGCAGAAATTGTCAGAGATATTTATCGTCTTTACCTTGACGATAAAACCCCACTTCGATCAATTTGCAAAAAATATCGGCATGTTTTTTCCGCACAACATATCACATCAACGGTGCTTCGGAATAAGATTTATTTAGGCATGATTGTTTATGACGGGCAGGTATATCAGGGGAAGCATGAACCAATCATTGACAAAACAACATTTGATTTAGTGCAATCCAAGCTTTCCGACAAGAAAACATGTACAAAGCCAAAAGCCCAAAAATATCCGTATTTGCTGGCGGGACTTATACGCTGCCACTGCGGGAGGTTTATGACCCCCGCAAGCGGGAAATCCGGGATGTACCACTATTATAAATGTACGAATCGACTTGATTGTAACTATTCGGTGAAAGCCGAAAGTATTGAAGACGCAACAAAAAATAAAATACGATCACTGCGCTTCTCGAAAAAGCTATCAAATGCGTTATGTGGATATCTGGAATCACGAAAGAAAAAATTCCTTGAATATTCTCAAGGGGAACTGGAACAGGTAACAGCAGCTCTGATTCAAGCCGAGCAAGAACAGGATAAGCTCTATAATCTGATTATTGAAAAGGGTTTTTCTGATAAAAGCATCGAGTTTTTTAATGTCAAATTCGACAAGGTCAGAGAGGAGGTGGAGACATTAAGGGCGCGAAAAGAATGCCTGCAGGCTGAATACGACAGGATCAATATCGACACGTTCACGATGGCGCACGAAATGGCCGAAAGGATGAAAACGTTTGCCAACTTAGTTAAATATGCAGAAGATAAAAAAGATTTTGTAACCCTTCGGAACATCATGTTGATGAACCTGAATAAGATCACCGCATTAAATGATGGAAACTATATATTTGAACTTACCGATTTCGGTACGTCTATAGATCAAGTATGGAGCGGGTGACCGGAGTCGAACCGGCGTCGCCAGCTTGGGAAGCTGGAGCATAACCGTTTTGCTACACCCGCAATTCGGATAATGAGAAAAATATAGCCGTTCTTGGCGAAAATGCAAATGCAAAAGGGAAGTTGAGATGAAAAAAATAATCGGATTTCTTGCAATGGGCCTCGCGATTCTGGTTTTGGCTGGGTGCGCGACGAAGCGCTTGCCCTCCGAAGATCTCGAGGTTCCGGAGCTGTATCCGGAGGAAATCGCGATTCTGAAGAATCCGTCGATTTCGACAAACAGCAAAGAAAAATACGATGCGATCAAGCGCCTGATTGCGAAAGTCGACTTCTCTTTCACCCGCGAGGCGAAAACCATCGACACTCTGCTTTATCACGGCGACGGCATGGTGGACGTTCCCGATGATGAGAAGCGAACCATCACGTTCAACTACCAATATGGTGACCGTTACGTCCGGTTGGTGTTCGCGCTCTATCGGACTGTGGTTTTGCGAGCCGACGTGATCGAAAAATAATGAAATTTGCCGATTCTCACTTTATGCGGCTCGCGCTGGAGCAGGCCGCCGAAGCCGCTCTTGCCGGTGAAGTGCCGATCGGTGCGGTCGCCGTGGTGAATGGCGAAGTCACCGCCCGGTCACGCAACCGGGTCGAAGAGAAAAAAAGTGTGACAGCCCATGCTGAAATCGAGTTATTGCGCCAATTGGAGATGCAGCGCAACGATTGGCGCATGGAAGACTTGACTGTGTATGTGACCAAAGAACCTTGTCCGATGTGTGCCGGCGCACTGGTCAATGCTCGGGTAGCGAGGATTGTCTACGGAGCGGAAGACGCACGATTCGGCGGCTGCTCGGTATTCGGAATTCCCGCGAGCTCCGGCTCCGTCTGGAACCCGGAGGTGGTCGGCGGTGTGTGCGCGAACGAGGCGGAAGTGTTGCTCGCCGACTTCTTCCGCGTTGCGCGGAAGGAGCGGAAACGACTTGCGGTGCGGGTTCAAAAAGCGTTCGATCCGGTCTATGCCGCGATACAGAATGCGTTGATGCGCCGGGTATTCGATTTCGATTTCGACTTCTGGTATCATCTGGGGTATTGGACGCCCGCTTACGAGAGCAGTTCCATGATCGATGAAAACCGGATGCTCGCCCACGTGGGGTTGTGCCGGTTGCGGTTGCGTGTCGCCGGGCGGGAATTCTCCTCGATTCAGCTGAATGGCGTCTGTTCGTCACCGGAGGAGCGGGGGAAGGGGCATGTGCGGCGGTTGCTCGATGGTGTTTTGCGGCGCTACTCCGGGACTCCGGCGTTTTTGTTTGCGAACGGGAGTGTGACGGAGTTTTATCCGAAATTCGGGTTTCGCCCGGTGCGGGAGAGCACGCCGGTTGCGGAGGAGCCGATCGATAACGGGTTCGCCCCGGAGAAGTGCGCTCCGGAGGAATTGCGTAATTTGGCGGAGAAGCGTCGTCGGCCTGCGTCGGATGTGTTCGATGTTCTGGACGGCGGGGAGATCCGCTGCTTCCATCTGCTCAGCGACTGTGCCGAAATGCTGTACCGCCTGGCGCCGGATCTGGCGGTGGCGGCGGAGCAAGAGGGAGAAACGCTGAAGCTGTACGAAATATTCACCGCGCGCCCGGTGAACTGGACAACATTGCGCGCTTTGCTGCCGTTCCGCGGCGTGCGGCGGATCGAATTCGGGTTCTCCCCCGATCGATTGGGTGTGGAGTTCGTCTGGGAAGAACAAACCGGAACGCCGGAACTGTTTGTGCGCGGTGATTGGAGTTTGCCGGAGCACTTTTGCGTTCCGTACTTCGCGCGGACGTAAATGGTGGTCGTAATTTGCCGGATCGGATGGAATAAAAAAAAGAAGGCAGGTTGTATTCACTCGTCTTTGACAGTGTACAATAAGCTCAAAAGAGAGCCCGGTGCGTTTACTATTCCGAGTATGACCTGCCTTCTGGTATTCAGTATATAGCATCGTCCGGAAAAAATCAAGTGAGAACGGAAAAAGTTCGGTTGAAAAGTGGCGAAAATGATTTTTTTTGAAAAAAGTCGAGGGTGGGGTTTGAAAAAGCCGAAAAGCGGGGTATCTTAAGAACCTGTTACCATCGGATTTATTACCGGTGGGTTGATAGCTCAGTCGGTAGAGCATCGCCCTTTTAAGGCGGTGGTCCCGGGTTCGAGTCCCGGTCAACCCACCACTTTTTTGTGATAGTGCAATAAGTTTAACATAAGGTCCGTACCCGGCTGTAGTCGTGTTCCGGGTCGGAGAAGCGAGGAAAAAATGAGCAAAGTCTGCGAAATGTGCGGGAAGACCAAGGCCAACGGCGGCTGCATCACCCGCAAGGGTCTGGCGAAAAAGGCCGGCGGTATCGGTATGCACGTTGTGAAAAACGTCAAGCGTACATTTGAAGTCAATCTCCAGAATGTCAAGATTAATGCCGGCGGAACGGTCAAGACCGTCAAGATGTGCGTTCGCTGCATCCGCACTGGCGACTTCAACAAGGCGTAATTATCGGCTTCCCCGTACAGGGGAAACTTTCTGCCGTTGCAATAGCGGGCGGGTGCTTCACACTCGTCCGCTGTTTTCTTTTTTTAAATACTTGCGAAACTGAAAGAAACACGGAATAAAGCTATGCTTGGACTTGGAGATCCGCAAATCGCTGCCGCTCTGATCGGCTGTGTCGGTGTCACGCTTTTCGCCGTCATCTACGGTGCGGTCAACTGGAACCGAGGGTCCGATCCCCGGAAAGAGGCGGCGCGGATTCGTGGTCGTCGAATGAAACAGGAACGTCGCCGAAACGGCGGCAAGGGGGAAGCATGATTCCGTTCGGCGCCGCAGAGAGCGGCATGAATACCTGGGTTCTCGGCGGACTGATTTTGATCTATCTGGCGGTGATCGGTTATCTCGGATTTCGCGGATTCCGCAAAACGACTTCTAAAAACGACTACCTGCTTGCGGGGCGCTCGGTCAATCCGTTTGTGATGGCGATGAGCTACGGCGCGGCGTTTATCAGCACATCGGCGCTGGTCGGCTTCGGCGGAATCGCCGGACAGTTCGGCATGGGGTTGATGTGGCTGGTGTTTATGAACATCGCGATCGGGGTTGTGGTGGCGTTTCTTTTTTTCGGCCCCCGGACACGCCGTATCGGGCTGGCGCTCGACGCGCACACGTTCCCGGAATTCATGGGGAACCGATTTGAATCGAAGAGTTTAAAGGCGTTTATCGCTGCGATCATCTTCCTCTTTATGCCGCTTTACTCCAGCGTGGTGCTGATCGGCGGCGCGCGTTTTCTGCAGGAAGTCATGATGGTCGATTACGGCTGGGCGTTGGCGATCACTGCGATTGTGGTTGCGGTTTACGTGACCTTCGGCGGATTGCGCGGCGTGATGTATGTTGACGCGATGATGGGTGGAATCATGGTCGCCGGAATGCTTTCTCTGTTGGTGATGTGCTACTGGAAGCTCGGCGGAGTTGTCGAGGCGCACCAGGCGCTGACCGATATGGCTCCGCTGGTGGCGGAACGGATGCCCCGAGAGGCGGCGCTTGGCCATCAGGGGTGGACCTCGATGCCGACCTTCAATTCGGTCTGGTGGTGGACGTTGGTTTCCAGCCTGATGCTCGGCGTCGGGATCGGTGCGTTGGCGCAACCGCAGCTGGCGGTTCGCTTTATGACGGTCAAGAGTACGCGGGAATTGAATCGCGCGGTGGCGATCGGCTCGATCTTCATTCTCTGTACAGCGGGCGCGGCTTACATGGTCGGTGCGCTCTCGAACGTGTTTTTCTATCGCTCGGATGCGGGGATCGCCGAAGGAATCGTCGGCAAGCTCGCGATCGAAGCGGCGGGTGGGAATCCGGATTTGATTATTCCGCTGTTCATCCGCGAAGCGCTTCCTCCGGTGGTTCTTTATCTGTTTGCACTGACGCTGCTTTCGGCGGCGATGTCGACGCTGAGCTCTTTGTTTCATGTTACCGGTTCGGCGATTGGCTATGATCTTTGTCGGAATCTTCCCGGCATCAAACGTGACAGTATGCTTGTCACGCGATTGGGGGTGATATTCGGGATTGCGGTGAGCGTAATTCTCGCGATTGTGCTCCCTCCCGGAATCATTGCTCGCGGGACGGCGATTTTTTTCGGCGTCTGTGCGGCGTCGTTTCTGCCCTCATATTGCGCGGCGATTTTCTGGCGCGATGCGACTCGGTTCGGCGTCTGGCTCTCGATTGCGGTCGGCTTCGGCGTGAGTTTGTTTGGCCTGCTGTTCCTGCACGGGAAGGAGTCGTCGGCACTTGGGGTTTGTCAGCTACTGTTTGGAAAAAATGAATTGATTTCTGCGTTCCCGTGGCCATATGTGGATACGTTGGTTTATTCCCTGCCGCTTTCGATTCTGGCGCTGATTTTCGGCAGCCTTTTCTCGAAGAAGCTGTCGCAGGCGCATGTGAAGCATTGTTTTGAATCATTTAAATAATCAGGTGAGAATATGTCGTTCAAGAATATCTCAAATCAGGTAAACTTCCCGGAATTGGAGTGCGAGGTTCTCGAATTCTGGCAGAAGGAAAAGGTATTTGAGCAATCATTGGAGCAGCGCAAAGGTGCTCCGGAATATGTGTTTTATGATGGCCCGCCGTTCGCGACCGGTTTGCCGCATTACGGACATTTGCTGGCGGGAACGATCAAAGACGTGGTTCCCCGCTACCAGACCATGCGCGGGAATTATGTCGAACGCTCGTTCGGCTGGGATTGTCACGGACTTCCGGTCGAGAACGAGATGGAGAAGGTCCTTCATCTTCAGAGCAAGCGCGACATCGAAGCCTACGGTATCGATAAATTCAACGAAGCGTGCCGTTCTATCGTGCTTCGCTACACGTCGGAGTGGGAGACGGTTGTCACCCGTATGGGGCGTTGGGTCGATTTCCAGAGCGGTTACAAAACGATGGATCGCGACTTTATGGAGTCGGTCTGGTGGGTGTTCCGCACGTTGTGGGACAAAGGGCTGGTGTATGAGGGATACAAAATCCTGCCGTACTGTCCGCGCTGCGCCACGCCGCTCTCGAACTTCGAGACCAATCAAGGCTACAAAGACGTCGTCGATCCGGCGATCACCGTCCGCTTTCAGGTCGTCGGGGAAGAGAACACCTGGATTCTCGCCTGGACCACCACGCCGTGGACATTGCCGTCGAACCTCGCCCTTGCGGCCGGCCCCGAAATTGATTACGTCAAGGTCAAAGACGGCGACGAATTTTTCTATCTGGCGGAGAGCCGCCTCTGCGCTTATTACAAGGAATTGCCGGAAATCGTCTGGCGCGGCAAAGGGAGCGAACTCCACGGCCGCCGTTATGAGCCGCTCTTCAATTATTTCGCCGATCTGGAGAAGCAGGGGGCGTTTCAAGTGCTTTGCGCCGAGTTCGTCAGCACCGAGGATGGTACCGGCATTGTTCATTGCGCGCCGGGATTCGGCGAAGACGACAATGCGCTCTGCAAAGCGGCAGGGCTTCCCGAAGTCTGTCCGATCGACGTTGAGTGCCGCTTCACCGACGAAATTCCGGACTACGCCGGGCGTTCGGTCAAAGATGCGGACAAAGATATCATCCAGCGATTGAAAGATGAAGGCAAGCTGATCCGCCGCGATCAGATCCGCCACAGCTATCCGCATTGCTGGCGCGACGATGTGCCGCTCATCTACCGCACGATCTCAACCTGGTTCGTCCGGGCGGAGCATCTGCGCGACAAGATGGTGAAGAACAACCAGTCGATCAACTGGGTTCCATCGCATCTCCGCGACGGTCGTTTCGGCAAGTGGCTGGAGAACGCCCGCGACTGGGCGATCAGCCGCAACCGTTTCTGGGGTACCCCGTTGCCGATCTGGCGTAATGCCGAGGGAGAAGTGATCGTCCCGGGCAGTGTGGCGGAGCTGGAGCAACTGACCGGCCAGAAGGTCGGTGATCTTCACAAACACTTTATCGACAATCTCGAAATTCCGTCCCCGACCGGCAAATCGCCGCTCAGGCGGGTGGAGGAGGTGTTCGACTGCTGGTTTGAATCCGGCTCGATGCCGTATGCGCGGATGCACTATCCGTTTGAGAACAAAGAGCAGTTCGAGGCGCATTTTCCGGCGGACTTCATCGCCGAAGGGCTGGATCAGACCCGCGGCTGGTTCTACACGCTGGTGGTGCTCTCTTCGGCGTTGTTCGACCGCCCGCCGTTCAAGAATGTGTTGGTGAACGGATTGATTCTCGCCGAAAACGGCCAGAAAATGTCGAAGCGGCTCAAGAATTATCCCGACCCGATGGAGGTCGTCAATCAGTACGGCGCGGACGCGCTGCGGCTCTTTATGCTCGGCAGTCAGGTGGTTCGCGCGGAGGACCTGAAATTTTCCGAAGCGGGAGTCAAAGAGGTGTTGCGCGGCATCATGATCCCGATGTGGAACTCGCTTGCATTTTTCACCACTTACGCCAATGTGGACGGTTATGAACCGTCCGCGGGAGAGGTGCGTCCGCCTGCGAATCCGTCGAACGTGCTCGACCGTTGGATTCTCTCCTCCGTATCGCAGATGCTCGGGGAGGTGCGCGGCGAACTCGACGCGTACAATCTGCAAAAAGCGGCGACCCGCTTCAGCCGTTTTATCGACGATTTGACGAACTGGTACATCCGCCGGAGCCGTCGCCGCTTCTGGAAATCGAGCGACGACGCCGACAAGCACGAAGCCTATCAGACGCTGCACTATGTGTTGCTGACGTTTGCGAAGACAGCCGCGCCGTTCATCCCGTTCACCACGGAGGCGATCTACCGCACGCTTCGCACGGCGGAAATGCCGGAATCGGTTCACCTCTGCGATTATCCGGAGCCGGACGGCTGCCGTGATGAGCGGCTGGAGAAGCAGATGGAGCTGACCATGACGGCGGTTTCGTCGGGTCGCTTCCTGCGTACCGCGAACAATCTCAAGGTGCGTCAGCCGCTGGCGAAGGCGGTTCTCGCCGCGCCGGATGCGGAATCGCGTGCCATGCTTGAGGAAACCGCGTCGATCATCGCCGAGGAACTGAACGTGAAGAGCGTTGAATTCTGCAATGACGAAGAAGAGTTGGTCAAGCGTTCCGCCAAGGCGAACTTCAAGGTGCTCGGTGCCCGTCTTGGCAAGAATATGAAAGAGGCCGCAGCGAAGATTCAGGCATTTTCCGGCCGCGACATCGGCGGAATTCTCGCCGGAACTCCGCATCATCTGGTGCTGGCCGATGGGACCGAAACGGAGATCACCGCGGACGATCTCGTTGTTCAGCGCGAGGAGAAGCCCGGATTGGTCGCCGCGAGCGAGAACGGCATTACGATTGCACTTGCGACCGAGCTGACGCCGGAATTGGAGAATGAAGGATTCGCTCGTGAGTTCGTGAGCCGTGTTCAAAACTTGCGCAAAGAGCTGAATTTCGACGTGACCGACCGAATTCGCATTGCGTTCGAGGTTCCCGCGAACCGTTTGGCTGCGCTGGATGTGAACCGGGATTACATCTGTGAAGAAACACTTGCGCTTGCGCTGGAAAGCGGTTCCGCCGCAAATGGCGTCGAAGCGGAAGTCAACGGAGAGAACTGCCGGATTCTGGTGGAGAAAGCGTAAGGGTCATGACCAACCGTACCCGTTTCGGAGTTGCACTGGGGCTTGTGCTCTTTTTTGTGCTTGCATTGTTTGCCGTCTGGCGGCTTGACCGGGCGACGCAGCAGGCGACGACGAAGTTTGAACTGACGTTCCCGATTATGGGTACGGTTGCGAGTTTTACTTTTTACACTTCACCGGAGCTGGCAGAGCAGGCGGCCGAGCGCGCGCGCGCGGCGTTCGACCGTACGGTTGAGCTTTGCAATCTCCGCGACGCGGAGAGCGAGTTGTCGCGCCTGAACGCACAGGCATATGACAACCCGTTTGTCTGTTCGCCGGAACTTTGGTTTTTGCTGTTGGAGTCACGGAAAGCGTATCTGTTTTCGGATGGTTTGTTCGATATTTCGTCCAAGCCGTTGATGGATCTCTGGGGATTCTACCGCAAACGCGGGGACGTCGCGCCGTCCGAGCGGGAGATTGCCGAAGCAATGACCCGTGTCGGGTTGGGAAAGGTGGAGTTCAACGAAACCGACCGCAGTGTGCGTTTCACGGTTCCGGGGATGGGGCTTGATTTCGGCGGTATCGCCAAAGGGTATGCTGTGGATCGCGCCGTTGAGGCGGTGGAGGCGATCGGCGTACGCAGCGGCGTGGTTGATCTCGGCGGAAATCTGCGACTGCTTCCGAAGCCGCCGCCAGGACAGGATGCGTATCGTGTCGGCATCCGCAGCCCCGGCAATGACGGCGAATTGCTGGATGATGTGCTGGAGCTTTGCAATGTCGCCCTGTCTACCAGCGGGAATTACGAACGTTTTGTCACTCTCAGCGGTGTACAGTATGGGCACATCATGAATCCCAAGACCGGGAAGTCGACGCAGACTTCAGGATCGGCGACGGTGGTTGCTCTCTCTGCCATGCAGGCCGACTGGCTCTCCACCTCGGTTTTCCTTGGAGGCCGCGACCTGGCAAAACGGGCCGAGAGCGCATTTCGTGGCGTCAGCGTCATTCAGGTGGAACGGACGAGCGTTGTGGAATGAAACGGCTTGTCGCAATTCTGCTGGCATTGCTGGGTGCGTTGGGACTGCTGGCCGGAATCTTCGGACTGGAAGGAGTCAGCGCTTCGCTTCAGCACCTGCTGGTGGTTGTGTTGATGCTTTATCTGACCGCGTTGCTGGATTGGTACACGTTTTGCCGCCCCGCGTATCAGGCTCCCCGGAATCTGAAACGTGCGATTGGAATTTTTTCCGGTTGTATTTTGTTTTTTTCTTGGCTGCTGTTGATCTGGATCGTTTGGGGACAGAGCTGGAGGTAACATGAATCCTTTCCTGCTTCACATCGGTTCCGGAGGAATTTTCTGGAGCGGTCTTGGATTTCTGGCGCTATCGATCCTGTTCGGTTTTTGCCGTTTGGGAAAGGCACGCAACTATCTCGCATTTATTGCTCTACTATTCGGTTTGATCGGAGTTGGAATCTCCTCCACCCCGGTTTTTCAATGGCTCTTCTGGTTATGTGCTTTGCTGGCTATCGGCATGGGGTTTGCGTTCTGTTTTCAGTATAGAAAAGCGTGGTTATTTCAAATGGGAGTGGCTGTTTGCTTGCTACTGATGGGCAGCTTGGAGTTACCGCATTGGTTTGGACGCGAATCGGTCGAGGTACCGGGGCGGCTCTGGATTCTGGCTGATTCCATCAGTTCCGGGATTGGCTTTGAAGAAGAAGTGATCTGGAGCCGACTGTTGGAGGCGGAGTACCCGGAGCGGATTTTGAATCGTGCTATACCGGGGAGTCGAGTTGTCGGTTCGCGTGCCCGCTTGGATGGATTTGAATTTCAGACAGGGGATGCCCTGTTGATTGAATTGGGTGGTAACGATTTGCTTGGCGGTGATTCCGCGGTAAATTTTCGGAATGCGCTGGATGAGTTGTTGGCAGTGGTTTCCACCAGTGGAGTTCCGACGGTGATGCTGGAGTTGCCGCTCCCGCCATTTCATAGCGCTTATTTGCGAATCCAACGGGAATTGGCGGAAAAATATGGAATTGTGCTGATTCCCCGGCATCGTTTCGCGGCGGTTTTGAGTGGAAGGGAATCGACGATAGATGGTCTACATCTATCGAATTACGGTCATCGCAAGATGGCGGATTTGATTCGAGAATATTTTGTTTTTCCCTCCCCGGTAAAAGGGATGAGCCCTGAATTTTGATTTTTCTTTGTCTTAAACGAGGTTTCGCGCTTGAAAAATTCAATTTTCAGCGGTATATTTAAAGATGTTGTGCGCTCATAGCTCAGTCGGTAGAGCAAGTGACTCTTAATCACTGGGTCCTGGGTTCGAATCCCCGTGAGCGCACCATTTTTTTCTTCAGAACCCCGATATTTTTCCTTTCTTTCTCTTCTTTTGTGGCTCCGTTTTGTGATTGATTGAACCATAGCATATCATTTAAAAGAAGATGCGCCATGACAAAAGAAAAACGCAAACCAGTTTAAATTCGGTTCCATTAGTGCCTGCCAAAACAAGGCCTCCTTCTAAAAAGATCCTTGTGAATCATACGAAGCCGTTTGAGACTGTCTTAAATTAGGGTTTGCTGAACAATAAAAAATCTCTTGATAATCAGATAGTTGTCTGTACT
>JBEBTY010000010.1:0-121683 GCA_040393525.1 Victivallis vadensis | reverse complement strand
ATAGCATAATAACAATAATGAGAGAAACACGGTGTTTCTTTCACGGATTCAGGTCATATGAAGAAGCAGTCCCCAGCGAGTGAACTCCCGTCCTTGATGGAAATCCTTACCCAATCCAAGGATGTGAAAAATTTGATATATCTTCTGTACCGGAAGTTTGAAAATATCATCAAATATTGCATGATCGGCTGCATCGGCGCGGGTCTTGACTTTATCATCTATACGATTCTGGTGTCGTATTATCCGGAATATTATCAGATGATCAATGTATTTTCGACTTCGGTGGGGATCGTCAATAATTTTCTATTCAACGCCTTTTTGAATTTCAAAGTACGCAATCGGATGTTGTTGCGCTTCTTTTCCTTCTATTGCGTCGGGGCGATCGGGATTCTGATTGCCGCCGGATTGCTCTATTTGTTTGTGGAGTGTATGAGTGTTCATCCGGTGATTGCCAAACTGATTACGATATTTGTCATTACATTGGTTCAATTTTCCCTGAATAAATATGTGACGTTCCGGCAGAAGGAAACGTGTGTGGAGTCATAACTCCCGAACAAAGCAAGGAGCTAGAGAATGACCAAGGAAGATACGCTCGGCATCGTTATTCCGGTATATAACGAGGAAGGTGCGATTGCCGCCGTCCTCGATAAGTGGATTCAGAAACTTGACGGGATGAATCTGAAATATCAGATCCATGCCTACAACGACGGCTCCAAAGACGACAGCAGCCGAATTCTGGCGGATTATGCCCGCGAACATGCTCAAACCGTCGTTGCGCACGACAAGCTGAATTCCGGGCATGGGCCGACGATCCTGCTGGGATACTGTGAGAATGCCGATGCGTACACCTGGTTGTTTCAGATCGACTCTGACGATGAGATGGGGCCGGAATTGTTTGATCGGCTTTGGGCGGAACGTGGCAACTATGATTTTCTTGTCGGGATTCGCGACGGTCGCGTTCAGCCGTTGCCGCGCAAGGTCATCAGCTTTATTTCCCGGTGCGTGGTCAAAGTATTTTATGGCAGAAAAACCGTGTGGGATGTCAACACCCCGTATCGCCTGATGCGTTCTTCGGTGTTCGGCGATATTTTCGGCCGGATTCCGCGCGATACATTTGCTCCGAATGTGATTCTCTCCGGGATGGTGGCTCGCCGGAAACTCCGTTATTTTCAAATGCGCATTCCTCAGCGGGACCGGCAGACCGGGGAAGTTTCAATTAAAAAATGGAAACTTTTGAAAGCCGCAATGAAGTCGTTTCGGCAGACGATTGTGTTTGCACTCGGTCGTGCCGGAAAAGAATGACGCCATACGGGAAGTCGTTTTGACTGAAAACCGCGGAGGGACTCATTCCCCCCGCGGTTTTTTTGAGGTCATTTCATGCGCTAACCAGAAGATCGCGCAATCTCGACAGCCTTACTTCATCATACGATTCCGATGGTCTGATTGCCGGAGGCCGTCGATGACGGCGGCGGCGCAGAAGCCGCCGAAGGCGGCGGGTAGGTAGGACAGGGTGCCGACGAGCGCGCGCTTTTTGCCATCGGGGGAGGTGGTGTGTTCAATCTCCGACTGGCAGGGTTCCGGGGAGAATACGGTTTTGATTCCGCGCGTGACGCGCTGTTCCTTCAACCGTGTCCGAACGGCGCGGGCGAGGGGGCAACCGTAGGTTTTTGAGATGTCAGCGATCTGAATTTTCGACGGATCGGTTTTTCCGCCCGCTCCCATGGAGCTGATGAGGGGAATCTTGCGTCTTCGGCATTCGAGGAGAAAGGCGATTTTTGACGCGAGCGAATCAATCGCGTCTACTGCGTAATCGAATGGAGTGTCAAGCAGTGCCGGCACGGCTTCCGGTTCGATGAATTCCACTCGTGTTTCCACGACGATTTGTGGATTGATTTCCCGCAGGCGGTCAGCCATCACTTCCGCTTTCGGTTTGCCGATGGTAGAGGTCAATGCAGGAATCTGGCGATTGCAGTTGGAGAGTTCCACTGTGTCGCCGTCCACCAGCGTCAGGCGGCCAACTCCGGTTCGGGCGAGGTGCTCGGCGGCGTATGCGCCGACGCCGCCGACGCCGAGGACCAGCACGTGGGCATTCTTAAAAATCTCCATCCCGGCGTCACCGATAAGCAGTCGGGTGCGTTTTTGCCGTTCCCGGAGTTGTTCTGTTTCGTTCATGATGGATTGGATTCCGTTCGTTTATTCAAGGATTCAAAAATTTTCTCGGAGAGTTCCGGGCCGATGCCGGGGACCCGTTCCGCGATTTCGTCAGCGGTTGCCTTTTTGAGGGCGCGGAGGGAGCCGAAGCGGCGGAGCAATTCTTTCTTGCGGGTGGCTCCGATGCCGGGGATCTCGTCCAGAACCGATTGTTCGATGAGCTTGTTCCGCAATTCGCGATGGAAACTGATGGCGAAACGGTGCGTTTCGTCGCGTAGCGCCTGAAGCATCCGCAAGGCCGGGTCGTGGCGGCTGAGTACGACCGGTTCGCCGTGCCCCGGCACATAGATCTCTTCGTTTCGCTTTGCAAGCCCGATAATCGGGAGCGGCGGGCAGTCGACCTCGATCAGCGCGTTGATGGCGGCGGAAAGCTGGCCTTTGCCGCCGTCCACCATCAGGAGGTCGGGGAGGGGGCGTTTCTCTTCCAGCAATCGGCTGAAGTGGCGGGTCAATACTTCGCGCATCATTGCGAAGTCGTCGCTTTGGTGGACGGTGCGAATTTTGAATCGGCGATAATTGTCGCGGTCGGGTTTGCCGTCTTTGAAATCGATCAAACTGGCGACGGCGAGTTTGCCGAGGATGTTGGAGATGTCGAATCCGATGATATGCGAGGGTGGCGTCTCCAACCCCAGTGCCTCGCCAAGTGCGGCGACCGCCTGTTGCCCCGGGGCGCTGCCGGGGAGTTCGGGACGGAGAAAGACGCGGTTCTTTTTGGCAAATACCGCGTCGAGATTGGTCATGACGTCGCGGAGATGGGCGGCTTTTTCAAACCGTTCCTCGCTGGCGGCCTCGGTCATTTTTTCACGTACCGCATCGGTGACTTCACGGATGTTCCCTTCGAGGACGGCGACGGCGCTCTCCACCCGCTCGTGATACTGGTCGGCGGAAACTGTACCGATGCAGGGGGCGCAACAGTCTTTGACGATCCGTTTCAGGCAACGTTTGCGGGTTTCTTCATTCGGTTCGGAGTCCCGGCAGGCGCGCAGCCCGAAATGGGCGAGCAGGAATTCCAGCGTCATTCGCAATGCCCCGCCGTTGGGGAAAGGACCGAAATATTGTGCGCCGTCGTTTTTCCGCAGTCGCGCCAGCTTCAGCGTGGGGAACCGTTCATTCCGATCGAGCTTGAGCAGCAGATAACGCTTGTCATCGCGCATCAGGATATTGTAATAGGGGGCGTACTCTTTGATCAGGCGGGACTCCAGGATCAGTGCCTCGTTTTCGGTGCGGACGACTTCATAGCTCCAGTCTTCGATGGAGTTGATGAGCGATCGAAGTTTGGCGTCGGCGCGGACAAGGCGTGAGGCTTGAAAATAAGAACTCATCCGCTTTCGCAGATTGGCCGCTTTGCCGACATAGATCACCTTGCCGGTCCAGTCCCGGTAGATGTAGACGCCGGGCTTCGCCGGAATTTCCGATGGATGAAAGTCGCTTTTATTCATGAATGTCCCAAATCGTTTCGATCATCTACACATTATATCATATTTTTGTGGAAAATCAACGAAAAAAGCGCTTTTCAGCTCCGAATATGGACGCGGAAGAGGTTGCATTCTGTTTTAGCCCATGTTATATTAACCGCCAGGTATCAGCATTTTTACAGGAGGTAAGATGAAAAGATTCAAGCTGTTTCTGTTGGCGACTCTGTTCTGTGCGGTTGCTGTTCAGGTGACCGCCGCCCCCGTGATTCAGGATAACAAGCCGTGGAGTTTTCTGCAGATCGGTCTTGTGCCGGATGCGGTGGCGCTTGTTCCGTCCGATATTCCGGTTTTCGGCGTGAATGCCGAGCTCTTCTGCGGATTTCAGGAACGGGTCGGCATTATCAACTTCCAGCCGCTTTACGGCTCGACCGAAGTTCTTAAGGGGATCAGCTATCAGGGAATCGGGTTCAATAACGAAACGGTCGGTTTGCAGCTTGGTCTTGGTACGTTCCAGAACTATTTCTGCGGCGTTGACATCGCGTTGGTGACCGGTGCCCGTGAAAATCATGGACTTCAGGTCGGTGTGGTCAACCTCTCCGGCGAATCCGCTCCGGAGATGAATGGTCAGGACACGGAAGTTCCCGCGGCGCGCGGCGTCCAGCTCGGTCTGGTCAACTGCACCACCAACGGCTTCCAGTTCGGCTTGCTGAACTACAATGCCGAGAGCGCGGTGCCGTGGATGGTTCTGTTCAACTATTCCGCCCGATAATCTCTAGTTTGTGCAAGGCCGGTTCCTGCGATTGGGAATCGGCTTTTTTGTAATTCAAAGGAAAAATATTTATGACCGAAATGATTGCCGGGCACATTGAAACATTTGCCCAGTATGCGCATCTGTGGGGGTTTCTGCTGATTCTCTTCTTTATGTTTTTAGAGAGTTGCTGTCTTGTTCCGCTTCCCAGCGAAGTGGTGATGATTCCGGCGGGATTTCTTGCGTTTCGAGGAGTTTTGCTGACCGGTAATCCCTGGTTGGATGGATTTCTGGCGATTTTGGCCGGAACCGCCGGTTCGTTGGCAGGAGCTTATTTCAATTATTTTCTTGCGCTTTACGTGGGGCGTGCTCCACTGTATAAATACGGAAAATATTTTTTCTTGAAAGAAGCCACTTTGCAACGTGCGGAGGAATTGTTCCGTAAGTACGGTTCGATCACCACGTTTGTCTGCCGCCTGCTGCCGGGGATTCGTCAAGTGATCTCGGTCCCGGCCGGTTTGGCGCGGATGGAGCATAAGCCATTTGCCTTTTACACAACGCTTGGCGCAGGAATCTGGGTAACGATTCTGACGGCCATCGGTGCATGGTTCGGCCACATGAGCAACGATATGACCTATGTCGAATTGGTAGGGTCTGGTGAGAAATTGCTCAAAGAGAATTACATCTGGCTCTTGCTCGGACTCATTGTGGTGGTGGTCGGCTATCTTTTTGTGCATAAGAAGATCATGCACACCGAGAAGAAGACAGCTTCGGAGGCGTAACAATCATCCGGCTTTCAACACGCGTCCCCGATCGGAACGGTTTCCGGTCGGGGACGATTTTTTTATAGAGAGTCGGGTGATTTTGAAAATGCGAAGGTGAGCGCCCCGGCTTATTCCAACCTTGCTGCTGCGGCGGCGTTCGGTTTTCCTCATTTTTGCGGATCACTTTGCAAGGGACTCCGACCGCCACGGAGTTCGGGGGAATGTCTTTCGTGACCACGCTACCCGCACCGATGACGCTGCCGGAGCCGATGGTCACGCCGGGCAGAATGATCGCGCCGGTACAGATCCAGACGTTATCGCCGATGCAGACCGGGCGGGTGTATTCGTAACCCGCCGCTCGTTCCTCGACATTCATCGAATGCTCCTCGGTCACGATGCAGACATTCGGCGCGATGAAGACGTTGTCGCCGATGGTTATTTTTCCGCTATCCATCAATTTGCAATTGACGTTGAGAAAGAAATTTCTGCCGACTGTGGTGTTGTAACCATACGTGCAGAACAATGGTTGCTCCACGCAGCACCCGTCGCCGGTTTGGCCCAGTATTTCGCGGATGGCGGTTTGCCGGGCATCGCGGTCGAGCGGGTGAATGTGGTTGTAATCATACAGTTTCCGCTGGGTGACTTCGCGATCCGCTGTCAGCTCGGCATCAGAGGGTAGATACAGCAGACCCGCGTGTGATTTTTCCTTCTCCGTCATTCCTTGCTCTCCTTTGTAAAGAGTACTGAACTTGATGCTCCGAATTATCGACTCCCGTCTTTCAGCAGTTTGGGGGAGAGCGTGATTCCCAGCGGAACGAGTTGATAGTCGTAGCAGAACATATCGCCCTTGCTGGTCCAGCGGCACGGCCCGAGCCAGTGGATGCGGAAGCTGAGATGCACCGTGCCGTGTGCGTTGAAGCGGCTGCCGTAAAGGGTGAGGTCCAGCTTGTGTTCGCCCGGCTCCACCTTGCCGAGGCGGCATTGGAACGGGGCAAACGCGAGCTCTCCGGCTTCTTTGCCATCCAGTTCCGCGCTGAGCAGGACGCCGCGGTAGCCGCAGAAGGGAATCTCTTTGGCCGCGTCATTGTCGCGCAGTTCTTCCGGCATACTGGTGAGGCGCGACGGCATGCGGAGCATCAACTCTTCGGCTTTTTTCAGCGTAAAAGTGCAGTGATAGGTGATGTTCCCGCCGTAGAACGGGAGTCCTTGCGTCACCGCATTGCCCCATGCCAGTTCCCGGACGGGAGCGATGATGCGGGCGGAGTCGCCGGAAACCTGAACCCCGAAATCTCCGAGCAGGAAGCAGCGTTCGAGGTTCCCGCTGTCGAGGAACGAGATGCGCAGTCGAAGCTCGTGTTTCCCTGCGGCGAAATCCGGGAGCTTCGTGGTACGGAGCGATTCATCGATGTAGTAGCCGCAATCCTGAAATGGCACCTTCTCGCCATCGAAGAACAGTTCCGCGTTTTCCGGCTCCTCCATGGCGAACTGCGAACCTTTGACGCCGACTTCGGAGTCGATTTCATAGAGCAGCTCCAGAACGCCGGCAACCTCTCTGGATTCTCCGTACACCCATGGCTGCACAATGCCGCCGCCGCGTTGTCGGATATTCAGGCGGTCGCGGACGAGTTGATCGATGCGCAAAATCTCTTCCGTCGGCTGCCATTCGCTGTCGCCGCCGAGTTTCCATTTCGCCATGTCGAGCATCAGCACGTTGGGTTCGCTCAGTGTGATCGGAACCGGGCCGGGAAGACGCATCTCAGTAATCGCTTCCGTCACAAGGTCATCGCCGAACGGAACGTCGAGAACCGCGCCCTTGCTGTTTGTGGCCGGAGTCAGTCGAAGCAGCAGATGGCCGTGCGGGAAAAAGGTGTTTTCCAATACCGTCCAGCCGTTCTCCACCGTACCTTCGATCGGGGTGATGTCACCGGTGAAGCTGTCGAGCAGTTCGACTTGAAATTCTCCGCGAATCCGGACATAGCAGGGACACGCCTTGCTGATGCGGTCGACGTTGGTGAGAAAAAGGTACCGTTCGGAACCGTCCTGCCGCATTTGGTGAATCAGATTGCCATGTGGATAACCGTCCTCTTTGCGGATGACGTAAAGTTCGCGCTCCTCAGCCAGCGCCTCCAGCAGGGAGTTGCGGGAGAATGCGATCTGTTCGCTCCGCTTCGCCAGCTGCTTCGCCCGGTCGGATTCCACCGCGTCGCAGCAAGTGGGTACGTCTCCGGCAAAGATCACCCGGCCGCCTGCGTTGCGAAATGCTTCCAGTCGCTCCAGTGTGGAGGCGCGGATGGTGATGGAAGGTGGCACAATGACCGTTTCGTATTCCATTTCACCCACATTGAGCGTTTTTCCGGATTGTCCGGCGCAAAGTTCCGGGAGCAATGATTCCGCGATGAAGTCGAAGTCCACCAACCCGTGAAGCAGGATGTGGAGGATCGCCTCGAAGTTGTCGCTGATTTCGGCACGTTTTCCCGCCGTCACATCTTGCGGGCCGAACACCAGCCAGAAGGATTCCACCGGGTGGATCACCGCCACTTTGACCCGCGCTTTTCCACGCGTCATCGCCGCATTGACCCGTGCAAAGTGATCGGCGATCCGTTTGTACTTGGGGTACCAGGCGGATTGGTAATGAATCGACGCGGGGTAGTCGCGTTTAGCCTCTCCCCGCATCGACATCCATGAAAGATGGGGAACGCGAACGGTGATGCCGAGCGCGGCCTGCCAGTCGCCCTGGCCCTTGTGCCCCATAAAGGTGTAGTCCCAGTCGGTCACCCCGTCAAGTTCGCACAACACGCCGCCGCGTCCGTACTGGCGGGAGGCGCTTTGTGCCTGCTTGGCCGTGCAGTACTCGTAGTGGTCGCAGAGAATATCGATGCCGGGGAACTGGAACGAGCGATAGCTGCGCATTGCTTCGCCAACGACGGAGGTCTGTGTTTCGAGCGTGTGTTCCTCGAGCATGTGACCAGAGAGGCGGATGTTGTGCTTTTCGCACCACGCGCCCGCCGTATCGGCGAAGGCGGCGGCGAATCGTTCCGCGATGTGCTCGTGATAGCGGTAACGCGCCTGCGAGTATTTTCCCCCCGGCAGTTCCCAGATGATTTCGGGAAACGTGTCGAAGAAATCGGAACCGTAGGTTTCGCGGTAAGATTCGGGCAGGTCATTTGTATAAGGCATGAAGGCGTCGCGTTTTTCGCGGGCGAATTTGAGCGCGGTCTTGCGGGTGAATTGCGGTTCATCGGTGAAGATCGCCGGAACGGTTTTGTCGAATTCGTCGCCGACCGCTTTGAAGTAAGCATCGTAAGTGATTTCGATGAATTTCTCCACCGCTGCTTTGTTCAGGGTGTCGAGATAGGTCTGGTCGTTGAACCAGGAAGTCGGTTCGTCAACCATAAGGTAGGCGTAAAATTTCTCCGCGCCTGATTCCGGTTCGTCGTTTTCGCCGATTCGTCCGTAATGTTCCAACGCGCCGTTCTTGTCCAGTTTGATGGAGTAACAGCAAAGAAGCGTGCCGGAGTTGTCGTTGGCCGTATCGGGCGGCACGGTGCGCCGTTCCCGGGTCAGCAGAAGACGCCGGGCGCGAAACGCCGGATCTTTCGTCACCAGCCCGCCTGCCGCGCCGGAGGGGAAACGATCCTCGTCGTAGAGCCATGCCAGCATGTTCTTCTCTTTGGCGCTGGCGACGCACTCTTTGACGCGTTCCATGAATTCAGGCCCGAGATAAGGTGTCGCCAGTCCGGTGCGGGCGTGCATGTGAAATCCGCCCATGCCCATTTCACGGAACACTTTGATCTGACGCTCGATCTGTTCCGCGTCAAGTTTGCAGTTCCACGCCCAGAACGGAGTGTCGCGGTAGAGTGCGCCGGGATTGGAAAATACAGTCTCAAACGGTTTTTTTTGATCGTCCGCATAAAGATTTTTCATGAAATTCGTCCTGAAATAATAGCTGAAATATGATTTGTGTTACTATACATTGGTTCGTTGCGTTTTCCAGCGAAAAGGGAAGGCCGTTTCGATGAAAACATCGGAAACGGCCTTGGAAATCAGGTCGGATTATTGTGCTTCAATCAGCAACGGTTTTTCCGGAGCTAATTCAAATTCCACCGGCCATTCGGTTTCGCTGATGCGTTCCCGATAGCTCTTCGCGCCGGAAAGCGTCAGTTTGACCGGTTTGTGATTGAAGTTGATCAACGTGATCAAGGTGCTGCCGGGAGTGATTCCGGCGGTACGCCGATAGAACACGCCGGGTTTGATCTCCTTCAATCCTGCCGAAAATTTATCGAACGGCTCCAACCAGTTCTTGGTCAATTCCGAGGCTGTGATGGTGGCGGAGATCGTTTCGGGCTGGAAGGGGAGGCGAATCGCACGATCCAGCGGATCACGCTTCAAGCTCACTGCGTCGGCGGCGATGCGCCCACCTTGTGCACGGAATTTCTCCATCCCGGCGATCGCTTCTTTGCTGACGTTCGCGGCTCCGATGGCGATCAGCAGCTTCACGTTGTCGAACTCGCCGGCAGCAAGCTGGCGCTCGCTCAGAAAACGCACGCGATGACCAGTAAAAGCCGTTTCCGCAAAGAACGGGCGCAACAACTGCTGGTAGTCCACTGGGCCGACATTCAGCGTACTCGGACTGTAGAGCAATGCGACTTCCGGCTGATGTTGCGAAAAGCGAATGATCTCCGGTGCGAGGCGGGTTGCATCAAGCTGAGCCAAGCCATGCGCGATCAGGTTGCCGGGGCGGAGCGAGATTCCGCCACGGAGGGCGAAGGCGACGCGCCGTTCCTCTTCCGGCTTGTAGAGCGCCCACACCCAGGTGACCAGCGTAGAGTTCCCGGTCAGGTGCTGGAACATATTCGCGGTGTAGATGTGGTCGTTTGGAATCGGACGTTTCTCGTTGTCGCGGATGATGTGATTCTCCGTATTGGCCAACGAAATCGGCCGCATGGAGTATTGCAATTCACTGCCGATCAACGTGCGAACCCAATCGGCGATGTAATCGCTCTCCAGATAGCAGCAATAGTTGTCGTTGCCGTTGTAGTCGCTTTGCCACGCAAACGTTTCCGGGTCGATGCCGTGGTCGCCGAAGGTGGAGGGAACGATCATGATCTTGGTGTGAACCGGAATCTCCGGCCACGCTTTTTTCACTTCCTCTGTGAGGAAGCCGTTCCAATCCGCCATCGCCTGCTTGCGGAAAGCGTTCCACGCGCCGCGAACAGCATTGTCGGAAATTCCTGTGGCGAGGTCAAACTTGACACCCGGCCAGTTTTTTTGCAGGAACTGCTCAAACTGTTCCCGAGTGAACGGATTGTTCCAGTCGGCAAAGTAAACCGGTTCATTTTGAAGGCAGATGCTGTGGATGATGCTTGGATCAGGAATCTGGCGCAATCGCCCGATCAAGTCGCGAATATGCGCGCTCATCATCTCCCGCGCTTCCGGGCGAAGTACGTCGTAGCGGAGGAAGCCGGAAGCATACTTTACTTGCGGGTGCTTCTCCAGCCACCATTTGGGAGAATAATGCGGAGAAATCAGCAAGCAGAACTGCATGTTCTCCCGACGACAATCTTCGATTCGCGGGAGAATCGCTCGTTCAAAACTGGAGAAATCAGGTTCAAATTCTTGATTTTTTCCCTCGTTTGGATAGAATGAGTTCGGCCCGATTTCCATCTGAATGACGTTGACGCCATATTTCGGGAAACGCTGCATAAAAGGGGTCATGTTGGTGAAATGCCCGTATCCGGTGAGCATCACCGGGCGGAATGCGCTTTCGCCGGACGAGTTTTTCAGGTGGGCATACGGCCAGCCATCTTGTAATTTCACCGCGCCTCCGGCGTAGATCCAGCTTTCCGGTTGTTTTTGGCCGGTTTTTGTCGCCGCGATTCGGTTCTCAAGATCCGTCAGAGAGTCGTCCACGCTCGGCAGAACCATCTCAAAACGCTCGGCAAGTCCGATCAAGGCATCTTCGTTCCCGGCGGCGGAGGAGAGCCACTCCTGAAAACGGGGCAGCATATCATCAAGTACCGCGAGCGGAAGCGTGAAATAAGCAGAGGATTTCTCTTCCCCTAATTTGGCGATCTCTTCTTTTGCCTTGCTGTAACGCGCAAACACCTTGCCGAGGCGAAGCGCTTGCTCTTTGCCCGGATCGGACTTGCTCCCAATGAATTTACCGATGGATTTGTTCGCTGCGAAGAATTCCACCGTGATATCACCTTCGGCGAGATCACGGATCGGGAGCTGGGAATTCAAAAGATAGATGTCACCCGGATTGGCTGATTCGACATAGCCAAGAGGCATGACGCGCTGTTTGCCGGTGGAGTCGGTCAAACACGCCCCCAACTTGGTTTCGTTTGAGTATCCGGTCAAAATGAGGTCGGCGGAGAAAGCCTTTGCTGAGATGCTCTTGATGTTTTGGATTCCGGCACTGCCCTGAATCGGGTCGAACAGCATGCCATGAAAATAGGCAAGGGAGGACTTGTCGTCGTGAAGACCCTTGGTTAGAAAGTAAACGTTTCGGTCGCCCGGAGAGTCCGAGGTGTTGAAAATATAGGAGAACATGATATGGCGCTGTTCGGGGAAACGGATTGCATTCAGCAGCTTCCAATCCAGTTGTGCCGCGACGAAATATCCGGTGGCGGTACGTTTCCCGGTGACCTCGGAGAGGTCGGCCGGCAACTCCGACATGCTGTTCCAATTAAAGGTTTTTACTTTGGAATCCGCATCGACGGCAAGGCCGAATTCATAGTCGGTATTCTGTCCTGACTCGCTGGGAATACCGGTCTGATTGATGCGGAATTGAACGCTGTCGCCGTTCCACATCATGGCGCCTTCTCTTATGATCGGATTGGCGTCCTTTGCCTCAAAGAAGAAGAGCATTCCTGATATTCACGTCGAATATGGCCTTGACGCTTGAATGCCTCCGGCTTGACCGGTTGCCTGCGCTTTCCCGGCATGGGGAATCACATTGTCGTGTGGAAAGACGGTGATAGAAGAGTGGGACGAGATTACTTGAAGCTACGTTCCTCCGGCTGTTTCCCGCGAGCCAGACGGTAGGAGGTATTGTGTTTCAGATGGGAGAAATGCTCGATGGTTCCATCCGGCCAACGCACTTCGGCGATGGCTTCGGCGGTGGATTCTCCCAAGCCGAAGTGGCAGGTCAATTCATTCTGGCACCCGCTTCCGGTTCCAGCCTCGACTTGTCGGGTTTGCTTCAGGAACCCGTCGCCGGAGAGGGTGACGACCGTACCGATTGCGGTGGTGTTGGGTGCGTTGTCGGTGAGTTCGAGGCGCAGGAAGTTCCCTGCCGGAGCCACGTTTCGGTAAAGCCGTCCGCCGGTAAAGAGATCCATTCGTCCGTCGTTGTCGAAGTCGGCCCATGCCGCCTGAAAAGTGCGCTCACTCTGAATTCCACCGGCTTCAGGGACGTCCGAAAATTTCCAGTTCCCTTCGTTGTGGAACAGTTTGCCGCGGTCGCCTTTGTAGATGGTTCCGAAAAAGAGGTCGAGCTTTCCGTCGTTGTCGTAATCGGCCGCCGCCGATCCTGCGTAGGATTCCTGCCATGGAATTCCCGCGTCGTCGGAACGATCGATGAAGTGGAACTCTTTCTCCACGCCACCGTTCTGCAGAAACATCGGGCGATCCTGATACGCGGGCGGATGGGAGAAGTTACCGACAAACAAATCGAACAGTCCGTCATTGTCAAAATCTCCCCATACCGCGCTGATCGTGTGTCCGCTGGACGGATATTTGACGCCGAGTTCGGTGGAGAACATCACATTTTTCCGCATGGTTCCGGCTACTCCGAATTCGGCTGCGTGGTTTGCGAATTCGCCTTTCCCATCGTTGACCCACAGGAAATTCGGTTGCAGGCGGTAATTGCCGACATAAACGTCGATGGCTCCATCGTTGTTGAAATCGGCTGCGGTGACGCCGCCGCGGCTGCGCATGGTTTCCTCTTTCCCGGCGACCCAGACCAGTTCCAGTTTTCCACTGTTGTTGCGATACCGGAAATCAGGAAAACTGAGGTTTTTCTCCCAGATCTCATAGCTGGAAACATAAAGGTCGAGCCAGCCGTCACCATCGAAGTCGGCCGCTGCCGCGCCCATGGAGTGGGTGTTCGGCGTCTCGGCCATTTCGCCCGGAGTGAAGCCGAATGCTCCATCGCCGAGCCAAAGCGCCCCTTTGCGGTTGGGGAATACCAGATCGATGTGGCCGTCGCCATTGAAGTCCGCGGCCGTGGTGGACCAGTCGAACGGCGTAACGCCGGACTCTTTGGTCATTTCCACAAATTTTTTTCCTTCGATATTGCGCCAGATACGGCCTTTGACGATGAGATCGACCCAGCCGTCACGGTCGAGATCGATCCATGTGACTCCGCCGTCCCGTCCGATTCCGGAGAGTCCTGCGGCGTCCGTCACGTCTTCAAACAGCGGGGCGGCGAAAGTCGGAATCGCTCCGGTCAGCAATAAGGCGAAAAGAAATGATTTGCAGTGATTCATCGGTCATCCTCCGTTTTCAAAAAGTATGTGATAAACATACATGCGAATTCAAACGGATGCAAGCCGGGACGAATACGATTTTCTCCGGCGAGTCGCAGAGAGTGACGCGCCGGAGGCAACGGTTCGGATCAGGGTGCGTAGATGACTTGAACGTTGCGGATTGAGAAGGTGATGTCGTCGATCAGCGCGTTCAGGCCGATGCGGATTTGTTCCACCTTGCCGGAATCGATTCCGGTCGGGATTTGAACGACACGTTCCTCCCACTCTTCCGACGGATTGTTCATGCGCAGGTGGATGGCCTCGCCGCCCTCTGTTTGTTTGCCCAGTACCAGCATGGTCAGCATCTGCCGGACGCCGGCGGCCGAGGAGGTCTTCACTTCAAACCGGATTCCGAGTGCGCCTTTCAGCGACTCCTGCGGTAATTGCAGCACATATTCGGGATAGGTCCAGTGATCCACTTCCGGCTTGAATCGCGTGCGGAAATGGAGCGACTCGTCGGTGGAGTCGTAGTTGAGGACCATGCTGCCCGCCGAGTTTTTGCGCCAGTTGGCAGGGTCGAGCATCTGCGGCATCTCCACGCCGCGCGCATGCTTGCCCATGGCGGCCAGACTGCAAATCGGAATGGTGTGCGGACTCGCGTCGCGTCCGCTGAACTTTCCATTGACGACCAGGCGACTTCGGAATTCATTGTCGAGTTTCGGAGTGAATGTCAGTTCCAACTCCGTTTTACCGAATGCCGGAACGGTTATTTCCGGCGGAAGCCCCCGGGTCGTGCCGCCGGAAATTGTGATGCTGCCGGTTTTCTCCTGATCGGAGAGGTTCCACACCTGAAGTTTGAATTTCGCGTTATCTTTCTTCACATCAACATTATCTTTGCTGACGAAAAGGGTGAAGTCCTCGGAGAGTTCCGTGCGGAAAACAATTGTTTTGTCCAGTCCCGGTTTTTCGATCGCCGCAACCTGCTTCGGGGGCACAAACGGTTTGCTTACCGTCAGCCCGGTGACGTTGTCGAGGAACGCCGGGAAGCGGGTTGCTGTCACGGTTTTACCCACTGTTTCAAACGGGGTGCCGAAGAGATCGACGCCTTTCCGGGCGTTGTTCCGACCCGGCAATGAGAACGTCTGTTCCTTGCGGTTCTCCGTCGTCAGATTCGGTTGCAACCCCTCGGTGTCGATGGGGGAGGTGCTCCAGAACACCAGTGTGTCGCTGCCGTCTTTCTGCCGGTAAAGATAGCCTTTCAGACCATCGTCGAGTGCGGTTTCTCCGCGCAAGGTGGCGTAGCCGAGGCGGTCGATCAGGGTGGCGAGTGCGGTGTAGCCTGGCTTCACTGTGAAGTCACGGCGCATCATGCCCCAGTCTTTGCTTCCGCCTCTCTCGTTATATGGCGGGAGAACAAAGAAAAAATCGCGTGCGACGCCGAGTGACTGCATGGTAATCATCATTTTGGGGATGAATTCCGCCAACAGCATTTCCTGATCCGGGGAGTGCATTTTCAGCCCCGGCATATAGCTCTCCAGCCGTCCGGCGCCTTCCATGTTGGAGCCGTTCTCGGTAAACCAGATCGGGCGATCAGAGGCGCCGTGGCGTGCCAGATGTTCCCGGATATTCTCAAGAACCGACGAGTAATCCCTGATCGGGCGGTAGGTGTGGATATTGAAAATATCGAAATAATCCCCGATACCGCTCGCCATCACGACGTCGCAGTAGTCCATCAGCGGAGTGAGGGCGTATCCACCAATTGCCACCGGCATATCGGCGTCCGCAGCCTTGAATCCGAGATAAGCAGCTTTCATTGCGGATGCGTAATCCCAGGCGGCTTCCGGGGCGAAACCGATATCCTGTTCGTTCCAGAACTCCCAATTGGTCATCTGTCCCCTGAAATCTTCCGCGGCTTGTTTGGCAAAGCGGTAGGCGGCGATCAGGTCGCCGGGAAGACGCTCGGTTTTTCGGGTCCACGGCGGTGCGTCGTGGTACATGCCGGAAATTTTCACGCCGCGTTCGGTCAGCAAATCCGCGTTGGTTTTGTAGTGCTTCCAGTCGATGTTGCCCGCTTTCGGCTCCACTTCGCTCCAGCGCAATCGCTCTCGAACCATCTGAAGTCCGGCGCGGCGGGCAACTTCGGAGACCACTTCAAACGAGTTCTTCGGCTGCCGGGGGTTGTTCTCCTGCGGCGCCGCCAGCCAGCTTTGCGCCGAATCTATGGCGAAATAGAGATCGGGGTTCGCCGGTCGGCCGGCAGGGTCGGGAACGACGGCGAAACTGCGGAACCCGGTGAATTTCGTCGCCTCGGAATTCAATTCCAGTTTATAATATCCGTTGGGCAGCGTCGTCAGTATCAATTCTTCTTTGCCCGCTCCGGGCCATTCACCTTGTTGAATCACTTCCTCTTTCCAGTTGCGCAAAGTCCAGTGAGCGGCAACTTTCGCCGTCGGTTTCAGCTGAAACTTCAAGGGTTCCCCGGACAGGAAGACGGAGCCGGGGGCATTCAAGCGCACCGCATTGGCGGCGTCTAGTTCCGCCGGGAGCGGCTTGCTGGTCAGGAATTCCAGATTACGGATGGAGAAGCTCAGTTGGGGAGTTGTCGGATTCATCCCGATTCGGATGTCCCGGATCTCGGTGGGATTTTTCACCGCCTTCGCGAGATCGATCGTCACTTGCTGATACTCCGGTTTCGGCATCGGGAGCGAATAGTTCTGGCCGCCGTTGAATCGGGCAAACGCAACGCGATAACTTCCGGCGGGATCGGCCTGTTCTGCCTTGAATTCAAAACGGATCTGTTCAACTTGTTCCAGGGTTTCCCCTTCCGGGAGCGGGAAGATCGGATAGATCCAGAAATCAGTTCCAGGTTTGAACTTCACGTCGAAGCGAACCGCGTTCTCTTCCGGAGCGGCCGAAATGGTCATTTCACCGGAAGAATGGGGGGCAAATCGCTCCGGCGAACATGCGTTCTCCGACCAGGCAATCGGCTTCAACTCCTTCGCTCCAAGCCCGGTGACGAGCAGGAGTAGAACGGTTGAGGAGGCAAGAAAAGATTGTTTTTTCATCGTTTAAATCCCTGTGATCACGCTATTTATGGTCGCGGTTGTGAATTTCCACTCTTTCAAATCGCTTTTGCTGGCGGAGGTCGCATGGCCGTCAAAGAAGGTGACGTTAAGTCGCCCGTTGTGAATGAGCGCGACAGCGGCGTCATCGCTGCCGGTGCTGCTGAAACCGGGAGCAAAAACGAAAAATCCTTCCCCGGCAGAGGGGGCGGTCGCATTGCACATGGTATCCATCATCATATAAATATTGGCCGGGGTTTTCATTTTTCCGAGCGCCATAAAATAGTTGTTGTTGTTATTGTTTGCTTTGATTCCGAAATCACCCCACTCCTCCTTCTTGGAATTGTAGTGTGTCTCGTTCAAGCCGGCGCGATAAACACCGTACGAACGGTAATAGTTATAGGCATTCGGGTCTTTCTGCGGAATGCTGGGACAGTTGACGACTTCCTTGGGCGAATAGTTGTAGTCGACCAGAATTCTGGCCCAGGGTCTGTTCCCCGCAGAAATGGCGATGTGAGAGAACATCATCTGATTGTAATCGTCCGCATAGAAAAGGAACGATTTATAGAGTTGGTTTTCGCGGCTGATGCAACTGGCCGAGCGCGCCCGTTCCCGTGCCTGGCTGAGCGCCGGCAGGAGCATGGCGGCAAGAATGGCGATGATTGCAATTACGACTAGAAGCTCGATCAGTGTGAATGTTTTTTTCATTTTTCTCTCATTATATAAGCTGTTGTAGCGGCCGATGCTTTCCCGTGCCAACGTGGTTGATCTGATTACAGCAAGAAGCTCGATTGATGTAAATACCTTCTTCATTTCCCTCCTGATTGATCAGCTATTGTAGCGGCCGGTGCTTTCCCGTACCGTCATGGTTGGTTCGATTGTCAGGTGCGGTTCCTTCAATTTTCGTTTCTCCATCAATGTTTTCAACATATAAATACCGCGAAAAATCGCCTCGTGCGCGTCCCATGCGATGGAACTGATTGGCGGAAATGTCTGTTCCGATTCGGTTTGGGAACTGCATGCCAGTACGCTCAACTGCTCTGGAACCCGAATTCCCGCTTCGCATGCGGCGTAAAGAATTCCCTTTGCCGCGCGTCCGTCGCTGCAGAAGATTGCGCTGGGCAACTCTTTTTGTGAAAATAGTTTCCGTCCGAATTCGACCGCACCTCGAACCGTTTCGACATCGTTTTTGAGATCCAGCCGGACAGACCATGTATTCGGGTGGAATTCCAATGCGAATTCATTCACCGCCTGCAGGAAACCGTCTTCGATCTGCTGCTGCCTCCGGTAGTGAAGCGGCCCGGAAATCAGCCCGAATCGGCGATGATCCAGTGCGACCAGATATTGTATCGCCTTGTATGACGCGTGCTTGTAATCGGAGGAAAGGGTGTGCGTATGCTCTTCCTCCAGTGCGACGAACGGAAAGTTTGGATTCTCGCCTAAGAACTTCCGCACCATTGGGGAAAGAGTTCCGCCATGCAATACGCCGCCGGCGAATCCATTGGTCAGCAGCGAAGGAATTTTATTGGAGGCGGGGTCATGGTATTCGATCTGGCAGCGGATCGCCTCTTCCTCACATTGACGGATGAAACTCGATATCATCGGCATGAAATAGCCAGATCCAAAAATTCGCTCCGGGAAGTCGCTGATGATCAGTCCGAGATCCCGGCTGTACTTTTGCTTCAGCAATTTCGCCGCCAGATTGGGTTCATAGTTCATCTCGGCGGCTACTTTCCGAACTCGTTCCCGCATTGCGCTGGAAACCGTTCCGGTTCCATTCAACGCCGCCGATACTGTGGCGACCGCCACGCCGGCGGCGTCGGCGATATCTTTCAGTTTGACGACTTTTTCGCGACTCATAAAAATCCTCTCGTATCGTTTCATGAAACGTTCTATATTATTAATTATACCAAGTTTTACCCGATTTGTCAAGTGCCGTTGCCGAGAAAGAGCGAAAAAGATCAGACATGGCTCGGACACCTCCGGAAGACAGGGAGGAAAGAGTCGGCCGGAGAGCCGGGAAATCCCGCTATTTTCCTCTGGATAGAATTGCAAACGTCACCGGGAGAGGTATATTAAGTAGGTATGGTTATTGAAACCGTTTCTGTGTTTTAAGCAATATTTGAGGAATTTGTGATGGCAGACAAAATTCGAGTTGGTATCTGGGGGCTTGGTCGGGCCGGTAATGGAATGCATATCAGTGAAATCGGCCGCCTTCCGGAAATGTATGAGATCGTCGCGGGTTGTGACTGGGATGCGGATCGTCGCGCCGCGGCAGCGGAGAAGCTGCCGGAAGTTGCTCTTTATGAAAAGAGCGCGGACTTCCTGAAGGACCCGAATATTGAACTCGTTTCGATTGCCACCCGTTCTCCGGATCACGTCAAGCACGCCATCGAAGCGGTCGAGGCCGGTAAGATGGTGATGGTCGAAAAACCGATCGCCTGCACTATCGAAGATGCGCTGGAGCTGAAGAAATTGGCCAATGCGAATCCGGGAAAGGTCTATATCCGTCACAATCGCCGGTTTGAAGCGGCGTTCTCGCATATTCGCGAAATCATCAAATCCGGCAAGCTCGGCAATGTGTTTGAGATCAAACTTTGCCGTCACGGCTTCCAATGGCGTGCTGATTGGCAGACCATTCTGGAATGCGGCGGCGGGCAGTTGCTCAACTGGGGGCCGCATTTGGTCGACCATGCGTTGCAGTTCCTCGAAAGCCCGGTCAAGGAGCTTTGGAGCGATCTCGCGGTCGTCGCGGCGCGCGGCGATGCCGAGGATCATGTCAAGATCATTTTCAAGGGCGAAAACGGCCGTGTGATCGACGTCGAAATTTCCGGTGGCGCCTCGCTGGGCGACCCGGTGTACGCGGTGCGCGGTACTCGCGGCACTCTGATGAGCTGGGATGAACGCCGGTTGAAGCTCAAATATCTTGCTCCCGGCTACCCTGAGTGCGATACCCCGGCTTCGCCGGATAATCCGCCGCTCGAAGGCGGCTTCGGCGGAAGCGTCAATCCGGTTTGGGTGGAAGACGATCTCGGCGTTGCTCCTTCCAACGGCGATCAGCCCGAAAAAATCTGGAAATACCTGTACGAGACGATCCGCCTCGGCAAGACCTACCCGATCACCATTGACGAAGCGGTCGAAGTGGTTCGGGTGATTGATCTGGTCAAGAAGACTCCGATTCGCGATGTCCGTTAACCAAATTGTTATAAGGAAAAGATATTATGAAAGCTCCCGACAGTCAGATTGCGGTAACGCTCTATAATCTGCGTGACTACTGCAAAACCGAAAGCGACCTCGACAAGACTCTGGATAAAGTGTGTGCCATTGGGTATCAGGCGGTTCAGGTTTCCGGAACCCCGCTCGCGGCCGATGTGGTCAAGCGCCAGCTGGACAGCCACAACCTTTATTGCTGCGCCACTCATATCGGGATGGATGCACTGAAGGGCGATGCCCAGGCGTTGATCGACCAACACTTGACGCTGGAGTGTGATTTCACCGCGCTTGGCGCGCCGCCGCCGGAATACCGTGGCACGGTTGAGCAAGTCAATGAACTGATCCGGATCTTTGACGCCATGGGCGAAAAGCTGCTGGCGAAGGGGATTCGCCTCGGTTATCACAACCATCACTTCGAGTTCGAGCGTCTGCCGGGAACGAAGATGACGATGTTGGAATATTTCTACGACAACAGCAATCCCGAATTCGTCGCGGCTGAAATCGATACCCACTGGGTGACGCGCGGCGGACAGAACCCGGTGAACTGGATTCACCGCGTCGGCAAACGCATGCCGGTGATTCATTTCAAGGATTTCGCGATCATTGATGGCGGTACCCCGGTCTTTTGTGAAATTGGCGAGGGCAACCTCGACTGGCCCGCGATCATCAAGGCCTGTCGCGAAGAAGGAATCCGCTGGTATTCGATCGAGCAGGACGCGCTCTTCCGCGACCGCGACATCTTCGACTCGATCAAGATTTCCTTTGACAATCTGAAGGCGCTCGGCGTTAAATAATTCGGATTGCAAAAAAACGACGCGGGGCTCCGTAACTGGAATCCCGCGTCGCTTTGTTATTACTGAAACGTTAATTCTTCTTACTTTTGTCGACCAGGTCGGAAATCAAGTCAATGATACGATAAGCATCTTTTTCGGAGAGGCTTACATTTTCAATAATGCTGCGTTTGAACAAAATAACCGGACCATTTCCGCTATTGGGAATGGCATAAAGCAACATCGATTTCCGCAGGAAATAAAAGATGCCGAAAATCACGGTGAAGATCAAGCTGACCCCGAAGGTTGGAAGCGCCATCAGCAGAAAGAACCCGGCAAGCATCAGCAAAAGCGTTGGCTTAAGATAACCGGTTCCAAGATTACATATGCTTGATAGCGGGATCATTTCTTTTACACGCCCGGAGAGCGAGCCTTCTGTGAACTCAATGCGATTTTCGTAAACTTCCAACGTTGTTGTGTTGTCAATGCCAAGTATGGTTAGAAACCAAGCGAAAATTCCAGATTTACGACCTTTTATTTTCACATAAAGCGGTCCGTCCTCGTTAATTTCAACTTCCTTGATGGCGAGTGCGGCTTTTCCGGCAAGCAGTGCAAATTTGTGCATTTCTCTCTTCCTATGATAATATATATTTGGAGAACTCCCTTAATATATTGCAATATTGCAAAGGAGTCAATGCGATATTGCGAGATTAATGCTGTTTTTACAGTTTATTCGTACACCATTTGCGCATGATTTCAACGGCGGGCTTCCCGTCGATGGTGAATCCCTTGTCTCCGGCGGGGTCTTCGACGAATTCCGCGCGGAAGTTCTGCTCGTCCCATTTCCACCAGAACATGCCGCCCCACCACGATTCGGCGGAAAAAGCGCGGATGACTGCTTCCATGTAATTCGCCTGTTCCTGCCCGTCATAGCGCTTGCCGTTTTTCCAGAAATAGGGGAGCTTGGAGGCGTTTTCGGTGGCGCAGCAGCCGCACTCGCCGAGGTAGAATTCTTTTCCATATGCTTCCGAGAAGGCGCGATGACGCTCGACGCTTTTTTGCAGATAAGCAACCATATCCTCCACGCTTCCGCCGCCTTCTTCTGAGGCTGGTTCATACATGCTGGTGCCGAGAGAGTCGAGCGCGTAGAACCAGAAGTTCTTGTTTTCCAGATGATTGATGTACTGTGGCGAATTGATGAGTGAGCTGGTCAGGTGCCCCTTGTAGAGCTTCCGGGCGCAGTCGATTACGCCGAGCCATTCGTCGGAAAATCCGACGGTGGGGTTGAGTTCACTGTCCAATCCATATGCTTCGCACCCGGTATTGCGGGCGATGCGCAGATAATGGCGGGTCAACTCCGTGTAATTGCGGAACCAGTCGGCGCGGTAGTGGAACGGGCGATCCGGAAAGATCTGTCCCTGCGGCATATGCAGATTGGATCGCTGAGTTCCGTCCCAGCACTCGATCATCGGGCGGAGCATGACTTTGATGTTCTTGGAATGAATATAGCCGATGATATCGACCAACTCGTCATCGCCGGGCGTCATAAAGAAATCCCGGAATGTTCGGGTACTGTAGAACGCCTCCTGCATCACGGTGGAAACAAGGCAGATCCAGGGAATGCCCAGCTCTGCGATCCGATCCACCTCTCGCCGCGCGTTTTCAGAAGAAAAATATCCGTTCCTTGCATGAAATCCGAACGTTACGCCCTGATAGAAATTCATATCGAAACCCTTTCTTTGGTTGTTCTCCTGCCAATAATTATATCAGAAATCGATTTGAAAACAAGATGCTCAGACGTTATCTTATGAAATTCCATGCAACATAATTCGGGGGGCCGCATGAAAAAGATCACCGCACGCGACATTGCCTGTATGGCCGGAGTTTCTCCTTCTACGGTTTCGCGGGTGCTGAATAACAGCGCCAACGTGGATGCACGGACGCGGCAGCTGATTCTGGAGGCGGCGCGCCGTCTTGGATTTCCGGTTTGCCGTCGTGGAGATGATTTGACGGTGGCGGTGATCGGGCAGTTTCCCCCCGAGCATCTCGGCGGATATTTCGGATTGATTCTGGGGGCGGTTTGTGAGGCGGTTTCCCATCGTGGCGGGCATGTGGAATTGGTTTCGGCGAAAGACATTGCGATTCTCAGCGATCGTGCGGTCTGGGGTGCGGTGAATTTGTCTGCGGATGGTTTGGTCACTGATTACTGGTGTGAGAATTACACACTTCCGATGGTCAATGTGAATTTGCCTGCGCGTTTATCTTCCGGTGTGGGGGCGGTGATTATGAAGGACGACGATCCGGTGCGTGAGGCGGTACATTTTTTATGGAAGAAGGGGCATCGACGGATTGCTTATTTCACTTGTGAATCGATGGCGAATGAGATTGAAAAGCCTTCTCGTCGCTGGCGTGGATACGAAGAGGCGATGCACGCGCATGGAGTGTTGAATCCGGAGGAAGATGTAATCTCCACTACATACGGCGGGATGGAGGCAAAGTTCCTGGAACTGCTGAAGCGGGAGTATACCGCGGTTGTTTTTCCATACGAAGTGGCGAACCTTTATCTGGAGCCGTGTTTGCGAAAATATGGGGTGAAGATTCCGGATGATCTTTCGATTGTCCAGTGGGAATACCCGCTTGTATCGCAGATCCTTACGCCGCCACGCAGTACGATTTGCCACGACCATCGCGGCGTGGCGGAGCAGGCGGTGAATCTGCTGTACGACATGATCGTGCGAAAGGCGTCGGCGCGAGAAATTTATGTGCCGTCGACTTTCCGAAACCGCGAGAGCATTAAGGCGCGATGAGGGAATGCTCCACCGCCCATATTCGCCACCGGGTGCTACCCGGTCGGGTTCCAAGGGCGAAGCGCCTTGGCCGCCGGAGGCAATCGGCGCGTAGCGAAACTGCGACATAGGAAAAATGAAATTTTTCCCGCGTAACGCCGAGGCGGAGTTGACCGAACAGGTCAACTCGCCGGCCCGACCGGAAGGGAGGGCTTCCTTTTTTTATCTATTGCGTCTGGAAAGTATTGAGCCGAACCTTTACCTGCTTGCATTATTACAATTATTTTAAGGGTGCATCAATCAGTGGGCGATGGTTTGGGTTCAGGGCGATAGGAGAGGGGGCGAGAGAGGAAGGGGAAGTGGAGAGGGAGGACGGGAAAGAGGGGGCGAGAGAGAGGGGGCGAGAGAGAGGGGGAAGTGGAGAGGGGGAAGTGGAGAGGGGGAAGTGGAGAGGGGGAAGTGGAGAGGGGACGGGAGAAGCTCCGCCTTTGGCGCGAGCGGGTCATGCGGCCTTTGGCCTCCTGACCGCGGTCGCTCCCTGCAAAATTTTCAATTTTGCTGTTGAGCGCTTTCGGGGCGACCGATTGCCTCCGGCGGCCAAGGCGCTTCGCCCTTGGAACCCGACCGGGTAGCACCCGGTGGCGGGTAGGGGTGGTGGAGTGTCAATCTCCCTGCACCAGATGTGGAGTGACGATCACGGCGATATCGTCGGCGCGTGGGGTCTCCCCCGAAATTCGGCGCAAAAGCTCCTTCAACGCCAGCTCCGCCAGCATCTTGGCCCCAAGATCAATTGTCGCCGGACGCGGATACAGCCCCGTCAGATATTCCGGAGTATGATTGCAGGAAACCAACAGCGGCAACTCTCCTCCGCGCCGCCGTTGCACCCGGTGAAGCAATGCGGTAATCCGTTCCTCCGGCGAGAATAAGCCCCCCTCCAATCGCTCCGGCACCGCCGCTATGATTGATTGCTCCAACTCCTCGTCTGAACACTCCTCCAGCCATTTTTTCCCAACCGGAAGCGTCAGCTCCAATGTCCTGCACGTCTTCTCAACCGAAAACAGCTCGAAGCGAAACCCCGATACCCGTCCCGGCAATCCCGGATTCAACCCCGGGATCGATAGCGTGCTAAAGCATTCACACTGCTTGTCCAGCAGATAACGCGCCGCGATTCGTCCGGCAAACTCATTGCCCATCAAAACCGTTGGATTGTCGGAGTCACTTCGGTGGCTGTTCAACCATACATGCGGAATCCGGTGAAGGCTTTTGCGTAAGTCCGGCGATTCCGTGGTGTGACCGATCAGCAACAACCCCTCCAGTTCACCGCGTAAATGACGCGCCTCCAGCTCCATCGGCAGGATACCGGACGGGAGCAACAGTAAATTCCAATTAGGACGCAGTTGCGCGGCGAGTGCCGCCAGTTTTCGCAAAATGGCATTGGAATCACTCTCCGGACGGGTGGGCAGCAACGCCCCGATGTTTTTCATCCGGCGCGTCGTCTGCCGGGGAGCATGCGGCAGTTTCCAGGTTTCCAATACAGCAAGAACCTTTTCCCGCTTCTCTTGGGAAACGGATCCGGTTCCATTCACCACCC
Source organism: Victivallis vadensis (assembly GCA_040393525.1). Lineage (GTDB taxonomy): Bacteria > Verrucomicrobiota > Lentisphaeria > Victivallales > Victivallaceae > Victivallis > Victivallis vadensis_A. The sequence continues at coordinate 96,652 of JBEBTY010000010.1, read as the reverse complement.
GCGAAACCGTTGCTGGAGAAACTCCGGCCTGTTTTGCAATCTCTTTCACCGTCGGCGTAGACATATGTGATTCTCCTTTGATGGATAATATAGAAACGTTTCTGAAACATTTCAATAAAATATTATGAAATAAATAGAAAAATATTACCGCTTTTCTCGATTCTGATGTATCATTTTAAGAGAAGCCGAACTACTTTAACCCACAAGGAACGATATGACGAAGTTACAGGGAATTATTGTGCCGCTGATTACCCCATTGCAGACGCCGGAGACGCTGGATGTGGCGGCAACACGGCGAATGGCCGATCACGTGATAGAGGGCGGAGTTCATGGGATTTTCATTCTCGGTTCGACCGGAGAGGGGCCGGCGCTCTCCAACGCGACGCAACGGGAATTTATCCGCCTTTGTGTGGAGGCCGCGAATGGGCGTGTGCCGGTTCTTGCCGGAATTTCCGGCGCTTCGGCGGCAGAGTCCGTTGCGCTCGGGCGTTATGCCGTGGGAGCCGGGGCGGATGCGGTGGTCGCTGCCGTTCCCTGTTACCTGCCGCCGGACGAGTCGGAGCAGATCGCGTTTTTCCGCTATCTGGCGGAACAGGTGCCTGCGCCGCTTTATGTTTACAACATGCCTGCGTTGACGCATGTTTCGCTGTCACTGGCGGTGCTGGAGCAGGTGTTGACGATTCCGGGTGTGGTTGGATACAAAGACAGCTCCGGTGATCTTGACGCCTTCCGTGCGGTGCTGAAGCGCTTCGGCGGTCGCCCGGATTTATCGTTTCTGATCGGGCCGGAAGCGCTGACCGCGGAGTCGGTTCTGCTGGGCGGCGACGGCGGCGTCAACGGTGGCGCGAACTTGCAGCCACGTCTTTTTGCCGATCTTTATGAGGCGGCGCGAACAGGGGATGCAGAACAGATGAATTCGCTTCAAGCCAAGGTTTTGGAACTTGGGAAAGGATATGGGACGCCGGCGACGTGTACCGGCGTCATTCGTGCGATCAAGCGGGATGCGGCCCGGATGGGGCTGATCGAAAATATTCTCGCGGCTCCGGGTGTGCCGCTTTGTTAATCGAAAGGAATGAAGTATGTCGTTGATTGCCGATGAAAAGATTCTTTACGAGTCGTCATCTCCCACTGAAATTTTTTGCTACACCCCGGCGCTTTGCCATGGATTTTCCGGGCGGATCGTGGCCGGATTCGACTTCGGCGGACCGGGAACGGAAAAACTGGATGGCCCGCGCTCGAAGCGGGGCGATTACCCCAGCGGTAACCAGTTGCGCATTCTGCTTTCCGATGACGGCGGCGAAAACTGGCGGGAAAGCCGGAGCCGTCTTCCCATGCTCCATACGATTCTCTTCCGCGCCGGTGATTCCCTTTATGCTCTGGGGCAGGGGGGCGCATTGCTGATCAGCCGCAGCCGGGATAACGGCGAAAGCTGGTCGGAGCCGGTGGTTCTCAATCACGAGTGCAACTGGCACCAAAGTGCCGGCCGGGTCGATTACCGGCACGGGAAGATCTATCTGGTCTATGAGCAGTACATCCCGGATGCTCCATGGCCGGGCGTCGCTCCGGTTCTGATGGCGGCGCGTGAGGATGCCGATCTTTGCGTTCGCACCAGTTGGACATTCTCGGAGCCGTTCCGGGTAGAGCCATTGCTGGCGAAACTCACCACCGCCGGATGGCCGCACTTCGGCGGTGGCGGCGCGTATGGCGCGTTGGAGACGAATGTGATTCGGATTTACGATTCCGACCATCAATTTTATGATCCCGACGACCGGACGGTTCTTCTTTTAATGCGGGCGGAAACAGGGATCGGCAACACCGGAGCGATTCTGAAAGGTGTAGAGGCGGCGGACGGCTCGCTTCGGATCGAACCGCTGCTTTCTCCGTCAGGTTCCTTGTTTTTTCTGATTCCGCTTCCCGGCGGACAGTTGAAATTTCACATCGATTACGATCCTGTTTCCAAACTTTACTGGATGGTGTCCAGCCCGCGCGTCGATGGTTATCGAAAGTCGGGAACCCGGGATCGCGGATCGCTGGAGCTTCTCTATTCCGTCAACGGGATTGAATACCGGAGCGCCGGAACCGTGGCGAAAGGCGAACCCCCGCGCGGTTCCCGTCATTACGCCAGTTTGCTGATTGACGGCGATGATCTGCTGGTGCTTGCCCGCTCCGGCGACAACCGCGCCCGCTCGCTGCATGACGGCAACTGGATTACGTTTCATCGAGTGAAGAATTTTCGCAATCTGGCGGAATAAAAAATGCGGCACGGATTGTCAAAATCCGTGCCGCGTTTTCTTGATGCTTCAGCGATAGAGATCCGCGGCGCGAACCAGTTTGATCGGCTCGTCTTTCAGCTCGGCGGCGGCGCGTTCCGGGTCCTCGAAACGGAAGACGATGATCGCTTTGTCGTCCACTCCGAAGGTGAAGGCGTACATGTATTCCACTGAAACTTCGTGCTTGTCGAGAATTTCAAGGATGGTGGCCAGCCCACCCGGACAATCCGGGACTTCGAGTGCCATCACTTCGGTCGCCTTGACCACGAAACCGGCTTTTTCCAGCGCGGCTTTCGCCTGCTCATGCTCCTTCAGGAGCAACCGCAGGATACCGAACTGCTGCGTGTCGGCAAGCGACAGCGTGCGGATCGACAGATTGTTTTCTTTGAGAACCTTACAGACCGCGCTGAGGCTTCCGGGGCGGTTCTCCACGAACAGCGACAACTGTTGAATCGGCATAATCGGGTCTCCTCTCTGTCTGGTGGTTATCCCTGACGGCCGAGCTGGAACATTTCGAGGTTCAGCTCATGCAGTTTTTCCGGCAGGAACTCTTTTAATACTTCAACCCAAAGCTCATCCTTGAGCTCGGGAAATTGCGCCGAGAGCGCGCCGAGCATCATCGTGTTCAGCGCTTTCGGGTGCTTCAGCTTGCCTGTGGGGACGTCGTCCGGAACGATCAGGACGCCGCCTTTTTTCAGTTTGTACAAATTTACTTCAACTTGCGTCGGCTCCAACACGAGCAGAAAGTCGCTCTCGCCCTCCGGCACCATCGGGCTGGCAACTGTTTTGCCGAAGCGTACTTCGCTCGAAACCGAACCGCCGCGCTGGCTCATGCCGTGAACTTCGCTCTTCTTCACATCGTATCCGGCGCGGAACAGCACTTCCGCCAAAATGTCGGTGACTTTCAGCACGCCTTGTCCGCCGAGCCCGGCGACCGTAATATTGGTAGTGTTCGCCATATCAGTTGCCTCCGTAGGACTTGATCTTAGCCACCGCCAGAATGCAGGGGCGACGGCAGATGATGACGCTGGTATCGTTCGAGGCGAGGCGCTTCTTCAGCAGCTCCCCGAATCCCTTCTGATCGACGACCGCGTCGATCACATCCACATTGTCGACCCCGATTCCGCGTACCGTGTTTTCAATCGAAACCGGTGTGACGGCGCTGTGATTGAGCGACCGGCCGGTGCTGGGATTCTCCTGCATTCCTGTCATCGCGGTGATGCTGTTATCGAGAATGATCACCACATGCCCGGTTGTCGGACGGTTGTAGACCATTTCGACAATGCCGTTGATTCCGGTGTGCATAAACGTGGAGTCGCCGATTACGCTGACCACCCGACGCGCTTCCGCCTCCGGCAGCACATGACGCATGCCAAGCCCCACGGTGACCGACGCGCCCATGCAGACGCAGGTGTCGACCGCTTCAAATGGCGGCAGCACGCCGAGCGTATAGCAACCGATGTCGCCCGAAACGATGCAGTTGAGTTCGCGCAGCGTTTCGTAGGCTTTGCGGTGCGGGCAGCCGACACAGAGTTGCGGCGGTTTGCCCGGGGGCGGTTGCGGTTCCGGCGTAAGGTCGTTGGCGATCAGCTTACGGACACGGGAAACGTTCAATTCTCCAAAACGGAAGATTTCCGCCTTGCCGTCCACCTGGATTCCAGCCGCGTTGATCGCGTCTTCCAGTACCGGATCGCCTTCTTCCACCACCACGCAGCGTTTGACTGTGGCGGCGAATTTGCGGATCGTCTCCATCGGAAGCGGGTAGGTGAGTCCGAGTTTCAGCACCGACGCTTCCGGCGCCGCATCGCGGACGTGCTGAAAGCTGATGCCGGAAGTGATGATTCCAAGCTCGCTCGAGCCTTGGATTTCTTGTGTGAATTCCCCCTTCTCATTCAACGTCGCCATCTCATGGAGCGCCGCACGGAGTTTGCGGTGGGCAATTCTCGCGTAGGCCGGAATCATGACGTTGCTCTTGGGATCCTTGTCGAACCGCGTTGCGTGCGGTTCCACTTTCCCACGGCGGCTCATCAGGCATTTCGAGTGGCAGACACGTGTCGTAATGCGGAACAAAACCGGGCGACGAAACGCTTCCGAAAGCTCAAAGGCACGGATTAAAAAGTCGTAGCATTCCTGTGAGTCGGAGGGTTCCAGCATCGGAACGCCTGCGGCGATCGCGTAACGGCGATTGTCCTGCTCATTCTGGCTCGACGCCATTCCGGGGTCATCGGCGCTGATCAGCACCAGCCCGCCCGGCGTTCCCGAGTAGGCGATGGTAAAGAGCGGGTCGGCCGCCACGTTGACGCCGACATGTTTCATCGTGACCAGGGCGCGTCCATTGGCGAATGCGACGCCGATTCCGACTTCCAGCGCGCATTTTTCGTTGGGCGCCCATTCGGCTTTGCCGCCGAATCGGCTGAAGTCTTCCAGAATTTCCGACGACGGGGTGCCGGGGTAGCCCACGCCGAGATGCACGCCGCAGTCGAGCGCCGCCATCGCGATTGCTTCATTTCCGCTTGCCAGCATTTTCTGATTCATATGGTTCTCCCGAATTTAGATCAATCCATTTCCATTTCACCGCCGAACCGGCCGGTCAGCCGGGCAATCAGCGCGTCCGAATCATCGGCGCGGTGTTCGACGGTTTCAGTCAGCCGGTCGAGATCACCGGCATCCGGGGTAAAGCCCGGATTGTTCAACATCTTCAAAATTTCGTCAAGCTGTATCGCCAATGTAGCGAGTTCCTTCAAGTCATCCGGCGTCATCGCATTGGCGGATTTCTCCAGCGACGCGAGGAAGTCGAAGAACGCAAGTCGGTCGTCCACCAATTCGAGAATCGTCGAACGCAGCTGCGCCTTCGGTTCGTCGTCATGGCGGTTGTAGGTTTCGGTCAGCTCCTCAAACCGTTCTTCGATATAGTTGTAAAAAACGGCCTGTTGCCCTTCGTCGATGAACTTGAGTTTTTCACGGCCGAAAGCGCGGGCGAAAAATTCTTCAAAATCAAGTTCCCGCGCATAGCAACAGTCGAGAATGTAACTATCCACCTCGATCGGCGAGAGCGGGGAACCGATTTCACGCAGAAGTGTGCCGAGATCCCCGGTTTCTCCGCGAGAAACGCGGAACCCGTCCGGAAGCTCAGATGCTTCATCGTGATCGTGATCGTGATCGTGTCCGCAGCCGCAGCCGCAGTCATCCTCTGTTTGCCGCATCGCCAGAACCGTGTGGTCGGAGTCGAAGTTGATTTCGATGCGCGATGTCCGGCGGACGAATTCGTCAAGCGAGGCCGCTTGTGTCGCTTCCGGAAGCGTGCCGTTTCCGATAAAACAGGCATAGGCCAGTTGTTCCGGAATTTCAGGATAATTTTCAAACCGGCTGATGACCAACCCCAACGCTGTTTCGTAGGCCGCGATCCACTCCTTCAACCCGGAGGATTGGCGATCTTCACCGGAGAGATAAGTGAATTCCACCACGCCCTCCGCCCAGTCCCGCACCCGGCAGAGCAGCGCGTCGCCGTCGCGGAATTTGTTTTTACGGAAAAAGTCAGTAAGGTCGAATGCGTTCAGCGTCACCTGATCGGTCGGTTGCGGCGACCGCGAAAGTTTGGCATTCGCCTCCGATTCCGCCGTGAAAAAATCGAACAATTGCTCCGAGCCGAGCAGCAGGTGATAGTGAAACACCAGTGAAACCGGGGCGTTGATCGTTTTCATCGCCGTAGTCTTTTCGCCAGGGCCGATCATTTTAATTTCAGAAGGAAACACCTCCGGGCTAATGCAGGCGGAGAAGCGGTGACCAGGGAACAGAATCCCTTCCTGAATTTCCCACTCGTCCGGCGTGATGACGAATTCGTATCCGCGAAAAAACGTTCCGCGCGGCAAAAATTCGTTCTCGCCGTTGTCAAAAAAACGATCGTCACCGGAAAGTGTACGGTCGATCCGATCAGTCAGGGCGACGGACTTCCGTCCGCCCAGGCGCTTGGTGATCACGGCAGCGGTGACGGTTTCTCCGGTATTCTCCAGAAGCGCGGCATCGATTGCCGCTTCGATTTCACCGATCAAGACTCCGCCGTTCTCAGCCATGGGTCACCCCCGCGATTTTCGAGAGCCGCTCGAACAGGAATTTGCGGATGTGAATCTCCAGATCCGCCTGCTCGAAGGTCTTCAATTGTTCGACTGTGATCGCGTCCGCGATATTGAATTGTCCACTGAGGGTGCGGCGAAGTCCTGCCAGCGTTCCGCCGCAACCGAGCTTCCGGCCGATATCGGAACAGAGTGTCCGCACATAGGTTCCTTTGGAGCAGCGCATGGTAAAGTCGCAGAACGGCAGCTCGACTTTGTCGATGTCAATGGAGAAAATCGTGATCGGTTTCGCGTCGCGCTCGACCTCGATTCCCTGCCGGGCGAGTTCGTAAAGTTTCTTTCCGTCTTTCTTGACAGCGGAAACCATCGGCGGGGTCTGCATCTGCTCCCCGACGAATTCAAGCATGGTCTCTTTGAGCTGTTCCGGGGTGACGGCCGACCAGTCGTGTGTTGCCGTGACTTCGCCATCCAGGTCACAGGAGTCGGTTTCCAGCCCGAGCTGGAGTTTCGCTTCGTAAATTTTGTCCTCGCCGCTGAACTTGGAACTCAGCTGCGTGAATTTTCCGAGTACCAGCACGAGCAGTCCCGTCGCAGCCGGGTCGAGGGTTCCGCAATGTCCTACTTTGGGGATGTTGAAGCGTGCGCGGACAAAGTTTACCACATCGAAGCTGGTCCACTCCGCCGGTTTGTCCACCAGCAACACCCCGCTGGTCTGAAAGATTGGAAGTCGGTGTTTGGAAGGCTTGTATCGCATGAAATTCTAATCCTGATTCTGTGTTGTATCCGCCTTGAGCAGAGCGGCAACTTTCTCCAGCAAAAGCTGTTCTACTTCGTCGGCCGTCATGCCGTGAAGCGTGATTCCTGCCGCCATGTCGTGGCCGCCGCCGCCCAGACTCCGAGCCATCGGGCCGACCGGGTAACGTAAATCCTTGCTGCGGAGCGAAACTTTGAACGTATCGCCCTTGCGGTAAAACAGTGCGACGATTCTGGTTCCGGCTACTTCGCGGAGAAGCTCAATCAGCCCTTCGCCGTCGCGCATATCGAACCCGTGTTTTCGGAACAATTCGTCCGGGATATAGGCGTAAATATACTGCCCGTCCAGTGCCACTTTCTCTTGCGTTTCCAGCAATTCGACTTCAAACCGCTGTTGTTCGAGCGGTTTGGAGTAGTAAGCAGCATTGACCACCCCTTCCAGGTCGGCGCCGCAATCGAGCAATTCCGCAGAAACGCGCAGCGTATCCCCGAGCGTGTTCGAGAAACGGAATGCGCCGGTGTCGGTCAGAATTCCCAACAACCAGAGTGTCGCCGGGCGCGGCTGTATTTTGCAACCGCAACGGTTCATCAATTCCAACGCGATCTGCGCCGCAATCTGACTGGCCGCCGCCGAATCCGGAACCACAAGGTTCCAGCGCGCGTCGATATCGTTGCCGACGTGGTGGTCGACGTTCAACATCGGAGGCGCGTTCAGTTCCGGGAGGGTTGCGCCTTCAATCAGCGGGCCGGAGGCGACTCTCGCCCGGTTTGCACAATCCAGCAACAAAATTAAATCGTAATTCTGGAGTTCTTCCGGCGCGAGCGTGTCTTTGTAGGAGCCGACCAGCGCCGCATAACGCGACGCCGGAGGGGAGGGGAGATAGGCCTCGGCATGTTTGCCGCAACAATCGCGCAGAAACTCCTGCATCCCGAGAGCGGAACCGAACGCATCACCGTCGGGCCGTTCGTGAGTCAGGATCAAGATTCGATCATGTTCGCGCAACAGCTTTGCCGCTTCCGGAATGGAGACTGCTTTATTGCTCATCGCTTCCGGCATCCTCCTCGTCCGCCTTGTGCAGAAGTTCCAGTACCTGGTCGCCTTTGGCCATCCGGGTGTCGTGCCGGAAATCGAGCACCGGCGTCCGCTTGAACGCCAGCGTCTTGCCGAGCCGGGACTGGAACTCCGGCCGTCGTTCGGCCAGTTCCTGCATGACCGCCTGCCGATCCGACGCTTTGCCGCCGAAGATGCTGATTTGAACCGTCGCATTGCGAAGGTCCACACTCACATTCGTTTCGGTTACCGAAACGAGCATCCCCGCCGGAACGATAAGATCCCGCTCGATCAGTCCGGCCAATTCACGCTTCAGAAGCACGTTGACCCGGGTTAAACGGTCTACTTTTTCCGCCATATCAGAGGGTCGCCTTCTTAAGCTCGATTTCGTACACTTCGATCTCGTCGTTCTCAATGAAATCCGCGAAGTTATCGAGGCGAATGCCGCATTCAAGGCCGACCTTGACTTCCTTCACATCATCTTTGAACCGGCGCAAACTGGCGACTTCGCCGTTGTAGATCAGCTCGCCATCGCGACGAACACGCGCCTTGGCTCCGACCCGGACGGTTCCCGATTCGACCATGCACCCACAGATCTTCGGCCCTTTGGAGAGCTCGAAAACTTGAAGGATCTTCGCCTGAGCGATCGGTTTTTCGCGCTTCTCCGGCTCCAGTTTACCCGCGAGTGCGTCGGTGATGTCCTCCAGCAATTCATAAATGATGCTGTAGAGGCGAATCTCAACTTTTTGTTTCTTGGCCATCTCATTCACGCCGGGATTGACCCGGACGTGGAAGCCGACCACGATCGAATTAGTCGCCGCCGCCAGCGTGATGTCGTTTTCGCTGATCGCTCCGACCGCGTTGGTGACGATTTCCGCTTTGATCTTTTCATGCGGAAGTTCCGCCAGCGATTGTGCAATCGCTTCCCCGGAGCCCTTCACGTCCGACTTGATAATCAAGTTAAGCGTATTGCGGCTCTCGCTGTTGAGCTTGCTGAACAGGTCTTCCGCAGTGATGATGGCGCTGTGAGCCAGCATGTTTCCGCGCTTCTCCGCAATGCGGTTTTGCGCGGCGATGCGGGCGGCCTTTTCGTTGTCATAGACTTCAATGTCGTCCCCGGCTTCCGGAATCCCGGAAAGCCCGACCACTTTAATCGGAATGCTCGGCCCGGCTGATTTTACCCGCTCGCCTTTGTCGTTGATCAGCATGCGGATACGGCCGTAATGCTCGCCGCAGAGCAGCGCGTCGCCGACGCGCAATGTTCCGTCTTGGACAAGAATGCTGGCCGTCGACCCGAGGCCGACTTCCATTTGCGCCTCGATCACCGCGCCGGAAGCGGTTCGCTTCGGGTTCGCCTTGAGTTCGAGAACTTCCGCTTCCAACAGAATGCGGTCGAGCAGATCCGGCAATCCCTGTCCGGTCTTGGCTGAAACCCGCACGGTACCGACATTGCCGCCCCAGTCTTCGCTGGTGAGATTGTTTTGCTGCATGTGAAGCAGAATTTTATCCGGATCGGCTTCCGGCAAGTCGATTTTATTCATCGCGACGATGATCGGAACTTCCGCCGCTTTGGCGTGATTCAGCGCTTCTACCGTTTGCGGCTTGAAGCCTTCCGCGGCGCTGACCACCAGCACCACGATATCGGTCATATTCGCACCACGGGCACGCATGTTGGCAAAGGCCGCGTGTCCCGGCGTGTCGATAAAGGTGATCGGCTTACCATGGTGAAGCACAGTCGACGCCCCGATATGCTGGGTGATCGCACCGGCTTCCTGGTCGGTGACATGGGTGTGACGCACCGCGTCCTGAAGAGAAGTCTTGCCGTGGTCGACATGTCCCATGAACGTGACCACCGGAGGACGGTCGCGGAGGTTGGCCGGGTTGTCTTCCGGCTTCGGTTTGCTCGGAGCAACCGGAGCGGCCGCTTTGGGCGCCGCGCCGATTTCAAGCTCGAATCCGTAGCTGGAACAGAGTTTGCGGGCGTTCGCCTCGCTGATCGGCTGATTGATTCCGGCGAGTTCTCCGAGCTTGATGAGATCGGTGATCAACTCATTCGGCTTTTTGCCCACGGCTTCGGCCAGCGCTTTTACAATGATCGGTGCGGGCAGCGTGATTGTGCCGCCTGCGGCGGTCGGTGCGACAGGTGCGCTTTGCTCGCCGTCGCGCCGTCCGCCTTTGTGGGCGTGACGATCACGGGAACGATCTGCGGGTTCTTCCCGCCGTCCCGTTCCTTTTTTGCTTGTTTTCTTGGCCGTTTTGGTATCGGCGGTGGCGGTGGTATCGTTATCCTGATCGTAGAGATCGGAAAAATACATTTCAACCAGTTCGACCATATCCTCCGGAATGATGCTCTCGGCATCTCCGGCGTCGACTCCCTGATTTTTAAGCTCCTCGATAACGCTTTTGGCTGGAACTCCGTATTGTTTCGCGATATCCTTTACTTTTAAAACTTTGCTCAATTTCAATTCCTCCTGTTCGGGCGGCCATTACGCGTCGAGGCGTTCAAACGCATGGTTGATTTCGTCGGCATTGATGCCATCGAGCTCCAGAAGCGTGTCGCGTCCGGCCTCTTTTACGCCGTCCACGGTGACGTACCCGTTGCTGATCAGCAGATCGGCGGTTTTTACAGAGATCTCGAGTTCACCGGCGAGCCGTTCCGCTGCCAAGCGGAGCTGATCTTGAATGGAACCCTTTTCATCTTTCGGCTCTTCGTTGCGAATCGTGATATTCCAACCGAGCAGTTTCGAGCAGAGGCGGACGTTTTGCGCCTTCTTGCCGAATGCAAGTTTGGATTGTTCCTCGGTCACATGGACGACGAGTTCGTGTTTTGCTTCGTTGACTTCCACCGACTGCACCTTGGCCGGAAGCAGCGCGTTGACCGCGTACTTGCGGATGTCGGCGTCCCACGGAACGATGTCGATTCGCTCCATGCCAAGCTCGGCGGTGATGTTGCGTACGCGATTGCCGCGCATTCCGACGCATGACCCGACCGGGTCGACGCGCGGATCGGTGCTCGCCACCGCGACCTTGGTGCGGTTGCCCGCTTCCCGGGCGATGCCCTTGATCACGACAACACCGTCATGGATTTCACTGACTTCCCGCTCGAAGAGTTTGAGCACGAATTCAGGGCAGGAACGTGAAACAATCAGGCTCGGTCCGGCGGAGTTGATGTCGACTTTTTGCAGATAAGCATTGATCCGTTCACCCGCCTGGTATTGTTCCCCATGGATTTTCTCCTTGGAGGGCATGATGCCTTCGGCGCGCTGGAAGTCGATGATGATGCTGCCTGCATCGAAACGACGGACGGTTCCGTTGAGGATGGTGCCGACGCGGTCGGAGAACTCTTCCTGAACGTTCTCTTTTTCCGCTTTGCGGAGCTGTTGAATCATCGCCTGCCGTGCGGTTTGCGCCGCGATTCGCCCGAAGTTGTGCGGGGTGACTTCCCAGTCGACGGTTTCACCGATTTTGACATCGGGATAGCGTTCTTTGGCACGGGCGATCACGAGTTGATCGCAGGTCGGGTTTTCCTTCACCACCTCCAGTCGGGCCCATGCGCGGATCGCCCCGTTGGAGGGATCGATCTTGACGCTCAGGTCATTGGCCGGGTGGATGCTTTTGCGCGATCCGATTAAAATGGCGTTTTCCAGCGCACGAATCAGGCTGTCGCGGCTGATCCCGCGTTCCTGCTCGATGTAGTCGAGAATCTGAAGCAATTCATTGCTCACGTTACCCCTCCTGTCTTCCCCGTTCCCAGGGCGTTCTTCTCTGATTCCGGCCGGGAGCCTTGTTCCGCAAAATAAAAAAGCGGGCAGAGCTGCACCCACTTCCTCAACCGGTACCGGACTGTTTTAGTTACAGTAGGTAATATAGTTGATTTTATGAGATAATCAAGTTCATTCCCCACCTCACCGGATAAAAAACGAAATTTTGCAAAATCTCTTGGAAAGGCGTATTGAAATTGTCTGATCGTGATGTTATTGTTTCTCTGGTAATAGGTAAGAAATCTTCGTATTGGGTATCATTATGAAATTCAAATTGCAGAAGTCCGGCCGCCGGAAACAGGATTCGATCCAAGACGCAGTTCGCAGTGGCCTTCCTCTGGCGGGGTTGCTTGCCGTCGCCGCTCTTGCCGGATGTGCGACGGATTCAGCGGAGGAGCCGCTGGAAGTTGAAGTTATCGACGTTTTATGCGACGAATCCGTTGCTGGATTTGTGTGGCATTATCAACCGGAATTACCGCAGGAAACAGGCGTTTATGTTGTCAGAGAAGGCGATACGCTGAGTCGCATCGCACGCGAATATCGCGTTCCGCTTGAAACGCTGCGAACGATGAATCGCTTTTCAAGCGAGGAGGCGAATCGCTTGAAAGTAGGCCAGGAAATCATCGTTCCGTTGCGCTCAAATCAGAAGAACGAAGTGGTGCCGCCGGCGATTGCCGGCGTTCCCGCCCCTCAAGTGGAGGTGAATAATGAAGCTGAATAAATCAAACCGTAAGAAGCAAAATGCGATTCAGGAGGCGATTCGTAGCGGAGTACCGCTGGCTGGCCTGCTCGCCGCCACGGCAATGGCCGCGACTGTTGCCGGCTGCGGCCGCAGCAATGATGCGTTGAGTGGTGATATTCGATTGGTTGAGCCACAGATGCTGGTTGATGGAGACATTGTGCAACCGACGCAGAATTTGCAGTCAGAAGTCGTTCCCAATGCGGCTATTCGTGGAGAAATTTCCGCGGAAGACACCACAGGAAAATGAGTGATGTCCCACGTCATCTGATTTTTGAGCTGACACGACGTTGCAACTACGCATGCCCGTTTTGTTATTGCGTCTGGCACGAGTTTCCGGAGTTGGCAAGGCGCGGACTCGCTACCGGGCAATGGCGCGAAATCATCCGTTGGGCGCTGGAGAGTGGCGCCAACGATATCCTTTTCTCCGGCGGCGAAGCGCTTTTGCGTCCGGACACTCCCGGACTGATTGCATTTGCACGGGAGCTTTCCCCGGAGTGCCGCCTCTCCATCTTCACCAATGGTTCCCGGATGACCGAACCTCTCTTGAAAAGATTTAAAAAACAAAAAATCCACATCAGCACCAGTCTTCCCGGTTTGAGCAGCTACGGGGAAATGACCGGAACCAAAAGAACCTACTCACGTACACTGGAACTGATTGCACGGGCAAAAGAACTGCGTTGGCCGATCAGCGTCAGTTTGACTGCAAGTTCTCGCAACCGGCATGAGTTTGTTGAAATGTTTTGTGCCGCGGCGCTTTCCGGGGCGGCTTCTATTCAGGCGGGTACGGTGATGGTGGCGGGAAAGGCGCGAAACGATTCCGGTTTGGCGCTTTCACGCGAGGAGTGGGAGGCTCTGAAAACGCAGATCCGCGCGCTCCCGGACGGACGAGTCTCCTATACCTTTTGCGATGAAATGATCTGCGAATGTCGAGAGAATTCGACGGAGCAGCTCGCTATATGGGGGAATCCTTCCCGTACCGGTTGTCCGGCAGGGAAGAATTTCGGGGTGATCGGCCCTACCGGCTATTTCCGCGACTGCATGCACACCGTGGAAAATCTTTGCCATTGGAGAGAGCTGTCGAAATTTCGGTCGTAGGCCGGAATCAGATTGTCTTTTTCGCTCCGTTGCCGCTCATGACACTGGTGAAGTCATCTGCCTTCAGTTCGGCCTCTCTCGCGTTGCCGGCATGACCATCGGCATAGGCGATGTTTGCGGAGTTGTTATGATGCAAACTGATGGCGCCGTCTTCCACAAACGCGCGCGGCGAGTAAGTCCACTCCCCATATCCCGGGCGAGCGGCGAGAACGGTATAAGTATCCACGTAAAGCGGAATTTCAGTTGGCGCAATCATTCGGGTGAATTTGTAATAGTCCTGGTCGCTTACTCCGTTTGCTCCACGAACGGCGAATGCGCCGTGTCTGCTCTTCTTTATGTTGTAATAAGCAGTGCTGGTCGCAGGATTGCTGCCGCCGTCAAGGTCAAAGCGGTAAATGCCATAGGTACGGTGTCGGTTTGTATCCTCGATAGTAGCTTTATCCCAAGGAAGCGCCGGGCAATACATCGGTTTCCCATCCAGATAATTACCCTTGTTGAAGTGGGCTCCCCACATGACGCCGGGACTATGAGTGAGCGTCCAATCATCATTGTCGTTGCTGTAAAGCAATGTTGCTTTCATGACCTGAGAGAGATTGTTGGCGCAACTGCTCTTGCGCGCCGCCGCCCGTGCCTGATTCAGCGCCGGAAGAAGCATGCCGGCCAGAATGGCGATAATAGCGATCACGACCAGAAGTTCGATCAACGTGAAAGAATGGCGTTTCATTATACTCTCCTTAGGTGGTTAACGGAATGACGAAAACTGCAATCGAAATTTGTAATGATGTATTGCTCCATATTTCTAATGGGTATAGCACTTTCCTATAGATCTTTCTAGAAATAATTATAGCAAAATCCTATAGCTTTGTCAAGGGGATCGCGAAAAAAAATGAAAATATATTGAAGTATGAGGGGAGCGCTGTTTGTAAGAATGTGTTATTTTGTGTGAAGTTTGATGCGCGGGTCGGCGGCGAGATATAGCATATCTGCGAGAAAAATGCCCCCGAGCGTCAACATTCCGGCGAATGCGAAAAGCGCCATTTGTAGTGGGTAGTCACGGCTGGAGAGTGCCAGCAGCGACAAGGCTCCCATGCCCGGAATGTTGAAAATATATTCCACCAGAACGCTTCCCGCCACCAGCGACGGAAGAAGCCCGCCGAATAGCGTAATCAGCGTAATGAGCGCATTGCGGAACGCATGCCGCCAGATCACCGCCGTTTCGGAAACCCCTTTGGCGCGGGCGGTGCGGATAAAGTCGGAGTGAATCACTTCGAGCATTCCGTTGCGCGCATATCGCGCCAATCCCGCGAAACTGCCGTAGGTCAGGCAGAGAACCGGGAGTGTGTAATGGCGTATCGTTTCCCATTGCAATTGCCAGGTCGAGAGGTCGTCGGCGTTGGCCGGCGTCAGCCCCTTGAGTGGAAACAGCGCCAGTTTGCCGCCGTCGCCGAGCGTCGATTGCAGTAGCAACGCCACCCACATGACCGGCAGTGAATAAAGCAGGAATTGCAAAAATGTCGAGCTTTGGTCAAACCATCCTCCCGCGCGTATCGCCGTGTATACGCCGAGTAGAATTGCCAGAAGATAGGTAATCAGCACCGCCCACAAGTTCAGCGTCAACGTGGTCGGGAGGCGTTCCAGGATCAGTTCGGTTACAGGTTTGCCGGGGTCGACCGAAGCGGAGGTTCCGAAATCGCCGCGGGCAACGTCTTTCAGCCAAAGTCCGAAACCGACCAGCACCGGCTTGTCAAGATTGAGTTTCTCCCGCATTGCATTGTTTCGCATCAGCGCACCTTTTGACGCATCCAGCGCGTTTGCACCCGCATCGTTGCCGAGGATGTTGCTCCGGGTCGGGTCGCCAGGGGCAAGACGGAGCAACACGTAGCTGACCAGTAAAATCGCCAGCAGAGTGAAAAATGCGAGTATCAACCGCTTGATGATGTATTCGGTCATGCCGCCTCCTTTCGACGGGAGGAGGGGGGGCGAACCTTGCTGAGCAACAGGCCGCCGAGCAGGAACGGAATCGCCAGCATGGCGATGCCGATTTCACTGTGTCGGAAATAGTATCCCGCCAGTCCGACCAGAATCGGTCCGAAAATCGTGGTGAATTTACCGAAAATATTGTAGAGCCCGAAGAATTCAGCCGCCTGATTTCGTGGAATCAAGCGCAGGAAAAATGAGCGGCTCAACGCCTGAACTCCCCCCTGCGATGTCCCGATCAGGAACGCTGCCGTCAGGAACAGCCCGCGCTTGATCCCCGCGCTCTCGAAACAGGGAATTAAACCCACCATCCCCGCAATGACGATGTACACGGCGATCGCCGTGTAAAGCATGCTTCGCGTTCCAAACTTTTGCGCCAGCACTCCATAGAGAATCGTAAACGGGAAGGCGATGAATTGCAATCCCAAAATGGTTAGAAGCAACCACGAATCCGGAATTCCGATTGTCACACTGATTGGGGTTGCCATCAGAAGAATCGTGCCGACCCCGTCGATGTAGAGGAAATAGGCCAATAGAAAAATCGCGGCCTCACGGTGATGTCGGATTTGGCGGGCGGTGTTCCAGAGTTTCCGGAATCCGTCCAGTGCGCCGATTCGGTGTGCGTCCGGGCGCTTGCGTTCCCGCACGTTGCGGAACAATGGCAACGAGAGCGCCAGCCACCACAGCGCCGTAAGGAAAAAGGCGAAACGAACTGAAAACAGCGTATTGTCTTTGCACACCAGTGACACGCCGAGGCAGATCAAAAATGGGAACACACTGCCGATATAACCCCAGGCGCCGGAGAGTGATGAAATCCGGTCGCTGGCGCCACGGCTCGCCACATCCGGTAACAATGCGTCGTAGAACGAGTTGGAGGCCATATAGGAGATTAACGCCAGAAAATAAAGCGCCAGCATGAGCGTTGCATCGCCCTTGCCGGGGAAACAAAGCAACAATGTTGCGATGACCCCGAGCGCCAGAAAGCCGCCGAGAAAACGTTTGCGCCCGGAAATTGCGTCGGCGATGCTTCCCAGCCATGGGACCAGCAACGCGGCGAGCAATCCCGCTCCGGCGCTGACATAACCCCAGATGCTGTCGGCAAAGGCCGCTTCCCAATCCGCCGCGACGTATTTTTTGAAAAACAGCGGCGCGAATGCCGTGCGCACAATCAGCGTGAAGCCGGAGGCGGCCACATCATACCAGATCCAGCTGAGTTGCGGGCGGGTCAGGCGCATAAACGGGTGTTTCCTACGTGGTGGTCATCCGGCCATCGACCAGCTCGCCGGTGTGATCGGCGAGTTTGGCGATTTCCCGGTTGTGGGTAATCATCATGATCGAACGCTCAGGGTGATCTTTGCGGAGTTGCCCTAGGAGTTCGAGAATGGATTCTCCGGTGGCGGTGTCGAGGTTCCCGGTCGGCTCGTCGGCCAGCAGGAGTTCCGGCTCATTGATCAGTGCGCGGGCGATGGCCGCCCGTTGCTGCTCGCCGCCGGAGAGTTCTGCCGGACGGTGGCGCATCCGTCCAGCCAATCCGACCAGATCGAGCAATTCCTGCGCCCGCTTTTTTGCCGTGCCTTTGGAGAGCCCGGAAAGGCGTCCCGGAAGCATGACGTTCTCCTGAATCGACAGCTCCGGCAACAGATGGTATGCCTGAAACACAAATCCGATCCGGCGGTTGCGGAAATGCGCCGCTTGCGTGCGGCTCAATTTCGATACGTCGACTCCCGCGATGCGAACCGTTCCCGAGTCGGGACGTTCCAGCGTGCCGATCAGGTTCAGCAGCGTGGTTTTGCCGCTGCCGGAAGCTCCGAGCAGGCAGGCCCATTCGCCGCGCCGGATGGCCCAGTCGACGCCGCGCAGGACGGGGAGTTCCTCTTTGCCGAGCGTGTAGGTGCGGGTTACGCCGCACAGTTCAACGATGTATTCGATGTTCTTATTCATAGCGCAATGCCTTTGCCGGGTCGAGGCGGGCGGCGCAAAGCGCCGGGAGCAACGCTCCCAGCGTGCAGAGCGCCACCGATGCTCCGACAATGATCAGTACGTCCGTGGCGACGATATGCGCCGGGAGTCCGTCAAAATAGTAAAATTGCTTCGGGAAGAGTTCCATCTTGAATACCGTCGAGGCGAAATGCAGAATCGCGTTCCGGTAGTAGATGATCAGCATTCCAGCCAGCGTTCCGGTCACACTGCCGATGACGCCGATCAGGAATCCTTGCAGGATGAAGATGCGTGTGACGCAGAAATCACTCGCTCCGAGCGCTTTCAAAATTCCGATCTCCCGCGTTTTCTGGTAGACGGAGGTAATCAGTGTATTCATGATGCTGAACGCCGCGACGAGTACGATGAAGATCAGCAGGAAGAACATCATGTTTTTTTCCACAGCCAGAACTCCGAGGAGTTGCTGATTGTTCTGCTGCCAGGTGACGATGCGGAGGTGCTTGAGCGCTGCGCTCAGCTGTTCGACCAGTTCATCCTGATTGAGCGCATCCGGCCCCCATCCGTAGACGGCGGTGGAGCTTCCCCATGGGAGGGTCAGCAAATCGGCCGCATCGTCGATCCCGACAAAGAGGAACGTCCGATCGAAGTCGTACTTGCCGCTGCTGTAAATGCCGCTCACAGTAAATTCCGAGGGGAGATAGGCGGAGGCGTCCTTGTTCAGTTTCACTCCGTCATCGGTGAAGTCGACCAGTTTGGTCAGTCGTTGTTGGGTGTGGAGCAATATTTTGCTGCCGACGTTGACGTGCCAACGTCGCGACATATCCTCGCTGATAATGACTTCGCCCTGATTAAGTGAGCGCTTCCCGGCAATCATCGCTTGATCGCCGATGATGTTATGCTTTTTCAGCGCTTCGGCGGAGGTGCCGAACATCACGACCCGGGGATCGAGGTTTTTTCCGAGCTGGACAATCACGGCGGATTCGATGACCGGAGCGCCCTGGCCGCCCGCCTTTTCGATCGCCTTGACAGCTTCGTCGGGATTGTAGAGCACGCCGCCATTGTAGGCGGGACGCACCTGAAAATGCGCCTGCGTTTCAATCAGTTTCTCTTTCATGAGGTCGGTGAATCCGGTCATGACTGCGAGCACGACGATGAGCACGGCCACGCCGAGCGTGACGCCGAGAATGCTCAATACCGTGATCAACGAGACCGCGCTTCGGCGGGGCTTGAGGTAGCGCCCGGCCAGAAAAAATTCGGTTGGCATCGCCCGTGGTACCTTTGGGTTGCGATTTTTTGTTTAAAGAATTTAAAATAAATATAGCATGATCGCGTATGAAACGCAATCTGCCCACGTCGAAAACGAAAAAAAACACCTCTGATCGACCGACCGCAAAACATTTCCTGTTATGGTAGAGATCGCCCTTTCTAGAATCCATAGAGTGAATGAAGTTGACGGAACGTGTAATCGGCGCTTCATGCCTTTGGGGTTGGGTTGCCCCGTTTTGTTCATGTCGCCAGTGAAGGTACAACGGCGTCATATTTTATGAACTGAAAAGCTCTGGCTCCAATTGAACGCTGCCCGGTTTCGGTACAAGGTGCGCCGATTCGCTTTCCTGGTCTGGAGAATCGAAGGAACTTCAACGTATTCGACGCGAGTTAAGTCGGGGAGGCAACAGATGGCGAAAAAACAGAAGTCATACATGGTTCAATAGTTAGGCGAAAATATAACACGGTAAAATTTGTTTGTAATATTTATCTTTTACATTCTTACGGAGTTCCGGCAAAGTATCTCCAAGGTTGGTACATTTTTGGTCAAAGCGGTTGAATTTTCCTTGCTTGATACTATATTACTTCAACCTATTATGTAAAAAAAAGCCTGGGACGGATATGCGGATATCACAGATGGACATTATATGGCGACCCGATGCGGTCGTGATGTCTTTTCTTTCCGGAATTGTGAGATGCGCGGCAATGCCCGGCTGCATAGATTGCCAAGCCGAATTTTCGTTCTCCAAAGCCAGGCGGATGTGGGATCTGGCTGTTCCGTTTTTTTCTGATATTCCGCTATCTTCTTCCGATATTTTCGGGGCGGCTTTGCCGTACGACGATTTGTTTCTATAAATTTCAATTGCCGCGGACCCTTGTGTAAAACGGGGGGGGCGGCAATCGCGCCTTGTTGTGTCGCTGGATTCTTGAAATCCCGCGATGGGGCCGCGGCATGGAGAGAACGGGGATTGGGTCGTGAAAATGATGATTGAAAAAGCACCGGGACGGTATTGGGGATTTGCCTATGTGCGGGTTCACGCGGAGAAAAAAGTGCAGGCGACTTTGATCTCGATGGGAATTCCGCAATATTTGCCGACGCTGCCCAAGGCGAGGATTCATCATTCGACAAAGATCGTTTCGGATATTCCGATGATTCCCGGTTATATTTTTCTCTGCGCCAGCGACAATGAGCGCACCGAATTGCGTCGCCGGGAGAAACGTCTGGTAACGGTCGAATTGCTCCGGAACGAGTGTCAGGAGAATGCTTTTGTTGCGGAGTTGAACGCTCTGCGGCAATGTGAAATACTTGCTCGCGAAGAACCCGTTCTGGTGAATCCCGACATTGTTCCCGGAGATGAGGTGCTGATTACCTCCGGGCATTTGCAGGGGCTGAAAACAACGGTTCGCGCACGGGATAACGAGCAGGATGTGATCATTGTCAACCTGACGATCCTCAACAAGCACGTGGAATATCCGGTATCCGCGCAGACATTGCAGAAAATTACCGAGTGAAAACGGATCAACATTAACAACACGATCGATCATAAAATTATGCAACTGGACATTTTGGATTGTACCGTCCGCGACGGCAGCTATGCGATTGACTTCAAGTGGCCTCTGGACAAAGTTGTCGGCATCGTAGGCGGATTGGCGGAAAATAAGTTCCGCTATATCGAAATCGGCCATGGGCTGGGGTTGGGAGCGGAGCGAACGCACCAGCCGGGCTGTTGCTCGGATCTCGAATACCTTGAACACGCGGTTGCCGTCAAAAAAGACTCGTTGATCGGCATGTTCTTCATTCCCGGTATCGGGAACTTCAAGGATTTGGATGACTTTCGACGCGGCGGCGGCGGGTTTGTCCGGATCGGCACGAATGTTTCGGAAACGCATCTGGCGGAGCCCTATATCAAACACGCGAAGAATCTGGGGCTGGAAGTCAGTTACAATTGTATGAAGTCTTATGCGGCCAAGCCGTTCGAGTTTTGCCGCCGGATGGCTGAAGTCGCCGAATGGGGAACCGATGCCGTATATCTGGTCGACTCCGCGGGCGGTATGTTGCCGGAAGAGGTGGCGCATTACACCCGACTGCTGAAACAGTGCATCGAAATCCGGATCGGCTTTCATGGACACAACAATCTGATGCTGGCAAATGCGTCGGCGGTGGCGGCGATACAGGCCGGAGCGTCGATGGTGGATGCTTCTTTGTTGGGAATCGGCCGGGGCGCGGGTAATGCTCAGACGGAAACCTTGCTGATTATTCTCCAGAAAATGGGATATGATCTGGGAATCGACCCGATTCCCGTGCTGCGTCTGGCCGAGCAATATGTCAAGCCGGTGGATGGCACGGTGAAAGGCATCAATCACGACGATGTGATTATGGGGTATGCGTTGTTTCACTCGTCCTATCTGGCGATGATTCAGAAGACGGCCGAGGAGTTTCAGGTTGATCCCACGCGACTGGTGTTGGCTGTGGCCGATGTCAATCGGCATTCGCCCTCCGAAGATCTGGTGCGTTTGATGGCGACGCGCCTGAAGCAGAAGCAGCCGTTGAAGATTTTCTCCCCTAAATTTTGTTATAAAAAATTTTAGGAGAGGATTCGCCTGCTTGATTGTCTGTTGCAGCTGTCGGACGGCTGCTGAATGGTTGAAAACCAATAAATTCTAACACATGAGAGTTTCGCATGGATTGGATGGATATATTTGATGAGCGCCTCAAGGCTGCGGAAGCCCTGATGCGAGAGACGAACAAGGCGGGTGTGCTGGTCATTCAACAGCCGCTGATCTGCAATTCAATAACAGTTTTTTTCCCACGGATTCGCGAAAGTATTTCCAATATTCTGGTTTTTGCCGAATTGAGCGAAAGCAAGGATTTGGAGGCATTGATCAAGAAGGCGGATTCACGTTTCAGCGCTATCGTCATCGATTGCGACTGGAAACATGCGACGTCACGGGAGTTTCTGGACACGGCGCGCAAGCTGGATTGGAGCGCCGGGCGGTTCTTCTTCAGCGATTACGCGGTATGGTCGGTTGCGGCTGCGGAGTTTATCCAGATGACCTTGACCACGCAACGGGCAGGAGATGCCGCCGGTTGTTTGTGGCTGAAAGGCAACGATACTTTGGGCCGGTTGCTCGGGCTGCAGCTCCTGCAATTGGGCTTTGATCTGGCGGTGGACGGTGATTCCCCGCTGTTGGCGTGGCGGGAGTTCTATCCGGAACAGCTTCGGACGGTTGCGGAGAACTCACAACGGATTCAGGCTTTGATCGGCGCTTCGGCGGTTACTCCGTGCTGTACCCCGGCGGAAGTTGCAGCGTTGCCGGAGGCGACTGTCGCGTATGATGTCGGCATCGGCTGTTTCCCGGAAGCCACAGTCGCGGCGATGCGTGAAAAACAGTTCACGCTCTTTCGGCACGACAATCGTGCCGGCATTGCCACTCTCGTCACGCGGTTGTTGGAGACCAACGACTTGATTCATCACGTTATGGGAGAAGCCAGACTGGGCACGGTCGACGTGGTGGCGGGCGGAATTCTCGGTGGCAACGGTTCCGTGGTGGTCGATAACATCAGTGACCCGGAATACATCATCGGAGTTGCGGACGGCGCCGGTCAATTGAAGGTTCAGCCTTATTCTGACAAAGATCAAAAGAGCATTGCGTTCGTCCAGCAATTTCTGGCGAAATGCCCCGGAGAAGCGCCTGAAGCGTGATTTTTCGATCAGTGGTATGCCGATCGTTCAGAAATAAAAATATCCAAAGAGGAAGGTCTTATGGGCAAGCCGGTTTTTCTGCTCTATGGCGGAAATAAATTGAATTATGGTATTGTGCGGAAATTTCAGCAGGCGGGTTATCTGGTTTACGTTGTAGACTGGAACGAGCACCCCGCTCTGACGGGCGATCGCCATTATCAATTGGATATCAAATTTTCGGAACCGATCATTGCTGCGCTCAAAAAAGACGGCGTGTGGGGAGATGTCAAGCTGGCGTACACCTCCATCGACATGGCGGTGCAGAGCGTTGCCGAGTTGCACCGGGCGCTCGGGATGCAGACGATTTCGGATGCCGCGATTCTCTGCGCCACCTCCAAAAGCAAGATGATCGAAGGCTGGGAGCGCGCCGGTTTGCTGAATCGCTGGTCCCGGAAATATGAGGAATTCGCGCCGGAGATCATTCAGCTGAACAAAGGAACCACGATCATTTTCAAACCGGATAATTCGAGTTCCTCACGGGGGATCACGATTGTTCCGGCGGATTCCTCCGAA
Organism: Victivallis vadensis; assembly: GCA_040393525.1. GTDB lineage: Bacteria > Verrucomicrobiota > Lentisphaeria > Victivallales > Victivallaceae > Victivallis > Victivallis vadensis_A. The sequence continues at coordinate 73,473 of JBEBTY010000010.1, read as the reverse complement.
TCGGTTCTGCGCGTCGCGTTTGAGCTGGCTGTCAAGGAGGCGGGCAATCACTACGCATTGGTGGAAGAGTTCGTCAAGGGGCAGGAGTACACGGTTGAATTGCTTGGCGACGCTCACGGGAATGTCAGTGTTTATGGGATTTCCCGCAAGACCTATACGGCCAATACGGTCAATAAAAATATCACCGTCAAACAGCATTACAACTGTGAACCGGATGAGTTGCAGCAGAAAATCGCGGATTATGCCATCCGTTGCTACAAGGCGCTTGGATTCTCCGCTTGCCTCGGTCATCTCGAAATTATTTTGAAACCGGATGGCACGCTTTCCCCGGTTGAGATCGGCGCCCGCTCCAGCGGATGTATTGCCGCGGATCTGGTCGATATTCCATCCGGTCGGAATTTCATGATGGATCTGCTGGCGGTTCATCAAGGCGGGCGCGTGCCGACCGGGCTTCGGCCGCAGACGCCGGAGAGTTCGATGTTTTATTTCTACGACATTCCCTTTGGTGCGATCGTTGTCCGGGAGCGCCTCATCATGGATTATCTGAATCCGGCGATCCGCAGTTTGTATGGCGATCATTCTCAGCTTAAAATCGGATTTGCCATGTCCGTGGTCGATAACGGCAACTGCCGTGCCGGATTTGAAATTCTCCAGGGGCCTAAATCAGTTATGACGCTGGAGCATGTGGTCGACGCAGAACGGCAGATGCTGGCGGAAATGGTCGAACTCAATGGCGGGAATTTCAAATCTTGAGCATTGTAAAGCGACTTTTCGATATAAACTGACGGTAGTCTGTAACATTACGGGAAAAATATCTCCAACTTTCCGTCGTGCTTTCTTTTTTGCGGGAGCATCTGTCGACTTTGCAACTCATTGGTTGGGCAAAATCTGGTATTGACCCTTGGCTCGCTGGTCATTATTGCGGCCTCTCTCGTCGAAATCAGGACGATGGGGATGAGCAACGGTACGGGATTACGCTTGCGTTATTTGCCATTTTGCGGAATTTCACGGGTCGCGAACTGTATATCGCGTCCGGTGCTCAGGTGCCGGGTTTTCTTACGAAAAAATACACGCTGGAGTTGTTGTTTCAGAACAAAGCCTTTGCTGTTTTCCATATCCGGAAAAAGCAATCAGAATAAATTGGTTCCACAGTGTTTCAATTGACCGGAGAGGTTTGAGGTGAGTATGATGTTTTTTGATGCGCACTTGCATCGGCGGGCGAAAGAAGCCGGTGGATTCCTGATCGGTCTGGAGGGAACGCCCAAGGTCGCCGGTACCTTGTCGAATACGGAGGCGCTTCAGCAGCATGATCCGGCAAACCGTTATATCGCGTTTTACTATGTGACCAAAGAGAATCTCGGAACCGTATCGGCTCATCTTTTTTTGAAGTTTCATCCGCGCCGGGAACGCTACTCGCCGGAAGAGGTGATTGAGTCGATTCGGCTCAACCAACCGGTTGCGGTGATGCTCGATACGCTGAACGAACCGGCTTGGGTGGCCTACGATTACTGGAAAATCGCCCGGACTTTTCCCGATGTGATTTTCCTCTTTCCCCATGCCGGCGGTTATCTGGTCAATGAATTTTTGAAGATCTGCCATTTTCAATCGAACGTGTGGATCGATTTCGCGTTGACCCATACCATGCTGGGACATTATGGGCAGAAGCCGGAGGGGTTGCCGTATATTCACGAAGCGATTGTGTATGCCCTGCACGCGCCTTTCGCCGGGCGTGTGCTACTCTCTTCGGACTACCCGTTTTTCGCGCAGGACGAGATGGTGGAATATTACCGTGAACTTGGCGCGATCGAAGCGTTGAATGCGAATTTTACAGCTTTGTTCAAACAACTTCAGGAGAGGGGCTGATATGTCTGTGGAAGAGTGCCGGATCATCACGATCCCCAATTTTGGAGACGCCCGGGGCGATCTCTGCGTGTTGGAGCGGGGCGAAGTTTTGCCTTTTGAGATCAAGCGGATCTTTTATACGTACAATGTTCCATCCTCTCTGGCGCGCGGCGAACATGCGCACAAGGAGTGCGATCAATTTCTGATCGCTGTACACGGATCGTTGCAGGTGACCGCCGACGACGGCCGGGAAAAACAGGAGTTCACTCTCGACTCTCCGACCATCGGGTTGCTGCTGCCAGGAGGCATTTGGGGCATTCAATACAACCATGCGCCGGGAACGGTTCTGATGGTGTTGGCTTCGGAGCGTTACGATGCCGCCGATTATATCCGGAACTACGATGATTATCTGGAGTATGTGAGAACGAAATGAAAGTCCCTTTCTTGGATTATCGCGCCGTTAACGAGGCGCATTTCGACGAATACACCGCGGCGGTTCGCCGGGTGTTGGAATCCGGCTGGTACATTTTGGGCAAGGAGGTCGAGGCGTTCGAGGCAGAATATGCCGCTTATACCGGAACCAGACACTGCATCGGCGTAGCCAACGGGCTGGATGCCCTGATTTTGATTTTGGAGGGCTACAAGGCGCTTGGGGTCATGAATGCAGGGGATGAGGTGATCGTTCCGGCCAACACCTATATCGCCTCGATTCTGGCGGTTTCCCGCGCTGGTTTGGTGCCGGTGCCGATCGAACCGGAATTGAGCAGCTGTGAGCTTGATCCAACTTTGCTCGAAGCCGCCGTCACGGAGAGAACCCGGGCAATTCTGCCGGTTCATCTTTATGGACAGTGCGCCGACATGACCCGGATCAATGCGATTGCCCGCAAGTTCAATCTCAAAGTGATTGAAGACGGGGCGCAGTCCCACGGGGCAATGCACGCGGGGCGGAAGTCCGGTGCGCTCGGCGACGCGGCGGGACACAGCTTCTATCCGGGCAAGAACCTCGGCGCGATCGGCGATGCGGGCGCGGTCACCACCGACGATGACGAACTGGCGCAAGCTATTCGTGCGCTTCGCAATTACGGTTCGCATAAAAAATATCACAACGTGTACAAGGGGTTCAACAGCCGCCTTGATGAGCTGCAGGCGGCGATTTTGCGAGTGAAATTGCCTTATCTCGATCGCGATAATGCGGCGCGAGAAGCCGTTGCCAGGCGTTATCTCTCCGCGATGAAACACCCGGAACTCGTGTTGCCGTCGATTGCGCCGGGCAACACTCATGTCTGGCATATTTTTGCCATTCGCAGCACCCGGCGGGATGCGTTGCAGGAGTATTTGGCCGCTCATGGGATCGGTACGGTGATTCATTACCCGATTCCGCCGCATCGGCAGCCCGCCTATGCGGAGTGGGGTGCATTGACGTTTCCGGTCAGCGAGCGGATTCATCGTGAAATCCTGTCGCTGCCGATGAGTCCCGTCCTGACGGAGGAAGAGGCGGATGCGGTAATTGAGGCGGTGAACAGTTGGGACCCTCGGTAATGCGAATCATCTTCTTTCGATTGACCCGTCCGTGCAATGGCGTCGAGGGAGCCAGATGAGTTCTTCCTATCGGCAAATGTTCAAGTCGACTTCGCTGATTGGCGGAGCCTCTTTGATCAGCGGCCTGATCCGCATGGTACAGAACAAAGTGGTTGCGGTACTGCTTGGCGCGGAAGGAATCGCGCTGTTGGAGATTTTCAACAGCATTGTCAGTCTGGTCATCAGCATCGTCAATCTCGGATTGGGGAACAGCGGTGTCCGACAGATTGCGGAGGCGGCCGGGCGCGAAGGTTCCGGGCGGGAAATTGCCGGAATTGTCAAGGCATACCGCCGCATTATCTGGTTTACTGGCGGACTGGGGGGAATCGTCACGGTTCTGTTTGCTCCGTTGCTTTCGCAATGGTTTTTCAAATCGACCGATTACTCCTGGGGAATTGCTTTCCTGGGAATCGCGGTGCTTCTGACTGTCATCAGCTCGGGGCAACAATGTGTCATTCAAGGATTGCGCCGCATTGCGGATCTGAGCAAGATTCGGATTCTGGCTGCGCTTGGAGCGGCGATCTGCGCGATTCCCTGCTTTTTCCTTTGGGGCAAGGGGGGAATTGTTCCGGCTGTCGTCATTGCTGCCGCGGTGACGTTGCTGGCCTCTTGGAGTTTTTCGCGAAAAGTGACTTTGGAGAGCGTCCGGTTGACTTGGGTGGAGCAACGGGCGATTCTGTCGCCGATGATACGGCTCGGGATTTGTTTCATGTGCACCTCGGTCATTATGGCGGCGGCGATTTTTCTGCATAAATTATTGCTGACCAGAATGCTTGGGGTTGAATCCTGCGGGATTTACCAGGCGGCGTTTGCGCTTTCCGGCTTATTGATCGGGTTTGTTTTGAATGCGATGGGAACCGACTACTATCCTCGGCTGGTGGGGTTGAAGGAGAAGCCGGAGGAAATGACGCAGGCGGTCAATGAACAGATGGAAATCTCGCTGTTGCTGGCCATCCCGGCGCTGCTCGGCATGATGGCTTTTGCGCCAGTGCTGCTTACGGTTTTTTATGCGGCGAGCTTTGCGCCCGCCACAGAATTGATTCGGTTGTTTCTGTTCGGTATACTGGGGCAGGTCGTTGTCTGGCCGCTGGGATATGCCGTGATTGCATATGGGGATGGCAAATTGTTTGTGTTGTGCGAATTGATTCCGCGCTGTACCCATCTGTTGCTGATGTATTTGGGGATTCTCCATTTCGGTTTGGCGGGGGCCGCATTGTCGCTTGGGATCAATTATATCTTTTCTGGGGGGATGCTGTTTCTCCTGCTTCGGTACCGCTATCGGGTTCGGATTGCGTCGGGCGTGATGCTGATGACGCTCGGAGGGATCGTTCTGCTCGGGCTTACTTTGTTTGTCAGCATGACGAACGGTTTTTGGGTTCAGTTGGGCATCAACTGCGCCGTCGGAGTGGTAGTTGGAGTGGGATGTCTTTCCATCATGACCAGACGGCTGAACGTTTCAATATGGGCACGAATCAAAAAGAAACTGGGAAAATGAACAAACCTTTGTTGACCTTTTGCCTGGTGGCATACAATCAGGAAGAGTATATCAGGGAGGCGGTGGAGAGCGCTCTGTCGCAGACCTATTCGCCGTTGGAGATTGTTTTGTCCGACGACTGTTCGAGCGATCGGACCTTTGAGATCATGTGCGAATTGGCGGAGGCTTATTGCGGGCCACATACGATTGTCTTGAATCGCAATCCGCAGAATATGGGGCTGGCCGCTCATGCCAGCAAGGTCTGGAGCACCTTGTCGCACGGGGAGTGGCTGATCGGTGCGGCAGGCGACGATATCTATCTTCCGAACCGTGCGGAGAAAATAGCCGAAATGGCGTCGCTCTGCCCGAATGCGTCGTGCATCTGGTCGGGCTGTACGATCATTGACGACAAAGGGGAGGTGGTGCGCGAATCGCGTCCGGACTCCGGCTCTTTGCGTCCGGGGCGGATTCCCGCTGTTCTGGGGGCTACCGTGGCCTATCGCCGGGATGTGTACGATTTTTTCGGTCCGGTCGGCCATCAGGTGCGGAACGATGATGTGGTGATGAGTTTGCGCTCCGCATTGCTGGGCGAATTCGCTTATATTCCAGAATCGCTGGTTCGGTATCGCAAGCACAGCACCAATTTGAGTGGAAATTTCACCGATGACCGGCAAAAAGTCGAGCGGTTGCGTGCCCGTCTTGGTTTTGCATATTTGCAGCAATTGAGCGATCTTCAGTTGTTTCTGGAACGGCGGCCGGAGGCTTATCGGCGGTGTGGCGCGTATTTTACCGGAATCGAAGACAATTACTTGATCACGCAATTATTCAGCGCCTGGCGGCTGTATCCGGAACGGCGCGGTTTTCTGTTCTGTCGGAATGTGATTTCTCCGCGTGTCTGGAGGATTTTCCTCTCCCGGTTGTTCCGACGCCTGATAAACGGCAAGGGGGGACGATGACGACGACAACGACAATTTCCGATCCTGACGTGTTGTCGGCGCCTCGGCCCGTCTGGGGCGGGCTGGAATGGTTGGTGACGGCGTGTGTTATCATCCTGCCGATGTTGCGTGCGTCGATTTTCCGGGAAGTGCATGTGTCGATCAGTGCGTATTATATTTTGCTGAGCGGCAGTTTATTGATCGTCCTGTTGCGCGGGATGAAGCAATTGCGTTTTCAGTTATTGCTTTCCGCGCTGGTGATCTGTGCATTCCTGTCGATTGTGTTTAACGATATTCCGGCTTACTTTCACGCCGAACAGCGGTTGATCGGTTGGATTCTGGTTTTGGGGCTTTGCTCCTGCTGGTTGAAGAACGATTATTGCCGGCAGTTTCGCGCCAGACTTTGCCGCGGTTACGACACCGTGCTGATGATTGTGGTAATCGCGAGTTGTATTGGGCATTTCAGTAAATTGACCCCACAGCTGTTCGAGGCACAGGCGAATGGATTGTTTTCCCAACCCATGCTGCTTGGCCCGATTGCGTCGATCGCCTCGTTGCTGTTTCTGCATCGGTTCGTCACCGCCGGTTCCCGACACCGTTTGTGGTGGGGAGCGGGGCTGTTGGCCGCCTGTCTGATGGTTCTTCTGGCCAGTTCGCGCGGGGCGCTTTTCAGCTTGCTGGTGGCGATGTGCTTCTATCTGCTTATTCAGTTCGGTGTCCGGAAGGCGATTTTTTATGTTCTTCTGCTTGTTGGTTTGGCAGTTGCCACCTCTTCTTATTGGGAGGGGTATACGGAGGGGTTGCAGAAAAAATTCGACGATGGGATCGAGCGTTCCGGTTCTCTCTTTGACAGCCGTCAGCAAAAATGGGAGTTGCGTCTGGAGGAGATTCGAGAGCGCCCTGTATTTGGATACGGATTCACCGCCGTCAGCGCCGACAGTTTCTTCTGGCTGGATGACGAACTTGCGGGAGTGGAACCCGGTTCAAGCTGGTTGTTTGTTCCTTCCAGTCTGGGGATTCCGGCCGGGATATTGTTCATTGTCTTTATGATGTTGCCGTTTATCCGTTTTTTCCGGCACAAGGCAAGGGATGGAGTGATTGTCCTGCGAATCGCAATTCTTCTGTTCTTCTGCGGGCATCTCTGTATTGAGGGGTATATTCTCTCGGCGGGAAGTCCATTGTGTATTTTGTTCTGGCTGTACACTTCTCAGGTATATGACTTCTGGCATATGCGGTCGAAGGCTCCGGCGGAGAACAGGGCGCTTTTGCCGGATTCTGCATCGGCGTTCGCTCCTGTTCCGGCTCGGGAAGGCGTTTGAACCGGATGGTCGTTTCAGTTATCAACAAGGATTGTGTGAAAACAATGAAAATTGCAATTTGCTGGCTGGGATACTCCGGCTACCTGGCGGCATGCTGGCGAAGTTTGTGTGCCGATCCGCGATTCTCGGTGGAGATCCATGCGGCGGAGACGAGGCATGGATATGACCGGAGCATTCTGGACGGATTGCCGGTCACGATCCATCCCGGAGATGATTTCAGCGATGCGTCGGCTCTGGTTGCCGGGGTGGTTGCAAGTTCTCCCGATATTGTGGTGGTTTCCGGCTATCGCCGTCCGGGGATTCGCGCTCTGCTGGCGGCGCCGGAATTGCGAAACGCGAAATTCATCATGGCGATGGACAGTTGCTGGCAAGGGACGTTGCGGCAATTCGGCGCCCGTTTTTATGCCTGGCGGACATTGCGACGTTTCTCCGCGGTGATCGTGGCCGGAGAGCGTGGCCGTCAGTATGCGCGTTATCTGGGGTTTCCGGATCGGAATATTTTTTACAGCGTATACGGCTGTGATTTCGATGCTTTTGCCGCCGCCGGAGCCGCTCGACGGAGCGATGGCGCGGAAGTCCCGCGCACCTTCGTCTATGTGGGGCGTTACGCGCAGGTCAAGGGGTTGGATGTGATGCTTCGCGCCTATTCCCGCTATCGGGAGCAACGCGCCGACGTCTGGCCGCTGCATTGTTACGGCAAAGGCGATCTGCAAACGATGCTGGCGGAGACGCCGGGAGTGGTCGATCACGGTTTCCTGCAACCCGCGGATCTGGCCGGGGCGTTGGCTGGACATGGCGTCATGGTGTTGCCCAGCCGTTATGAACCGTGGGGTGTTGTGGTGGCGGAAGCGGCGGCGACCGGTATGCCGGTGGTTTGCTCCAACGCCTGTTGTTCCGGGCTGGATCTGATTCGCCATCTTTACAATGGGCTGACGTTTGCGGCGGATGACGAGAGCGCGTTGACTGATTGTTTTCTCTGGATGCACGACCATCCGGAGCAGCTCCCGGTCATGGGGCGGCGGGCGCAGGTGTATGCGGAAGCGTATTCCGCCCAATCGTGGGCGGAGCGCTGGAAATGGGTTTTTCAGCAGGTGATACGATGATTCTTGCCGGAGATTATGTACCGGGCAAGTGTGCGGTTCGTTGGAACCTTCCAGAGGGGGATACCATCCTTTGCAATCTGGAGGCTCCGATTCTGGGAGAGGCGGAGTTGCCGCAGCTGCTGAAGTCCGGTCCCCATTTGCGCAATGTTTCGTTGGGAAGCGAGTGTACAAACTTTGGATTTGCCCTTGCCAACAACCATATGATGGATTTTGGAGTGCGCGGCATGAATATGACGCGAGAATATCTGACGGAGCGAAACATTCCGTTTTGCGGCGCGGGCGATCATCTGGAAGAAGCACAGCGTCCGATGATGTTGGTGGAATCCGGAAAAAAAATTGCAGTGTTTTCCTGCTGCGAACGTCAGTTTGGCGGAGCGACGCAGACGGATGGGGGAGTTGCGGTCAAAGGATTGTGGCTGTTCGATGCGATAAAACATGTGCGTGAAACAGCGGACTATGTAATCGTTTCCTGTCATGTTGCGTTGGAGAGTTCTCCGTGGCCGTCGCCGGAATTGCGGGCGTTTTACCGGAAGCTGATCGATGCCGGAGCCGATGTGATCCACGGGCATCACGCTCACGTGCAACAGGGGTTTGAGCAATATCGCGATGGCTTGATCTTTTATGGGCTCGGCAACTTTGTGGTTGATCCCGCGTGTTGGAATCACGAGGAGGTTTATTGCTGGTCGCTCGGCGTCCGAATCGATTTTTCCGCCCCGAAGCTCACGCCGGAATTGTTGTTTCTGCATGTGGAGCATGAGGCGGAACATCAGGTGCAGGTGCGGTTGGCTACGGCGACGGAAGAGGCGGGGAGGCGACGCTATCTGGAGCTTTGCAATCGCGCGTTTGCCGACGACACGGCTTGTGTCGCCTATTGGCAGGAGGCGTGTTTGCGCCATTTTGAACGGCTTTACGGGATTCCGCTGCGTTTTCCGGGTATCGTGAATACGCCGCTGACGCTTCGCGACCGATGCCGCTACCTCCGGGACGCGCTACCGGATTGGTTGTCGATACTGCTTGGGCGGAAATGGCGTGATCGTCGTTCCCGGCAACGGGCGTTGATCTTTTTGAACATCAGTCAGTGCGAGAGCCATCGGGATGCGATCTGTACGGCATTGGGCGTGCAGTCGGGCGTGTGCCGCGATTGCCGAACCGCTCGGACGGCTGCCGATGCTGATGAAATCATGATTCCATGAGCAAGATTTTGTATATGGGAAACAGGGAACTATGAAACAGAGTATTGGGGGGCGCTTGCGACAGGCGCTTTACATGTTTCTTCAGCGCAAGGTGTATGCGGAGGCGCTTATCTGGGGCGCATTGTATCGCAATTGCGTCGAGGGAACTGAGATCGAGCGCTGGCAGCTGGAAAAGTTTAACGCGGTCTGGGAAGATGCGTTCCGTAATCTGCCGTTCTATCGGCAGTGGAAAGAGCGGCATGGACTGCCGGATCGAATTGCGTCGCTGGATGAATTGCAGGCGTGGCCGGTTGTTTCCAAACAGGAATTGCAACAGACGGCTCCGGAGTTGCTGCACCGACCCGGGGTGAAGCCGGATGGATATCTGTTGACCGGAGGATCTACCGGGCAGCCGCTGCGCCTGGGCGTCTGGAGCGACAGAGCCGTTACCGCGGGAATCTGGCTGGGGCAGGCCGCCAACGGCATTTATCCGCATATGCGTACGTTTCACCTCTGGGGGCACGGCCATTTGTTCGGGAAGGGATTGAAACGGCAGGTGCTGATTTTTCAACGATTGATCAAGGATCGGCTTTCCAATCGGATGCGTTTTCCGGCTTACGATCTCTCCGAACAGGCCATGGAGCGGGCGTTCGGGCAATGTCGGAAATGGCAGCCGGAGGTGTTCTCCGGATTCAGTGCGTCGGTTTTGATTTTTTGCCGGATCAACCGGAATCGGAACCGGTTTCTGCCCGTGCCGCCGAAAGCGGTCATGTGTACCGCCGGGCCATTGTCGAAAGCGGAGCGAGAGGAGATCGAGGCATATTTTCAAGCTCCGGTCTGTATGGAGTACGGCAGCGCGGATTGTGCATTGATGGCCTACACCGTTCCGCAAACCGGGCGGTATCGGGTTTTCTGGGGGACGCATCTGCTGCAGGGCGTGGAAGGCGAGGGGGATGTGCATCGGAATATCGTGACTCGCTTGTCTTGCTGCTATTTTCCGCAGATTCGTTATGACGTCGGGGATTTCGTCGAACTTCCGCCGGGAGAGAATCCGGCTTCGATTCGGAACATCGTGACCGTCTCCGGCCGTTCAAACGAGAGGATCTGCCTGGAGAACGGCGCGGCGTTCTGGTGTGTGGCGGTGCAGGACTGCATCAAACAGGTTCCCGGCACGATCGCGGTTCAATTGGAGTTGTTGCCGAACCGGTTGAATGTCAACGTCGTTGCTCTTTCGCCGCTTGGCGGGAAGGAGAAACAGGTGATCTTGAATCGTTTGCATAACATCGTTTCCGGGTTGGACGGTTATCCGGTGGAAATTCAACAGGTGTCGGAATTGATTCGCACCCCGGCGGGGAAAGTCCCTCTGGTGATAAATAAATCCAAGAAATCACAATCGTAATCGGCTTATGTCTCAAATACGCAACATTGTTTTTGTTTCCTATATTCAGGATCCGTACCGTTCCGGAAATTCCACTGATATCATGACCGCAAACTTGTTGCGCGGCATGTCCGCGAACGGTCATCGCATCACCTTCGTCGCGATTGTCGATCAAGGGTGCGATCCGGGGAATCTGGAGCGTTTCTACGGGGCGCTCGTAGATCGAGTCATCTGCGTTCCCGGGCGGCTCAACTTGGCAAATGAAACAAAACTGACGGTCTTCTCGCGGGTGATCCGAGGCACTGTTTTTCCTTATCGCTATGCTCAGCTCGAAGAAGTCGCGGAGATATGTCGACGGTCATGTGATCTTCTGATCGCGCATGCCAATCCGCCAGAGGCACAATTTTTCTGTCGGCGGTTAAAACAAATGGCGCCGAGAGTGGCCTATTGGCAATATTGGAGCGACCCGTTTGCCTATGGAGGGATTCATCCGGATCGCTTGCCGGTCAAACGTTGGATTCACTATTTTCTGGAACGCCGCATGTTGAGCTGGCCCGACCGGGTCATTTATGGCACTCGGACGCTGGCGATGATTCAAAAGAAGAAATTTCCGCGCTTTGCCGAGAAAATGCGTTATATCGATGTTCCGTACTCTTTTTCCGACGAGGGATCGCAAAGCGGGAACCGGGAATATCAATACTTCTGCGGTTATTTTGGATTGTATGATTCTTCTTGCCGGAATGTGTTTCCGCTTTACCGGGCGTTGAAGAAACATCCGGAATGGAAGATGATTATCGTCGGCTCCGGGGATTCGGAGATTGTTTCCACGGATAACATCGAGTTGCACGGGCGGGTGCCACAGGCAGAAATCGAATTTTTTGAGCAAAATACGCAGGTGTATGTTGTGGTGTTGAATCATACCTGTGTTCAGATTCCGGGTAAAGTGTTTTACCGCACCGGTGGCCGTTCGACAATTCTGGTGGTGTTGGACGGCGACTATAAGACGGATATTAAAGAATATCTGGAACCTTTTCAACGGTTCGAGTTCTGCGACAATACGGAAGAGAGCATTGAGGCGAAGTTGCGCCAGCTGTCCGTTTCCGGTTTCAACCGGGAGGCATGGGACAGTCAACCCCTTTCCCCTGTCCAAGTGGGGCAGGATCTGGTGACCGGCGGGAAACCATGCTGATTGAACTGATTTTTTTAACCGTTCCGAGGTAATGTTATGATGAGAGCGATTCATGTGGTTCCGTGTACCAAAGGAGAGGCTTGCGGTCCGTCTTATTCCGTGCCGATGCTGTGTCGGGCTCTTGCCATACATGAAGAGTGCGAGGTTGATCTGCACACCTTGCTTCCGCTTCCCGACTACAGTGCGCAATGGAATTTTCAGGTTCACGCTTGGCCGCGTTCCCGTTGGGGGCATTCGTCATTCGGGCGTTCCCCGGCTATGCTCAGGGGATTGAAAAAAGCCTGCCGCGAGGCGGATATCATTCACGATCACAGCCTTTGGATGATGCCGAACATCTATCCGGAATTCGCCCGACGGCATACGGATTGCAAACTGGTCATCAGCCCGAGAGGGTGTCTGGCCACGTGGGCGTTGGAGCGTTCCGGCTGGAAGAAGCGGATCAGTGGATTTCTGGGTCAGACCGCTAATTTGCGTGCGGCGGATATGTTTCATGCGACTTCAGTCAAAGAATATCGGGAGATTCGGGCGTACGGGTTGAAGCAGCCGGTGATGATCCTTCCGAATGGAATCGACCTGCCGGAGGCTCCGCCTGCGGTTGCGGAACCTTCTTCGCTGCGCCGGATTCTGTTTCTCGGTCGCATTCACCCGGTGAAAGGGATCGAATTTCTATTGGACGCCTGGGAGTCACTGGCAAAGCAATTCGGCGATTGGGAGTTGTGCATCGTCGGACCCGGGGACCCGGAGTATGTGGCGAAATTGAAACGATCTGCCGTCGCTCTCCCTCGGGTGACGTTTTTCCCGGAGCAGAACGGTGACGAGCGTACCGCCAGCTACTGCAGCGCGGAAATTTATGTGCTGCCGTCGTTTACGGAAAACTTCGGGATGACCGTTGCCGAGGCATTGATTTGCGGCACTCCGGTCATCACCACCGATGGCACGCCGTGGACGGAACTTGCGAAGCAGCGCGCCGGCTGGTGTGTTCCGGTCGGCAGCGCCGCGCTGGGACGCGCGTTGCAGGAGGCGCTGCAACTTTCGCGTGAAGAACTGGCCGAGATGGGGCGGAACGGGCGGCAGTGGATGGAACGTGACTTCAATTGGCCCGCGATCGGCGAGCGGATGATCGGCGCTTACCGCTGGCTGCTGGATAAAGGAGTCGGGAAACCGGACTATGTGGTCGAAGATTGAACTCTTTCTGAACTGGCTCGGACAACCGTGCCCCGTTTCGCAACGGAGGTTTTGGTTCGCCTTGGCCGGGATCACGGTTCTGGCTCTGGGAGTACGGCTTTTTCTGTGGGAAATGGAACCGGTGATCAGCCGAGATGGGGTGTATTATCTGGAAACGGCTCGGAGATTCTCCGGCGTTTCCGGGGAGGTGATTCCGGAGTATTTTTTCTCCCCGCCGTTATGGATCGGGATTCTGGGCGTGTTTTTCCGTTTGGGTTGGGACACCGAGTTTTGGGGAATGGGAGTGAACCTGTTCGCCGGGGTGTTGTTGCCGTTGGTTGTTTGCTGTGGAATGCTGGAATTGAAGCAGTCGCGCATGGCCGCGCTGGCCGCCGCTGCGCTGGTTGCGGTTCATCCTTCCGCTGCGGCTCTCTCGGTCGTACTTCAGCGGGAGAGCCTTTATCTGCTGTGTTGCGCGGTGATGGCGGTCATGGCTTTGCGGGCGGCGCATTCGGTCTGGTGGTGGGGCGTGGCGGGAGTGATGGCCGGTTTTGCGGCGATGTTGCGTTTTGAAACTATGGAGTTCGTTCTGCTGGCCGGCTGCGGTTTCCTTTACTGCGTCGCCTTCCGAATCACCGGGTGGAGGCGTAGTCTGGCGGCGTTGGGTCTTTATGGGCTCGGAATGTGCCTGGGGGGATTGCTGGTGTTCATTTTTCTGAGTTTCAGTTTGCCTTATCTTGATATTTCCCCGATGAAATATTTTGAGAACGCTTTGGGAAAGGTGTTACCTTACATATCATGACACCCTTTCTAAAAATTTGTTTTGAAGCTCTGTTCGCGGGTGGCTGCATCGGCCTGGCATTGATTTTGTTTCGGTCGCGGGATCGGAAAATCTGGGGCGTCGCCATCGCGATTCTGCTGATGATGCTTGGGCGAATCTGGTTCGGTGGTTCCTCCCGCTATTCGATCGTGATGATTCTGCCGTTGATCTGCCTTGCGGTGATGGGGTGCCGGCTGGTGCCGGAGACATTGGCGGATTTGTTTCCGACAGTTTTTCGCCGTTACCGGGTGGCGATCTGTCGTTTTTTGTTTCTGGCGCTGTTTTTCGCATGTATCGGCAAGGTTCTTCATGTCAATCGCTACGCTGATTTTTTGATTCGCGCCAGCCAGGCGGTTCGGGAGGATGCCGTGGCGTATCGTGCTCCGTTGATGCTGAATTTCAATTCGGATGCGTCGCGGTTGGAGTATTATTCCGGTGTTCCCGCCATCGCCTGCGATTATCGCGGTGAGGAGGTGACGATGTGGGAGCTGGAGGATCGGCTCGAATCCTGGAGTTATTTTCATGATGTTCTCTATCTCTCCCGCAACATTTCCGGTCGCGAAATCCCTCCGGAAACGTGGAAGATCGGAGATCGGGAGCTGACTAAAGTCTTCTCCGGCTACCGTAACAACCGGAGAAGCCGCCAGATTGTGGTATACCGCTATCCGGTTCCGAGCGGGCAGGCTGTGGATCGGAACAATGCGGCGGATTCTCTGATCCCGAACTACGGTTTTGAGGAGAAAGGCTCGTCTTTTCTGGATGAAGAACTGGTGAGGCGCGGACTGATTCTCCGACAGGCGTTGCCTGTCGGCTGGCTGCCGAATCCGGGGCAGGGGTACCGAGCCGGCGGAAAGATGGAGCTTGGGCTTGATGAAAATGCGATTGCCGGAAAATATTCTTTGCGAATGAAATCCGACACCCCCATGACGTTGATGACCGACCGGATGTTTTCCTGTCAGGAGAACTATGCGTTGCAGTTGCTCTATCGAGGAGAGCCGGGGAGCCGTTTCCATATTATGGTTTATCTTTATCAGGCAAATGGAACATTCGAGCGATATCGGACAGAGAGCGTGTTTACGGTACAGGGAGATGGCGTGGCGCCTTTTCAGATGCGTCTGACTTTTCCCCCTGAAGAATATCAGTTTCAGTTCCGAGTCGTACTGACTTTGCAGGAGGGAGATGTTTCCTTCGATCAAATCCGGTTGACACCGTGGAGTGTTGAATTATAATGGAGGCGGAATGTCTAAAATCCCGATAACCGTGATTTTCCTGACGTTGAACGAGGAGTTTCACATCGGTGAGGCAATTGATAACGTCAGCGATATTGCCGAAGAGATTTTTGTTATCGACAGCTTGAGCGACGACAACACCGTGTCAATTGCGCTGGCGAAAGGTGCAACAGTTGTCCAGCGGCCATTCACCGATTTCGGCGACCAGTGGAATTTTGCATTGGAGCGTTTGCCGATTCACACCGCATGGACCATGAAGCTGGATCCCGACGAACGGCTCACCGGGGAACTGAAGGATGAGATCCGGCAGGCGTTGACCGCGAACGCTCCCTCCGCCGGATACTCCTTCGACCGGATTCTTTACTTTATGGGTCAGCCGATGCGACACTGTGTGGGCAACGTTGTTCGGATTTGGCGTACCGGCCAGTGCCGTTTCTCCGATGTTGCGGTCAACGAGCATCCGTTGATTGATGGAACGGTGGGGCGTCTCAAGGGGAGGCTGCTGCATTTTGACTCGCCGGATCTGCATGTCTGGCTGGCGAAACAGAATTATTATACTTCGCTGGAGGCGCGGATGAAATACCGCGGCGAAGCGTTGGCGGTCAAGCCGAATTTGTTTGGTGATCGGTTGGCGCGGATCATGTTTTTAAAGAAGATTTTTTATCGGCTGCCATTCCGGTATTGCCTGTTTGGCATGTACAATTTTCTCTGGCGCGGCGCATGGCGCGCCGGGCGCGTGGGTTGGGATTGGACGCAGATGCGGATTTTCGTTATGCGCATCACCGAACTGAAATGGCGTGAGATGCAGGTTACCGGGCGGGAGCTTACGGTTTCCAAAAGTACGGCGAAACGTTCGTACGACCCCCGGATTTTGAAAACGGAACTGCAACAGCGAGTGAATCCAGAAAGTATGACACCATAACATTGGGAAGAAAAGCTATGTTCAAAGATAAGACATTGTTGATTACCGGCGGCACCGGCAGCTTCGGCAACGCGGTGCTGCGTCGTTTCCTCGATTCCGACATCCGTGAGATCCGGATTTTCAGCCGGGACGAGAAGAAGCAGGATGATATGCGGCACGAACTTCAAAATCCGAAAGTGAAGTTCTATATCGGCGACATCCGTGACCGGCAGAGTGTGGACGGCGCCATGGAAGGCGTCGATTATGTGTTCTCCGCGGCGGCGCTGAAACAGGTGCCGAGTTGTGAATTTTTTCCGCTGCAGGCGGTTCAAACCAATGTGCTTGGCACCTCCAACGTCATTGAGTCGGCGATTGCCCACGGCGTGAAGAATGTCGTGGTGCTGTCGACGGACAAGGCGGCTTATCCGATCAACGCGATGGGAATCTCTAAAGCGATGATGGAGAAGGTCGCCATTGCGCGCGGCCGCTCGCTCGGGCAGAAGGCGCGTACCACGGTTTGCTGTACTCGTTACGGCAACGTGATGGCTTCGCGCGGTTCGGTGATTCCGCTGTGGATGGATCAGATTCAAGCCGGGCACTCGCTCACCGTCACTGATCCGGAGATGACCCGTTTCATGATGACGCTCGACGATGCCGTCGATCTGGTGATCTATGCCTGGCAGCATGGCGAAAACGGCGATTTGTTTGTGCAGAAAGCACCGGCGGCCACGCTGACGACACTGGCGCAGGCGCTTAAGGAACTTCTCCACTCCGATTGCGAAGTCAAAGAGATCGGCACCCGCCACGGCGAGAAGCTCTATGAAACACTGGTCACCCGCGAAGAGATGGCCAAAGCCGAGGACATGGGGCGCTATTACCGGGTTCCGTGCGATACCCGCGATCTGAATTACGACAAGTACTTCAGTGAAGGCTCCGAAAAGATTCAAGAGGTCGATACCTACAACAGCTATAACACCAAACGACTGGATGTCGGAGAGATGAAAGAGTTGCTGCTGAAACTGCAATTGGTTCAGGATGTTCTGGAGAGCGGCGATGGCGAACGTTGAAATCATCGAAGGAGAGATTTTTCGCGATCACCGCGGGCAAATTTCCTCTCTGAACGATTTTCGCTTCCCCGGTGTGGCACGGGTCTACTTCATCCATCACCCGGACGTCGAAGTGATCCGAGGCTGGCACGGGCACCGCTTTGAGAAGAAATGGTTTTATTGCGTCAAAGGGAGTTTCACGCTCGGTCTGGTGGAGATCGACGACTGGGAGAATCCGGCTCCGAACCTTGAGGCGCAAATCGTGAAATTGAGCGATCGAGAAAGCCGGATCGTCTGCGTGCCGGAAGGATATGCGAACTGGATCAAAGCCGATGTTGCTGATTCGGTTCTGATGGTTTTCTCCGGGAAATTGTTGGATGAGGCGGCGAACGACAGCTGGCGTTATGATCCCGAACTCTGGATCGACAGGAGCAAATTATGATGAAAGCAGGCATTACCGGGCAGGCCGGATTTATCGGCGGCAGTTTGTTCCGGCGATTGGGGACGCTGCCGGAGGAGTTTGAACGAATTCCGTTTGAGGATGAATTTTTTTCCGACGAAGCCGCACTGCGGAACTTTGTGCGGCAATGTGACGTTATTGTGCATCTGGCTGCAATGAATCGGCACCCGGACCCGCAGGTGATTCATGACACCAACATCCGGCTGGTTCGGCAGTTGATTGATGCGATGGAGCGGGAGGACGTGACGCCGCATGTGATCTTCTCCAGCTCGACGCAGGAGGAGCGCGGCAACCCCTACGGCGACAGCAAAAAAGAGGGGCGGCAGTTATTTGCGGAGTGGGCGGAGCGAACCGGCGCGCGGTTTACCGGCTGTGTGATTCCGAATGTGTTCGGTCCTTTCGGGCGGCCCAACTACAATTCAGTGGTGGCGACGTTCTGCCACAAACTCACGCACGGAGAGGAGCCGGAGATTCAGACGGACGGGCTGCTCAAGTTGATTTATGTGGATGATCTCTGCCTGGAATTCATCGACATCATGCGACGCGGTGAATCGTCGACGTTCCGTCCGATTCCCTGTGGAGCGGAGCAGACGGTTTCAGGGTTGCTGAAGTCGCTGACTCGTTTCAAGACGCTTTATCAGGAACAGGGGATCATTCCGGAACTGGGTGACCGTCTGGAGGTTCAGTTATTCAATACTTTCTGCACTTATCTCGACAGCCGGAGCTTCTATCCATTTCAACTCCGGAAGCATGAGGATGAGCGCGGAATATTCGTCGAAACCGTCAAGCTCGATCGGATCGGCGGTCAGGTGTCGTTTTCGACGACAAAACCGGGCGTGACGCGCGGCAACCACTATCACACCCGCAAGATCGAACGGTTTGCTGTGATTCGCGGCAAAGCAAGAATCGAATTGCGGCGGATCGGCTCATCCGAAACAATGAGTTTTGAATTGGATGGAGCGCAACCGGCATTTGTGGATATGCCGGTCTGGCACACCCATAATATCACCAACGTCGGCGAAGATGAGTTGTATACGGTCTTCTGGATCAACGAATTCTTCGATCCCTCCGATCCCGACACATTTTTTGAAGAGGTCTGAACAGATGGAAAAATCAAAACTCAAAGTGATGTCAATCGTCGGCACCCGGCCGGAAATCATTCGTCTGGCCGCCGTGATCCGACAGTTGGAGAAACATCTCGATCACAAGATGATTCACACCGGCCAGAATTACGATTATGAGCTTAATCAGGTGTTTTTCGACGACCTGCAGCTGCGTAAGCCGGATTACTATCTGGGAGTGGATACCTCCAGCCTCGGCCATGTGCTCGGCGAAACGCTGATCAAGGTGGAGCAGGTATTCCTGGAAGAGCGCCCCGACGCGGTTCTGATTCTCGGCGACACCAACGCCGCCATCGCCGGAGTGATCGCCAAGCGGATGAAAATTCCGATTTATCATATGGAAGCAGGGAACCGTTCCTTCGATTTGAACGTGCCGGAGGAGATCAACCGTCGGATCATCGACCATATCGCCGACTTCAATCTAGTCTATACAGAGAATTCTCGGCGGCACCTGCTGGCGGAGGGGTTGCCGCATCGGCACATCTACGTGACCGGTTCGCCGATGTACGAAGTGCTTTCGCAGCATATGGATTCAATTCAGGCGTCGAACATTCTGGAAACACTGAAGCTGGAGAAGGGCAAATACTTTATCGTGAGCTGTCACCGGGAGGAAAACGTCGATTATTCCGGCAATCTGCTTCGGATTCTTGACATGCTCAACCGGCTTGCCCGCAAATACGATCTGCCAGTGGTGGTTTCGACGCATCCGCGTACCCGCAAGCGACTGGAATCCCTGGGCGACGTTGAGATCGACCCCCGGATTCAATGGCTGAAACCGTTCGGCTTTTTTGACTACAACGCTTTGCAACTCAACGCGAAGTGCGCGATCAGCGACTCCGGCACGATCAGTGAGGAATCGTCGATGCTGAACTTCCCGGCGGTGACCATCCGGCAGGCGCTGGAACGGCCGGAGGCGATGGATGCCGGTACGATCATCCTGACCGGACTGGACCCCGAAACAGTGCTCGATTCGATCCGTCTGGTGATCGAGGAGTTCGAGCAAAACGGAGGGCGTTATGACCGGATTTGTCCCGAATATCAGGTGAGCAACACTTCGTGGCGGGTTCTGAAGCTGATTCTCGGCACCGCCCGGCTCTCCAACCGTTGGTACGGGATCGAACCGAAGCAGTGAGTACAAAGCGAAAACGGATTCTGATTCTGGCGGAACGCTTCTATCCGGAAGAGTTCCTGATTAACGATCTGGCGGGCGAGTGGCGCGATCAGGGGTATGAGGTTGAGGTTTTGACGCAGACGCCGAGTTATCCCCATGACCGCATTTATGATGGATATCGCAATCGCCTTTTTCAGACGACAGGAGAGTTGCCGGGAATTCCGATTCACCGGGTGCGCACGGTGCTTGGGTACAACCGGGGGATGAAGAACAAAATTTTAAATTATCTCAGCTTCGCGTTCCTGACATCGTTTTGGGCGGTGTGGAACGGTTGGCGCTACGACCGGGTTTTCGCGTTTCACTCCGGGCCGCTCTCCATGGCCAGTGCCGGTCTGGTGTTGCGCTTTTTGTGGTGGCGAAAGTGTATGATCTGGACGCAGGATGTTTGGCCGGATGCGGTTTACAGCTACGGTGTCAAGCCGACGCCGTTGATGCGTGCGTTCCTTCATGCAGTGGTATGGCTCATTTACCGGGCTTATGGCGAAATTTCGGTTTCGTGTCCGGGGTTTGTCGATAAACTGCGGCCATACACTTCTCGCACGGTGCACTTTTACCCGCAATGGACGACGCAAAGCGAAGCGCTGCCTGTGCGGAAGCGGAAAGGGCGGACGGTGTTCACGTTCGCCGGCAATATCGGCTCCGTCCAGAACCTGGAGTTGGTGATCCGGGCATTCGGCGAATTGCGCCGGGAGGATGCCGAATTACGGATTGTGGGCGGCGGAATTTATTTGGAACGGCTTCGGGAGCAGGTGGCGGAAAACGGTTACGGGAACATCGTCATGACCGGCAAACGGCCGCAGGTGGAGATGCCGCAGGTTTTTGCGGATTCCGATGTTCTCATCATCTCGTTGAAGCCGGAGTTCGATATGACGGTTCCGGCGAAGTTTCAGGCATACATTGCTGCGGGGCGCCCGGTTCTGGGGTTGGTTCGCGGCGACACGGCGAAGTTGATTGAAGAGCATCGCCTGGGCATGACGGCCGACCCCGCGGACGAGGCGGGCATTGCGGACGCGTTTACCCTGATGTGTGAAAGTCCGGTCGCGGCATATGATGAGTGGAGGGAGAACGTACTGTCGCTGTCGCGGCGGAGCTTCTGCCGGGAGAAGATCATCCGGCAGATGACAACACGGTTGACCGGTGACGACGGCATGGAGTAAAACCACCGATGACGGAAGCGGAAATATCATGATTGAATTAGAATACATCTTGGAACTTCAAGGCAAGATGATCTTTGCCCCGGATGAGGCGAAGATCATGTTTTCCTCCTGTTCCGAAGAGGCGCAGACGGAGATTCTTCAATATGCGGAACTCTTGCATCTGGAGATGCTTTTTTACTTCTTCTTCCGTGATGAACTGCCGTTGCAGTGGCGAAACCGATTGCGGGAAACCTTTCAGGCGATATCGGCTTGGGAGTTGAATTATTCCGCTGGGCGGGATTTGATTTTTCGACAGCTTCGATCCGTCGGCATTCAGCCTGCGGCGATCAAAGGCGCGTATCTCGCTTATGATGTTTATCCGCACCCGGTGTTGCGCGCCAAGGGGGATTATGACATCTGGATACCGGAAGCGGGGGCGGAAGCCGCCGTCGCCGCTCTGGAGAAAGTCGGATTTTCCGTGATTGCCGGAATCGCACCGGGGCATCATCTGCCGATGATGGTGCATCGGGAACGGAGGTGGAGCGTCGAACTTCATCTGCAAGTGTTTC
This sequence comes from Victivallis vadensis, assembly GCA_040393525.1. Classification (GTDB taxonomy): domain Bacteria; phylum Verrucomicrobiota; class Lentisphaeria; order Victivallales; family Victivallaceae; genus Victivallis; species Victivallis vadensis_A. The sequence continues at coordinate 51,866 of JBEBTY010000010.1, read as the reverse complement.
ACGCCTACCCGCGGCAACCTTCGCCGTCAGCATTGACGGAGTTTCTGCAAGAGGACGGTTCGTTTGAGCCGGAATTGCATTGGCTGATTGCGTTGGAGCATGGGCGCCGCGGCTATTATGCGGGGTTGATGCGGGCATTGCTGGATATGGGGATTTTGCAGCATAAATTCTCTCTTTCCGCGGAACGGATTCAGGAGATTCGCCGGAAACTTTCATTGCCGACGCATCCGGCACTTCTGCACGAAGCGTTTCCTGATTTTTTCCCGAAGGAGCAGCGTATGTTCCACCGCGATTACCCCGACTGGGTGTTGCAGCAGCTGCGTTCTCTGCTCGGCAGCTCGCTGTATCAGGGGGTGATGCGCGACTATCAGCTGAGCCGTCCCGGGACAATCCGGAAGATCGGTTTCCTGGCGGGGCGAACGCTATCATTGACTCCGTCTTTCATTCGGAGGAAATACGGGCTGAAGTCCGATTGCGGGATCAAGACTCTGATGCGTCATTATTGGCGCGAAATCAGTGAAAAAATTCATCGACTGCGGACACCGGTCAAGCTCGACGAAGAGACGATAAATGCTTTTGAAGCCGGACAACGTCTGGATCATTTTCTCGACCGGCAAAACGACTGAGCGAGATCGCGTTTCGCGGTTATCGGTCAAAAGAAACGGAGCGCCTCCCTCTGCGGGATCGCGCTCCGTATTTTTTTGTCTTCGCAATGATTCACCGCATCGCCGTATTTCACCGGTTCATTCGCCGCTGCGGTCTTTCGAGAGCAGTTGGAGAACGTGTGCCGACTTCGGATTTTGATCCCAGAAAATGCTTTGATACGGTTTTTATTGTGCGGATACCGAAACGCATCCGTCTTGGATGACGAGAGGTCGATGGAAGTCAAGGGTGACCATCGGCATACTGTGCCCGAATGGGAAGTTCATCAGTACAGGGCCATTGATTTGTTCTGCGAAACGACCCAAGAGCTGCCGCAGCTCCCGGGGGGGCGCACAGTCGGTGAATTGGCCGAAAACAAGCCCGGCACAACGGGACAGAGCATTGTTCTGCTCCAGCATGGTGAGCGCCCGGTCCAGCTTGTAGACCGGTTCGTTCAAGTCCTCCAGCACCAGAATGCGCCCGCTTGTATCCGGGAAGAAAGGCGTGCCGCACAAAGAGGCTGCCACGGTGAGATTTCCCACCAGCGGGCGACCGTTGGCGGAGCCGGATTTCAGCTCGATCATGGCTCCATATTCCGGTGCTGCCTCGATTTCATATGCTTCGGGAGCAAAGGTTCGCCGGTGGAATTCGCAGGAGTAGGGTGACGCGGCGCATTCCGGCAGTTTCCCGAGCATCGGCCCGGCAATCGGGCGACCGACTTCCATCGCCTCCATCGCCCAATGCAAGGCGGTGATATCGCTGTAACCGGCAAGGGGGAGGGCAGGGCGTGCTTTCAGCGCGTCCCAATCCAGCAGCGGCAACAGATGGGCGGAGCCGAAGCCGCCTCGCACTGCCAGCAGAAGTTCCACTGCCGGGTCGAGCCAGAGTGAAATCAAGTCGTCGGCTCTTTGCACCGCATCGGCGGAGAGATAAGCAACCGGCGAGGGACCGTTGACATGACGGCCGATTTTCAACGTTTTCCCTGCTTCATGCAGAAATTCGATTCCGGCGTCGAAGCGCTCCGAGCAAAGTTTTCCGGCCGGAGCGATGATTCCGATGGTGGAACAGTGCGGGTAACAGGTTGTTTTCATGCGATTCCCCTGCTTTCATTCAGCTGTCGATAGGTTCGCGGCGTAAGCCCGGTACGTTTTTTGAACAGGCGGGAAAAATAGTTGCTGTCCTCAAATCCACATTCGGAGGCGATGGTGGTGATCGGGAGCGCCGGATTTTTCAACAATAACTGTTCGGCGGCGGAAATCCGCAGATCGTTCAGGTAGTGGAGCGGAGACTTGCCGACTGTGCGCCGGAAGGTGCGGTTCAACGTTGCGGGTGACATTGCGGCCATCTCCGCCAATTCGGCGATGGTGTGCGGTTGCGTCCGGTGTTTTTCCAGATGACTGACGACTTCGCTCAGACGGAACAGCTCATCGTTTTCCCGATAGAGCGTCGAACAGCTGAATATGCGGGAAATTTGCTCAATCAGACGGAGGAACAAGATCGCCGCCCGGCAAAAGTGTCCGGGTTCGTTCGACTCGATTTCCCGTTTCAGGCGCTCTACCAGCAGTTGCACTTCGTCCAGCTGACTTTTACCGAGCCGGAAATGTTTACGGAAGCCGAATTGACGGCGCAGTTCCGGCTCCAGCTCGAAAAAGGCGCGGTATCCCGGTTCATCGGTCAGATCGAAGAGAGGAAGGTTCAGCCGTTCCGGGTGGTAGAGGATGTTGTAAAGGGAACAGTTGTTTTCGACCCGGTAACCGTGTGGATTCTCCGGTTTCAACAGAAACAAATCACCGCCGGAGATGGTATACTCTTCAGTGGAAGTGATGTGCCGCCCTTCACCGGCGACGACGAGAACCAGCTCGTGAAAGGAGTGATCGTGCACGTCAACGGTATCCTGATTCAGGTGCATGACCTTAATCGGAAACGCGGATTCGGAGGGGAAATAGCGTGACGTGCGCATAGTTGCTACAGATGAGAATTCATTCCGGACGGGATCGCCGCCCGGAATGAATCCGGTATTATTTTACGATGTCGAGAAGCTCGACTTCAAATACCAGCGCTGCGTTCGGCGGGATCGCCTGTCCCGCACCCTGCGCGCCGTACGCGATCGCGGAGGGGATGTAGAGCTTGTATTTGCTGCCGACGGCCATCAACTGCAGCGCCTCGGTCCAGCCGGGGATGACCTGATTGACGCCGAATTCGGCGGGTTCGCCACGGTCGATGGAGCTGTCGAATTTTGTTCCATCGAGCAGGGTTCCGACATAGTGGACGCGAACGACGTCTTCGGCGGCGGGTTTCGCGCCGGTTCCGGTGGTGACGACTTCATATTGGAGGCCGCTGGCGGTGACGGTGATGCCGGTTTTTTTGGCGTTTTCGGCCATGAAATTCTTTTCGGCGAGGGTGTTCGCTGCGGCGAGTTGTTCCATCTGCTTCTGGCCCTCTTCCTGCATTTTCTGCTGAAGGAGCTGCATCATGGCGATGTATTCTTCCTGATCGAGCTTCGGCTGTTTGGCGACGAAATCGGCGATTCCCTGCTGGGCGACTTCGAGGTTGATGTTGAGGGGGTTGCGGGTGAGGTATTCGCCCATATTCATCCCCATGGCATAGCTCATCTTATCGAGTTCGTTCATTCCGGCTCCTTTATGATGTTAGGAATTAAGGTGTCACCCGGATACAGTATCCGTCTTCGGAACGGTTTTCAAGCATGGTTGCAAAATTTCAGGAAAAGAAGCCCGGGAATCAGCGATTTGAGGAGGAAAACCATCCTCCGTCACTTTCCCGTGATTTCACCTCATGAAAGGGACGGAGAAGTGACGGATGATTTTTGAAAAAAGTTTCTTGAAAGCGATTGAAAAAGCGCGACGCTCCTCTTATAGTAGGGTTGACAGACCTGAAATTGAGCATAAAACCCAGGGAAAGAGGTACCATGAAAAGACGAACACGTCACAACTTCACGCTGATTGAACTTTTGGCCGTGATGCTGCTGATGGGCGCATTGACCTTGATGATGCTCCCTGCCTTCAACCAGATGATCCGCGGCAACAAAGTCGATCAAATGTCCGCCAATCTGATGCTCGGCTTGGAGCAAGCCCAAGCCCGTGCCGCCAGCGCTCGCCGCCACGTCGCGATCGTACTGCCTACTCAAACGAGTATATGGAGCGGCAGCGGTAAGTCGGATGCGGAGAACGCGGTTTTGCCTTATTGCTACGGCGGATTTCGTTTGGCCTATGTTGAGCCGATGACGACTTCGACGGACTGGAAGTTTGTCCGGTGGGTTCCGGACAGTGAATGGAAAAACGCCCCTGACGGTGCAATGTTGATCAATGTCTACAAGTCCTCCAACTCCAATTATGAATTGGCGGAAGGTGCCGGGGTGAAGGCGCACGTGAGCAATCTTTCTTCCGGGAAGGATTTTGCATCGGTGTTGGGTAATTTGAAAGGATGTCAATTGATTCCGGAAACGGCGGCAACGGCTAAGGATATCTCAAATAGTCTGATCGTGTTTTCGCCTTACGGTGGCCTTGCCGGGTCGCAGGATGAAGATTTACGCTTGGTGATTGCGGAAGCGGTTCCAACTGGAAATTCGCTCGCTTTCCCATCACGGGATTCAGATGGCCCGACAAACTGGAAGATGCTTGCGATCAATAAATTCACCGGTCGTGTTGAAATTTATCCGACGGAATACTGAAAAAGGGTGGCGGAATTATGAAAAAGAGATTGATACGATATAAATTCAACATGGTTGAAGTCGCGCTCGCTCTGGCGGTTCTCGGGATCGGGATTTCCAGTATCCTGGTATTGTTTCCTGTCGGAATTAATGCGAATCGTTCCGCGATTGCCGACAATAACCTTGCCGATATTGCAGAATACATGATGGGGTATCTGCGTGCCGGATGTGCCGCCGAATGGACTGCGATTGCAGATTTTAAAGCGGCAAATCAAACAACCCCTGTTGCGAGCAGCCAGTTCTTCTTCTCAAAGGAAATGAAGAGCAGTTACAATGATGTGAAAGACATAGGCGAGACAAGCGGCAAGGGAATTGATGTTACAGACGATGATTTCAATTCTTCTTCACGCAAGATTACGAATAATTTATCTCGATTGACTTCTTCTGGCAACAGTGCATATTTATATCGCGTCATGACGGGGGATATCGTGGATTTTGCGGCAGTCGTCAAGGTTTGGAAGGATGACTTTTCGCAGGTGAAAGTCCCCAACATGAAAGCAGATAAGAGCGTTGAATACATAAATGTCGGCACTGATATCAGTGTTTATGCGAGAGCGCTCTGTGTTGAGATCAGTTGGCCGGCTCAAGCTCCTTATGAGGAACGAGAAAAGCGTTTGTTTCGGCAGGAAATTTTCAACGAGGCGTTCCGGCTTGTGGACTACCAATGAGGTTATGGGAAATCTATTTTATGAAAAACAAAAAAACAGTTGTAAGAAGGCAGTCGCGGTTCACGTTGGTTGAACTGTTGGTCGCGATGGGGGTGTTGCTGGTTATTCTTGGCTTTATCCTTCAGTTCTTTATCAGCTCTCAGAAGGTGTGGACTTCCATGGCGCAGCGCAACCGGATTTACGCCGATGCTCGTGTCGGTATGGATACGATTACGACCATGTTGCAAAATACATTTAATACCTCGGATGCCATCCCCTTCAAAATCGATAGAACAACATCCGGGAATCATAAAATTTATTTTGGAACCCGATCTTCGCAGAATCTGCCCGGAGGCACATTGAAATATGTTTCTTTTCAACGCGGGACAAATGATGATAAAAATACGTTGAAAATCTCTGTCTTTTGCGATGAGGATTCGGAATTCAGTTACTACTTTCCTCCCTTTGGAGCAGTGGCAAGTATTATGGATACTGATGATGCACGAGGCGAGCTGGTGACAAAGAAATTAGATCCTCCCATCACTTCGCCGAGCTCTGCAAACCGCAAATATGCTTCCACTCTGGTAAAAGGGGTTGTCGCATTCGATATCATTGCTTATGAAGAGAAGACAGATTCCGCGTCAGACAAAGACAATGGAATTGTGTTTGTTTCCGGGACATCCGATATTAACAAGAAGCCTTTTCTGGTCGAATTGAGAATGCAGGTTCTTTCTCCAAATGATTTCAAAATTTGGAATAGCTTGAGCGCAGGGAGCGCGAAAGATGATTTTGCGAAAGAGCGTTCATATACTTTTTCTCGAACGGTATTTCTCGGGAAGTGATTTTGTACGAAAATATAGCAATGGCTGTAAGTTTAGGATTGGATAATGACAATGAAAAAAATGACCAAATATGATCGGCGGAAACAGCGAGGCGTCGCTTTGCTGTTTGCTCTCGGTATTCTCGCTTTGTTGCTGATTTTGGGGTTGGCATCTGTGGCCAATGCTTTGATGGCGCAAAAAGTGGCTAACAATAACAGCAGTCGAAGCCAAGCGAAGATGATCGCCCAGTCTGCAATCAGCCGAGTTGCTGTTTCGCTGATGTATTATCAGGAATCTGCTAAGAATATAACTGCTCCGACGAATTATCTTAGTATCTATAGTAAGAATAACGGCGTCGGGGCCAGCGATGATGGTTTGAGAAATCTGGAGGAATCCGGATTATTGCCACCGGATTGGCGCGATTATGTCGAGATCAAGAAAACGATCGAGAGCGGTGATGAATGGACTTTAGGGGAATGGTCATATGTGACCGAAGGCAGTGGCTCGAATCTTAAGATTGTCGGACGCGTGGCCTATCAGGTGCTGCCCACATCTTTTACGCAGATCAATTTGTTTCATCTTTTGCGTGGAGTGTATCCGACCGGAGGCGACTCCCCGTGGAAAGTCCGTCTAGGGAACGATATTAACGAATTGAACCAGAATGATACGATCGTTTTTGAGGATTGGGAGAATGAGATGAGCTCAATCCCCGAAGCCACATTTGTAACGAACGTAAAAGATACGACTTTGGATCAATTTGTCGCTGCCAACATTACTCGATTCCAAGGAACTTTGCCTTATGACGATGCAGTGAGAACGAAGTGGTTGTCTCGTTGGTTTTCGGCATCTGACCTTACAAAAGAGCCTACCATGGATCCGGAACAATATGTTTATATGCAAACCGGAGCAACTACAGAAAAGAATTATCATCGTTTCTTTCTCGGAGTTGACAGTACCGTACCCTGGTATGACCGCTTGAAAACTCATGACGGTTCTGCGTGGAATACGGTCGCCGCCAATAGCGATGATGCGGTGAAGGCTCTTGCGGCAGACAGTGTTGAATTTTTGCTTAATGATACGAAAACGGCAGATGGTGTTGGATTGCCTTTTCTCAAATTCATTGCGAACGACAAAGGTTCGTTTGCCGATCTGGCAACTCGCCGGAAGCAGATTGCCGCCAACCTGAATGACTATTGTGATTTTGAAACAAACCCTGTTCCTACCTCAGATGTAGCCGCCGATACTTGGAAAGATATTCTTGCAACATCTGCCGACTGGCCCACTTACACCGGGAATGAGGAAACTCCGTATATTAATGAACTCGCATTGGGATTTCGGATTACCCCCAGCATTACGACGCCTGCGAGTGGCGATTTTATGAGCCATGATGTCGCGGTGAAAGTTGCAGTGGACGAAGTTGAGTTGATTGCAGAGTTAATTCAAATTTACAATAGTACGCCCACAACCGATTATAAGTTGCAGGCACTGCTGAAATCCCTGGCGCTTCGGTTCAAAGTTTCCATCAAGGGCGAATTGTCGTATCTTGATTCAAATAGTGCGACAGTTCCTTTGCCTCCTTTTACTGATGAAATGACAATGACAGTGGCGGAGGCTCTTTCATTCAATGCAGACCGTCCGGCTGTCGTAGACTTCAGCGTGACATCCCCCTCATGGAATAGTGGTTATCTGGTTCACGCCAGTGAAAATCTGGCGACGGATCCTGCAAACTGGGCGACCGGCCATGAGTTTACGTTTGATTTCTCGCCGAAATTCAAAGAAGTATTGAACAATCTTGGCGCTATTTCTTCGGCAACGATTACGGAAATAAAAGTCGAAGTGATCGAACCTCAATTTGAACTGGGTGGCATTGCCTTGACCGATTTGTCTGGCGTTGGGCTCGATTTTGTTCGCTGGGATAGTGCAGGGGGAAGCAAATTGCCCCGGCCTCAGGTGGAAACAGGGAGAAACAATGAGTTAGCGCTTTTCTCTCAATGGGCGGTCGCCAGCTCTGGCTATATCAAAAAGGCGGATGTCGGACATGCGGACTTACCGCAATATGCGCGCTTTTACATTGGCGGCATGGAAGCAAAAGACCCGCGACAGAACCTGAATGCAAATCCCGATTCGGGCAGTACGGAGGCAGAGAAGAAGAAAAATACCGATTGGAGTTTGTTTACCAATATCGCTTTGGTTGATTTTGATAATCCGGGTAATCGGATCAGTATCGAAATTGAGCCGACTGGAACTTCCACCGCGGCCAGACTTAAAAAGGGAATCGTCAATAGCGACGCTTGCCCCAAGAAAGAGACGAGTCCTGGTGTTTTTGATCCTAACTATGACGTGGAGCAGGCGAAGGATCCGGCGTGGGTGAGTGTAGCAGAAGACGAACACCTCTCAACGGCATACATCCGTAATGCACCGATGAAATCTCTTTGGGAGCTTGGCGCGATTCATCGTGGAGCCGCGTGGGAAACGATTAACCTGAAAAATGCAATGCGTCCGGGGTCTGATACCGAAGTGATCGGTAAGGACGATATGGAGCAGCCCGGGGATAGTTGGGATACCGGAAATGGGACCTCATATTCAGGCGGAGACGGTGGATTGCTGGAGCAGGTCAAAATGACCAATAAGGCTTATACCTTTGGGAAGTTGAATGTCAATATGCTCTCTTCCAACAAGGTGATCAATCCGGAGTATGTCGAGTTGGACGATGAGATGGGGCGTACTCTTTTCTTCAACGTTCGCTTGGGTGAATTGTTGCACAACTTTGATGGAAAGACCGGAACTGCGATTCCCTGGGGTACTGCATCCCCCGTTTCTACGACAACGACGGGTACAACTGATGTTGTTCCAATGTCATTGAAAAGGTGTCTTGGAGCGATACAGGAAAATCGCGCTCAATTTCTGGCCCGGAAAGATGGAGACAATTCTCTGGCAAACGGGTTTGGTATTATCGCTCCTGTAGACTACAAGGCGAAACCGGATGCTCAACAAGAGGAGTTGATCGGGAAAACGATCAATCTGCTCAAAACAAGTGCGACCGCATCGACCATGGTCAAAGTCGTTGTTGTAGCTCAAACGATCAAAGATTTGGGTGGACCGAATGGGGGAACAAAAATTCCAGTCGTCCGATTGAAGTATGATGGAACTGTGGAGACGCAGGATTGTGAACGAGGCGTTTTTGATATGAAAGCTGACGGTAGCACCTTCCCCAGTAATTTCCCGGAAAATGATAAATATATCTATTTCGACGAGATCACCGGCGAAGCTAAAATGCTGGTGACGTTGGAGCATGATGCTGTCGCCGGACAGACTACGGTGCGGCAGGTGGAGTATATTGAATAGTTGATACCCTTCCAATACTCCGTTACGCCGGAGTGTTGGTGCGAGGGTAGAACAACCCCCTTCTTTTCATGCGAAAGGAAGGGGGATTCTTTTGCTTGCAATTTCCTGTTATTCGCGCCAGCGTCCGGGGGGCATCAGCGTGGCGATGCCGGAGGAGAGAGAGGCGGGGAGGTCGAGAATTCTCTGGTTGGCGCTTCCGCGGAAGCGGAGTTGCAAATTCCGTTCGCGTTCGTGGTATTTCCCGTCCACTAAAACGTCGGCCAGTTCCAGAAGTTCACGGACTGCCGGAACGGGCAAGGCGATGAGTTCTTCAAAAGTATAGCCGCTGTAGATGGCGATTTCGTAGCCGTCGGCTTTCAGCAGGCGCGCAAGGGCGGCGAAGGCTGCGGATTGCGCCATCGGATCGCCTCCGGAAAATGTGACCGCTTTAACTAGAGGGTTTCGGTGGATTCGATCAAACAATTCTCCCACGGTGCAGTTTTCACCGGTTCCGAATGCGTGGGTTTGCGGGTTGTGGCAACCCGGGCAGCGGTGTGGACAACCCTGGGCGTAGACAACCGCACGAAGTCCCGGCCCATTCGTGATCGAATCGTCGTCAAATCCAGCCAGATTGATGATCTGGCTACGGTTGGTAGAATCGATGGATGTTGCTTTTTCCGGTTCTGACATAGTGCTGAATGTTGTGCCGTAAATAAGGGAATGTGTTTTAACGGCTTATCGCAAATGAATTTTGAACGTGCCGAACTTGTTTTCCACATTGCGGAAAACAAGTTCGGATACGGCGCCGACACCTTGCCGGTCGGAGCGCAGAGGCGAAAGCCTCTGCGTTGTTACCGGTCAGCGTGCGCGGGTGCCGTGTTTGACGCGGTCGTGTTCTTCCGCCTGTTTTGCGTTGTTGAAGCGTTCCAGCGTGCCGACCAGATAACCGGTGATTCGGCGGATTCGCTCGAATTTCGGCAAATCCGGCGTTTCGTGGCGGTGGCACTTCGGGCAGCTTTCCCCGATGACGCCGCTGTAGCCGCAGACCGGGTCGCGATCCACCGGGTGGTTGATCGAGCCGTAGCCGATGCCCGCGTCGTGCATGGCGCGAACGATCGCTTCAAAGGCTTCGAGGTTCTCTGCCGTGTCGCCGTCCAGCTCCACATAGGAGATATGCCCCGCGTTGGTCAGCGCGTGATACGGCGCCTCTTTCTGAATCTTGTCGAACGCCGACATTTTGTACCAGACCGGAATATGAAAGCTGTTGGTGTAGTACTCTTTGTCAGTTACGCCTTTGATGTTGCCGTATTTCTGGCGGTCGATCCGGATGAAGCGACCCGCGAGCCCTTCCGCCGGCGTTGCCAGAAGCGTGTAGTTCATCCCCGTCTGTTCGGAGAGGTCGTCAACGAATTTCCGCATCCGGGAGATGATTTCCACACCCTTTTTTTGCATCTCTTCGTTTTCGCCGTGGTGATGACCGTAAAGGGCGGTCAGTGTTTCCGCCAGGCCGATGAAGCCGATCGACAACGTTCCGTGCTTGAGCACTTCACGCACTTCGTCGTCCATTCCGAGTTTGTCGGAGTCGATCCAGATGCCTTGCCCCATCAGGAACGGGAAGTTGCGAACCTTTTTCTTCGCCTGAATTTCAAACCGGTCGTTCAGCTGCCCGACCACCAGGCGCATCATGTCGTACAGGCTCTCGAAAAACTTCTTCTCGTCGCCTTTCGCCTCAAGTGCCAGACGAGGCAGGTTGATCGAAGTGAACGAAAGGTTTCCGCGGCCGTTGGTGATTTCGCGTTCTTTGTCGAACGTATTGCCGATCACACGGGTACGGCAACCCATGTAGGCGATTTCCGTTTCCGGGTGACCCGGCTTGTAATAATGCTTGTTGAACGGAGCATCGAGGAACGAGAAGTTCGGGAACAGTCGCTTCGCCGACACCCGGCAGGCCAGTTTGAACAAATCGTAGTTCGGTTCGCCAGGATTGTAGTTGACCCCTTCTTTGACACGGAAGATGTGGATCGGAAAGATCGGCGTTTCACCGTGACCCAGACCCGCTTCTGCCGCCAACAGCACGTTGCGGATCACCATCTGCCCTTCAGGGGAGGTGTCCATTCCATAGTTGATCGAGCTGAACGGCGTCTGCGCCCCGGCGCGGGAGTGCATGGTGTTCAGGTTATGAATCAGCGCTTCCATCGCCTGATGGGTCGCCTTTTCTGTTTCCTGTTCCGCATTGAACGCGGCGAATTTCTGTGCCTTTTCTGCCACTTCCGCGTTACCGAACATCGGAGTGAGGCGGGCGAGTTCGCGTTCTTCATAATCGCGGTTGCCGCCGAGCTGGGGGCCGAAGTCGCTTTCTTCGCGGATTTCCGCGGCCATTTTCTTGAAATCATTCAGCGACAGCGCTTTTTCCGGAGCAAGAATCTGTGACGATTTATAAAGGTTCGTCAGATAGCATTTCCGGTAGGTTTTCGCGACGCCCGGGGCGAGGCCGTAGTCGAAGTTGACGATTGACTGCCCGCCGTGCTGATCATTCTGGTTGGACTGAATTGCGATGCACGCCAGCGCCGAATAGCTCTGAATGTCGTTCGGTTCACGCAGGAATCCGTGTCCGGTCGAGAAGCCACCCTTAAACAGTTTCAGCAAATCGATCTGACAGCAGGTCGTAGTCAGTGCATAAAAATCGAAGTCATGAATATGGATGTCGCCTACACGGTGCGCCTGCGCTTGTTCCGGCGAAAGCATATACTTTTCATAGTAATCCTTCGCGCCTTCGCAACCATATTTGAGCATGATGCCCATTGCGGTGTCGCCGTCGATGTTGGCGTTGTCACGCTTCATGTCCGATGCGTTGGCGGAGGCGTTGGTCAATTCGTCGTAAATCTTCATCAGCCCGGTTTTCATCTCCCGGGTGCGGGTGCGTCCCGCGCGATAGAGGATGTACTGTTTTGCCACCAGTTCGTAGCCGTTCCGCATCAGTGCGACTTCCACCGCGTCCTGAATCTGTTCCACCTGGGGAACGCGGTCCGCAAGCTTCTCTTCGATCACCTTGCCCACTTCAAGCGCGATGCGGGGAGCGTCGGCGGGGTTGCCCTCGCTTGACGCCATCATCGCCTTTAAAATAGCTCCCACAATTTTTGAGTCATCGTATAAAACGATTCGCCCGTCGCGCTTTACAATGTTCTTCAGCATCTTTTCTCCCTTATGTGTTAAATCTATATCTTGTAGTTCCATTTATAAAATATCACAATGGATTGTGTTTGGCAAGTGATTTTGATAATTATTATTAAAAATATTTTAAGAAAAAAATATTTGACTTTCTTGCGAAATGGGCTGCTTGAAAATCGATGATTTCGGAAACTCCCCATCGATGAAGCGGTTGCAAAAAATCGGAGTTTCCATTGACCGGAAAATGGATCGGGTGTATAGTATGTTACGACTCTGAAATAGATTGAAAAATAATTTTCGATCCGCTTTTGCAGAAAAAATCAACGTTTCGGAAATTCCGAAAGAAACGGGATTATGGACAATCAATATAACGATCTGGCGCGGCGGGTCATTCGCAGTTCCATCGACTGGAGCGGCGTCGGGTTGCGGCTCGATGACTATCTGGCCGCTCGTTTTACCTATCGTTCTCTGACGGAGTGGCGTGAACGCATTGTGCTGGGCGAAATTATGGTCAACGGCGCGCTTGCTGCGCCGGAGAGAACGCTGGCAATGCACGATATACTCGAATATTTCCCCGGGGATCTGCCGGAGCCGGAAGCCGAGCTTTCATTCCGCGTCGCGTATGAGGATGATGATCTGCTGATCGTGGATAAGCCGGGGAATCTTTGTGTGCATCCCTCCGGGCCGTTTTACCGGCATACACTCTGGTTTCTGCTCTGTTCCCGATACGGCAAGGTGCATCTGGTGAACCGGTTGGATCGTGAGACATCCGGCTTGCTGATTGTCGCGAAGAATCCATCGGCGGCTGCGAAACTGGGAAAACCTTCCTGGCCGGTTCGTAAAGAGTATCTTGCTGTTGTGTTCGGCGCGTTTCGGGAGCCGGTGGAGGCATACGGCTTTCTGATTTCGGATTCTTCGAGCACGGTGCGGAAGAAACGCCGTTTCGTGTTCGGCGACCGTCCGCCTGCCGGCGCGGTGAAGGTGGAGTCGGCGCGGACGCTTCTGCGCCCGGAACGGATCGGGGAAGAGTTCAGCCTTGTGCGGGCGACGCCGGAAACAGGACGGCTCCATCAGATTCGCGCCACCTTGTTCTCGTTGGGGTTCCCGCTGGCCGGCGACAAACTTTACGGGCCGGATGATACGGTTTATTTGCGCATTCGCTCCAATGAAATTTCCGCGGAGGATCGCGCCCGGCTCGTGTTGCCGCGACAGGCGCTTCACTCCGCATTGTTGGAGCTGCGGCATCCGGTTACCGGAGAGAATATTCTTGTGGAATCTCCGATCCCGTCCGAATTCGCGACTTGCATTCCGGATTTTGATCGCTTATAGTAAAGAATTGCGAAACAACTACGGGAGGAGGTGTCCGAATGACCGGCCCAGAAGATGACGATCCGAAATTCCGGGAGCTGTTGCGACAGGTTTCGGAGGTGGATGTGCCTGATTATCCGGATTGGTCCCGCGGATGGAAGTGGGGGCTTTTCTCCGGAGCCTTTACTGCGTTTATTATTTTTCTGGTGATTTTCATCAGCGGACCGCTCGCCTCATTCTGGCAACGGCTCCAGGGGTATGGTTTCGGTAGTTTGGGAATCGCGTTTGCGGTGTTCCTGATTGTCGGAGCCGTTGGCGCGTTTCGCCCCGACAACCAATGAAAGCGGTTCTGGCGTTTGAGGCCGGTACGCTGACGCTTACCGGAATGGATCGGCATGGATTGCCGGGCGCTTTGAGCCGCCTGTTCCGAAGCGACGAACGCACTCGCAATCTTCGCGCTCGTGCCTGCGATTACGCGACCATCATTCTCGCCTTTCAAGAAGCCGGAGTGAAAGTCGAAGATCGCGCGCGCGCGTTTGCTCCCATCGAAGACCTCTCGCTTGCTGTTGAATTGATTCCGCGTCCGCATCAAAATACGGCGTTTGCCGCCTGGCGTGCCGGGCTGTTTCGCGGTGTCGCCGCGCTTCCCACCGGGAGCGGCAAGACGGTTCTTGCCGTAATGGCGACCGCTTATCTGAAGCGTCCGACCATTTATCTGGTGCCGACGCTCGATCTGCTCGGGCAATGGGTTGGGGTGTTGGAGCATTTTTTTCAACGTGAAATCGGCATGTTGGGGGGAGGGGAGCGCACCATCCGCGACCTGACGGTAAGTACTTACGACTCCGCCGTGTTGAATATGGAATTTATCGGCGACCGCTTTGCCTTTCTCGTCGCGGACGAGTGTCACCATCTACCCGGGCCGGAAATGCGGCTGGCGGCGGCTATGTCCATCGCCCCTTATCGCCTCGGCCTCTCCGCCACACCGGAACTTCCGGATGATCGTGCCGCTGTGCTGGAGGATCTCGTCGGATCAATCGTTTGCCGGATCGAAATCGGAGAGCTGGAAGGGAAAGTCCTCTCATTCTACAAGACCGAGCAAATTCCGGTTGAACTTGACCCCGATGAGGCGGCAGCCTATGCGGATAATCGGAAAGTTTATACGGATTTTCTCGCCGCGAATCGACTGAATTTTCGCTTTAAGGCGGAATGGGGGCGGTTTCTCGGACTTTGCGCTCGTCTTCCCGGTGGACGCGACGTGTTCCGGGCGTTTCTCGAACAACGCCGAATCGCCCGTGGCGGCGAGGCAAAGATTCGGATGGTATGGGAGCTGGTCAGTCGCCATGCCGGGGAACGGATCATCATCTTCACTGCCGATAACGCCACTGCTTACGATATCGGACGGCGCTTTTGCTGGCCGGTGATCACCCATCGCACGAAACCGGGGGAGCGCAAGGAATTTCTCGATCTCTTCCGAAAAGGCGTTTATACGGTTCTGGTGACCAGCAAAGTATTGAACGAAGGCGTCGACGTTCCCGCCGTTGCCGTCGGAATCATTCTCTCCGGTTCCGCCAGCGTGCGCGAGCATGTTCAGCGGCTCGGCCGAATCCTCCGCCCCGCGCCAGGAAAAGAACAGGCGATTCTTTATGAACTTGTCAGTGCCGGAACCAGTGAAGAGAGCGTCAGCGCCCGCCGCCGCGAACACGCAGCTTACAATCGCTGATGTGAATCATTGCGAGGCGTTGCCGGAAGCGGGGCGTCAGGTGTTGCGGGTTTGCCCGAACTCTTTGCGATAGGTCAATGGGGTCAGGCCGGTTTCCCGACGGAAGCGGCCGCTGAAATGGCTTTGATCGTGGAACCCGCATTCCAAGGCAATGCGCAGCAAGGGGAGATCGGTTTCCCGGAGCAGGCGCTTGGCTTCCCGGATTCGTTCCACCGCGAGATAGGTGGAAAATGGCTGCCCGGTTTCTTTGCGGAACAGATGGGCGAAACGGGATTCCCCGAGGCAGGCGCGCCGGGCGAGCGTGGCGAGATCGAAGCTCTCTCCGGGGCGTCGGCGGATCGCGGCCGCGGCCGCCGCGATTCGGGGATCTTTCACGCTCTGCTTTACGTCGTTGAGACAACTCCGGTCGCGTCGGGCAGCCAGAAGAGGCGCCAGCGCATTGAGCATTTGCTCCAGTTCGCCGAACGGAAGCTCTTTATTCACTGGTAGTTTTGCGTACTCCGGCTCGCAAGCGGGATAGGCAGTGCGATCACCTTCTCTCCGGCTGATCCCGGCCAGAAAAAAATCCCGGCACCTCTCTTCTTCCAACCGCGGCACGACAAGTTCCACTACTCCCGCGTGGCAGCGGTGCAGGAATGGTTTTCCCTGTGCTTCCGCTTCGGTTGCCAGCAGGATAGAGTCGTTGTGCGAACAGAGCGCCGAGCGTACCGGATCGGACTTGACCGCCAGGCAGAATTCGCACTCATGATAAGTGTGCCGATCGGAAAGGCCGCACCCGGAGCCGTTCGCCTGCTTCCAGATGATCACCATATTTGCCAGATCCGCCAGGCTGTTTAAAATGGTTTCAATTTGCTGCATTTTTATAAAAATCGGTTGTAAAAAGTGTTATTTTACTATAAGTTAGCCGGTTTTTCCTATCTTTTCCACTCTTTTTCCGGTATAATATGGAAAAAGAACAGGAAAGGGATATTTATGAACGCAATTCAGATTCCGGCGGAAAACGTCAAGGTGGTGGAGAATGTCGATGTCTGCGTGATTGGCGGGAGCTGTACCGGCGTTTTCGCCGCGGTTCGCGCTGCCCGGTTGGGCGCTCGGGTGGCGTTGGTGGAAAAACAGAACCGCTTGGGGGGAACCGCCACCTGCGGACTGGTCAGCATGTGGCACACCCTGTTCGATACCGAGCGAACCCAACAGATCATTGGCGGCCTGACCTTTGAGATGATGGAGCGATTGGAGCGTTGTCGAGGTATCGAGGATTTCCGCACCCCGAAAGAAGACCATGGCGTCCGCCTGAATAGCGAACTGTTGACGCTGGAGTTGGATGCGCTGGTGGAGGAACATCCCGAAATCCGGCTCTTCCTGCAAAGTTCTTTCTCTCGCGCCGTAATGCGTGACTCCGGTGAAATTGACGCAGTGGTGGTCGAAAACAATTCCGGGCGATTTGCGATTCGAGCCGGAATGTTCATCGACGCTTCGGGTGACGGAGTGCTTTGCCGGGAATCCGGGAGTGCGATGCGCCGTCCGGAGCAGTTTCAACCTCCCTCCGCATGTGCGCGGTTCGAGGGGTGGAAGACCTTGGGCGACTTCAGCTTCGATGGGGCGATTGAGCGTTTTCGAGCAAAGTATCCGGAGCTGCCGTGCGGTTATTGGTGGGGGATGGAGATTCCTTTCAGCTCGACCTACATGCTGGCCGGAACCCGTGTGTTGCATTATGACCCGGAATTGCCGGATGCGGTCACCCGGGCGGAATTGGAGTCGCGCCGTCAGCTTCGGGCGATCTGTGAAATGCTGCGGACGGAGTATCCGGATAGTCCGGTTTCTCTTCAGGCGCTGCCTTCCGCCATCGGCATCCGGCAGGGGCTTCACATCGAGTCCGGCGCTCGGTTGAAAGGTGGCGACATGCTTGCCGGAATTCGCTTCGATGACGCGATCGGCAACGGAACGTATCCGGTTGATATTCACGGAGATGGCGATGACAGCATCTCGTTCCGTCATCTGAACGGAAAAACCGTTACTTTTGGCGGCGGACTTCCGCCGCGTCGTGGTCGCTGGTTGCCGGAAGGAGAAATTCTGCCGTATTACCAGTTCACTTTGCGCAGTTTGATCCCGCAGGGAGCGAAAAACCTGATTTCGGCCGGGCGGATGCTCGATGCGGATGCGGAGGCGTTCGGCGCGGTTCGGGTGATGGTCAACCTCAACCAATGCGGCGAGGCCGCAGGGGTGGCTGCGGTGCAGGCGCTCGATTCCGGCTGCGGAATCCGTGATGTGGAGCCTGCAAAGGTTCGGACCCGTCTGGCCGCTGGAGGTTCGATCGTTTTGTAACACGAAAATCTTTGCCGGGTGATAAAACAGGAACTTGTATTTTATTGTGATGTGATATATTGTAACTCTGAAAACATGAGTTTGAGGAGGGGGATTGCGTGGTCGGTATACTTTGCCGAATACGATCCCAGGTTATCATCACTAACAAAGGATCTATGAAATGATGAAAAAAATCGTGTTCCTGTTCGCTCTGGCCGGAGTGGCGCTCCTGTTTGCGGGCTGCTCTTCGTTGCAGACTGCTGACGCCTCGAAATTCAACGGGCAGCAAATTTCTTCAAATGGAACCGGGGTTGCGCATATCTCCGGTTACAGCAGCGGCTTCTATCTTCTCAGCATTCCGCTGATCGTCGGCTCCACGCTGAATCCCGACACCATTGTGTTTGGCGAGGATTCCTGCAATGTGACGGCGGTTACGAAGATGGTCACCGCGCGGAGCAAGGCGCTTCAGGCGTCCAAGACGGTGGATCTCGTTTCTTCGAGCAACAGCACCAACATTCCGTTCCCGTTCCCGTACATCTTCTACTGGCGTACGGTTACGGTTTCCGGGAATGCGGTCAACTGAACTATCGGTTGTGAAACGGATCCATCTATAATTTGCAAAGGTTTATTGATATGAAAAAGATCACTTTTCTTTTTTCCGCGGCTATCGCCCTTTTGTTTGCCGGTTGCGTCAACGTCGAGAAGGTCGCTGACCCGGATTTGAATGGCGAGAAAATTTCCCTTGCCGGAACTCCGATCGCTCACCTGAATGCGCAGAATTGGGGCATCTACCTCTTTTCGATTCCGCTTTTGACCGGATCGACCGATTCCGTCGGCAGCATTGCCGTCCTGAAGGATACGGTGAATGTTCAGTCGATGATTCCGGTGGTCACCGCGGAGAGCAAAAAGCTCAACGCCACCCAGACGCTTGACCTCGCGTCGCAGTACTCTGTCGGTGGGTTCATTTTCTACACCCGCTCGATCAATATTTCGGCTAACGCCGTCAAATAAATATCGTATCGAGGCGCCGTATCTCCTTTCTGGGGCGATGCGGCGCTTTTTTGTGCAAACAAAAACGCCGTTCCGGATCTTCGGAACGGCGTGGTTGATTTTGTCTTACAGATCAGTATCTGCGGTGAAGCTCGACGACCCGCCCTTGAATGGCGATTTCCGAAGCGGGATAGACCTGAACGCTGTATTCGGAGTTAGCCGGACGCAGCTCGATCCGCCCCTGCGGACGCGGGAAGTAGCTCTTGACTGTGGCTTCACCACCCTGCAACAGGGCGACGACAATATCGCCGCAACGCGGCTTCGTGGCGGATTGGGCCACAACGACGATGTCGCCATCGAAAATGCCGAGATCACGCATGCTTTCGCCCTGAACGCGCAGTGCGAAGAGATTCTCCGGCGGGCAATCCGGCGCCAGCGTATTGCTGATGCAGATTTCACCTTCTTTGTATTCGAGGCTTTCAGACGGTATGCCGGCGTTGACTCGGCCGAGCAATGGAATCAGGAGCGCTCCATGCGGAACCCTCGTGCGCCCCTGCGGGCGGTTAATCAAGCTGATGCTGCGCGCTTTTGAGCTGCGTGACAACTGCTTTTTGCGTTGAAGCGCCCGTAAATGGGCAAACACCGTTGATGTCTTGATGCCGAAATGATCGGCAATCTCATACACCGTCGGAGCCATCCCCTCGCGCTCCAGGAACTCCTCGATGAACTCAAGGATGTTCTTCTGTTTTTCTGTTAAAGTCTTCATCTTTAACGGTCTCCTCTTTCTCCCCCTGGTAAAACCCTGATCCCTTAAAGCCGGAAGCCTGCCGCGCCTACCGCGTACTCGCTTTCTCCGGTCTTTCCAACACTGACAAAATAGAGATAGTCCCGACGGAAAGGATTCCCGTCCGAGTCCTGCTTCTCATACGTCATCTTCCAGAGAAACGTCTGGTAGATGACTTGATCGAGAACCGCAACAAGTTTCATGTCAACGAATTCTCCTTGTTCGCTCTTGGACGCAACGAGGATCTGTTCAAAGACCTCTGGCGTCAATTTCTGGCGGCGTTCTTCGGAGATCACCTGTTTGAATTTCTCGATATCCTTTTCGCGGAAGGCAGTGGTGAAATTCGTCATATAGGTTTCGGCGACTTTTTTAGCACCGGCCTCCCGCTCACTCTCCGTCATCCGCTCCAGTTGCAATGTCGTTGCTGGCTCCGGCTCCGTTGTGGCGCACCCGGGAAGCAGAATCCCAGTTGCGAGTGCCGCAACTGGAACCATTCGTCCGAATCGTTTCATCACTCCCTCCTTCTCCTCATGTCATTGTTTTGGGTCTTATTTTCTGTGTCGCAGGCAGAACGCTTCGAGGCGCTTGGCCGCGTCGCGAATATTTGCCTCCGAACAGGCGTACGAAAGACGAATTTGCCCTTCCGCGCCGAATGAACAGCACGGGATTGCCGCGAGTTTGTCCTCTGCAAGCAACTGGTTGCAGAACTCTTCCGAGCTCATGCCGTACGAACGGATGTCGCAGAGAATATAAAACGCGCCTTGCGGGCGGATACATTTCACGCCGGGAATCGCTGAAATCAACTCATAGACGAGATCGCGACGCTTGGCGAACTCCGCACACATATGAGCGACTTCTTTCTCCGCCTTGCCTTCCAGAGCCGCGATGGCACCGTATTGTGCGAAGGTGGTCGCGTTGCTTGTCGTATGGCTCTGGAACGCGATGATCCGCTTCGCCAGCCAGCGGGGGGCGCGAAGATAACCCAGGCGCCAACCGGTCATCGCATAGGTTTTGGAGAGACCGTTGACCGTGATGACCAGGTCGTTGACCGCGTCCGAAAGAGAACCGATGCTGACGTGCGGCTTGTCCGCGTCGTAGGTCAGCTTTTCGTAGATCTCGTCGGAGAGGATCATGATGTTGCGGCGAACCGCGATTTCTGCGATCTTTTCCAGCGTTTCGCGGCGATAGACCGCTCCCGTCGGGTTCGACGGGGTGTTGAGAATCAGCAAACGGGTCTTGTCGGTGATCGCGGCTTCGAGATCAGCAGGGTCGACTTCGTAATTGTTCTCCATGCGGGTAGGGATTTCGACGACTTTCGCGCCGACCGCATTGACCATTTCCGGATAGCTCAGCCAGTACGGCGCAGGAATAATCACTTCGTCGCCGGCGCCGCAAAGCGCCGCAATAGCAGTGAAGCAGGAGAACTTCGCGCCCGGAGCAACCACGATTTCCTCCCAGGCGCATCGGATGCCGTTTTCGTTCTGGAGCTTGGCCGCGATCAACTTGCGCAGCTCCGGCGTGCCGCTGGCGGGCGTATAGGTGACCTTACCGGCTTGGAGCGCTGCAATGCAGGCGTCTTTGAGCGGCTGCGGAGTGTCGAAGTCGGGCTCGCCGGCACACATGCTGCAGACGTCGTGCCCCTGCGCTTTCATCTCCTTGGCCATCGCGGTGATCGCGAGCGTCGCGGAAGGGTGAAGGTTGCACATAAAGCCGGTTGAGTTCTTAAGATCGTTCATGGTTTGGAGCAACTCCTTGTTGGATATGCAGTTTTTGTACTGACTGGAGCGATGGCCCGAGTCAAACATTTACTATAGCATTCCTGCGTACTCAATTCAATATGTAATTCAGGATTTTACACCTCGTTTGATCATTATTTCTGACATGTCGGACAGAAGGCTGAAGTGCGTCCGCCGAGCCGAACGGTTCGGATGACCGTTCCACAACGGGGGCAAGGAGTTCCGCATTTTGCATAAACCATGAGTTCCTGTGCGAATTTCCCTTCGGTCCCGTCCACATGGAGAAAGTCGGAAATAGAGCTGCCGCCAAGCTCAATTGCGTGCTGCAGAACACGTTTGCTTTCCTCCACGATCCGCCCGCACTCCCTGCGGGTCAATTTCCCTGCCGGACGGAGTGGCGAAATCCCGGCGGCGAACAGTACTTCGGTCGCATAAATGTTGCCGATTCCGCAGACGACCGCATTGTCCATCAAAACACACTTGACGCTGGCCGAGCGATGATGAGATTTACAGAACAGGTATTCGCCGTCAAATTCGGACGTGAGCGGCTCCACCCCAAGCCCGGCCAGCTCCACCGGCATACCGCCGGGAGCCGGGAGGTCGCAAACCTTGAGCACGCTGAACCGGCGAATACATTCAAATCGGAACGCGTTTCCGTCATCAAGGTGTAGAAATACATGCTCGTGCTTTCGTTTCGGTTCGCTTGCCGGCTCGATCCGAACCACTCCGCTCATGCCGAAGTGCATCAGTAGCGCCCGCCCGTCGGAGAGCTCTGCAACGAC
The DNA here is from genome assembly GCA_040393525.1 of Victivallis vadensis. GTDB lineage: Bacteria > Verrucomicrobiota > Lentisphaeria > Victivallales > Victivallaceae > Victivallis > Victivallis vadensis_A. The sequence continues at coordinate 29,916 of JBEBTY010000010.1, read as the reverse complement.
ATATCGTCCGCGTCGCCGCACATCGGTGATGCACTGCCCTTCCAGTCCGGCGGAGAGTAACGGAGTGAGTGGCTCTCGCATGGCTGGTGAAAAAACCTCCACTCGGGTGATGGTTCGTCCGGTCATGGCTCGCTGCAATGCACATCGTATTGTCTCTGCCTCCGGTAATTCCGGCATGGCTATTCTCCTGCTATTTTTTAGTCGAGAAATTACAAGTCTACCAATATAGTATTAATTTGGGAAAAACAAAACAAATATTGGCTCTTTTTTCAAAAAAAATGAAATTTTTTTTTGGCGAATATACATTGCTGTACATATTAAAATAAATACGAGAGTGAAAAGATCCAGTTGTTTCTGGGTGCGGGAGGGAGAAATCCAGTTGTTTTTCTTGCTAAAAATTTTGATTTTCATTTGACAAGTTGCGAGGCGTTGCTATATTCTATTAGCTCGTTATTATTAACGGGTTAAGGGAGAGGGGCGGCGGTGACGATGGAATGGCTGAAAGCGTTCTTGTTTTGATTCGTTGTTACGCTTTATCATTGTGGAATTCACCGGAATTTTTGCCTGTGCTCTCTATCATTGACGCCCGGAGAAAGTATCGGGCAATGAATCGTGTCAGCAATCATGGAGATCGGATATGAATCGAAAATCAATAGCCCAGGCGATGTTTGTATGTTGCATCACAAGTGGAATTCTGGCGGGGGGATCTCTCTGCGCGGAGGAGAAGATAACCGAAGTGAGAGCAGAAACCACTACCACGACAACCACTTCAGTGATTTCTGAGATCGTGGTGAAGGAAACCGCGCCCTGGTCGCCGCTCCGGGTTTGCGTGCTGGACTTCACCTCACTGGACACGCTGGGGCAGAAACGCTTTCTCGACGAATCGAATAAACCCATTGAGATTCCAGTGCAAAGTACGTTGAACGATGCCGATCGCAAATCCATGAACAGCGTGATGCAGGGATTCGTCCGCATAATCGACGCCTGGGATAACGCGAGAACCAATCAGGCCAATCGCGAGGCGCAAAAAGCCGACAATGCGTTCAATCGCGCCAAGGCGCTCGAATTGTATCAGACGGTGGTCAAGGGAGAGGCGCGGCCGGTGGTTATCGGTGCGGAGTACCTGACGGCTTATCTCGGACAGCGCAACGATGTATTTGGCTGCGTTGATTCTTCGTTGCTCGCGGCGGCGATGACGAAACTTCAGCAGGAGCCGGATTTTCCGACGGATTTCATGTTGCAACTGGCGCGCGAAACCGGTGCGACGCATCTGATTTACGGAACCGTGTCCGATTTGCGCACCAAGACGAATTCGTTCAAGGGGTACGGCGTCGAAACCAAAACCACCGGCTACCAGCTTGATGTGCTGATTAAAGTTGTTGACCTTGTCCGGCAGCATACGGTTTACAGCAATGTTTACACCGGAAGTTACCGGGAACAGCGTTTGCCGGGCGTGACGCAGCTTGATCACAACATCTTCCAGAACTTGATGACTTCGGCGTTGGAACAGGCGGCAGAGGATCTTTATGATGTCGCCAAACCGGGTCGAAAGAACCGACTCTCCGTGACGCCGCTTCCGTATCGGCTGACGGTTGTCCCATCCGGCGGTTTGTTCTTCAAGGCGGAAAAGGCGTCGGTGTCGATCGACGGCGTCCGGGTCGGCAACGGCGGCGGAACCTTCCTCGTACCTGCCGGAAAACGAACGATTGAAATCGCCGCGCCCGGATATCAGACCGCGCGTTTTGAATTTGATGTCACCGGGGACGGGGTCGTCAACACGCCGTTGAACAAATAAAGAGAGGTCATTGCCATGAAGATAAAATTGCTTTCGTTTTTGTTGGTGTCGGCTCTCGGATTCGGAGCGTTTGCCGCGGATCGGCTGGCGATTGCCGAGCCGGTCGGCAAAGGAGGCGTGAAAGCCGAGGAGATCGAGGCCGTCTGGGGAATGCTGGAGGCCTCGGTTGACGGCGGGTACGAATTGGTTTCCCGCACCGCCCTTCAACAGATGCTGACGGAAATCGGGCTTACGACAAGCTCGGATCTGGTAGATCTGAATTCGCCGCAAAAGGCGAAACTCGGGCAGCTCAAGACGGTGAAGTACCTGTTGATTACGTCTGTTGGCAAGCTCGGCTCCCGCCTCAATATTTCCATGACGATACTCGACTCGTCGACCGGTGAGATCGATCCCGAGAAAAAAGCGGCGGAAACGGTCAAGTCACTGGACGAATTGGCCGACAAACTCCCCGACATGCTCAATGAAATGGGAATCGGCAAAGAGGTGAAGACGCGCGGTCGCTCGGCGATTCTGGCTCCTGTGATCAAGGTTGCCGACGCGCCCGGTTATCTCGGAGATGATTTCAACGTGCGGCTTGAAGAAGCGCTGCTGGAGAGCGGCATCAAGCTGCAAAACCTTCAGTCCGTAGCCAAAATTCTCAAGAAAAACGACATCGACAATCTCTACGAAGTCGAACCCGCCATGTTTACCCGGATCGGCGGGTTGCTCCGGGTTGATTTTTTGATTCAGGCGACGGTTAACCGTTTCTCCTGTACGGTCAAAAAAGAGTATATCCAGGCGACCCGTCGAACCGTCACACGGGTGATCGGGGATATCGACGGGAACATTCGGATCATCTCCGCCCAGACCGGTGAAGTTGCCGCCAGTGTGCCGTTTCGGGAGAAGGTCGATTTCGATGATCTGGAAGACACCGAGGATTGGACCAATGAGGATTACGGCAAACACCTGATCGAATCCGTCGTGCCGAAGATCTATAAGAATGTCGTCCTGAAGTTGAAGTAACCGGATAGAGAACGAATGTCGGTCATGCAACTGCAAAACGGAAAATGGCGAAGCTCCGTGATTCTGGCGCTTCTCGTATGTCTGCTCGGGAGCGGATGTTCCACGATCGTCAACTCGCACCGACAGAAGGAGCCGATGATGGCGGCGTATCTGGAGGGGCGGGACGACCGGGTGCTGGAGTTCATCCAGTTGAAGTTGACGCCGACGGAGGAGTTGTCGCTGTTCCAGAAGACCAGCTCCGTCGTCGGTTCCGGCGATGAAGTGATGTGGCGGCTGGAAGCGGGCGCCATGTATTTCCAGACGGGGGATTACGCGGAGAGCATCCGGCAATTTTCCATCGCCGAAGAGTTGATTGCCGCGTATGACGAGCGGGCGATCGTCAGCATGCGGGACGCTGCGGCGGAGGGGGGGATGCTTCTGACCAACCTGAACACGCTGCCGTATCGCGGGTTATGCCGCGATCGGATTCTGATCCCGGTCTATAAAGCGCTGGCTTATCTGGGGAAGGGCGATGAAGACGGGTTTCGGGTGGAACTGTTCCGTTTGCGCGAAAACCAGCAAAAGGTGATGGACGATTACCGGACGTTTTTCGAGGCGGAGCAAGCCGAGATCACAAGCGCCCGGCAGAAAAATCCGGACGCCGCGAAGGAAGCGGAAAAAGGAGATTCCGAAGCGAAACTTTCTGCCAATGAAGGAAATGCAGCGTTCCATGTCGGTCTGACCCAGGTGAAAGAGGTCGCGCATCGCGGATATGGCGGCTTTTTGAACCCGATGGCGATTTTTCTCTCCGGCTTCGGCTATATGCGGGACAATGACTATGAAAATGCGCTGGTTGATTTCAGCCGTCTTCATCAAGCCATGCCGAAGCATCCGATGATCCTGCAATATTACAAAACCGCTCTGATGCGCGCCGGTCGCGAGATCCCCAAAGAACTGGCTGATGTGAAGGAACTTGCGTTCCCTCCGGATCGCGATACGGTTCTGGTGATTTTTGCCAATGGCCGCAGTGCCGCATTCAAGCAGATTGCCATCTATTTTCCGGTGATGACTGCGTGGCCGATGTGTGAATTCTATTCGGCACCGTACCGTTCATTGCGGGTCGTTGCTGACGGAAAGACTTATCAGACAGTGACCATCGCCGATATGGATGGGATTTTGGCGCAGGAGTTCGATGAACGGCTCCCCGGCATGATTACCCGCATTGTCCTGAGTACCGCGATCAAGGAGGCCGGGAAATACGCGGCAACCTATGCGGTCGGGCGTGAAAATGCTTTGGCCGGAGCCGGAGTTTATATCGGCAGCGCCATCTACACGGCTATGATGAACACGGCGGACACCCGGAGCTGGGAGATTCTGCCGAAGGAATTTCAGATTGCGTTGCTCCCCATGCCGCAAGACCGGGTTGTCGCTTTTGAGCCGACCGGTTCCGGCTATTTGAGCAAAGTGGTGAAATTACCGGAAGGAAGTCGCTCGGCAATTCTTTTTGTCAATGCCCCCGGTTCGCTGGTGGTCGACGCTAAAGTGTTGCCGATGCGGTCAAAATAACGAGGAGAAATCATGAAAAAGAAAACAATGCTTTGGATGGGGGCGTTTGCCTGCGGTCTTGCGCTGACCGCCGGTTGCCAGAATACGGTCAACACCGTGGAGAATGAGGAGAAGGGTGCAACGCCGAACCGGATTGTCGACAAGCGTTATGTTACCGACGGATTTCTGCGGAACCGTCTTGTGTTGCGTTATGTGAATATGTCGCCTGCCGCTTCCGGGAACAAGATGGTTCAGGTGGCCGCCGCCAACGTGAGAACCGGTATTTTTGCACAGGCATGGAGCGGTCTGACTGGGGAAAACCCCTATTCGATCGACTACAAATTCACCTGGCAGGATGAAAACGGAATGACGGTGGATACTCCGTTGGAAGTTTGGCGGACGGTGAAGGTTCATCCCGGTGAGACGGTTTATTTCAAATCGGTTGCCCCCAATGAACGTTGTCAGGATTTCATCCTCAACATAAAAGAATCCAAATGAAGGAAGTGTGAACATGAAAATCAATTATCTTGCCGTATGCGGCTTTTCCGCTGTCGCCCTGTTGGTTGGAGGATGCGCGACGCAATCCGACTATGTCGATGCGAACGACACCACCATCGCGGTGAAAAACAAGGATCGTATGAGCTCTTCCGACTGGGTGCTCATCACTCAGGAAGCGGGCAACGCGTTGTTGAATTCACCGCTGTTCGAGGAGTATCTCACTGCATATAAGATCGATTCCGAAACGCACCTCAAGGAGGCGGAAGCCGCCGGAGAAACCCTTTCCACCCGTGAAAAACTCACCGCGAGCAAGCCGCTTTTGATGCTCTCCACGATCCAGAACAACACCTCCGAGCACATCGACTCGAAGCTGCTGACGGAACGGCTGCGCGAAGTGCTTTTCAACAGCGGGAAAGTGCGTTTCACCACTTACGCCGCCGGGGAGGGGCAATCCATCGACGCGGCGACCGCCGACGCGCGCCAGCTCAAGAGCGATCCGAACGTCCGCAAAAGCACGGTCGCCAAGAAAGGAAAGGTGAACGCATATGACCTTTCCCTTTCCGGTGCGATCATCAAGCAGACGGCCAAAGACGGTCGCGCCAACGAGTTGTCTTACACCTTCAGTTTGACGCTGACCGACACCGACACCGGGGAAGGCGTCTGGACCTACACCAAAGAAATCAAGCGCCAGCATAAGCAGGGCGGCTTGGGCTGGTAAGGTTCCTGCCCGCAGATTGGAATCCCGAAACGACGGAGTGGCATCCGTGTTTCGGGATTTTTTGCGCCGTGGTTTCCGCTGTTTGAAAAACGCCACGATTTCCGGAACCGGCTGGAAAATATGGTATTTCGGTGCTATCTTAACAGGATACCAAATATCCATGCACAAGGAGGTTTCTCATGGCGAATCGAATGATCTTGAATCAAACATCCTACTTCGGCGCCGGCGCCACGGCATCCATTGTCGATGAGATCAAAAAGCGCGGCTTCCGCAAGGCGCTGATCGTAACCGACAAAGATTTGATCAAATTTCAGGTCGCGGACAAAGTGACGAATCTTCTCGCTTCCGCCGGGCTTGCCTATGATGTGTTCAGCGACGTCAAAGAGAATCCTTCCGTCGAAATCGTCAAAAAGGGCGTTGCGGCGTTCAAGGCGGCGCAGGCTGATTATCTGATTGCGATCGGCGGCGGTTCCCCGATCGACACTGCCAAGGCGGTCGGCATTATCATCAACAACCCGGAATTCTCCGATGTGGTTTCGTTGGAAGGCTGCGCTGCGACCACCAACCCCTGCGTGCCGATCATCGCAGTGCCGACAACTGCCGGAACTGCGGCGGAAGTCACGATCAACTATGTCATTACGGATGAAGCGAAGAAACGTAAATTCGTCTGTGTCGACCCCCATGACATTCCGGTTGTCGCCGTGATCGATCCGGAAATGATGGCCTCTATGCCCAAGGGACTGACCGCCGCGACCGGAATGGACGCGCTGACCCATGCGATTGAAGGCTTTATCACCAAGGGCGCCTGGGAACTGACTGACATGATGCACTTGAAAGCGATCGAAATCATCTCCCGTTCGCTCCGCGGCGCGGTCGCCAACACGGCCGAAGGGCGCGATGGCATGGCACTGGGGCAATATGTGGCAGGGATGGGATTCTCCAACGTCGGGCTCGGCATCGTTCACTCGATGGCGCATTCACTCGGCGGATTCTACAACACCCCGCATGGGATCGCCAACGCCGTGCTGTTGCCGTATGTGATGGAGTACAACGCCCCCGCAACCGGGGAAAAGTATCGTGAAATCGCCCGCGCAATGGGAGTGAAGGGGACGGATTGCATGAGCATCGAAGAAGCCCGCAAGGCGGCGATCGACGCGGTTCGCAAGCTCTCCTCTGACGTGGGGATTCCGCAGAAAATGAGCGATCTGCAAGGCGTTAAGAAAGAGGATCTTGCTTCTCTTGCGGCGCTCGCGTTCGCCGACGTCTGCACCGGCGGAAATCCGCGCGATACCAGTGTCGAAGAGATTCTCGGCATCTATCGGAACGCGTTCTGACCGATACCGTAAGCGAGACGCCTCGCCATCAGACAGCCGGAGCAATCAGTTGCCCGGCTGTTTTTTTTGCGTTCTCCTTCGTCAGGGGGCGGTGCGGGAATTACTCTGCGATTTGAAGCAGAAAGCGGATGGTTGCGGCCAGATCTCGCATCATCTTCTCCGCTTCCGGCCGCGTATAGCGATTGGTTCGTTGAATCGAACGTGATACGATGTTATAGACGTCGGCGGATACCGAGCTGTAAAGGGCGATCGGTTTGTTCATTTCCTGTCGGAACAGGATGTCGGTGGATTCGGTCGGGGAGAGACTCAGCTCCGCGGAGCTGTTTCGGAATGGAATTCCGCGCTTGTGCTCTCCAAGGTAGTTCTGAAAATCCGTCGACAGCATGGTGGCGATCAGCTGTTCCGCCAGTTCCATGTCGGAACATTCGCTGCGGATGCAGAGCAGTTCCACGCCGGGAACGTTGACGTCGAATCCGTTTTCCGGTAGCGGCAGCTCCACGCCGACCAGCTCCTGCCGGATCTCCGCCGGAATCGTGCGATGAAGCTCCTGTCGTGTCGTCATCCACATGGCGGTTTCGTAATGCTTCAGGCTCCCGGTGAAGGGGTGTAACAGATCCCGCAGTTCCAGGAAATGATCAAGCGCCCGGAGCATCTCCGGCGAGTCGAGGCTGACCGTCTTTTCGGCGTTCGGGTCAAGAATTTTACCCCCGAAACGAGCCGCTACTGAGAAGAAGATGAAGAGGGATGGGTCGAAATAGAAAGTCTGTTCTCCGGGCAATTTCTGCCGGAGTTTTCGGATGCAGTCGATGAACTCCTCCCAACTCCAGCCGCGTCGGGGCAGGGGAACGCCGCTCTCTTGAAAGAGCTTCCGGTTGCACACCATGATTCGCGGAGAAAAGAGAAGCGGGATCCCCAACAGTTTTCCGTTGATTCGGAATGCTTCCAGAAGCGGGGTGAAAAAAGCGGACTGATCTTTGTAGTGGCGGTTGAAGATCGACGTAAGATCCATATATTCCGAATGATGTCCGAGCAGATAGTGCGAAACCTGCAATTCAAATACGGCTCGCTCCGACTGCGCCGTGACCCAGAGCGCCGGAATGGCGGAAAGCATCGGGTCGAGGTCGCCGAGCGGAAAAATTCGCCCGTCCCCGTAAGGGCGGAATGATTTCTGAATCAACCGTTTCTCCCAATTCTCCCGCACATAGGTTCCGCTGCGGGGGATACTGAGCAAAATCCCCTGTTGCACCAGGCTCTCAATCACCGACTGTAGATGCGTGAAACAACAGCCCACCTCTTTGGCCAGCAGCCTGGCTCCGGGGAGCTTGCTGCCGGTGGGCCATTCGCCGCTCTCTATCCGGTTGAGCAGACGGTTGCGGATTTCCAGATTTTTGTCGATTTTATGTCTTTTGGCAGGAGGCATGGCGTATCCTTGAGCTCTGACTGTATCAGGTGATAAGATACGCCGGGATTTCCTGTTTGTCAAGTTGCTATCCCGCTTGATGATGCGGATTCTTGTCGGATCGATCCGTTTCCAGTCATTTCCGTTGTGGCAGTCCGGTGTTTTTTTGCTTCGCCTGGATGGTGTTTTTGTTTGATGCACCTTGCTTTTGCTCTGGTTCACGGTCGATTTCTTTGACGGATTTTGCGCCGCGGAGGGAGTTGCCGAGAATGATTTCATCGGCGCTCCATAAATCTTCCATGGTGAGATGGCGTTCGGCGGCGTTGTATTCGCGGATTGCCTGCGCCCGCCAGACCCCCGCCAGCAGGCCGCACTCCACGGCCGGAGTCATCCAGCAATTTCCCTTGCGGAGGAAGAGATTGGAGATGCTTCCCTCAGTCAATTCCCCATTCTCATTCAAAAAAATAATTTCGTCGTATCCGGCTTCGCGTGCGCTGCGCAGGCGCCGATTGTAAAACTCCCGGTTGGTTGTTTTGTGAGAAAGGAACACGTCGTTGGAATTCGTGCGGTCGGCGGAAAGAAGGATCTTCAACCGATCTCCCCATGCCGGGGTGCGCGGAGGAGTTGCGGTCGACTCCACATTTCCGGCCGGGTTCCAGACGAATTTAACGTCGGCTCCTTTGCGGTACTGCGGATCGGATTCCAGCATCGGCAGCAGGCGTGATATTGCGCGCTTGATTTCTGAAAAAAGGAAACGGCGTTGAAAGTAATCTTGACTGATCCGTGCCCGGCGGAGGTGTGCTTTCAGGTGGGTGAAGCCGTGATTCGGAAGCCAGCGCACCGTTTCAAAGACCTGAAATGCCGGAGAAAGATGCGTGGCGTAACGACTTTTCAACAGCGCCTCCTGCCACTCCGCTTCAGCGGTGGAGTCGTAGATGATTCCGCCGCCGATGCCCATTTCAATCCGATTTTTTTCGCAAAGCAGTGTCCGGATCGCCACATTCAAGCGAAATACCCGGTTGGGGAAAAAGCAGCCGATGCTTCCCGTATAAATATTGCGCGGACTTTTCTCTTGCCGGGCTATCACCTCCATCGCTTTGATCTTCGGCGCTCCGGTGATCGAAGCCGGTGGAAACGTCGCCTGCAGGATATCGAATAGCCGGAGCGACTTCACCAAGGTGCCGCGCACAGTACTGCTCATCTGGTGAAGCGTATGATATGTGTCGACATGAAACAGTGGATTTACGGCAATGGAACCCGGGCGGCAGATCCGACCGAGATCGTTGCGCACCATGTCGGTGATCATCAGATTCTCCGCGCGATGTTTCGCCGCTTCGGCAAGCGCTTTCGCCGCCATGCGGTCGAGCCGGGGATCTGGATGGCGTCTGGCGGTTCCTTTCATCGGGGCGCTGACGATTTCACGGCCATTCGATTCCAGAAACAGTTCTGGCGAGATGGAGACGATTTTCTGCTCTCCGAAATTCAGGAACGCCGCGTATGGCACCGGATGACATGACAGCAGGTTCAGAAAGAGCTCTTCCGGTGGCACGTCATTTTCATCCAGAATGCAGCGAAACGTCAAATTGGCCTGATAGATATCCCCCGCAATGATATGGGCTCGAACCGCATCTATTTTTCTTGCATATTCCGTTTCGGTCAGCTCCGCCCGGAAACGATTCTCCCGCGAATCGCCATCATGGCGAGGAGGCGTAAGCGCTTCGGGCGGATGCTGGTATATCGCGAATGTGAGCAGAGGGAAGTTGACCGGCGAACGAACCTCGAAAACCGGGTCGAATGCGGGTGCGGCTTCATACGCGATAAAACCGGCGGCGCAGTGCCCCTGCTTCAGTTCGCTTTCCAGAGTGGAGAGCAGCGGCTCCACCTCTTCGAGATGGTTCGTTGTCAGAACCCGGATCGGGTTCCGGAACAGCCCCCATGCGGTCGAGCCGTTGGGAGCGGGAACCGTCATGCAGGCGACGCCGTCGTGGCGGAGGAATGCAAGCAGATCCTGTGCAGAACATGGGGTGGGGGGGACGCATGGCGGGCAAACAGTACGCATCGGGGAACTCCGGCAAAGTTTTCCTGTTGAAAACTCCGGCAGGTCTTTCGATCAGAAAAGTCCTGCTCCGCTGCGAAGTCTGCGTCGATTATGGATGCGGCTCATGAGGAATAATATAGTCCGATCCGGTGAATTTTGCAATCCAATGTTCTTGCAATTACCGGGGGAACAAAATTTTTCCCGGAAAATTAGCTGCGGCTAATTGAAAAGTCGGATGATGATGCTATACTATAAGCGAGTGAAGAGAAGAGAGAGTGTTTTATCCCATGAATCGTACTCGCAGCATTTTTCAGATTACCGTGCTTTTGATGACGCTGATGTTTGGCGTTGTCGAAACGTTGCATCCGCTGCTCCACCGTTGTTGCGGTGAGGTGGCGGAGGAGCTTTGCTTTGCTCTCCCGGACGGGGCGGAGGATGGAGATTCTTATTCGGCTTCCTCTTCGGAGTCGGCGATTGCGTCTGCCGAAGATTACTGCCCCGTATGCAGTGGTTTCGGTTTCTGCCAGATTGCCCGCCCGGTTGTTCCGGCGGCGCAAACTGCGATGTTGATTCTTCAAATCCATCCGGTGCGGACGCATGTCACACCCGGTGGCATTATCTATCCTCCATTGGCCCCACGGCCCCCGCCTGTTTGTTGATTCAGCTTGTTGCAACTTCCTGTCGCTCGGATTCTTCCGTCGCCGGGAGTCGTGTGTCGATTTCAATCAACTGACAGCAAGAATTTTACATGCAAACGAACAACAATTCCGGAATGTCGGAGTTGGAGCGCGCCAAGCGGCAGCTGCTTCAGGCATTCGATTACCTTTATGAATTCGGCGGCTTCGGGCATCTCGAAGTCGATATGAAGATTCTCAAGCGGGGACAGAAGGAGGTACTGATCCGGTGCGGCCGGGAGTATCGCTTTGTTCTCGACACGAATGATGGCGAATTATCGCCATTCAACAATTAAACCAAAGGAGGAACGCGAGCTTTTTTTGTGCCGCCGATGTGGTTTCGGGGCTGTTTGAATTTTATAGACAGGCTCTGTGGTTGAGCGACCATTTCACCCAAACACAAACACACAATCGGAGATAATTCTTATGTTTTCCCGCATGAAAAAAGTGGAGAAGAAATTCTTCTCGTTGATCGAACTTTTGATCGTCATCGGAATCATGGGCGCGCTTGCCGCGTTGATTCTGCCGGCATTCAGCACTACCGAAAGCGCCGCGAAGGATACCGCGTGCGACTACAACCAGGCCGGAACACTTCGTTATCTTACCATGTTCCGTTCCGCCAACGGTGTCTATCCCTCCGGATTTCACACCGGTCTTCAGGATGCGGGAGCGGCGATTATGGACAACCTCACTCCGGCTGCTGAAAATAACTTCGGCACCAACGGATCGCAGATCGCAACGCTGAGTGCGGATGAAGTGGATTCGTTGAAAAAAGCTGGTATCGTTCAATTGGCATACGGCGTCAAAGGCGCGGAAGACCTCTCCGCCACCATGAAGGTCGTTGCGGTTGACGGTACGAAAAACTGGACCGAAGAGGTCGATGCGGTGACGGGCGATATTGTTCCGGCCGGAGCCGCACTTACGGTTCGCGGCGCCAAGATGACCGACATTGCCGCACTGGGCGCCAGTGCCACTGCCACCGTCGAAGACGTTGCCGGCCAGTTCCGCAAGGCGAACGAAGCCGACTTCAAGGTGGTTCCCTTCTTTGTGGCCCCGACCATCGACTGGGAAACCTACTACGATGGCGGCCCGAACGAATCCAAGATCAGCATCGCCATGGCCGGGAAGTGCCCGTGGGGTGATGACGGTCAGGCCCGTTATTACATCACGTTCTTCAAGGTCTACGCCGATGGAACCCCGGCCCGGCTGCTCGCCACGAGCTGCCCGGATTGCGGTGTTCTGGACAGCGACGCCTTCTAACTCCCTCCCTCGGCTGAATGCCGAAACACTTCCGCCCCGTCACTGGGGCGGAGGTTGGCTTGAAGCGGGGGGAAGTGAACTCCCCCCGCGTGTTGATTGAAAATCGATTGCAATCAATCCTAAATGCGATTAGTCGCATTTTCACGTTGTTTTGCGAATTTCTCTGGATTTTCATAGAAAAGTCACTAGATTATACGAGGGAATCCACTCGAAAGGATACGATGAATCAAACGAAATTCAGGTTGTGCTCCACGGTTGCATCGCTGATCGCAGTTCTCGCGATCGCGTTTTGCGAGCTGCTGCATCCCTGTTTTCATCCTTCTGAATCAATGCCGGCGGCAAGTTCCGAATTGATCTGGTCGGCGCACCATGATCCTCGTTTTGCCGCCGAGAGCGATTCCCACTGTCCGATTTGCGTCGGTGCGTTTTGGTTCGATGCAGTGACGTCGGAGAGTCTGGTGCCGGAAACGGTGTATCCCGCGATTCCCATCGCGAGTGCGCAGAGTTATCAGAGCGTTCCAACCATCACTGTCTTCTCCCGTGGACCTCCTTGCGGCAATGCGTTTTCTTTAATCCGGCTCTGAGCCGGAACAGACGTATTGTTTTTAAAAATCTCAAGGAGTATTTCTAGCATGAGAAAGCATTGCTATTTCCGTAAATCGTTTTCACTGATTGAACTTTTGATTGTCATTGGAATTCTCGGCGCGCTTGCCGCGCTGATTCTGCCGTCGTTCACGACGACGGAGAAAGAGGCGAAGACCACCGCAGATGCCTACAATGGCGCCGGCATTGTCCGCTATGTCCACATGTTCCAGAACGCCAACGGCTATTTCCCCAGCGGATTTCACACCGGGCTCGATACTGCGGGCGCGCCGCTGGAAACGTTGCCGGAGACATTCGCAGAAGAAGGCGCGTTTGATACGGACAGCGCCTTTTCGGCTCTGGTATTGAGCGATGCGGCCAATGCGTTGTACATCAGCTCGTTGAAAGCCGCCGGAATCAACTATCTTGGAGCCGGTGACGTGTCCGGTGCGACCATGAGCCCGCTCAAAGACACGACTGCCACGCCAACGGTCATCAAAATCGATCCGACGAAGCTGGATCTGACGTTCGATGGACGTAAATTGGCCGATTGGGTCAAGCCGCTTCAGTTTGAAATGGGCGAGCATGCCGAAAATGGGATTCTGGTCGCGCTGTTCGTTACACCGAATGTGGATTGGGAAACCGTCTACTCCGGCGGCTACCATGCGCATGGCGACCATGGGCACTTTGAAACCCGTACCGCGTCGAAGATCGGCCTCAAGAACACACCGGCTTCGACGGTTTCCAATGCGGAATTCAAGTACTATGCCTGTATCTTCAAGCTCAACAACGACGGAAGCGCGGCGCAATTGGTCGGCGCAGTTTCTCCGGAATTGAACGTGACGGAATAAGCGTTTCATGGAAGACGAACACGCGTTGTTCCACGCTTATCTGACCGAGGTGAAGATGCGCTTCACTTCGGTCAGGCGGGCGATTCTGGATGCCATTATCGCTTACGACGGGAATTTCACTGTACGGGACGTTTTGCCGTTGGTGAAGGTGAGGAACGTTGCAATCGACCGGGCCAGTCTTTACCGGAATTTTCTGCTGCTGATGCGCTGTGGAATCATCGAAAAAATTCCGCAGGATGAAGATACCGACCGGGGATTCTATCGGATGACCCGCCGGAAACAGCGGAGATATCAATTATACTGTCCCGGATGCCAATCCGCGGAGGAGGTCGCCGACGAAGCGTTGGATGACGCGTTGCGCAATCTTTGTGAACGCTTTCAACTGAACTTTGACACGCTTCAACTCCGGATCGAGGCTCGCCATTTGCATGGACGGCACCCATTTTCTCGCGATTAAGCGAATATGTGCGTCTTGCCCGTAACCCGGTTGCTCCGGGTTGCGGGACTTTTCGCCGAGAGTCCATTTCAAAGCCGCCTTGCCGACAGCATTCTTCAAGACGGTTTTGAAATAGGTTTTTAGTAAATCGGGAAACAACAAAATGTATAAGAAAAATTTCTCACTGATTGAACTCCTGATCGTCATCGGGATTCTTGGTGTGTTGCTTACGCTGGTATTGCCCGGCTTCAATAACACCGGAGAGGACGCCAAAGACAAGGTCGCCCGGACGGAGATGCGCGAGATTCAGGCCGCGTTCCGGCGCTTCGCCTCCGACGTGGTCTTCCGCAAGGAGTCCGGCGATACCAACAAGTACCTGAAGGATATTGCGCAATACGGTTTGTGGCCGTTGATGTGGGCGAATCATCCCGACTCCGGCGCAGGCGACATTGTTTATCAGGAGTACGACTCCGAAATCGGGCTTGGCCGCCGGGGGCCGTATCTTCGGGAAGAACGCATCGTCACCATCACGGCTCCGACCGGGATCGGTGCAGGGAATTCCCCCGGACAACCCGCGGACGATGGTGGCGCGATTAAAATCCCGGTGATCAAAGATCCTTTCGGCGGATATTATCGGGTAGTGGTTCCGGCGGCGCGAACGACCGATGGTCACGATCTCTCCGAGTTCAAGCGATTGCAGAAAATGGTGTTGATCTGTACCGGACCGGATCAGAAACTCGATACGAAGGTCGATTCGTTTCCAGGCAAAGACGATCCCGATTACACCGCTGCGAACGCTGACGATATCGTTGCGGCCGGTGACGATATTGTGATCCGGCTGATGCCGCTGGCGGGGTATTGAGCTGATGAAACGAAGAATTCGTCGTCATAATCTTACATTGCTGGAGCTGGTGATCGCATTGGCGATTCTCGCCGCGCTCTCAGTCGTCGTGCTGGACAACTTCAGCGATATGGAGATGCGGGAGCGTGAGCGGCAGACCATCGAACACGGCGAACGGGTCAAGCGCATCATGACCGGAGCGGATGAAAAGGATGGCATCAGCCGCTTTCTCTCCGACATGGGGCGCTGGCCGAAGGTCACGGTTGAAGATCGTACGGAGGGTACCCGGGATCATCGCCGGAATCTGGCGCAGCTTTACGACCGCTCCGTGTTTCACCATCGAAATGAAACCGAAACCATGCTCGGCCGTATTGCGGAAATCGACACGCGGGATGCGCTGAATATCGGCACGATCCCGACCTCGTTGACTTTGCCGGTGGTTTCTCTCTCGGTCGGTTGGAGCGGGCCGTATTTGAATTTATTGAAATCCGACGGCGCGTCTTTCTCGGACCCGTGGGGGCACTCCTGGAAAATCGTCGAGTGTTATTATTTGAAGAAATCCGCAACCGACACGTTGGAGCCGGATTATACCGTGGCGGAAGAAACCGAATCTCGCCCCACCGCTGCAACCGAGATCGATGGTATCGTCAGCTTTGGCGCAGATGACGTCGAAGGCGGTTCCGATCCGTCCGATCGGGATCATGAGTTTATCTTCGCGCACGATCTCAATCTCGCGACTTTGACCGTGACGCTGAAAGTCCGTGACGGCGCCGATCCGTCCGTATGGAAAGAGCCGAAAAACGTCACTGCATCCGCTTACGTTACCGGGCAGAAATACGACCGGGATGACGTCGTGTTTTTGCAGAATGCCGGCCTGTACCATTATTACACCTGCATTGCGGACGATACCGCTGCGCCGCCATACAATGGCGACTATACACAGGCAGGCGACGGGTGGCGGTACGGTGTTTCCCCCAGGCTGATTTCCGCCGGGGAGAGCCGGGTTCTGCTGTTTGCTCCAGCCAGGCGGAGGATCTCCACGGAGCGTTCGGCGATGGAGGCCGGATTTTATCGTTTTATGCCTTATTTAAGCGGCGCTCCGGTGGCGGAGCGCTTTCCCGCATTGCGCTGCTTTCATTCCGGAGCCGAAGAGAATGACGCCGATGCGACTGCCGATGGTTCCGTCGACCAGAATGTCGACCCCGGGGAGCGGAACACGAACCGTCTGCGGGCAAAATCGAATTGGGAGTATTCCGCAACGTCTTTTCCAACGGCGTTCCGCGCGGAGTGGCTGATTCCGGGGAAGCGGCGGATTTATGCGTTGATCGGATTCTATCACAACGGTACTTGGGTTTCGGGAGCGGCGAGTTCCGTGGAGTATGTCGACCTGAAACCCGGCAATAACTATATCACGCTCCATCTGGAGCGGGTCAAATGATGGAGAGAGCGTCAATATGGCTTGGAAAGGCATAGGCGGCGGCAAGGCCGTGATCGTCGCCGACGACGGTGTGGGATTGGCGGGGATCGTCGCCGACTCGAAACAGGTTTATGCGACAAACCGGTTCCCCGCTTCCGCGACGGCGGAAACGGTATTGAATTTCGGCCGGAAGCAGGGGGCAAAACAGGTTCTTTTCCTCTCTGTTTCCGAGGTTCGGGAGCTGGATGTGAAGCTCGGAGCGGGGCTTGACCCCGAAGAGCGGCGCTCCGCCATCGAATACGCGGCTGACTCGCACTCCGGTGAAAAGGAAACCTCGGAGCGGCTCTCCTACCTGACGGAAATCGCCTCGGAATTCCGCAGTGGTGTGTTGGTTTCCGCTTTCGATGTCGAAGAGGTTATGGGGAATGCGAAGCTGGCTGCGGCACATAAACTCAAATTTTTGGGCATGGCTGATTTGAAGTTGTTGCTGATGCTGGAGCATTTTTCCGATTCGGCTCGACGCGCCGAGGCGTTTCTGCTTTTGTTTGAACCCCTCGGGTTTGCCGCGATTCCCGATCGGAACCGGTTGACGGTGCGCAATCTTCCGTTCGGGCTGCCGGAGCAGGAGGGTGAAGGAGAGGAGTATGTCCAGAAACTTCGTCGCCGCCTTTCGACGCTGAAAAACCGGGCGGTTCGGCTTTGTTCCCCGGGCGGTTCGTCGGAATTGGTTGCAACACTCTCCGAAACGCTTGAAACCAAAGACATGGAGGTGGAGCCGTGGGAGAATACCCTTGGCGCCGCCGCGGTTTTTTATCTGGGGCAGGGACGCAAGCAAATGGTTGCGGCTTTGCCTCCACCAAAGCCGAAGGACCCCAAAGCGTCGGGAACTGTTATCGGGTTGACGCTGTTTGGCGCGGCGGTCGTCATGATGTGCTTCATCGGCGTCCGAAACCATCTTACACTCTTTCGGCTGGAGCGTCGGTTGGAAATGAATCTGGCGATTGAGAAAAAAGTGAAGGAAGAAGAAGCAAAATTGAAGAAGATTCAGGACGAGTTGGCCTCGGCGCAGGAACTGAATCGGATGCTTCTCCAGAAACAGCGCGTATCGAAAGATTTTCTGGTCGTGTTGAATTTATTGTGCCGGTATAAACTCGAATATACGAAAATCATCTCCATCGAAGAGCAGAATCGCGGGATCGCCCTATCCGGGGAAACGGTCTGGCAGCCGGATTTGTCACGTTTCTTTTCGCATTTCGAGAAGGAGTTGACCAGCCGTGGTCTGGCGTTGTTCTCGGATGGAATCATCGACCGGAAGGACAATCGGATCGAATTCCGGTCGCACGTCGCACCGGTGAAGC
The DNA here is from genome assembly GCA_040393525.1 of Victivallis vadensis. Lineage (GTDB taxonomy): Bacteria > Verrucomicrobiota > Lentisphaeria > Victivallales > Victivallaceae > Victivallis > Victivallis vadensis_A. The sequence continues at coordinate 12,189 of JBEBTY010000010.1, read as the reverse complement.
GATAAGGGGGAAGAAGTTATGGGGGCGTTGAGTAAGCAATGGAAGATCTGGCGGGATGATTTCCTGCGCTATTACGGTCGCACTTCGCTGATTACGCGCATTGTAATCGGCGCGGCGCTGGCGTTCGGGGTTGCGTATGTGTCGCTCAATTATGTGATCCGTCCGGAGAGAGCGAAGATCCGGGAAGTCAGCGGGAAGCTCGATAATATGGACATTGTTCCCGATGTGGAGCTGATGATGCAGGATTTGAAAAACCGGTCGCGGCGCGTCTCCGCGCAGCTTGCCGCCATTCAGCAGCAAAATCGTGAGTTCGGCGAGAGAAACGGCGGGCTTTCGCGCGGTGAAGTAGGGAAAACGCTGCTGGAATTGCGACGGTTGATGGACGTCAACCGGATCCGTATTCTCTCGGAGAGCCGGCTGGTTGTGCAGCCGCCGAAGCGGGCGACGCGATCAACGGGCGGGAATACGGCGCCGGAAACCCGGCTGCGACTGATTCTTCCCGACAGCATGGAGGGGGAGTCGTTCGCGTTTCGATTGCTGGGCAGCTTTCAAGATATCCGGAATTTTCTGCATGATGCTTATTCGTCCGAAGCCGTGTTTTACCTGAACAACATCGCAATCGGGAAATCGGATGAGTTGATGACCGACCGGGAGTTCCGGCAATACAAGGCGCTGGAGTGTTCGTTTGAACTGCACATCCCTTATCTGAAAGGGAACTGACGGAATGATGAAAAAAATCTCAATCCGGCGCGTCAGCATTTCCGACGAGGTGCTGGGGCAGCTGCCCGCTTCGCTGGCACACCGGCTGAATGTTCTGCCGGTCGCTTTTGAAGAAGATCGGCTTACCGTCGCAGTTTCTCCCGAACTGGAAGATCCGATCGATGTGCTCGACCAGATCGAAGCGCGAACCGGATCCATTGCGGATGCGGTCGTTTCCGATTCCGCGGAGGAGTTGCGAACCGCAATCCGCCGATACTATCCCGGCGCGTCCGAGCGGGAAGACTCCGGTTCGGCTTCGGCGTTGTTTCAACGGCTCCTGAACCGGGCGCTTCAGCTTCGCGCCTCCGACATTCATATCTGCCCGGAGGAAGAGGGCGCTGACATTCGGCTTCGCATCGACGGGCGGTTGCGTTCCGATCGCCGGATCAACGCCAATATGCTGACGGAGCTGACTGCCGTGGTCAAGATCGCGGCTGATCTAGACATTGCCGAAAAGCGCACGCCGCTCGATGGCAGCATCAACATCCGGTTTGGCGAGGATGAGGAGATCAGTCTTCGGGTGGCGACCATTCCCACCCTTTACGGCGAACATATCACCTTGCGTCTGCTGACGCAGGATCATGGCGAAGAATTGGAGCGGATCGAATCGCTCGGCATGTCCGAACTGCACCTTCGGCTGTTTCTGGACGCGTTGGCCGATCCGAACGGAATCGTCATCCTGTCCGGCCCGACCGGTTCCGGAAAGACCACCACGCTTTACGCCGCGTTGCGTCATTTGCGCGCCGGTGGAATGATGCACCTGGTCAGCATCGAGGACCCGGTTGAGAAACCGGTGGAGGGGGTGACGCAAATCCGCATTGATGCGGAGAGCGACCGGTTGACCTTCCACAAAGCGCTTCGCAGTGTGCTGCGCCACGATCCCGACGTCATTATGATCGGAGAGATCCGAGACGGAGAAACCGGGGACATTGCGGTGAAATCCGCCTTGACTGGACATCTCGTTCTGTCTACATTGCACACCAACAGTGCGACGGGTGTTCTGACTCGTCTGATGAATATCGGCGTCGCGCCGTTTCTGGTCGCGTCGACTCTTCGGTTGGCCATCGCCCAGCGTCTGGTTCGAGTTCCCTGCATGCACTGTGCGGAGAAGCGGCGGCCGACGGAACGGGAGTGTCGGGAGTTCGGCTGGGATGCCGACGATGAAACGCTGCTTGTGCCGGAACCGCGCGGTTGTTCTCTTTGCGGTGGCAAAGGGTACTCCGGGCGTCTTGGCATTTACGAAATGATTCCGCTGGATCACGAATTGCGCAAGATGATTTTGAACGGTTGTGACGAGCAGGATTTTTCCGCCTATTGTTTTGGTGCCAGAAAGTTACCCTCGCTTCGGGCGGATGGAGCCGCAAAAATTCTGCAAGGGCTGACCACCCCTGCGGAAGTACGCTCGGTCACGGCGGAATTTTAAGGAGAACCGGGGATGGCGGTATTCAAATATACAACGGTGACGGCGGATGGGGGGCGGGAACGCGGGATTCTGACCGCGGAAACCAGTGAAAGCGCGGAAACCCTTCTGCGAGAACGACGGCAGACCATCATCCGCGTGGAGCAGGTGCGTTCGTCTGCGGCGGATTCCCCTTATTACCGGTTGACGGAACGGCCGGTGTGGGAGCGCCGTTTTGCCGGGCTGCTGACCGGCAGTGCGAAAATTGAGCTTGCTCTCGACCAGCTTGCCGCGATGCTGGAAGGTGGCGTTCCGATTTTGAACGCACTTCAGACGGTTGCGGCGCAGTCCGGGTATTTTCTTGCCCGTGCGTTTTTCTGTGTCGCCAACCGACTACAATCGGGGCGGTCGCTTACTGACACGCTGCGGGAAGAGATGCCGTGGCTCGGCGGCATCGTCATCGGTATGATCGCCGCAGGCGAGGCGAACGGCGATATCGATAAGATGTGCAATTATTCCGCGGAGCTAATGGCGCGGCGGCGGGTACTTCGCGGGCAAATCCTTCAGGCGCTCTCTTATCCGGTTCTGGTGATTTTCGTCACGATCGGGATTGTGACGTTTCTGATGGTGCAGGTGATTCCGAAGATCATGAAATTTCTGTCAAACCGTTCGGCCAAACTTCCGCCGATCACGCAGATGTTGGTGGATGTCACCAACTTCCTGCAAGCCAACGGTATTTATCTGCTGTTGGCTCCGGTGTTGTTCGCGGTGGTGCTGGTCCTGCTGCGAAAATCCCCGGAGATCGGTTGCCATGTCGACCGGATCGGGCTGCGGCTGCCGGTGATCGGCAAGGTGCTGTGCGCCTCGTCCAATATGTTGTGGTGCCGGACGCTCGGTATTTTGCTCCGCAGCGGCATCAACATCATTCCGGCATTGGAATACACCCGCGACGCGCTCGGAAATCTGTTCTATCGCCGGGAGCTTGACGAGATCAAATCGCTCGTGGCTCAGGGGCACCCTCTCTCAACCGCGCTTCGGGTCTCGGGGTTGAAACGTCATATTCCGCTTGCGGATGCGATGTTGGTGGTCGGAGAAAATACCGGCCGGATGGATACCGGGCTGATGGAGGTGGCGGAGTTCTCCGATGCCGATCTTCAACGGCGCATCGCCTTCCTCTCCAAAATGATCGAACCGGCGCTCTTTGTCATTGTCGGCGGAATCGTCGGATTTGTTTATATTGCGTTCTTCCTGGGGCTGATGGCGGCATCCACGGGAGGACGGTAACCAAATATATATTTTATGGATAACATAAGGAACGTGCAAATGAGATTATCGACGAAATTTTTGTTTCTGTGCGGCATATTCTGTTGCTGCGCCATCGGTGCTGGAGCGGGTACGGAAGCACCGGCGAACGTGCCGGAAGCGGTGAAACCGGCGGGAGTAACGGAGCCGGCTCCCGCCGAAGTCAAACTCAGTCGGACACTGGAGGAGCTGGGCGCGGGCGACCCGTTTCGTTACTCCGTATCGGGAACGGATGATTATACTCCGACGTCGAGCAATCGTTTTGTCAGTGGAATCCTCATCAAGGGAATCATCCGGATGGCAGGGGAGGCGCCGCCGCTTGCGTTGCTGTATTTGTCCGAAGGCAACCGCAACTTCTATGTCCGCAAAGGCGATGTGATCCGGGTGCCGACGCCCAAGAATGGCTCCGCTGTTACCGAAACCTATTTGCAGGTAAAAGATATCCGGGATGACGAAGTCGAGGTCATCCAGAAGGAACGTCCCGATCGAGTCATTATTGTGCGCTGAGCATCCACGGGGAATTATTATGAAACTGTACCAGAATTGCCTGATTGCCATGCTGGCCGGAATCGTGCTTTGCGCGTCCGGATCGGAGCAGGCGGCGGATTCCAGAATCGAATCCGTCACGTTGAACAACATTCCGATGCGGGAGGCCGCCCGGTTGCTCTCCGAGGCCGCCGGAATCCCGATTGTCGTCAGTCGCGACGCCTCCGGCGTATTGATCGATCTGCATCTGCGCAAAGTGGATGTCCAAACCGCGTTGGATGCGATCTGCCGTTCCGGAAAGCTCTGGCATCACCGGGATGAAAAGAATGGAGTCATCCACATCCAGACGATCGATGAATTCAAAGAAAATTTGAATTTTGCCGGGAAAGACACGGTTCGCGTCGTTCAAATTCTCTATCCGTCGGCTCGCGATATTGCCGACACGCTGGCGAAACTCTTCGTCAATCGGGTGATCTGGACTACGCCGCGCAGAAATTCCGGTGACAACTATTACGCCGTCAGCCGAGCGCTCAAGCGGATGGATTTGCTCGGAGACCGCGGCACGTTCGATATCATCGATGAAACCTCCGACACATCCTCCGACACTGACGACGATGATGACGATGACGACGACGATGACGATGACAAAAAGAAGAAAGATGCGCAGGACGCCGCCAAAATCGATCTGAACAAGCTCAAGGGGAACGCGCTGAATCGCCTGCTCTCCGACGAGCAGATGAGGAACGATCTCCGTTATCACGAGGTCACCTCCAATCCCGGCGTCGTTTTTCTCTCCGTCCTGCCGGAATCCAACTGCCTGTTGTTGCGCAGCGCCGATGCGGCGGCAATCGAGCAGATGCTTACGGTGATTGAGAAGCTCGATATTCCTTCTCCTCAGGTGCTGCTTGAGGTAAAAATTCTTTCGGTCAAGCTGGATGACGCGAAAGATCGCGCCGTCGATTTTTTGTTCAACTCCAACGACGGGAAATTCTCCGGCGGCTTTGCCAACGGGCTGTTGAGTGGAGGAGGCGGGCAGGAAATTCTCAAGCCGGACGCCAATCTCGTTCCACAAGGATCGGGAATCAACACACAGGCGGCGATCTTCAACGCGGTGACCGAAAATTTCCGCGCCCGTGTCCAATTGCTGGAGCGGGACGAACGCGTTACCCGCCTCGCGACGCCGAATTTGATCGTCGGCAACAACGAAAGCTCCACGCTGTTCATCGGCGATGAGGTAACTGTGATGGAGCGAGCTCAGCAGACGGTCACTTATACGGAAGTTTCCTCCGGTACCTTCCAGCCGAACATCAGTTGGCAGATCGATGCGCCGCGCCGTAAAATCGGTACCTCTCTTCTGCTCGCCCCGAAAATCCACGCCGATCGGACGGTGACGCTCCGGTTGCTTCAAGAACACTCCACCCTCGGAGGGGAACGAAAAAGTTCCTATTCCGGGGGCACTGCCGGCAGCGCGACAGAAGAGCAGTATTTCATATCGCAGGATATCAGCCTGCAACGGTTGATCACCACTGCAATCGGTCAGGACCGCAAATTCATGGTCATCGGCGGGTTGATCGAAGAAGCGGTGGAGAAGACGACCGAGAAGACGCCGTGGCTCTCCGAACTTCCGATCATCGGTGAACTGGCCTTCACCCGGCTCAGCGCGGAACGGGTTCGCAAAGAGGTGCTGGTGATTGTGCGCCCGTTTGTCATGTTGGCGCCCGGCGAGGCGCAGGCGGTTTCACGAGAATATCTGGAACGTATTTCGCAGCACCCGTCGGCACGCAACGATTTGCCGTCTCTCGGCGTCAATCGTCCCAACGAACTGGCAAAGCCGCGCGTCGTCGACCCGAACGATCCCTGGTTGTTGCGCATGTGGGATAAGCTCAACGTCTGGGATGTTGACAGTTCAAGAGAGTTTGACCTTTACTCCGATGTACACCGCCGCGACCGCCGCGAAAACCATCGGAAAGCACTGGATGAAATCAATGTCATTTTAAGACAGAAAGACGACGAAAAATGAAACTGACGCTGTTCTGCTCCGCTCTGGTCGGACTGTTGTTCGCCGGGTGTGCCGGCACCGAATCACTGCCCCCGGAGCCCCCGCAGTTACCCGTTCCGGGAGTCGCGCTCCTTCAAGAAGCGGTCGAGTTGGAAACGCGCGGAGTTTATGAAACCGCCTATATCCGCTATAACGAAGCGTTGTCCGAGCTGGAGGACCCGGTTCTCAGCCGCGAAGCGATGCTGGCTCGAGCCAGGACGCTGTTCGAGATGCGGCGCTATGGTGCGGCGTTGGCCGCGCTTTCGCCGATGCCGGAGCTTCCGGCATCGCTGTACGACTGCCGTAAAATGGCGCTAGCTTCCCGGATTCTGCAAAAGATGAACGTCAAACCGGAGTATGTGGAGGCGTTGATGGAGGTCGCGCTTGACAACAACATCGAAGAAACCGGGGTCGCGTTATTCAAGGCGGACGGTTATGCCGATCTTGGACGCATCTACATTGCCAACGAAAAGGTCGAAAAAGCCGCCAAATGCTTTGAGTATGCCGCCGAGCTTTATGAACGCAATGGAAATACCGGGAAGGCGAACGCATGCCGCAACATCCGAGATTATCTCAAATGATTGGCCTTGACGCTTTGTTGAGTGCCCTCCGCACATCGCGGGCGAGCGATTTGCACCTGACCGAAGGGGAGGTGCCGCGTCTTCGCATTCATGGTGATCTGCATCCGCTGGAAGGGGTTCCAGCTCCTTCGGCGGACACATTGCGTGTTTTGACTGAAGCTCTGGTCGGCAAAGAAAATCTGGAACAATTTGAGCGGGAAAATGAACTGGATATGGCGATCAGCTACGGTCCGGACCGCTTGCGTGTCAATCTCTATCGGCAGCAACGAAAAATCGCCTGGGCGATCCGCCTGCTGCCGTCGGAATTTTTCCCGCTGGAGAAACTCGGATTGCCGCCGCAGATCATTCAATCGGCCTGCACCATGCAGAAAGGGCTGATTCTGGTCACCGGGGCGACCGGATCGGGTAAGTCGACCACGTTGGCCAGCATCGTCAACGAGATCAACCTAACCCGGAGCTGCCATATTTTCACCATCGAAGATCCGGTCGAATATCTGCATTCGAGCCAGAAGGCGCTTGTTTCGCAACGCGAAGTGGGCAGCGACACTGTTGACTTCGGAGAGGCGCTTCGTCGGGTGCTGCGCGAAGATCCGGATGTCGTCCTGATCGGCGAAATGCGCGACCAGACCACCATGCGTGCCGCGCTGACGCTGGCTGAAACCGGCCATTTGACATTCGGCACCCTTCACACTTCCGAGGCGCTTCAGACCGTCACCCGCATGATCGGTGCGTTCCCCGCCAATGAACAGGAACAGATTCGCACTCAGCTGGCGACGACATTGAGTCTGGTCATCAGCCAGCAGCTGATTCCATGGAGCGACGGGAAGGGACGCAGCCTTGCCGCTGAAATCATGGTGGGAACCCCGGCGATCAAAGCGATGATCCGCGAGAGTAAGATTCACCAGATTACGTCAAGCATCCAGACCGGGCAGGCGTACGGAATGCGTACCATGAATATGTCGCTCTATGAGTTGGTGAAGCAGAAACGGATCACTCCGGAGCGGGCGCTCGAATGGAGCCTTGATCGTGACGACCTGAAGCGAATTCTCAACTCCGGAGGCGGATTTTGCTGAAGCGTGTCATACTCTTTCTGGCGGTGGTTGTTCTTTGTGCGTTGCCGCAATTTGCACCACCGGCGCAGGCGATCGATCCGGTTACGATTGCAATTCTGACTCCGGTCGCGATCAAAGGTGCGGAGATTGCCGCGCCCTATGTGCTGCGGGGACTTCAACGCGGAGCGGTTCATATGGTTAAAATAGGCGGCGATTTATTGGAAACCTTTTATTTGCCGCTCGGAGCGATTCAAACTACGCTGGGCGTTCCGTTCGGGCAATTCGGCTCCGGTGTCGGCAATCTGGTCAAAGGCGGAATCGCTCCTTTCAAGTTGGCCTGGGATACTCTGCTTCTCCCGTTGGCCTTCTGCGGTGTCGGAACGGGTTAGCGAAATCGGTCGATACTTTCTCTCTCTGGGGGAACCAGCCGGTGAAGCCGATGGGTTTTATTTTGAGCGGCTCTCTCTGGTGCCGTGTCAATGATCCGCCGGTACGTTTTTCATCAAGGAATATTCCCCGAAAATAGGAGCTCTTGCTTTATTGGTGCGCTTATTGAGAATCCGGTTCTGGATACATCGAAAACGTTTTCAATAAGTGGTTATGCTTTGTCTATTGCCTGGGACGCCCATAGTTTATAGACTTGAAACGATAAAATATTTTACCGAAAAACCTGCTTCAGGAACCGACGATAGCGATATCACGGCAGAGCAGATGTCTTGGCATTTTGAAGAATGCGACATATAAAACTCTATTGCTGCATTGGCCAATAAGAGATCCACTCGAGCTAGTCATTTTCTTGCGGAAAATCATCCGCTGCTACCCGTTCCCCTGATATTGAAAATAGTGCAACCGGCCTGATTCCATCATAAAACAGGTCAATAAAAAACTGAAATAGAGAAAAATGGGAAGCCTTGGCAGTACTTTGAATATAAAAATGGCGGAGAGAGAGGGACTCTCGTAAATTCACGTCACAAATATTGTAATTACAATAGATTAGATGTGATTTGGAGGCTGTGTTTTGAGGGAACACTTTGTGTACCAGTTTTTGGGTTGTGAGGTTAAAGTTACTTTTACGATAGCATCATAACAAGGGAAATGCAAGTATTCTTTCCTCATTGTGAGAGAAGTCTGGTTGTCCCTTTCCGCGTTTTGGACAGGTCCTTTCTCTTCTTTTCCAACACCAAGTAGGATGAAACAAAAAATCCGCCGCTGGTCAGGCGGCGGACGGCGATGATTCACGGCAAATTTGCTAACGGTACTTATGCGGCGTTTTCCGCTTCGGCTTCCTCTGCCGGGGCGAGTGTCGCCGCTGTCGATTTCATCGCCTCGTAGACCGGAGCGAACTGAGTACGGGCACGTTCGACCAGCCCGTCGATTTCTGCCTGATGTTCTTCCCGGTACTGTTCCGCTTCGGTGCGCGACGCACATTCCCGGAGCAGAATCCCTTCGGCATGTTCCTGATGCCGGATAATGTCGCAAGAGACGCTCAGCGTCCCATTCATCTTGACCAGCAACAGGATGTCATGCGGCTTATCGGCGGTGGTCACTTCCGAAGCCAGGAACTCCATGAACGCCTTCCGCATCGCCTCATGGCAGAGCGCTTCACCATCCCGCTGGGTGGAATCCAGCATCCGGGCCGCTCTGTCGCGGTCGGCTTTGGCCTTGGTGAAACGAGTCGCGGCTTTCGCTATTTCTTCATCAGGGACATTCTCTTTCTGGGTGACGGTCTTCTGGTTTTCCCGCGCCTGTTCCAGCTTCGTTTCCAGCGCGGTGAGCTTCTGCTGCCGCTTTTCACAGAGTTCCGCATTCTCCGCTTCCTTGGCGATACGGGCGTTTTCCGCCAGCCGGACCGCTTCCTGCTGTTTGGAGAGTGAGACTGCGGAGTCAGCGGAGAGCACAATCAAGTTCCGGGCCGTGTTGACGCGAATCACGCCTTCCTCGACCAGCCGGATGATTTCGGGAGCCCCCTTATCGATAACCTGCTTGGCGGCGATGGCCTGACGCTGGCTGATGTTGAAAAGTTCGGCAACCTGCTCATCGGTACGTCCTTTGAATTCTCTGCCCGCCCCAGTCAGAATGCGAACACCGATGATGGCCCGCTGCGATTCATTGAGATGCCGCCGCTGAAGGTTCCGCGAAATCAGATACCGGAGCGGAGCCACGCCCGCCGGAAGCGTCTGCACCGCGATATCGCCGGTAAATGAATTTTTCTGAATCAATTCCCGGCAAATCTGATGCCGGACCTTTCCATCGAGGATTTTGCCTTCATAGAGCACGATGGCGTCGGTCATACCCTGTTCCGCGATATCGGCCTTGAGCGACCGGTAACTGCTGCCGACGACACCGGAGAAGAGCTGACCGAGCGGATGAACCTCCAGAGCCAGAAAAGCTTCCTGACTCATCGGCGAACCGTCCTGCATGATGACGACGGTACTTTCCACGACCTGAACATTTTCCATAAGGACCTCCGAGAGATTGTTGTTGTTGACGTTCTGGTTGTTGTTGGTGACTTCGTTCATAAGAACCTCCTGCTGTTATTTGTCGTATCCTGCCCACCACGGACAGGAACTTCTGCTACCTAATGCGGACAAAAAGCGAGAATCTTATGCGCCCAAAACAAAAAACAGCAAAAATATTGATTTTATGGCAGATTTAGGATGAGAAAACAGAAAAATTAAAATAACTCGCTTGCATATTTTAACATCACAACTTATCTTAAAATAAGAAGATTGCATATTTTAACTTGCGAGGACCCGATGAAGCGCGGAATACAAGGACGCTATGAGACAATAAGCACCGTTGGTGAAACGGTGAAGGCTTTCGTTCCCAATCCATTGCCGCCAGCTCCACCATTGGAACTTTCCGGTCCTCTTCAAAAGAAACTGGACGAAGCATCCCACGCGCTGGGAAAACTTGATGCGGCAGCAGAACTGCTCCCCGACGTGGGCCTGTTCCTCTATATGTTCATCCGCAAGGAAGCGGTACTGTCCTCTATGATTGAAGGAACGCAATCATCACTTTCCGACCTGCTTCTGTTCGAACTCGAAGAAAAACCCGGAGTCCCTCTGGATGATGCTCAGGAGGTCAGCAACTATGTTGCTGCTATGAACTATGGCCTACAACGCCTAAAAGATGGCTTTCCGTTATCCCTGCGCCTGATTCGCGAGATTCATGGTGAATTACTGGCAAAAGGCCGAGGCAGCCTTAAATCGCCTGGAGAGTTCCGCAAAAGCCAAAACTGGATAGGCGGCACCCGCCCCGGAAACGCCGCCTTTGTGCCCCCTCCGCCGGAAGAGGCTATAACATGCCTGAACGACCTCGAACTCTTCCTTCACGATGAAGAAACCCCGATTCTGATAAAAGCGGCTCTAGCCCACGTCCAGTTCGAGACCATCCATCCCTTCCTCGATGGTAACGGAAGAGTCGGGCGTCTCCTGATTACCCTGTTGCTTTGCGAAGGAAAAGTTTTAAAGCAACCGCTCCTCTACCTGAGCTACTATTTCAAGCTCCATCGGCAATATTATTACGAACTGTTGAACTCCATCCGAGACAAGGGCGACTGGGAACGCTGGCTCGACTTCTTCGCCGAAGCCGTTATTGCGACTGCTACACAAAGTCTTGAAATCATCATGGCATTGGATAAGCAAGTCCAAGAAGACCGGAAGAAAATTCAGTCTATCGGCAGGGGTAGCAAATCTGCTACGCTGGTTCATCAAGCCATGCTCCGTCATCCAATCGCCAGCCCCCAGAAGCTGAAAGAAGAAACCGGGCTCACAGACGCCACCATCAACGCCTCTCTTCGAAAACTGCAAGAACTCGGCATAGCAGAAGAGACCACCGGTCAAAAACGAAACCGTCTGTTCTGCTATCACGACTACTTCCAACTGCTGAATCAAAAAATGGACCTCCCGGAATAATCAGCAATTTTGCCACAGTCTGTGGCAAAATCAGAGAACAGGGCCTTTAAAAGCCGGAAATCCATTGATAGTAAAGCATCTATAATTGTGCCACAGCCCGTGGCACAATTTAAACCCTCCGTTATGGCACTGGGAGCTGCCCATTGCTACCTCAGTTTTTCCTCCCTCAATTTGAACCGCAAGGGTGGTGACAAATTGTCCCTCTCCCTTTGAGCAAACAGAAATGTCCTCGCCATATCATTGCCATTTCATCCGTTCATTTTAATTTGCGACGCAGTGCGTCGCGTTTTGCTTTTCCTGTTTTGTGACGCAATGCGTCACGATTTTTGCCCCGAACTCAAACCATCTTGCATTGATTCTTCCTCAAAACAATCGTGATGATGCAAGCAGGTAAAGCTTCGGCTCAATATTCGCTGATTTCGCCACACGGTATGTGCCAATTTCAGATTCGGGACGCACTGCGTCCCATTTTCATACAGTTCGGACTGCATGATAAAGCTCATTGCTTTATAGATGTTATCGCTTCGATAAATGCCTTTTGAGCGGGACTGGGCATTTGCTTGAATCGCTCCAATAACCATTCAACCTCTTTAGCATTGAGATATTCCTGAGTCCGTGAAAGAAATGAATAAAAAAGGGGCGTAAAAATAGAAAA
>JBEBTY010000009.1:0-125712 GCA_040393525.1 Victivallis vadensis | reverse complement strand
TTGTGGGAGAGCCTTCTCATCTTAGCTTATTCGGCAGTAAATGAGTTGTGAAAAACAGAAAGAGGCTCCGGCTACGCCGCGAGCGGGTGAGTTGGCCTTGCGGCCAACTCCACAACCCCGTGAGCCGCCTTGGCTTATTTATTTGCTTTGAATTGTGGGAGAGGCTTCTCATCTTAGCTTATTCGGCAGTAAATGAGTTGTGAAAAAAGAAAGAGGCTCCGGCTGCGCCGCGAGCGGGTGAGTTGGCCTTGCGGCCAACTCCACCGCGGTCGCTCCCTGCAAAATTTTCAATTTTGCTGTTGAGCGCTTTCGGGGCGACCGGGTGCCTCCGGCGGTTGGGGCGCTTCGCCCCCAAACCCCAGACCGGCGAGCCGCCGGTGGCAGGTAAGGGCGGTTGAGCGATTATCGGAAGAGGAAACGCGTTTTCAGCGGCTGGTTCGGGATTCGGTACTGTTCATGTACGTCAAGCCCCCAGCTGTTGTCGCCGCCCACGCCACGGTGGACGTGATCGAGCGTCAGCTCCCAGAGGTTTTCATGTGTCAGGTCTTCCGCATGGCGTGCGCGTTCCAATGATTCGCTTCGGTAAGGACGAAGCGTAAAGCCGAAAAGCCGATCGGAAAGAATCTCAAGACGCTCCCCGTTTGCAGAAATCAATGTCAACATCCGCACGTCGGTTCGTTGCCCGTTTTCCTGCGGCCGGGTGTATGGCGTGTGGAGTGTCATCGGGTCGACGGCATGATGTCCGACCAACGCCGAACGCTTCCGGTCGCAATACGCTTCGTGCGGGCCACGCCCATACCACTCAAGTTGTGCGATCGCTTCATGCGGAAGCAGGAGGCGAAGCCCGAAGCGCGCAATCTCCGGACAGGATTTTTGAGGTGTGAATTCAAGCTCTGCAACCCGGGCGGCATCGTTCGATTTCCACGTGAGCGAAGAATGGAAGTCCCCCTCCTTGCGTGCCCGGGTGCGCAAATCAAATTTGCAGCCGCGGTCGTTGTCGGTTTCCGCACGGTCAAGCACGATTTTTGCCGCCTCCAGCAATGGCAGCGCGCTATCGTTTGTCGTCGCCAGCGGTTCCGGCTCCGCCCAAAACGGATTTGCGTCGGGAAAAATCGAAAAGGTCGGGTCGGCACCGAGCGGTAACTCGAACTCGGCAACCTCTCCAAGCGAGAGCCGCCAGAATAACTCTCCCGAATCCGGCAATGAAACCGGGTAAGGAACCGTTCGGGATTCCCCTGCCTCAAGAATGAAATCCCATTTGCCGGAAGCGATCTTGCGTCCGTCCGCCAGCAATTTCCATCCGATTGTTTCGCCTGCAGTGGAGCGAAATGAACGGCGGTTGGTCAACGTGATGGTACGTTCGGTGCGATCAATGACGCCGGTCAATGGACGGTGAACCCACTTCACTTCGCAAAGCCCAGGATTCGCTTCGCGATTCGGACGAACCAGCCCGTCGCAGCAGAAGTTCCCGTCATTCGGCTTGTCTCCGAAATCTCCCCCGTAAGCGTAGCCTTTTGAGGTCAGAAGCGCGTGTTCGCACCACTCCCAGATGAAGCCTCCGGCGAGGCAGTCATGGCGATCGATCACGTCCCAATATTCAAAGAAGTTTCCGGTGCTGTTTCCCATCGCGTGCGCGTATTCATTCATGATGAAGGGTTTGTCGCTCGGGCCGGAGCCGTGTTGACGCGGATGCGGGATTTCGCCGTGCTCTCCGATGCGGATGGCGTTGTCCTGCGAGTAATCGGTCAGCCAGCGCGGCGTTGGATAGGTTTGACTGTCAAATTCGGCCACCGCATTCATGTCGGCGTATTGAATTGGGCGCGGATCGAGTTTCCGCACGGCATCCGCCGCTGCGTTGAACGCCGTGCCGAACCCCGCCTCATTGCCGAGCGACCAGATCGTGACGGCGACCGAGTTTCGGTTGACGCGCACCATTCGTTCGGCGCGGTCAAGCACCGCCGGCTCCCAGACCGGATCGTCACCGGGAAGCACGCAGGCGTGGTAAGAGAGATGGTGACTCTCAAGATTCATTTCGTCAATCATATAGAGGCCGTAGCGGTCGCAAAGCTCGTACCAGAGCGGATGATTCGGGTAGTGGCTGCACCGTACTGCGTCGAGGTTGGAGGCTTTGATGAGTTCCACGTCGCGGATCATATCCTCCACTAGAACCGTTCGTCCGCGCAGCGGATTCACCTCGTGTCGATTGACGCCGTGAAGCCGGATTGGGCGATTGTTGAAAAACAGCCGGCGATCTTTCACTTCCACCGTGCGGAACCCCGTTCGATAGTGGCGGACATCGAGCACTTCATCGCCGCGTTGCAGCGCGATGCTGACGGTATAGAGATACGGGGTTTCCGCACTCCAGGATTCGATGGACTTCAGTGTGGAGGCGAGCGTTTTCCCGCCTTCGACTTGTGCGACGCAGTTCCCCGCCGCGTCACGAATGGCGAGCGAAAGCGTCAGTGTATCACTCCACCCTTCGATCGCGACTTTTGCCTGGACGGTTCTGGTGGCCGGATCGGCGGAGATCACCGCGTCCGCGATGTAGACGGGGGCGGTTGAGTAGACGAAAACACTTCGGTAAATGCCGGAGAGCCGCCAGAAATCTTGATCCTCCAGGTAGCTTGCGCTGGAATATTTATACGTTTCGACCGCGATGAGGTTTTTGCCGGTGCGCGCCACACCGGAGAGGTCGAATTCCGCCGGCCCCATGGAGTCTTCGCTGTATCCGAGGTATTGTCCGTTGACCCAGAGCCGGAACGCGGTCTGCACGCCGGCGAAGTGAATGACGATTCTCCGTCCGCTCCAGTCAGTGGGCACTTGGAACGTCCGGCGGAACTGACCGGTCGGATTGCGTTCCTGATACGTTGTCCAGTCTTCGGGAGGTTCCCCCATGACATGCGGCGGATCACAGTGAAATGGATAGGTGATGTTGCTATAAATCGGGGTGCCGAATCCGACGCATTCGAGATTGACGGGCAGTTCGATCTCCCCCCATGCCGAATCGTCGAACGTGGAGGATTCAAATCCCTCTTCCCGTCCTTCCGGGCGGGGGGACCAGCGGAGTTTCCAGCAGCCGTCCAGAGAGATTCGCCAATCGTCGACGTGATAGAGAAACTCGTCGGGTGCAAGCGAAAGACGTTTCGATGGCCACGAGGTTGCGCGCGGCGGCAGTTTGCCGATGGCGAATTGTTTCGGATCCTCCAGCAATGCAATCAGGTGATTCATGGCATCCTCTCAGTTCGATTTTATTATTTTGTTCATGGCATATAATGGAACGCCGCGAAATGGAAATGCAACCGTTTCGCGGTGAAATCAGGAAAAAAGGGGTGGTTTTTCTTGCGAAAACCTTGATTTTTTCCGTTTCCGGCATATACTTTAAGTTCATGATAAATTTCACATGCCAAATACAGGAGAACTGAAATCATGGAAGACCTTGCTAAGAAAATCACCGACCGGCTCGAAGAGCTTCGCGTTCACCTCCAGGCCGATGGCGGAGATCTTGAGATTATCGAAATCAATGGAAAAACCGTTCAGCTCCGGCTTCAGGGCGCTTGCGGTTGCTGTCCGCACGCGACCATGACCATCAAAGGCGGACTCGAACGCATCCTGCGTGAAGAGATTGATCCGGAAATCGTTCTTGAGCGCGTTCTGTAAATTTCAAAACGCGGCCGAAATACGCGGTCGCGTTTTC
Organism: Victivallis vadensis; assembly: GCA_040393525.1. Taxonomy (GTDB): domain Bacteria; phylum Verrucomicrobiota; class Lentisphaeria; order Victivallales; family Victivallaceae; genus Victivallis; species Victivallis vadensis_A. The sequence goes on along the minus strand of JBEBTY010000009.1, from coordinate 122,018 downwards.
GCTTTTTTTGCGGCGCTGGATTGAAAAGAGAAAAAAGCGGTGTTATATTAACCAGTCTGTATTGTAGAGACTTGGTTTTAAATATAATGCCGGGTTCATTCAGGTCCGGAGAACCGCATATAAAAGAAAGGTTTTATTGAGATGGCGAAGAATCTCGTAGATTCCATTCAGATGGAAATTCGTGCCACGCAGCCGTGCCGCAAAGAGTTGGATTTTGTCGTTCCGGCGGAAACAGTCCGCAAGGAAACCGAGCTGGTGTTGCGCGAGTTCGCAACTTCGGTTGCGATTCCCGGGTTCCGTCCGGGCAAGGCTCCGGCCGCCATGCTGAAAAGCCGTTATGCCGGTGAAATCCGTCAGGAACTGGAGCGCAAGATCGTCTATGCCGCTTTTGACCTCGCGGGCAAGGATGACAGCCTCGATATCGTGACTTGCGGCATCGAAGGCGAACCGCAGCTCGAATTCGATAAAGAATTCAAATTTACCCTCGGCGCCGACATTGCTCCCGAGTTTGAACTCGGTGACTACAAGGCGGTGAAGGTCAGCGAAACGCTCGACGCCGTGACCGATGAACAGATCGACGAACGCGTCAAGACCTACCGCTCCATGTATGGCAACTATGCCGATGCAGAAGGCGGCGCCAAGGCCGAAGATATGCTCAAAGTTTCCTACAAGAGCGACTTCGCTCTTCCGGAAGACGCGTCGCCGTCGCTCAAGCGTCAGGCGGAAGCCGAGAGCACCTTCCTGTGGCTCAGCGAGCCGGAAACCATTCCGGGCAGCATTGCCGCCCTGACCGGTGCCGAAGTGGGCAAAGAATATAAGGTCAAAGCCGAATATCCGGCGGATTATCGCGAAGAACCCCTTGCCGGCAAGACGGTCAATTATACCGTTGCCGTCGAAGGCATTCAGCGCCGTGCCGAGCTTTCCGATACGGAATTGGCGGAGAAGGCTCGCGTTAAGACGATCGAAGAGTTCCGCGACATGCTCCGCAAGGCGATGGAACAGGAAAATCAGGCCAAGCAGCGCAGCGCGGTGGTCGAAAAGGTCTACGCCGAGATTGACAAGAGCGTCACCGAATTCGAGCTTCCCCCGTCGGTGCTGGCCAACGAAACGCAGAAAGAACTGCAGAGGGTCGCGCGGGAAACCGTGAAGAGCGAAGAGGAAGCCGAGAAATTCAAGGCGGAACTCGAAGAGCACAAGAAGGTCGCTGAAGTGGAGGCCAAAAAGGCGCTCCGCCGCACCTTTATTCTGCGCAAACTCGCCAAGGCCGAGAGCATCACGCTTGAAGAGAACGAAGTGGACGCCCAGCTTCGCGAGATGAGCCGCTACTACGGCTACAAGGAGAAGGAATTCCGCGCGATGCTCGAGCAGAACGGCGGAATGGATGATCTCCAATTGGACATCCTGAGCAATAAGGTGCTGAATCATCTTGCCGATCAGGCGACGAAGTAAGGCAACTTTTTGATCACTCCGAAAGAGCCGGGTGGTGGAGTGTCCGAGCAAGGGCATTCCGGCACGGCTCTTTTTGCTTTTTGATGGTGAATATGTGCAATTACGAAGAAATATTAGGAGAGAAAAGATGAAAAGCAACTCGTTTCTGGTGCCGATGGTGGTCGAACAGACCGGACAGGGCGAAAGAGCGTTTGATATCTACAGCCGCCTCCTGAAAGACCGGATCATTCTGTTGGGGACTCCGATCGATGACGATGTGGCGAACCTGATTGTCGCCCAGCTTTTGTTTCTTCAGGCGGAAGACCCGAAGAAGGATATCGATCTTTACATCAACAGCCCCGGCGGTTCGGTAACAGCCGGACTGGCGATTTACGACACGATGCAGATTCTTTCCTGCGATGTTAAGACTTACTGTATCGGACAGTGTGCCTCGATGGGCGCGGTGCTGCTTTGCGCCGGAGCTGCTGGGAAGCGTTTTGCGCTGCCCAACAGCCGGATCATGATCCATCAGCCGTGGGGCGGGGCGCAGGGAACGGCGGCCGATATCGATATTCAGGCCAAGGAGATCCAGCGCTTAAAGCTGATGTTGAACAACATCATCGCCTCGCACTCCGGGCAATCGGTCAAGAAAATTGAAAAAGACACCGAACGCGACTTCTTCATGGGCGCGGAAGAGGCGACCAAGTACGGCCTCGTCGACAAAGTTGTCTCGAAACCATCGGCAGGAAAGTAACATTTCATGGGAAAACGTGGAAATGACAGCAAGCTCCTATGCGCATTTTGCGGCGCGCGCGAAGGCGATGATCCGCAGGTAATGTTTGCTCCGAGCGGCTATGAAGGATTGTCCATCTGCTCAAATTGTCTGCGCAACGGCTATGAAGCCTATTGCAGTAAAAAGCAGGCGACCCAGAATGTTCCTCCGGTTCTCGGGCTGAAGGTTCCGGCTCCGGCGGCCATCAAGCAGGGGTTGGATGGGTATGTCATCGGGCAGGAGCATGCCAAGCGTGTGCTTTCGGTCGCTGTGCATAATCACTACAAGCGTCTTCAGACGCAGGCGGGCGTTCACAGCAAAGCGAATGAGGAACTGTTCAAGGATGTTGAGCTTGACAAGAGCAACGTTCTTTTGCTCGGACCCACCGGCAGCGGGAAGACATTGCTGGCGAAAACGCTTGCGACGATGCTCGACGTGCCGTTTGCCATCTGCGATGCGACGACGCTGACCGAAGCCGGTTACGTCGGAGATGATGTGGAGAACATCATTCTTCGGCTCTATCAGGCGGCTGGCGGCGATATCGACCGCACCCAGATCGGTATCATTTATGTGGATGAAATCGACAAGATTGCGCGCAAAACTGAAAACGTTTCGATCACCCGCGACGTATCAGGCGAAGGGGTGCAGCAGGCACTGTTGAAAATTCTCGAAGGAACGGTCGCAAGCGTTCCGCCGCAAGGTGGTCGCAAGCATCCGCAGCAGGAATTGATCCGCATCGACACGTCAAATATTCTATTCATCTGTGGTGGCGCGTTCGTTGGGTTGGACAAAATCATTCAGCGTCGTTGCGGCAAGCAGGTGCTTGGCTTCAAACGTCTGGTGGACAACGAGGCGGAGCAGGCGGACGAGCTGGCGGCAAATCTGGAGAAGAACCCTTATTCCAAGTGTGAACCGGAGGATTTGATCCGGTTCGGGCTGATTCCGGAATTCGTCGGCCGTCTGCCGATGGTGACGGCGTTGGAACCGTTGGAACGGGATGATTTGATTCGGATTTTGACCGAACCGAAAAACGCTCTGGTGCGTCAGTACCAGCGGCTGCTGGCGATGGAAGGCGTTACGCTGGAATTCACCACCGACGCGCTGACGGAGCTGGCGGATAAGGCGGTTCGACGCGGAACCGGCGCGCGCGGTCTTCGGGCGATTTTGGAAGATTTGATGATCGACGTCATGTTTGAAGCACCCTCTTCGGAAGGCGTGACCCGGTGCGTCGTGGACGGCGCCGCGGTCCGAGGCGATAAGCCGGCGCAGTTGTTGAGCGGAGAATCCCGCCCGGCAAAGCGTACCGCCGCGAAGAAGGCACAGGCCTGAACAGAAGGAGTTTTCACTTCCGATGCCACAGACCAGCGACATAAAAACAAAGGTGATCGGAGTTGAGCCGAGCGCTCCTGCGAACGGTGATGTGGAGGACGTGTTTTCTTCGTTGCCCATCAAGCCGCAGGAACGCTATAATTTCTTGCGGACGATCGGGTTCGGGGGCATGAAGAGCGTTCTTCTTGTGCACGACCGGGATACCGGCCGCGAGGTGGCGATGGCGATTATGCCCGACTTTCGCGAGCGCCCGCGGATCGACCTGGAGCGTTTCGTACGGGAGGCGCGATTGACCGCCCAGCTGGAACACCCGAATATCGTGCCGGTGCACGATCTCGGGGTGGATAGCTCGGGTTCGCCGTTCTTCACGATGAAATACCTGCACGGCCAATCGCTTGCCGCCGCCATTCGCAAGCTGGGCAAGGCGGAACCGGAAGCGGTTCATCGCTTCAGCCAGCTTCGGCTGCTCCAGATTTTCATCCGGATTTGTAACGCGGTGGAATTCGCTCACTCGCAGGGTATCTGCCATTTGGATATCAAACCGGAAAACGTGAACCTCGGCGACTTCGGTGAAGTGTTGCTGTTGGACTGGGGTCTGGCGCGCGCGGTGACGGCGGAGGCGCAGGAGAAAGTGCAGTCGCCGAACGCCGAAGGACTCGATTCGGACACCCGCGTGAAAGGAACCCCCGGCTATATGTCACCGGAACAGATTCGACCGATTTCGAGTTATCCGGTCGGATTTCGTTCGGATATTTATTCGCTTGGCGGCATCCTTTATGCGATGCTGGCGCTGCGCAGTCCGCTGGGGCGTCTGCCGATGGAGGACATTTTGCGGCGTACCACCACGGGCGAAATTCCGCCCCCAACGGCATCCGCTCCGGATGACCGCCATATCCCGGCGGCGTTGGAGGCGATCTGCCTGAAAGCGATGGCGTTGAATCCCGACGATCGCTATCAGACCGTGGCGGAGTTGCGCGAAGATATCTTCGCCTTCCAGACTGGCTATGTGCCGAAGGCGGAAAACGCGTCCCCTCTGAAACATGCGGGGTTGTTTCTCGGTCGGAATCTGTTGATTCTGATGATTCTGCTGGCGTTGATTCTGGCGCTTTCGCTGGTCACGCTCATCTTTTACTATCTGGATGCCGTCAACTGAAGAGAATGCCGCGATGATTCGCTTTGCGACAATCGGAACGAATTTTGTAACCGAGTGGTTTTTGGAGGCCGCCAAAGCCTGTCCGGAGCTTGTTTATGCGGCGGTCTACTCCCGCAGCGTGGATACGGCGAAAGCATTTGCGATGAAGCATGGTGCGTCGGCGATTCATACCGATCTCGCTGCGCTGGCGGCGGACCCGGGGATCGATGCGGTTTATATCGCCAGCCCCACATGTTGTCATTTTGAACAGGCCGCACGGATGCTGGCGCACGGAAAGCATGTGCTGTGTGAGAAGCCGATTACCTCGAATTCCCGCGAACTGGCGGAGCTGTTGAAGATCGCGACGACCCATCGCGCGGTGTTGCTGGAGGCGATGCGTTCGGCATTTGATCCGGGGTTTCAGGCGATCCGGGAGCATCTCCCCCGGCTCGGAACGGTTCGGCGCGCGACGTTTCAGTATTGCCAATACTCCTCCCGTTACGACAAATTCAAGGCGGGAATTGTGGAGAATGCGTTCAACCCCGCCTTTTCCAACGGGGCGCTGATGGATATCGGTGTTTACTGCGTGCATCCGCTGGTGCGGCTGTTCGGTCGTCCCGACCGGATCTACGCCGATGCGGTGAAGCTGTCGAATCATCTGGATGGAGCGGGTACGATTTTTGCCGGGTACGATTGCGGCATGCAGGCGGAGCTGCTTTACTCCAAAATCACCGATGGCAAACTGCCGAGCCAGATTCAGGGTGAGGCGGGTAGCATGGTGATCGGAGAAATCGCCAACCCGCGCAATGTGACGATTTACCCGCGCAAAGGCGAACCGGAACGGCTTGCCATTGAGGCGCCAGCCACCTCCACCAACATGGTTTACGAGGTGTTGGAATGGGTTCGACTGATCCAGGCCGACGATGGCGAAACCCAGCACCATTCTCTTTCGCTCCTGGCGCTGGAGGTGATGGATGAGGCCCGCCGCCAAACCGGAATCCGGTTCCCTGCCGACAATGCGTGATTTCGCCGGAATGCGCTCCTGCTTTTCAACATAAGCAAAAAGTGTTTGGGAGAGCAGTGCCGAAAGGATCAGGTAAAAACAGCAGTTTTTTCTATTTGGCGTTTGCTTTTTTATGGCACATTGTATACTGTATACAATGTGTGAGAATTTGATCAACCAAATGAGGTGCGGGAATGATCTGGAAAGGCGAATGGGACAGTCTGGCGATTCCGAATGAAACCGCTTACCGGCCGGTGCAAATCATCGATTATGCCGGGCACGGACGGGAACTTCAGCGGATCTATCTGTGGCTTCCGAAAGCAGGTGGGGAATCTCCGGTAACGGTCTGGTTTCACGGCGGGGGAATGATGTCCGATGTTCGTGAGGTGCCGGGTTGTCTGTTTGACGGAACCATGGCAGTGGCGGAGTGTCGCTACCGGCTGAGCCCCGATCACCCGGCGACGACCGCGCTGGCGGACGCCGCCGCCGCGATTGCGCATGTGCTGAACAACGTGAATCAATACCACCTCGCCGCCACGCGTGTTTTTGTGGGCGGAATGTCGGCCGGCGCATATCTGGCCGCCATGATGGGATGTGCCGGCAGCTACCTCGCGGCACACGGCTTTGATCATCGCAAGCTCGCCGGGTTGCTGATTATCAGTGGGCAACTGACGACCCATTTTCAGTTAAAAATTGATCTCCGTTACCCGCAAAACCAGTGCCACCCGGTGGTGGATCTGTTTGCGCCGCTCTATTATGTCAGCGCGGATCTGGCCCCGATGCTGCTGGTCACAGGGGAATCCGATTTGGATATTCCCGGGCGAATGGAGGAAAATGCTTTGATGGCGGCGACGCTCCGATCAATCGGACACCGGTTGATTCGCTGTCATCACCTTGCCGGGTGTGACCATGGCGGCGCGTTTCACAACAGTGAACCTTATATTTCCGCTTTCCTCAAGGAAGTGCAGGAGGCGGCGCGATGAGCCCCCTCTTCTGGATCGCCGGCCCTCTGATTGGATTGATCGGCATGATGTCCGGCGGTTTCTGGGGCGTCGGCTGCGGTTGGATCGTGGTGCCGACCATGCTGATTCTCGGATTTCACCCGCTGGATGCGGTCGGCATCGGACTCCTGCAGATGGTTCCGTCAACCGTTCCGACTGTGGTGAAGCAGTTGCCGGAAATCGGCTGGAAAAAAGATCAACCGGGACGAGTGGTGGTTCTGCCGTTGGCGATCGGCGCGGTCGGCGCGTCATTCTTCGGGAAACTGTTCAACGAGGAGCTGTTCGCTTATTTCGGCAGCTCCGACATATTGCAGTGGATGTTGGCGGCGTTTATTCTTGTCATTGGATTTCAGACCGCGCTGTCACGGACATTGGTCGGTGCGGAGGAGTTTCCGGGGTTTTCTCCGAAAAAGCAGCTTGGTGTATTCGGCACCGGAGTTGCGACCGGCGTGCTCTCTTCCATGCTCGGTGTCGGCGGCGGGCTTCTGATGCGCCCGCTGCTGACTTCGGTGTTTCATGTGCCGGAACATTATACCAGCCGGATCGTGCGGTTGATGGTGACGCTGACCACGCTGACCGGAGGCGTCACCTATCTCTACCACTCCGATGCGTTTGCGTGGCAGGTGCTGTGGGGAGCGCTTCTGGTGGCTGCGGGTGGATTTGTCGGATTCCCATTGGGGGTTCGGCTACATAAAATCGCATTTGACGCGGGGTATGCGCAGTACATTCACAAGAGCTTTGCCATTGTTGCTCTGGCGATGTTTTTAAACACCATGCTGAACCTTGCCGGCTGTCGCGAGGCGAGCCGAATCACGATGGTGCTGATCGCTGCTGGAACCGCGATCGGATTAGTCTGGTTTACCTGCTATGCCGCCAAGCACCCGAAAAAGATGAATGTGTCTTGAGGGGAAATAACGGCTGGAGCCGTAATTTTTGCGCAAGTGACGGAGAAGTGCCGGGTGACGGGAAAGGTATGGTTATTCGTTGCCATGCGTCCGTCGTTTTTTGAGTTCTTCGAGCAATTCTTCCGGAACGCGGAGACGCCCGGCGCCGGCGCCGAGATCGATGTTCGGCGAGTTGTCGCCATGGTAGTCGCTGCCGCCGGAAACTGCCAGTTCAAAGCGATCCGCCAGTTGTGTCACCATTTCGGTTTCGCCGGGGCCGAATAGACTGTAATACCCCTCCACCGCGTCGAGCCCGAGGGCGGAAAAGCGCTTCATGACTCGGCGCGCCCAGGCGTGCTCGTTGCGTTCGCGGTAGACCGGGTGAGCCCAGACGGTGATGCCGCCCGCCGCGTGAATCGCCTCAAACGCCCGCACCGGGTCTGGCAGCGTCCGCTGCACATAGGCCGGGCAGCCGCGCTTCAGGAGTTTATCGAACACGGACTGAAGTGACGGGAAGTTGAATTTCTCCATCAGCGCCCGGGCGAAATGCGGGCGACCGACCGATGCGGAATCACCGGCCGCCGCCAACGCGGGGCAATCCCATGTCAGTGGATAGCCGAGGGAATTGAGTTTGATCCGGATCGCTTCGTTGCGTATGCTGCGATTTTTACGCATCTCCTCCAGAAACTCACAGAGAACGGGATTGGTGTGGTCGATGTAAAGCCCGACGATATGCAGCTCCCGATTGCCGAACATGGTGGAGATTTCGACGCCGGGAATCGCTTCCAACTGCGGAAAGCGTTCGGCTGCCTCCAGAAATTCGGGAACCCCGTCGACGGTATCGTGATCGGTCAGTGCGACGGCGGCAAGATTTACCGCTGCCGCCATCTCCACGATTCTGGTGGGTGTCTCGCTCCCGTCAGAAGAGCGGCTGTGTACATGAAGATCAATATAACGCATGATGCAAATGTACACCGGATTGTATTGTTTTTCAATAAAACTGGGGATTTTATTCCGGTTTTCGCTTTTCTGATTTTTTTTTTGCACGAAGGACTTGCCGTTCGCGTATGAATACGCCATACTATTTGTAGTCATATGTAATCAGGCGATGTATTCACCGGAAGAATTTGAGATGAGCGACTGGAAGAGCAGCATTGTAAGTGAACTCAAGCAGGAAGTGGGGAGCTTGCCCCCAAATACCCGTTTTTATCCGATCCGTAAACTGATGTCGCGGTTCGGCACCAGCCAGCGAACAATTGAGCAGGTGATGAAGCAACTGATTGCGGAGAGTGCTGTTGTGCATCGTCCGGGAAGCGGCTATTTTACTCGTGACCTCTCTCCGAAACGACAACTTCATTACCGCCTTATCCTGCCGAAGTGGGTGAGCAACTCGCTGAAGCAATTAGAGCAGGATTGGTGTGATTACGCTCGAAATACCGGTGAATTCCGCTTCAGCAGCCGGATGCAGGATCGGAGCAGCGAATTTTTCCGCGCATTTCCGGCGGACGATTGCGATGCGCTTCTGGTTGTGCCTCCCGCCGGACCGATCAGCCGGGATGGGTTGCGTTACATCTGCTCGCTTCCGATTCCGGTGGTTATCGTCAGCCATGAAGTTGCTGACCTCGGTTTATCGATGATCTCCGGCAATGCTTCCGCCGGCGGTGCGATTGCGGCGGCGCATCTGATCAACAACGGGCATCGCAAACTTGCGATGCTGGTGACGGAACCGCACTGTTCCGGACTGGATATGCGCTGTCAGGGGTTTTCTGATTTCGCCCGGCTTACCGGAGTCTCCGTCGCTGTCATTGAAACCAACGCGGAAAGCTGGAACAACAACCCGCACCGAGCTTATGAATGCCTCAGTGCCTATCTGGATCAGAACGGACTTGATTTCACCGGCCTCTTCGTCATCAGCGGACACCCGATCCTGGAAGTGTACAAGGCGTTCAGCGACCACGGTATCTCCATTCCGAACGACGTCAGCGTTGTGGCGCATGACGATCCTCCCAGCGCCCGCTTCCTCTGCCCTCCGCTCGATTGCATCCGAAACGACGAAATGCAGCAAGTCAGCGTCGCGCATGCGGAAATTCAGAAGGTTGTAGAGGGGAAGAACCCGTTTTTCCACCTTCGTCAGGAACCGGTATTGCTCTCCCGGGGATCGGTGCGCAATCTTTCAATTTTAAACCAGGAAAAGAGGATACCATGAATTTTTACTGTCCAGCGAAAGGAGAACATATCATGAAGACGCGTTATTTTACATTGATTGAACTTCTGGTTGTGATTGCGATTATCGCAATTCTCGCCGCCATGCTGCTGCCTGCGTTGAACCAGGCGCGCCGCTCCGCCTACAAAGCAAAATGCACAGGCAACGCCAAGCAGATCGGCACTGCGTCGCAGATGTACGCGGACAATAACGACGGGATTCTTTACTACAACAACGCAGGGATACCGCAGTGGCACATGCTGATACGAGAGTACACCGTAAACAGCAAGACCACAAAGGATTTCTGGTGGTGTCCGGAAGACAGCGTCAACTTGAACCGTACGGATACTGAAACGCGCTTTAATGATGGTCGGGTTTCTTATGGTTTCAATCGCGATTACCTGCGTGGTTACAAGATGGCTCGCGCGAAGCATCACTCCGATACGGTTCTCTTTGTCGAGGCGGCAACAGATTTGAATAGCAATCCCTCCGGCTATTATTTTGCAAAATCAATTGCGGATATCGGGCAACCGATGGCATATCCGTTCCATGGCCGGAACGCAACCGTGACCTGGCTGGACGGGCACGTCGCATTCGCCTATTCCAACACGGGAGTTCCGGGAGTCGGTACCGCCTTCCGGGGGCTTTACAATAATGACCAGCTTGGTGTTTCCTGGGGGGAGGCGCAGTATCTTCCCCACAATCGTTGGAATCCGGAGCGCCCCAATTCTTACTCCATTCCATAAAACAACAATCAACCTGAAAGGAATTGATAGATCATGAAACTCACTCGAATTGCGTCCACACTGGCGGTCGTCACGGCGGCCGCCTTCCTTCCCGCCGCCGAGGTCGTGCTTGACGGCTGTCGCTCCACTGCGAACTGGACTGCCTTCAACGGTTCGGAATTCAAAGGAGCCAAAGTCACGCTGAATGCCGGAGATGACGGATTGCAGCTTGGCTACGATTTTACTGAGGGCGGCCTTTATGTCGGTTGCCATCCGAAAAAACTGTTGATTCCCGCCGCCGATTCGCTTTCGTTAATGGTAAACGCATCGGAAGCCATCAATTTCAATTACCGGATCATTGATGCCAATGGACGGGTTTTTCAGGGCAAGGAGTTGTCACTGAAAAAAGCCGTCGATACGGCATTGACGTTGAGCGTCAAGGGGCCATGGACCTCCAGTTGGGGGGGGAAAGCGGACGTGAAGCAACTGACCATGCCGATCAAGTCGGTCTGGTTGATGGCTGCCAAAGGAAAAGAGCAACCGTTGAAAGGAGTGGTGACAATTAAATCGTTCAAGGCCGAAGTCCCGACGCTTCCGGATAATGCGTTGACCGGAGAGAATTTTGAACGGAACCTTGCCGGTTGGACACTCAAGGGCGAATGGATTCCGCAGCTCGAGGGCGCGATGCTCAAACTGACGCCGACGGCGGATGCGGCGGCAAAAGCGACACAGCTCTCCATCGTTTTCCCGCGTCCTGGTCGCGATCTGGTGCAACGCTACCAACTTGTCCCGGGGAAAACGGACGAGATTTTTTACAAGGTTCCCTTCGCCGGAGACGCCAACGCGCGCAACCGTTATCGGATCACGCTTCTGGCGGAGAACGAAAGCGGAGAAAAGGCGGAATTCGTCACAATGCTCGCCGGGCAACTTGCCGGATCGATCAATCTCGGTGAGCCGAGATCAAGCAAAGAGATCGCCTCCTCCAAATTCGGAACCTGTGTTCACTTCAGCTATGCGCCGAAACCGGAAGGCGCGTTCAAGGGTTGGTATCCGAAAGAGCTGCTGCTGGATGAAATCGCCGCTTGCGGTTTCAAGTACATCCGCGAAGGACTGAAGATGGTTCGGCTGCCGGATGGAAGCTGGAAGATTTCCGACATCGATCTCAATACGCTTCGTTTGGCCAAAGAGCGTGGAATTGAGCAGATCGTGGTGATTGATATGGGGGCGAAAGGAACCGTTCCGGAATTTTTGAGCAAAGTACAGGCGGTCGTCGAGCAGAGCCGCGACTATGTAAACGTCTACGAGCTGGGCAATGAACCGAATAATTTCGGCAATTGGCGGCAGACCTATAAGCACAACGGCAAAGATGGAAGCTGGAATGGTTGGGAGAGTGACGGAACCGTTTCCGAATGGGTCAAAAAGCATGTGGAGTATACCAACGCCGCCGCTGATTTGATCAAGAAAATCGCACCGGAGAAAACCGTGATCGGTCTTGGCTCCTGCGCTCCCACCAACTTTCATGCACTGAATGTCGGAGTCTCGAAAAACCTCGACGGTGTGGTCGAGCACCCGTACACTTTTTCGCTTCCGCCGGAAAAAGTTCCGTTCGGCAAGCGGTTGACCAAGCGTGACGGAATCGCCATCGGCGACGATGAACATACGTTCAAAGGATTGGTTGACTCCTATCACGAACATTTTGCCAAGACCGGCAAGGCGCGTTCGCTCTGGGTGACGGAATTCGGTTTTACCACATTTGAAATGAACGACAAAAAGGTGAAGGGGCTTTATGTCGGCTTCAGTGAGCAGGCGCAGTCGCTTTATTTACTGCGTCGTTTCGTGGAGAGCCTTGCGCTGCCTATCGCGGTCAGTTGTCAGTACGACTTTGTCGACGATTACAACTCCGACCCGCTGACGGATGAAGCGAACTTCGGTATGCTTCGCGCCGATTACAGCCGCAAGCCGTCGTTTTACGTGGTGCAGCGGATGAATTCCCTGCTCTCCGGCGCGGAAGCCGATCCGTCCGTGAACGTGAAAATAACCAAGGACGCGTTGCACCGCAGCATGGTGCGCGGCGAATTGATCAGAGATTGGGATTCGGCCAGGATCGACGCTGCCAACGGCGTTCTTGCTTATGCGTTCCGCAACGAGGCGACCCAGAATGAACGGATGGTTGCGATCTGGTCGATGCAGCCGTACAGCCGGGAATTCAACACTCGCCCGATCAGCTTTGAAGTCGAAGGACTCGGCGAGTTCACCAAGCCGCCGGTCGCGATCGACCTGATGACCGGGAACAGTTTTGATCTTCCGGTCAAATTTGAAGACGGTAAGGCGATTGTGAGCGGGCTTCCGCTGGATCAGACCGTGCTGCTGTTGAAGTTCTTCCGATAAAATCGGGACATAAAAAACTCGCCTTTCCCGAAATGGAAGGCGAGTTTTTTCGGCTCCTTTTTCAGGAGCCGCCGAGTCGGAGAAGGCGGGAGCGCCTTCCCCGATTCAATTATTTGAGCAACGCGCTTTCAATCGCGCGCTTCACTTCGGCAAAGGTCTCCTCGACGGAGCCGTTGCGCGGAATCACCACATCGCCAACCGTGACGGAGATGGTTCCGTCCGCTTCGGGGCGCGAGCTGAATGCCGCGTCGATGTTCACGCTGTTTTCCCAGCCCTTTTCTTTCACAAACGCGACCACGCGTCCGAGAAGTTCCTGGCCGGAGCACTGTTCCTGCTTGGTGCAGAGCGTAACGCAGATCGGCAGAGCGTCGGCGTTTTCACTGTGCAGAATCGGGCTCTTCGCGTCAAACAGCTGGCTGCGGTTCTGGTAGTGGGTGTGCAGCCGGGTGTGCGCTTCATGCGAACCCGGACGGCCGCCGAAGCTCTCGGCGTAGCATTTGTCCACATAGTAGTTTTCCTGCGGCTTCTGAACCTGACGGCTCTTGTCGGTATTGTAAAGACCGGCCGCACGTTTGGCGCGGAAGTTCTTGTCCGTCGGAATCGGCTGTCCGCCGCCTGCGACGCAGCCGCCGGGGCAGGCCATGACTTCGATGAAGTCGAACGCCGCTTTACCCGCCTTGATCTCATCGACCAGTTTTCGGGCATTCGCGAGGCCGTGAACGACCGCGATGCGGAGCTTCTTGCCGGCGACTTCGAGCGCCGCTTCCTTGCGCGGAGCCATGCCGCGGGTTTCCTTGAAGTCGATCGGGCTCATCGGGTCGCCGGAGATCTTCTCCACTGCGAACCGGAGCGCCGCTTCCATCACACCGCCGGTGGCGCCGAAAATCACGCCGCCGCCCGTTGAAAAACCGAGCGGCATATCGAACGCTTCGGATTCCAGTTCGGAGAGCTGAATGCCCATCGATTCGATCATCTGCGCCAGCTCTTCGGTGGTCAGCACAAAGTCCACATCCGGCCGGCCGTCTTTCGAGAATTTCGGCAGCTGCGCTTCGTATTTCTTGGCCGTACACGGCATGATCGAAACAACCACCAGGTTCTCCGGCTTGACCGAGAGTTTCGCCGGAAGGGTCTTGCGGGCGACGGAACCGAAGATGGCCTGCGGGGAACGGGTCGAAGACACGTTCGGCAGCAGTTCGGGGTAGTAGGTTTCGACGAACTTGACCCAGCCCGGGCAGCAGCTCGTGAACATCGGCAGGACGCCGTTGTTCTCGACGCGCTCGAGAAACTCGGTCGCTTCTTCAAAAATCGTCATGTCCGCCGCAAAGCAGGTGTCGTAGACTTCGTTGAAGCCGAGCATCTTCATCGCGGTGATCATCTTGGGTGCGACGTTTTCGCCGACTGCGAACCCTGGGAAACGCTCACCGAGGGCGACGCGGACTGCCGGTGCAACCTGTGCGACGACGACCTTCTCCGGATTGTGAATCGCTCCCCAGACCTTGTCGATGTCGTTCTTGGCGACGATCGCACCGGTCGGGCAAACCTGGGCGCACTGGCCGCAGTTCACGCACTCAACGTCGTTCAGGTTGTTGTCGAACGCCGGAGCCACACGGGCGTCGGAGCCGCGGCAGGCGAAATCAAGCGCGCCAACCGACTGAACTTCGTCGCAGACGCGAACGCAGTCGCCGCAAAGCACACACTTGTTCGGATCGCGCACCAGCGAAGGGCTGGAGTTGTCGATCGGAAGTTTCTTCTCGGTCTGCTTGTAGCGGACTTCTTCCACGCCGAGTTTGCGGGCGATATCCTGCAGCGAACAGTTCGCGCTGCGCGGACAGCTCGGGCACTCGCGGTTGTGGTTGGCCAGCAGCAGTTCCACGTTGATTTTCCGCATGTTGCGGATGTCTTTGGTTTCGGTGAAGATGACCATGCCCGCTTCCGGGGCGGTCGAACACGAAGCCATGATGCCGCGTCCTTTGACGTCGACAAGGCAGAGGCGGCATGCGCCGTAGATGGACAATTCCGAGTGATAGCAGAAGGTCGGGATATCGATTCCGGCCTTGCGGATCACTTCGAGCAAATTGCGCTCGCCCGCGATTTCGATTTCGCGGTTATTGACGAACAGAGTTTTCTTATCTTCGTTCATTTTATTTTATGCTCCGGGGCTGAAGGTTGATTAAAGACCGGCGATCGCATCGAACCGGCACGCCGCCACGCAGGCGCCGCACTTGATGCACTTGTCCGCATCGAGGACGTGGACTTCTTTGACCTTGCCGGTGATCGCTCCGACCGGACACTTGCGCAGGCATGCGGTGCAGCCCTTGCATTTGTCCGCCAGAATCTCCGGCCGTGCCAACGCCTTGCATTCACCCGCCGGGCAGCACTTCTGGATGACGTGCTGCTCGTACTCTTCGCGGAAATAGCGCAAAGTCGAGAGAATCGGGTTCGGCGCGGTTTTGCCGAGTCCGCAGAGCGAGCCGATCTGAACCGCCTTGGCCGTTTCTTCGAGCAATTCGAGTGTGTGTTCATCCGCGCGGCCTTCGATGATGTCGTCGAGAAGCGCGAGCATCTGACGGGTACCTTCGCGGCAGGGAACGCACTTGCCACAGGATTCATTCTGCGTAAACTGCATGAAGAACCGGGCGATTGTGACGATACAGGTCTGCTTGTTCATCACCACGAGTCCGCCGGAGCCGACCATCGCGCCGACTGTTTTCAGCGAATCGAAGTCAAGCGGCAGATCGAGCATGTCCACCGTCAGGCAGCCGCCCGACGGTCCGCCGATCTGGACGGCCTTGAAATCGTCGGTGGTGATTTCGCCCGCGTCGTTGGTCACGCCGCCGCCGATGTTGTAGACGATCTCGCGCAGCGTGGTGCCGAACGGGACTTCAATCAATCCGGTATTCGCCACGTGTCCGGTCAGCGCAAATGTTTTGGTGCCGGGGGACTTCTCCGTCCCGATCGACTTGTACTGCGCGGGGCCCTGATAGAAGATGCCCGGAACCGAAGCGAGCGTTTCGACGTTGTTGATTACCGTCGGTTTGCCCCAGAGTCCGCTCTGCGCCGGGAACGGCGGTTTCGGACGCGGCATTCCGCGCTTGCCTTCGATCGATGCGATCAGTGCGGTCTCTTCGCCGCAGACGAATGCGCCCGCACCTTCCATCACGTGGAGGCGGAACCCGAAATCTTTGCTTCCGAACAGATTGTCGCCGAGAACGCCGAGTTCTTCGGCATCCCGCACTGCGGCGGTCATCCGGTCGACGGCGAGCGGATACTCTGCACGGACGTAGACGTAGCCTTCATTGGCGCCGATGGCGCGTGCGGCGATCATCATACCTTCGATGATGGCGTGCGGATTGCCTTCCAGCAACGAACGGTCCATGAACGCGCCCGGGTCGCCTTCGTCACCGTTGCAGATGACGAACTTCTTGTCGTTCTTTGAGGCGAGAGTGAATTTCCATTTGAGGCCGGTCGGGAAACCACCGCCGCCGCGGCCGCGCAGACCCGACTCAATCGCGGTCTGGCAAACTTCCTCGGGACTCATCTCAAGGACGGCCTTGCGGGCGCCGAAGTAACCGCCGCGCGAAATGTATTCGCGGATGTCCGCCGGCTCGATCCGGCAGTTGGCGAGGACCACGCGCTTCTGGCGGTTGTAGAACGGAATTTCAGCATCGCCCTTGCAAAGGCAGTTGTTGTTCTGGTGGTCAATGTAGAGCAAGCGGTCGATGATCTCTTTGTTCTTGATCGTCTTTTCGACGATTTCCGGCACATCGGAGGCTTTGACTTTGGTGTAGAGGATGTCGCCCGGCTCAATGTGGAGCAGCGGCCCCATCTGGCAGAATCCCTGGCAGCCGGATTTGGAAATATAGATCTCGTCCTCTTTCGGCTCTTCCTCGTGTTTGATCTCGAGGAGGATGTCGATTCCGGCGTTCTTCAGTTCTTTGGCGAGAGCGTCACGAACCTCAAACGCGCCGTTGGCGACGCAACCGGTTCCACCGCAGATGATGATCCGGCTCTTGACGTTTTCGTAATTCTTTTTGAACTCTTCCGCAATCCGATCAAGATCAACGGCGGGAGTGACTACAGCTGTACTCATTTTATTTGTTCTCCGGTCAGCGGGTTACTCGTTGGCGGCGGCAGCGGCTGCTTCAACCTCGAGGACCTTATCAAGGATCTTGATGGTCTCTTCGGGCGTCACCTGTCCGTGGACGGCTTCGCCGACCAGCAGCACCGGGGCAAGGCCGCAGGCGCCGAGGCAGCTGACGGTTTCAACGGTGAACAGCAGGTCGTCGGTCGTGTGCTTGTCGGCCGAAAGGTTGAGCTTTTTGTAAAGCGCCGCAAGAATGCCGTGTGATTTTTTCACATGGCAGGCGGTGCCGTCGCAAAGCTTGATGATGTGCTTGCCTTTCGGCGTCATCGAAAAATGGGCATAGAATGTCGCAACACCGTAAACCCGCGACGGCGGGACGCCGATGCTGGTTGCTACGTAGCTGATCATATCCTTGGAGAGATACTTGTATACCTCCTGGACTTCCTGGAGAATCGGAATCAGCTTGCTTTCCAAATAATTGTGTTTCTCCAGAATTTTGTTGACCGCGGCGAGATGGTCGATCGTCGCCTGGGTTGCTTCCATGGTTTCCTGCATTTTCGCTCCTTATGTATTGAATACGGTAAGTTATTTGAGTTTCAAGAACGTTCGGGCTTAGTTCTGCGCCTCTTCCTCGACCAGTTTTTGTCGCATTTTGACGGAGAGCACGGCGAGTCCGCCCGCGATGACTTCACGTTGTACAATGACGTCTTCCGGCACCTTCAAGCTGACGTTGGCGAAGGTCCAGATGGCTTTGATTCCGGCTGCTACCATCCGTTCCGCGACCCCCTGGGCGTATTCGGCCGGGACACAGATGATGCCCATTTTGGCACCGAGGCGCCGGGTGATCTCTTCAAGGTCGGTAATGTTGAATACGCTGCGGCCGCGCACTTCGGTCCCGATTTTGGCCGGGTCGGCGTCAAATGCGGCAATGATCTGCAATCCGTATTCCTCGAATCCCTCGTATCCCATCAGTGCGGAACCGAGCGAGCCGGTTCCGACAAGGATGGCCTCGGAAACATTGTTCCAGTTCAAATAGTTCTTAATCGCCTCAATCAGTTCGCCGATTTTGTAACCGACGCCGGGTTGGCCGGTGACTCCGGTGAGGGCGAGGTCTTTGCGGATTACGATTTCTCCGAGATTCATGTATCGTGCAAGCTCTGGTGTCGCAACAATTTCCACCCCGTTTTTCTGCATCTCGGACAGCCTGTAGAGATAGGTCGGCAACCGCCGGATTGTCGGCAGTTTCGGAACCTTCACATTCGCCATTATAAGCCTCCGTTTTCACTCTGGTGCGTGTCGTTGTCATAACCGGCATCACAGGCGAACCGGCCGGACGTTTCCGACAATCCCATTTTGCGTCTCTTAAGATAACACCTTTCATTCATATTTCAAGATGTTAATACTTTTTTTATCGATGTTTTTTTATCGAGATTTGATCTCTTTTTATCTATTTAGGATAACTCAATTATTCTGAAATCATTACGGTCTTCCTTCGCTGGTCGTTTTTAACCGTTTTTCCACCGGGCAATAGAGCCCGCGACCGGTCATAATCGGGCGAAAACAGCCGTTGCAACTGATGCACTCGGCGCGGTCGCGATTCCCTGCCAGCCAGCGTGCGGCAAGGTCGGGTTCGCGGATCAACGGCCGACTGAGGGATACGAGGTCGCAAACGTCTTCTGCAAGAAGCCGTTCTGCGTTGGCCGCATCACGGATTCCGCCGACGAGCAGAAGCGGCATGTCCAGGACGGCGCGAAGTGCGCGTGCGGTTTGTTCATAATAGACGGCGGCTCCGGGGGCGGGGCTCTCGGTTCGCACCGGGCTTCGCAGAGCGCCCGCTTCGGGGATGCCGCCGGAGAGTTCGATGGCGTCCAGGCCACGCCGTTCCAGCTCGCGACAGACGGTCAGGCACTCTTCGGCAGAGAAACCGCCGGGGACGAAATCTTCGCTGTTGATTTTTGCCAGAATCGGATAATCTGCCCCGGTGGCGCTGCGGATCGCGTCGTATATATGATAGAGAATGCGCGCGCGATTTTCCAGCACTCCGCCGAACGCATCCGTCCTGTGATTGTAGAATCCGGAGAGAAACTGGCTGATCAGGTAGCCGTGTGCGGCGTGAATCTGGACGCCGTCGAACCCGGCTTTTTGGGCGCGAACCGCCGCAGCCGCAAAAAGTTCGGGCAGCCGTGAAACCTCTTCCCCGGTCATTTCACGGCATTCGTCCCGGTTTTTCTCCGGAACAAACGGGGATGGGCCGGCGGCGAGAGCGGGATCTCCGGCGCGCCCTCCGGCATGGGCGATCTGAAGGATCACTTTTGCTCCGGTTGCATGGATGGATTCAAGCGCTTTTTTCCACGGCTCGATCGTGTCATCGGAGTGGATGGCATTTTGGCGTGAGCGCACCCGTCCCTCCGGGGAAACATAGGCGTGCCCGCTGATGATAAGCCCGACTTGATTTTGTCCGAGGCATTTCAGCGCTGTCGCGAGCTCCGGGGTACAGAGGTCGTGTTCGGAGGCGAGCCCCTCGTGAGTGGCGGAGCGGACAATGCGGTTCCGCAGTCTCATTCGGCCAAGGGTGAACGGTGTGGGCAGCATCGATGTCATTTTCGTTCTCCATTTTGATTTCTGTGATGTAAGATAGCACCGACGGGCCGGAAATGCTTCTGAAAAAGCGAAAAAGCGTCAAAAAACATGGCCTTAACTTGTTCTCAAAGGTGTTTTTATCGATAAATCTACGAGGAGAGTTCTTGAAAAAGTTCCGAACGGTGATATATTCTATCTCTTGTCTATGGATTGTTTTTTAAAATACCAGATAAAGTAATCAACCAATCAAGGAGTTGTTAAAATGGCTGTTCCGAAGAGAAAAATGTCCCGCATGAAGCGGCGTCAGCGCAAGGCCGCCAACCGTTATGAAGGCGTTCAGGCGAATTTCTGCACCAATTGCTCCGCTCCGGCGACGCCGCACCGGGTCTGCCCGTCCTGCGGATGCTACGGCGGCAAGCAGATTCTGAACGTCGAAGCCTGATATCTTCCTCAGCGCGGGAGGGGGCGAAGAGATGAAGATTGCGGTAGACGCAATGGGAGCCGACTATGGCCCCGGTCCGGTGATCGAGGGTGTGGTTATGGCTCTTGTTGACTTTCCGGAGTATGAGTTCGTTTTGGTCGGACACTCCGGTAAGCTCGCTTTTTATCTTGAGAAATATGGGATTGCAGGGCATCCCCGCGTTTCGGTGGTGCATGCCGAAACGGTGTGCGAAATGTCGGAACCTTCCGCAATTTCGCTGCGCGGGAAAAAAGACTCGTCCATTTCGGTCTGTGCCAAACTGCTGAAGATGCAGGAGGTGGACGCAATGGTCACTCCGGGTCACACCGGGGCGACGGTGGCGGCCACCAAGGTGTTGGTTCGGACGCTTCCCGGCATTGATCGTTCGGCGCTCATCGTGAGTTTGCCGCTTCAGAACGGCGGACATTTTCTGCTCACCGATGCCGGAGCCAACACCGAGTGCACGCCGGTCAACCTTGCACAATTTGCTATCATGGGTGAAGTTTACGCCCAATATCTTTTTCATGAAGATTCTCCCCGAATCGCCTTGCTCTCCGTTGGAGGCGAGGACATCAAGGGGAACGATCTGACCAAAGAATCGTTTAAGCTGCTCGACGAGACAAGGGAACTGAATTTTGTCGGTAACGTCGAGGCGAATGTAGCGTTTGAGGACACCACCGACGTTTTGGTGGCGGACGGATTTTCCGGCAATGTGATGCTGAAAAGCATCGAGGGGCTGGCCCGTTCGACGATGTTCTGGCTGAAACAGGTACTATCCAAGAATGCGCTCCGTCTGACCGGGGCGATTCTGGCTAAAAATGCGTTCATCGAGCTGAAAGCATTCGGTGACGCGGATGATGTCGGGGGAGCGCCGCTTTTGGGGCTCAATGGAATTTGCATCATCGGGCACGGTTCCTCAAGCCCGCGCGCGGTTCGCAGTGCGATCCGGGTGGCGGGTGAATGTGTGGCCTTTGGCCTGAATGAGCGGATTCTGGCTCGATTGAACGAAACCGGTTGCAACACCGCCGAGTTGGAGCGAAAACTTGCCGATTTAAGGAAGTAAACGCCGGTTCGGCGGAGAAACAAACCACGCCAAGGAGTTTTATGAGCATCAGGATTGCAGGAACCGGATCTTACGTTCCGGAGCGGATATTGAGCAACGCGGATCTCGAAAAAATGGTCGAGACCAATGACGAATGGATCCGTACCCGTACCGGAATCGAGGAGCGCCGCATCGCCGCCCCCGATCAATCGACCGGCGACATGGCTTACGAAGCGTGCCGCAGGGCGCTGGAAATGGCCGGGCTGGAAGGCAAAGACGTCGACGCGATCATCGTCGGAACAATCACCCCGGATTTCGTGTTCCCGAGCACCGGCTGCGTGTTGCAGCAGCGGCTTGGCGCGGAGGGCGCGTTCTGCTTCGATCTTGAAGCCGCATGTTCCGGTTTGCTGTACTCGCTGGAGGTCGCTTATTCGCTGATGAAAACGCACCCGAAGCGCTACCGGCGTGTTCTGGTTTGCGGCGCGGAGAAGCTCTCCTGCATCACGGATTGGACGAATCGCAACACCTGCGTTCTTTTCGGCGACGGTGCCGGCGCGGTTTTGCTGGAGAGTACCGCAGAGGAAGGCCCGGACTGCTTGATTGCAAGCGATCTGCATTCCGACGGCAGTTACGGCGAAATTTTGAAGATGCCCGCCGGCGGCAGCCGTACTCCCGCCTCGAAGGAGTCGGTCGAAAATCATCTGCATTACATCCACATGGAAGGCAAAGAAGTCTTCAAGCTCGCAGTCAATGCGATGGTCGGCTCCGGCAAGAATGTGCTGGAAGAGGCCGGGATCACGGCGGATGAAGTGAAGCTGGTGATTCCGCATCAGGCGAACAGTCGGATTATTCTGGCGGTGGCGCCTCGCCTCGGGGTTCCCGAAGAGCGGGTGTTCATCAACCTCAACCGCTACGGCAACACCTCGGCGGCGTCGATCGGCATCTGCCTCGACGAAGCGTTCCGCGGCGGCCGGATTCAAAAGGACGACTATGTTCTTCTGACCGCTTTTGGCGGCGGCCTGACCTGGGGTGCAATTCTGCTTAAATTCTGATTCGAGGAATTGGAATTCGACGGGGGGATCGGTTGTAATCGATCCCCCTGTTTCATTTTCAGCTCAAGAGATCGGCATAAGGAACTTTGAGGAAAAAGAATTTCCGCACCGAATCCACCGCAAGATAGAGCGCTTCCTCTTTGTCATCCGCGAAACCGTGTGGATAGGCGACTTGCGGCAGTGGCGCGCCTTCGCTCCAGAAATCGTTCCACGTATTTTCGTTTTCCTTGCTCAAGCACGCAAGCGGCAATTTCTTTGACCAGCTTTTACAGCCGTCCGAACTGACCCACGCTTCCAGAATATCGCGCTCACGGCGCTCCGGTGTACAGATGTTGTTGATGAGTACGTGCCGTCCGCGAATCGGGTAGATGACGAATTTTGTCGCGGGGTTCGGAATGTCGCTCGCTTTTGCCGGGGTCCAACTCAAGCCGTAGTCGAAACTTTCGCTCTCCCAGAGAACTCCGGCATCGTGTTCGTAGCGTATCCACATTTTCAGGTGTCCGGGATCCAGTTCGACAATTTCCGGCTCCCAAGCGTGGCCGGGGGTGGAAATTGCGCCGTGGAGTGAAAAATGCCTGCCTTCGTCGATGGAGCGAATGACGCCGCAGACAAAGGGGTCGCGGCAATCTTCCCAGTTATTCCGGTTCTCGACCCAGTACACCGGAAAGAGCCAACTGCCGTCGGAGAGAACCTTTCCTTGCCGCACGGAGAAGTTTGCCGGTACGCCGGGGATGGAGCGCGGCGGCGTCCAGCTTCTCCCGCTGTCGTCTGTGAACGTCATAAAAGCGCGAAGTTCGGCATAGTTTGTTTCATAGCAGAAAGTCTGGAAGATCGCAAAAGGTCGCGCCCCTCCTGTGAACAGTTCCGTTCCCCAGGTGCACCGGGAAGGATGCTTCCAGAGTGTTTGCGGTCGGCTCCAGCTGGAACCGTCGTCTTCGCTGCGGATGATGGCCGCGATGTTGTCCGGATGCGGTTCCCGGGTGCCGCCAGTATAGAGCAGAGAGACGATTGAGCCGTCCGGCATGCGACGTGGGGTCGGTTCGCGGGCGTATAGAAATTCGTGATCGGCTTGGAACATGCAGCTGACGGGGTAAGCGAATTCAATCCGGTCGATTTGTGGCATGCCATTTCCCTTTCGTTTTCTGGTTTGCGATTTGCCTTTTCTTATATTATGCGCTATTTTCTTTGAAAAACAATTGCAGAAAACCGGCTGTTTCTTTCGATTTTCGATACTATGAATGAATTTGGTGATGAACGAAAATTATTGTTGGAAGGGCTGCTGGACGCGGAAGAGGCCGCGCAGCTGATCCGCATCGCGCGGGAAGTGGAGCCGATTGTACTCGGGATCACGTTCTGGAATTGCTTCCGCCCCTGGGATGTTCCGGTGCGTCGAATTTGCGACAATTTCTTCTTCATGACTGTTTCCGGAGAGGAACGTGTGACGGTAAATGGAGAAACGAGAGTTTTGCGGCGTGGCGACGCGATGATTGTACCGGAGTTCGTGCCGCACTCCTTCGGCCTGGCTGACGGGTGCGAGGCGTCCAGCCATTACATTGCACACGCACTGGCGGAAAATGTGGCGGAGGCGAATCCATTTGCCGGGTTCGCTTCTCCTTTTCTGCGGCCGAAGCATCCCGAGGCGGTGTTGGAGCATCTGGAAACCATCGTCGCCCTGCGGAACCGCTGCCCCTCGACAGCGCAGGAGGAGATGAAGCAGCTTTTTCGACAACTGATGCGGGAAGAGGTGCGATGCGGACGCTTCCGGCTGGTCGCGGCCGAGCTGAAAGATGAACGGATCGGCGTGGCAGTGGATTACATCAACCGGAACTTCAGGGGAGAGATCGCGGTTTCCGATATGGCGCAGCATGTTCGGCTTGGCGAAGCGCAGTTCCGTAAACTTTTCCGCCGGGAGCTCGGTATTGCGCCGGGTGCGTATCTACAGCGAACCCGACTTATCCATGCGGCGCGTTTGCTGGCACGTTATAATTTGACGCTTGCCGAAGTGGCCGAACGCTCCGGTTTCTCCGGCGAGTGTTATTTCTCCTCGACATTCCGGCGTTGCTTTGACCGGACGCCGGGACAGTATCGGCGTTATATCCGGCGGTGTGAGAGCAATACCGATTCCCGATCATAGAACCGTCCCGGTATTTCAGAAGTCGTCTTTGGTGCGCATCGGGTTGTAAAGGTCGATATCTTCCGCTCCGACAAATCCGATTTTATATGTTTTGCCGTTTGGGGTGTTGTTCAACGTCCCGATCGGCTCATTGGTCGCATGCCCGTCCCCCCAGGCGACATTGGTTCTGGAGCGATGCCGGAAGTGGCTCGTCCCATCGGTGTAGGTCGCATCGGATGGCTGCACTTTGCAATACATCAAAGGTGTCTGCGGCTGGTATGTGCCGCTTCGCCCCTGTTGGGCAGAGTCGCCGAAGATGATGGTCGCGGAAAGGTTCCGGTAATTCGACATCTTAAATGGATAAGGACCGGCGCTGGTCGAGGCATACTGCCCGAACCACCAGCCGTTGTAGCCATAACCGCCACCGTTCTCTGTCTTCTCCAGATCGGTGATCCCCTCCTGTTGCGAAGTCGGACAGACCATGACGTTCCCGGAGTCACCGTAATAAGTGCCCAGCAGGGGGCTGTCGGTCATATCATAGGTGTTCCCGTCGAAAACCGCGAGCCAGTAATCACCCGGCTGATTCGGCTTGTTTGACGCCGTGATTTTGTAGGGAACCGAATAATCGTCATGATCCCCGGCGTACATGACATTGGCGGTTGCGATCTGCTTCAGATTGCTCAGGCAGGAAATGCTTCGCGCCCTTTCGCGGGCGCTGTTCAACGCCGGGAGCAGCATTGCGGCCAGAATGGCGATGATTGCGATCACGACAAGAAGTTCGATCAACGTGAAATGAGGATGTGAAATATTATTGTTTTTCATTTTGTAATACCGGGGAAGGGAGAAGTATCCGCGCTTGGTTCTTTTGTTATTACGATTCTGTGTTTCGTAATAACATATCACGAAAAGCGGGAAAGTCAACCTGATTCAGCCTTCGATCAGGAAATATCTTCGCCGGTGGTGCTCATGGAGAGTTCCGCATGGAGGACGCCGCGCAATTTTTTCATGGCGTTTGCGAGTTTGACGATACCGGAGCCGCGCCCCCGGAGCATGATCATTTCCGCGCAGATTTCGTGACTGATATGGACGTGAGTGGAGGCCAGAACGTGTTCGCCGCTGTGATGCTGAAGCTCGATCAGTTTTTCGGTCACGCCGCGCCGGTGATGGTTGTAAACCAGCGTCAGGGTGCCGATGACTTCTCCGCCCGATTTCCACTGTTCCCGGGTCAATTGCTCCCGGATCAGGTCGCGGATGTATTCCGAACGGTTTTCGTAGCCGTGTTCTTCAACCAGTGTGGAGAGGCTTTCCAGCAAACTCTCCTCCAACGACAGACTGACTCTTGCCAGATCGGACATAGGCACCTCTCTTTTCAGTATTACGATTGCATCATAATATAATACCGCAAGGAGAAAATGCAATCAAAATAGAAGGAAGCCAGGAGTTTACTGGAAAAATCAACGAAGTTGGTCTATATTAATTCGATTGTACATCTATGTGAAACTATAAAAATCGGAGTTAGAAAAACATCCATGATCGCAGCATCCGACATCTCCATGCGTTTTGGGCAGCAGACGCTTTTTGAGAACGTTTCCGTCAAGTTCGTGCCTGGCTGCCGTTACGGCTTGATCGGAGCCAACGGCTCCGGCAAATCGACCTTCATGAAGATCCTGTCCGGCCAGCAGCAGTCGTCCACCGGAACGGTGGCGATCGACAAAGATTGCCGCATGGGATTCCTCAAACAGAATCATTACGACTATGAAGACATTCCGATTCTCGACGTCGTCTATATGGGCAACGAAGAGCTTTGGAAAATCTATCAGGAGCGCGAATATCTTTACAGCAAAGTCGACCTCACACCGGAAGAGGAGGATCGCGCCAACGACATTGAGGGCCTGTTCTCCGACGCGGGCGGGTACACGATGGAAGCTGACGCCGCCAAGCTCCTGGTCGGGCTCGGAATCCCGGAAGAAAAGCACACATTGCCGCTCTCCAGCCTCACAGGTGGATTCAAGCTCCGTGTGCTTCTGGCGCAGGTACTGTTCTACAACCCCGACATCCTGCTGCTTGACGAGCCGACCAACCATCTTGACATGGCCAGCATCGACTGGCTCTGCGGATTGCTCAAGAACCACAAGGGAACCGTCATCGTCATCTCCCACAACCGTTATTTCCTTAACGAAGTCTGTACCAATATCGCTGACCTCGATTATCAGGAAATCCGGCTCTTCACCGGGAACTACGACGATTTCATGATCGCGAACGAACTTGCGCTCGACCGGATGCGCCGCGAAAATGCCAAAAAAGAGACCCGTATTTCGGAGCTCAAAGATTTTATCAACCGCTTTGGCGCCAACGCCTCCAAAGCGCGGCAGGCCACCAGTCGCCAGAAGGAACTGGACAAAATTCAGTTGGATGAACTGAAACCATCCAGCCGTGTTTCGCCATTCATCCGCCTCACTCCGCTGACCCGCCTCGGCGAAAAGGTCATCGAAGGAACCGAACTGACCAAGACTTACGATGTCACTCTGTTTAAAAAGACCGACATCGCCATCGGAAATGCCGAGAAAATCGCCATCATCGGCGCCAATGGAGCAGGAAAGACCACACTCTTGAGAACGCTGCTGAAAAAGCTCGAGCCGACTTCGGGGAACGTGGTTCACGGCGATACCGTCGAACTCAGCTATTTTCCGCAGGACGCCTCCGAAATTCTCGACATGGAGAGCCGCGCCATCGACTGGCTCGCCCGCTTCGCCCCGCGCGAAGGCCTGACGGAGCAGGAGTTTCGTTCGTTTATGGGCAAGATGCTCTTCTCCGGCGATGAAGTGCACAAACCGGTCAAGGTTCTCTCCGGCGGCGAAAAGGCTCGCCTTGTCCTCGCCAAGATGATGCTTGAGGCCGGGAACGTTCTCGCTCTCGACGAGCCGACCAACCACCTTGACCTCGAATCGATCGAAGCCCTGAACTACGCGCTCACGCTTTTCAAGAACACCATTCTTTTTGTAAGTCACGACCGCGAATTCATCAGCAGTCTGGCGACCCGGATCATCGAAATCGCCGATGGAACCATCACCGATTTCCCCGGTACGCTTGAAGAGTACGAGGATTTCAAAAAGCGCCGCGCTCGCGCAAATCGCGGATAATACCGAAAGGAATTCAAGCCATGGCAAATCCCCCAATCAGTTACCGAGAAGAGTGGAAACGCAAACTTATCCACCTCTCCTCGCTCTGGATGGTCTTTGCCGTGGTTTTGATTCCAGACCGGTGGATCACTGCGGGACTGTTCGCCTTTCTGTTGGCGGGAACCATGTTCTGGGAACACGCTTACGCCTGCCAGTGGCCGGTTTTCGCGCCGCTGTATCATTTTTTCTTTGGTCGGATGCTGCGGAAACCGCCGAAGCACGGCGCATGGTTCGTCTCCGGCGGCAGCTACGTCCTGATCGGCGCACTTCTGGTGACGGCCCTGTACCAACCCATCGCCGCTGGCGGCGCCATGACCGTCATGCTGACCGGTGACGCCGCCGCCGCCCTCATCGGGCGACGGTTCGGCCGTCATAAGGCTCCGAATAATAAAAGCTGGGAAGGTGTGGCCGCATTTCTGATCACCAGTTTCAGCGCATTGGCGCTGTACCTTTGTCTGGTCGGAGCCCCTCCCGTTTTCTATCTGGCCGGAGCTATCGCAATCTTTCCCGCCTGCGCCGCGGAACTCTTTGAAAACCAAATTCACATCGACGACAACTTCTCCATCCCCCTCATCGTCGGCCTTGGTTTGCAGATCCCCCTTTGGCTTTCCTGAGGAAGAGGCTGGACTGAGAGGAAGGCGTTTCGCCCTCTCTCCAAACCACCCTCCTGACCGGCAGCGTGCCGGTGCGGGCGCATCAAAATGGCTCCGCCATTTGATGCTTGACGGTTTGTTTGGGTGATTCCCGCATCGTGAGGTGCACCGGAACGCTCTGAATTCTCAGAGCCTCCCGTTGCAGGATGTGGAATGTGCAATGGTGCAAGAATGTTGCAGGGAAATCAGTCGTTCCGCTTTTTCGGTGCATTGCGTGGGCAGTCGTCGTTTTGTTTGACTGCTATAGCCACACGATGTCACTCCTCAAAAAACTATGGTTTGTTCTCTAAACACGTTCCGCAAACTCCTTTTTGTCGACGACAAAAAGGAGTTTGCGTTATCCGGCATCGGCACCCTGCCGGTCTGGGGAGGTTCGGAGGGGGCGAAGCGCCCCGCCGACCGCCGGAGGCATCTCCCTTTTACTTCCCTAATTCTGCCCGCAGCAGGGTGACGGTTTTGCGGAAGCGTTCGAGGGCGGCGTTGATGGGGGCGGGGGTGGAGAGATCCACGCCTGCGTCGCGCATGATGTCCAGGACGTCTTTGGAGTCGCCGGCTTTGAGGAAGCTGAAATAGGCTTCTCGTTTGGCGGCGTCGCCGGAGAGGAGATTTTCCGCCAATTGGATGGCGGCGGACATGCCGGTGGCGTATTTATAGACGTAGAAGTTGTAATAGAAGTGGGGGATGCGCGCCCATTCGACGGAGATGAGTTGGTCGGCGTTGACTTCGGGTCCGTAGTAGAGTTTGTTCAGCTCGTAATACTTCTCGTTGAGGAGATCGGCGGAGAGGGGGGTGCCTTGTTCGCTGAGTTCGTGCATCATCAGCTCAAATTCGGCGAACATGGTTTGGCGGTAGATGGTTCCGCGGATTTCGTCGGCGAGGTGTCCGAGCAGGTAGCATCGGAAGTCGCGGTCTTTTGTCTCTGCCAGCAGGGATTCAAAGAGCAGGATTTCGTTGGTGGTGCTGGCGACTTCCGCCACGAAGATGCTGTAATCGGCGTAGTGATAATGTTGCGTCTGGTTGGAGTAGAAGCTGTGCATGGAGTGACCCAGCTCGTGGGTCAACGTGAATACGTCGTTCAGCGTGCCATTGTAATTGAGCAACAGGTACGGAAAGGTGTCGTAACAGCCGCTGGAGTAGGCGCCGGAGCGTTTCCCTTTTCGTTCGGGGACGTCGACCCAGCGTTGCGAGAAGGCGAGGTCGAGATTTTTCGCGTAATCGTTGCCGAGGGGCGCGAGCGATTTTTTCACCAGCTTCACGGCTTCGGGGAACGAGTATTCTTTGCGGCAGGATGGGAGGAGCGGGTTGTACATGTCGAACATGTCGAGCCGATCCAGGTTCATCACTTCGCGCCGGAGTTTCATGTAATCGTAAAACGCGTCGAGTTTGCCGTGAACTGCGGAAATGAGGTTGCGGTAGACGTCGGCGGGGACGTTGTCGGAGGAGAGCGCCTGCTCGAGCGAGGACGGGTAGTTGCGGATTCTGGCGCTCGCCACATGCTTCTTCATCACGCCGTCAAGCGTGGTGGCGAAGGTGTTGCGGAATTTGGAGTAGGTGGAGAACATTTTACGGAACGCCCGTTGGCGCACTTCGCGGTCGGCGCTCTCCAGAAACCGGCGATAGCTGCCGTGGGTCAGTGCCGCGCTTTTGCCGTTTTCGCCTTTGATTTTGCCGAAGTCCAGATCGGCGTCGTTCAGGATGCTGAAGGTTTTGGACGGGGTTGACAGTACATCGCCGAGGGTTCCGAGCAGACGTTCTTCGGGTTCGCTCAGCGTGTGCGGTTTTTCGCGCAGAAGCTCCAGCAAACTGCGGCGATAGAGCGCCAGTTCCGGGTCTTCGAGAAAGCGGTTCATCACGTCGTCGGGAATCGCCATGATTTCCGGGTCGAACCATGCGCTGGTTTCGGAGAGCGATGCGAAGAGCGTGCCGACGCGGTCGACGCGGGAGCGGTTGGTATTGTCAGCGGTGTTCTCATCGGAACGCAGATGGGCGTAGACATAGACTTTTTCTCCGAGGCGCTCGAATTCGTCGAGCGCTTCGATAGCCTGCCGCAGAGTGGCGGCATTTTGGGAGAGGCGACCTCGAAAGGCCAGAAACGCTTCTGCCAGCGGGCGAATCCGGTTAAAATCATGTTCCCATGTGCTGAGATCGGGATAAATCGCCTCGAGATTCCACGTTTGTTGTTCGGATACTTTCGTCATGATATCATCTCCCTGAAATGTAAAGAACTTTTTCTATAAAGTAACATCCCGGGAGAGTTCCGTCAAGCGCCTGTGGTGATTTTGACGATGTTGAAATAAATCAGCAGACACCAGAGAACCGAGAGCGTGATCCAGAGAAGCACTCCGGCCAAAACCGGGCGGAACCCCAGCTCTTTCAGCTTCTCCCTCGTCAGGTTGGCGCCGATCAGGAAAAGCGTCACGATCATCAGGTATTTGGAAAGCTCCTTCAGTACGTTTCCCGCGCCAGAAAGCGACGGGAAGATCGAAACGACCGTCGCCGCGATCAGGAACCCGGGAATGAACCATGGTACACTGAGGCGGATTTTGCGCTTTCCGGCTTCCCCGCCCGCTTCGGCATTCTCGTGCCGTCCAGCGATGAAGAGAGAGAGGAAGAGTGTTACCGGGATGATCCAGAGCGCACGCGCCAACTTTACCGTGGTGCCGATCTCCAGCGCTTCTTTGCCGTATTGCAGTGTTGCGCCGACAACCGAGCTGGTGTCGTGAATCGCCAACGCCGACCAGAAGCCGAATTGCGCCTGCGTGAATCCGAGGGCGTGACCGATGGCCGGGAATATCAGAAGCGCGACCGCGTTTAGCGTAAAAATCGTGGCCGACGCGATGGCGATATTGTGCGTTTTGGCTTTCAGCGCGGGTGCGGCGGCGGCGATGGCGCTTCCGCCGCAAATGGAGGTGCCGATGCTGATCAACCACGAACAATCCCATTCGAGCTTGAATTTTTTGCCGAGATACGTGCCGATGCCCAATCCCAGAACGATTCCGGCGAAGGTGTAGAGAATTCCGTTCATCCCGGCGTGCAGAACCGCAACGATATCCATCCCGCAGCCCATCAGCACGATGGAGAGCGCCAGCAGTTGCGAGGTGAGCTTGGCGGTCTGCTTCGCAAATGGGTTTCCCCATGTCACGGAGAACGCGATGCCGCAGATCACCGCCAGCCCTGGCGCGTAATGTCGCGCGTTCTCGGAAAAATACGGCAGCACGGCAAATCCTGCCGCAATTGCCAGAAATACCGTTTTTTGAAGAATCTTCATCATCCCGTTTCCTTGAAGTTTGTAGATGAAACGAACATAATATAAATCCGAATCGGGAAAATTGAAATAGTCAGTTTCTATCGGTTTATGACAATATCTCGCAATCCCGGTTTGCATTGCTGAATCCAACAGGTATATTATTACGTTTCTTAATTTCATAATATTATGATGAGGGAATTGATTTATGCACATGGCTGATGCTTTGTTGTCGCCGCCGGTCGGGATTGCCATGCTGGCGGTGTCAAGTGGGATTCTCGCTTATTCTGTGCGGAAAACTCGCAAGGATTTCGCCGAGAACCGGATCGCACTCATGGGGGTGGCGGGCGCGTTTGTGTTCGCTGCGCAGATGATCAACTTCACGATTCCCGGAACCGGATCGAGCGGACATATCGGTGGCGCGGTGCTGCTGGCGGCGTTGCTTGGCCCGGCTCCGGCATTCATCGCCATGGCGGGGATTCTGCTGATTCAGGCACTTTTTTTTGCCGACGGCGGGTTGTTGGCGTGGGGATG
This sequence comes from Victivallis vadensis, assembly GCA_040393525.1. Lineage (GTDB taxonomy): Bacteria > Verrucomicrobiota > Lentisphaeria > Victivallales > Victivallaceae > Victivallis > Victivallis vadensis_A. The sequence continues at coordinate 90,212 of JBEBTY010000009.1, read as the reverse complement.
TAATCTTTTCAATCTCGGATTTTTCGGCTGTTTCCTTGCGTATCCTTACATTCTGCGGCCGTTGGCCGGGAACGGGATGAAGCCGGGGCGGATCATGCTGGCAAGCTGTATCGCTTGTGTCGCCGCGCTGACGCTGGGGGCATTGGCGGTTACGCTTCAGACGCTTTGCTCCGGGGTTACGCAGTTGCCGTTTGGCGCGTTTGCCGCCGCGATGATTCCGATCCATCTTGCCATCGGTTTGGGTGAGGGGCTGGCGACCGGGGCGATCCTCATGTTCGTTCGCCGGAATTTGCCCGACTATCAGCCGCTTCAGCCGGAGGAGAAGAAACTCTCGCTTCCGAATCTTGCCGGAGTGTTTGCGCTTGCGGCGCTGGTGATCGGCGGCGGCCTTTCTCTGCTTGCGTCGGGTCGGCCGGACGGCTTGGAGTGGTCGATGGAGCGGGTGGCGGGAACTGCGGAACTGGAAGCCTCCGGCCCGGTATACGCTTTTTCGGAGCGGGTGGTGGAATTCTTCGCCATTCTCCCCGATTATGCGTTCAAAGGGAGTGAGAGCTGGTTTGGCACCACTTTTTCCGGGATCGTTGGCGCGCTGTTTTGTGCTGTCGCACTTGCAGGGGTTGCCTTTCTCATTCGCCGGAATTGGAAACGGAGCCGGATTGAGGTTTGATTCGCTCATTCAACCATGCCCTTTTGCCGCTCAGTTCCGTCGCGCCGGATTCGTCCCCGCTGCGCCGGATTGCTCCGCTGCCGAAAGTTGTTTTTCTGGCGGCTTTCTTGATCCTGACCGTTTCGCTCGGGCGGTATGACTGGATGGGGGCGGCGCTTTTCTCGTTTCTGCCGCTTTTGTTTTCCCTGGTTGGCGGAGTTTCGCCGTGGCGGATTTTTATCCGGATGGCCGCGGCGTGGCCGTTCGTTCTCTGTGCCGGAATCGCCAACTGTTTTTTCGATCGAACCCCGGTCGAGTGGCTTCCCGGGTTGACCACGACCGGCGGCGTCGTTTCTCTTGCCGTTCTGATCGGCAAAACCACCGCCGCGATTGGCATGACGCTGTTGTTGGCCGCTTCGACGCCGATGAGTGAAATGACCGGGGCGCTTGCCCGATTGCACGTTCCGCGCATTTTGATTTTACAACTGCAATTCATGTTTCGGTACCTCGGTGTTCTGGTGGAAGAGGCGCGCAATGCGTCGAACGCCTATTTTTTGCGCAACCCACACCGGAAACGAATTCCCGTCCGGGATTGGGGCGCGCTTATCGGCCGCCTTTTCCTGCGGACCGTACAACGTGCCAACGCGGTCCATGCCGCTATGCAATGCCGGCTGTTTCGGCTTGACGCTCCGCTGCCGCGGTGCGCGGCGGGCGGGGTCGCGGAGTGGACGGGAGTTCTGTTGTTGCTTTCTTTTCTTGTTTGTGCGAGGTGTATCCTATGAAGATCGAGATTCAAAATCTGGTGGTCGAGCACCCTGGTGGGGTTCGTGCCCTGAATGGCATCTCTTGTTCCTTTGATTCCGCCTCTGCTCCCGCGTTTGCTTTGCTTGGAGCGAATGGAGCCGGGAAGTCCACGCTGCTGGAGGCGATTCTGGGGCTGAAACCGATTGCCGCCGGGCGCATCCTGCTTGATGGGGTGGCGCTGGAGAAACGGACAATGGGGAAATTTCGGCAAAAGATCGGGCTGGTGTTTCAAAATCCGGACGACCAGCTTTTTTCCCAGACGGTGCGCGAAGACGTCGCGTTCGGTGCGGTCAACTTGCGTCTTTCTGAAGAGGAGGTCGAGGCGCGGGTTTCCGAGGCTCTGGCGCAATTGAATATCGCCTCTCTTGCGCAGCGCGATGTGACACGCCTTTCGGGAGGGGAAAAGCGTCGCGTCGCTCTTGCCGGGATTCTGGCGATGCGTCCTGACGCAATTCTCTTTGACGAGCCGACCTCCATGCTGGACCCACGCGGGAGCCGGGAATTAGCGGAGCACCTGAACCGCCTTCCCGCCTTGAAAATCGTTGCGACACACGATCTGCTTTTCGTTCAGCGAGCCTGCCCCATGTGTGTTGTGCTGAAGGATGGGCAAGTGGCGGCACAAGGCGCGACCGATCGGATTCTCGCCGACCGGTCGCTGTTGGAAGAGTGTGGGCTCGCCTGAGCGTCAGGAAATCTGCGCCACCGTCTTCCGGAAGCGGGCAAGAGAGATCAGGAACAGCACGGTTCCGATTATGGCCAGCAGCAGGAATGGCCGCCAGACGACATCAACCCCTGCGCCGCGATAGAGAATCGCCTGACTGAATTCCACGAAGTGTGTGGTCGGCGCAAGCTCCATGACCCATTGTACCGGCAACGGCATGCTCTCCCGTGGCGTCATACCGCCGGAGAGCATCTGCATCGGCATCAGTACCAGCAGCAGCAGCATGCCGAACTGCGGCATGTTTCGGGCCATGCAGGCGAGGAAGATTCCCATGGATGTGGTGGCGAACAGGTGTAGGGCGGTTCCCGTCATAAACAACATGGCCGATCCCTCCACCGGGATGTTCATGAAGCCTTGAATGACGAAGAGCAGCGATACTCCGGCGGCCGCAATCACCACCACGCCCATCGACCAGACCTTGGCGAACATGATCTCAAACGGCGTGACCGGCATCACCAGCAAATGCTCCAGCGTTCCGTGTTCGCGTTCCCGGATCAATGCCGCCCCGGTGAGAATGATCGACAGCATGGTGACGTTGTTGATCAGCTCCACAACCGCGGAAAACCACGATTGCGTCAAGTTGGGGTTGAAACGATTCCGGATCACAATCTGTGCCGGGGATTCGGCCGTTGTATTGTTCCGATTTACAAATGTCTGGATTTCGGTTTGCACGATCTGCTGGATATAACCGCTGCCGGTAAACGCCTGCGACATGCGCGTCGCGTCGACATTCAGCTGGATCTCCGGCTGTCGCCCGGCAAGGACGTCACGCTGAAAATCCGGCGGAATCACCAGGATGAAGGTGTAATCGCCGCGGTCCATGGATGGATCGACGTCAGGCAACGCAATCCGCTCCGGCCGCAGAAACATAGGCGGAAAAAACGCATCGCCGACCCGCTGCGACAGTTGCGAGTCATCTTCATCGACAATGGCGATCGCCGCTTTGGAAATCGAATCCGGCGCGGCGGTCGCGGCAATGTAGATGGCGATCGTAAAGGTATAGAAAATCAGTGTTACCATCAGCGGATCTCGAGCCAGACCCAGCAGCTCTTTGATCCCGAGAAAAAGGATATTTTTTATTTTTTGCGCCATCGCGATCGGTCTCCAAACGTTTCAGGTGTAACTTTCTTCAGGACGCCTGTTTCTTCTGCAAGATGATTCCGAGCCCCAGAATGATGGGTACCGTAATAAGCAAATTGAGAAACGGGGCATGCAAATCGCTGAAATTCAGAGCCTTGCTGAATACTCCGCGGCTGATGAGCAACATATGGGTTGTCGGGTATATGTTGCCGATAATGCGTCCGGCTCCCTCCAGCGTCGTCACCGGATTGATCAGTCCGCAGAACTGAATCGCCGGCAGCATGGTCCCGATCATCGTCAGGAACATGACGGCGATCTGGCTCCGGGTGATGGAAGATGCCAGCAGCCCCATGCCGGTGGAGATGATGCAATAAACCAGCAGCCCCAGAACCAGCGTGATCAAACTTCCCTGAATCGGCACGTCGAAGACGGTGACCGCCATCAGCAGCAGCAACAAAAAGCTGACCGTGGAAAAGATGATGTACGGCAACTGCTTCCCGAGGAGGAATTCCGCACGAGTCAGTGGCGTTACGTACAAATTGATGATGGAACCCATCTCTTTCTCTCGCACCACGGCGAGCGCGGCAAGAATTGCCGGGATCATCATCAGCAGAATCGGAATCACCGCGGGCACCATGGCGGGAAGGCTCTTTACGTCAGGGTTGTAGCGGAAACGCGTCTGCAGATCCGCCTGTAGCGGAATCTCCAGTCCCGTGTGCTCCGTCACCAGCCGGCTCAGCCATTCGCCGTGCATGCCTTGTATGTATCCGCGGATGGTTTCTGCCCGCGAAGGCATTGCGCCGTCAACCCAGATGCCGATTTCCGGAGCCATTCCCTGTTCCAGCATTCGGCCGAATCCCGGGGGAAGCTCCACCGCCATGGTGATCTCCCCTTTTCGCATTCGCTGATCCAGGTCGTCGTAGTCGAGGAGCGGCGGCTTCTCAATGAAATAGCGTGATCCGGCGATGTTCAGCGTATAATTCTGGCTCAGTGCGGTTTCGTCGCGATCGAGCACCGCGAAGGTCAGATCCTCCACGTCCATGCTGATGCCGAACCCCATGACCAGCATCAGCAATATGGCGCCGAACAGTGCCAGCGTCGCCCGGACGGGATCGCGGATCAACTCCAGATTTTCGCGCCAGAAACAACTGTAGTAACGTTGAAAACTGAAGAAAGAGGAAAACGTTCGAGCGAACTTTCCTTTTTCTTTCTTCTCTGCCGGGGCGACGGAAACGGCTACGGATTCCTCCGCTTCCTCTTCCGGTTCGGCTTCCAGCAGATAACCGATGAAAGCGTCTTCCAGAGAGGCCGCTTTGCGTTGCTCCACCAACTTGTCCGGGGCGTCACAGGCGAGGGATTTTCCTGCGTGCATCATGGAAATGCGGTCGCAGCGCGCCGCTTCGTTCATAAAGTGGGTGGTGATGAAGATCGTCACTTTGTCGCGACGCGACAGTTCGATAATCAGCTCCCAGAAGCCGTCGCGCGCCACCGGGTCGACGCCGGAAGTCGGCTCGTCGAGAATCAGAATCTGAGGACGGTGTATGACCGCGGCGGCAAGAGACAGCCGTTGCTTGATGCCGAGCGGCAGCGAATCCGGGTACTCGTTTGCGACGCTTTGCAGCCCGAAACGATCCAGCATCGCTTCGATGCTGGTGGGAATCTGGTCGGACGGAATGCGGAAAAGTCGGGCATAGAGTTGCAGGTTTTGCCGCACGCTAAGCTCGGAATACAGCGAAAACGCCTGCGTCATGTAACCGAGCTTCTGCCGGATCATGATATCGTTGGCGTCGACCGGCTGCCCGAATAGCCACGCTTCGCCTTCGGAGGGGGGCAACAGCCCGGTCAGCATCTTCATCGTGGTCGTTTTGCCGCAGCCGTTGGAGCCGAGAAATCCGAAGATCTCGCCGCGCCGGATGCGGAAATTGACATGGTCGACCGCGGTGAATGACCCGAAAGTCCGGGTCAGATCTTTCGCTTCGATCGCGATGTCGTCGGCCTCGGTTTCCGGCAGCGGCGGAACTGTGATGTCTTTATGGTTGGAACGCTTGTCTTCGGGAAGAAGTTTGATGAAAGCCGCTTCGAGTGAGTGGCTGTTCGTCTTTTTTAACAACTCCTCCGGTGTTCCGGTGTCAAGAATCTTTCCGCCGTCCATGGCGATCAGCCAATCGAATCGTTGAGCTTCATCCATATACGCGGTCGCGACGATGACGCTCATCTGCGGCTGTTCGAGCCGGACACGGTCGATCAAATCCCAGAACTGGCGGCGCGCCAGCGGGTCGACGCCGGTGGTCGGTTCGTCAAGCACCAGCAGGTCGGGGTCGTGGATCAACGAACAGCAAAGACCCAATTTCTGCTTCATCCCCCCGGATAATTTTCCGGCGGGGCGGTCGAGAAATGGGTAAAGCCCGGTGCTCTTGGTCAAGAGATCGATTCGGCGGCGGCGTTCAGCCGCATCATGTCCGAACAGCCGGGCGAAAAACTGGAGGTTTTCCTCCACCGTCAGCGTGAAATAAAGGTTTTTTCCCAACCCTTGTGGCATGTAGGCGATGCGGGGGCAGGCACGGTGACGATGCTTCTTGTCGCGCATATCGCCGCCCAGCACTTCCAGCTTGCCGTCCTGCATGGCGTGCGCGCCGGAAACGAGAGAGAGCAAGCTGGATTTGCCTACGCCGTCAGGGCCGAGCAACCCGATCATGAGCCTTGGCGGAATGTCCAGGGTAACTTGGTCGAGAGCCAGTGTACTACCGTACCGCAGGCTCAAATCCGCCATCCGGACGACCGGATCGTCGGAGAAGACTTGCTCCGCGTCCGGGTTGCTCATTTTTCAACCTGTTTGAATGTCAACTCCTCGGGCCAGGTCGCCTTCGGGTCGATTTTCACCCAGGCGACGCCAGGGATGCCGGTTTTGACCAGGTTCTGGTGCTTTCTCAGAAGCTCAGGGGCGATGCGCGCCTTGACGCGGAACATCAGCTTCTGACGCTCGCTCTGCGTCTCCACCGTCTTCGGCGTGAACTGTGCGACGCTGGCGACGTAGGAGATTTCCGCCGGAATCGGAACGTTGGGAAGCGCGTCGAGCACGATGCGAACCTCCGCCCCGATCGCCACCTTGCCGGCGGCTTCTTCGGGCAGGAAGAACGTCATGTAAACATCGGTCAGGTCGACCAGGTTGAGCACTCGTCCGCCGGCCGACATCACTTCGCCGGGTTGGGCGATGCGGTATTGAATGCGTCCTTCGCGGGGAGCAACCAGGGTACTGTCATCGATATCGGCTTCGACGCTCTCGATATCAGCGGCCGCCGCTTCCACCGCCGCTTCCGCACCGACTGCGTCGGCTTTGGCGGTTTCGATGGCGGCTTCGGCCTGCTTGACATTGGCTTCCGCCGCGACGACTTCGGCTTCGGCGGAGAGCAGACTGGTTTCGTCGTCATCGAACTGCTGTTTGGAGGTGACGTTCACTTCGCTCAGCGCTTTGGAGCGGTCGTAACGCTTTTTTGCTCCGTCGCGGTCGCTTTGTTTCTGAAGAACTACCGCTTTGGCCGCCTCCAATTCGCTGTTGCGGACGCCGATGATCGCCTTGGCGCTCTGTACCGCGGTGATCGCCTGATGATGCTTGGCTTTGGCTTGCGCCAGCTGTGCCTTCAGCACATTGGTCTGCATGACCGCCAGAATTTGGTTTTGCTTGACGAAGTCGCCTTCGTCCACCTTGACGTCTTCGATGCGTCCGGCGAGCTTGGCGGCGACGTTGATTTCCGTCGCTTCGAGGCGTCCGTTTCCTGAGGCAAAGGTGCCATTATATTTTCCGGCTTCCTGGTATTTACCATAGTAATAGTAACCCACGCCGATGGCAACGGCAACAGCCAGGATGATTGCGACTTTTTTCATGATGATGTGTCCTTGTCATTACTGCGGAAAAATGATATTCTAACAAAAAATAATCAGGATTTCTAAATTATTTGACTGATTGAGTAACTTATCCCGTAAATATATGTTTTTCAAGAGGCTCCCTGTCATTTCTATGAAAAATCATACATCAAAGGTCGAGCCGGAACACCGGGCAGGCGGTTTCCGGAATTTCCCGCAGCCGCAGGAATTTGCCTTGCTTGAGCCGATAGGCGGTTTCTTCGACGCTGAACGGAATATTTTCCCCGGTGTTGAGTAGTGTGACGCGCTGTGGAATCAGGGTCAGCGGGTCGAGTGTCAGCGTCGTCGCATCGAGGCCGAGTGGACAGTGGATAAAGATGGAGTCCCCCGATTTGAGCGCCAATATCTCTTTGTTTTGCAGCGCGACCGGTTCGCTCCGATCCGGGAAGGCCTCTTTTGTGCTCTGGAACCATTGGCCGACCTTGCTTATGATCCGACGGGGCGTTTCCGGCAGTTCGCCGTCTGCGTCGGGGCCGATATTGAGCAGATAGTTGCCGCCGCGGGCGAGGTTCCAGTCGATTTCGCGCATGAAATAGCCGGGGGTGAAATAATCGTCTTCACGACAATAACCCCAACTGTTTACACTGACGCTCTGGCAGGCCTCGGTGGGGCGGGGAAAGCCCATCGCTTCCGGGTTGGCGTTTTCGGGATCGAAGTTGCGTTCCGGGGTGGCATAGTCGCCGGGGTCGTAACCGCGGTTGTTGATGACGGCGCACGGCTGGAGGGCGCGGATCATCTCGTTGATCGAAGGATCGATGTGCTTCGGGACGTTCATATCCCACCAGATTCCGTGGATGGTTCCGTAATTGGTGCAAAGCTCCCGGATCTGTCGTTTCAAAAACTCAAGATATCGGGGAAGTGAATGGGCCGTCGGATCGGTTTCGATCTCATGGTGTCGCCCGAGATTCGGATAGGCGGGGTGATGCCAGTCGACGCACGAATAATAAAGTTCAAGCGGAAAATTCCGCTTCCGGCACTCCTCAGCCAGCATGGCGAGGATGTCGCGGCCGAACGGGGAGTTCATCACGTTGAACTCCGTTTCCTGCGTATCCCACAGACAGAAGCCGTCGTGATGTTTGGTGGTGAAGACGAGGTATGAAAATCCGTTCTCCTGCGCGAAATCGAGCCACTGAACCGGGTTGAACTGTTTCGGATCGAATTCCCCGATCAGCTTCCGATATTCTTCGGCGGGAACGCCGTAGCGCCATTGCTCCTGCTCGTGAATGCCGTGAATGGCGTAAAGCCCCCAATGCAGAAAGAGTCCGAGGCGGTGAGAGTGAAACCATCTTCTTTCATCCGTAAAACGGGTCATCATGGTCGCAAGCCCTTTTTTGATATGCTTCTTATTTGCGTTTGGCGATGATCCGGGTATTGTGGGCGATTTCCGCCAGATGGCGGAGTGCGCCGCCGATGGCGCCGCAGAAAGCGGCGGCCAGGAGAAGACCTATTCCTGTTACTCCGAGTGCTTCGCCGCCGTGTCCCCGAATAAAAGCGGAGAAAAAGAGTGCGCCAAATCCCAGAATCACGAACAGCCAGCCGAATCCCTTGAATACGATGGTCATGGCAGGTGTGGTGAATTCTTCTTCTGTTGCTGGCGCTTTGCTGTTTTCCTCTTTCATGAATCTGCCTCCAGGTCAAGGGTGTTCAGAGCCAGTCGTTCAGGCCGCTGCCGAAAACGTCGTTATCCATCTGATCGGAACGTTTTTCGTTTTCGCGCCGGATCGTTTCCACTTCATCGCCAACCACACGGCGTTTCGAGGCGTTTTCGGTCTGCTCCAGAATCGCCCGCTCTTCCGGCGTCAGGGAAGAACTGATATAGAGGGAGTCCGACTTCTGGCGTTTGCGGTTGAACGGAGCCGGGATGACTTCGGTTTCTTCGCCGGAGTTTCGGCGTTCCTGCTTGCGTTTTTCCGCCTGCTCCCGTTTCTGTTTCGTCACAGCGGGGTCTTCATCGAACATGGCGCGAAAGGCGGAGCAGCCGCCGCAGAAAATCAACAGTGCGAACAATGCCGCAACCATGGGAAATCGATTCTGTTTCATCGTATGTCTGGCTCCAAAATCAAAAGTTATTCGGTTTTACAATAGTTTCTATTTTGTGAATTGCAAGATGGGCGGAATGGTGTTACATTAATTTATTACATTTTATCAATCAGCTATCAATGGAGCATATGCCGAAAATGAGCGAAGAAAATCTCGAAGCCGGAGCCGGACAGGCCGCTGATGACGCGCAAGTCGCGCAGGACATGAATATTTTGATGCGTCACCGCGTCGAGAAAATGGAAGAGTTTCGCGCCGGAGGCATCGACCCGTTCGGTTGCGCGTTCCCGGATACGAAAATGGTTGACCGCGTCCGCGCGGAAGACGCCCCCGCCGAAGGGGAGGAGTTCGGCCCGAGCGTCACCATTGCCGGTCGCCTCATGGCCAAGCGCGGTATGGGCAAATCGATCTTCGCCGACGTCAAGGACAGCACCGGACGAATTCAGCTGTTTGTCGGCAAAGCCGAGATCGGTGACGATGCGTTCTCGATGTTCCGTAAACTCGACATCGGCGATATCGTCGGCATTACCGGCCCCACGTTCGTCACCCGCATGGGAGAATTGACTGTCCGGGTGAAAGAGTGCACTTTGCTCTCGAAGTCACTGCGCCCGTTGCCGGAAAAGTTCCATGGGCTTCAGGATGTGGAGCAGCGCTACCGTCAGCGTTACCTTGACCTCATCACCAACGACGAGAGCTTCCGGGTGCTCAAGTTGCGCAGCCAGATCCTTGCCGAGATCCGCAACTTCATGAATGGCCGCGGGTATATGGAGGTGGAGACCCCGATGCTTCAGTCCCTCGCGGGCGGTGCGTCGGCGAATCCGTTCAAGACCTACTATGAAGCGCTTTCGTCCGACATGTTCATGCGCATCGCGCCGGAATTATATCTGAAACGCCTGTTGGTCGGCGGCTTTGAAAAAGTTTACGAGCTTAACCGCAACTTCCGCAACGAGGGCATCAGCCGCCGTCACAATCCGGAATTTACCATGATGGAAGTCTATCATGCCTACGGCGATTGCCGTACCATGATGGAGCTGATCGAATCCCTGGTCACCACCGTCGCAATGAAGACGGTTGGAACACTCAAGATCGATCACGGCAATGGCAAGGTCATTGATCTCACGCTCCCGTGGCGTCGGGCGACTTACAATGAGCTTTGTGAAGAGAAGGGTGGAGCCGACTGGTTCCAGATTTCCCCGGAGGAGCGGGTCGAACGCGGCCGCAAGCTGGGGCTGGACATTCCCAACGGCATGTCCGATCTCGACGTCTCCAACGAACTTTATGAGAAAATGGTTGAGCCGACGCTGATTCAACCGACGTTCGTCACCCGGTTGCCCGCCGAACTTCTGCCGCTGGCCAAGGGCTGCCCGGATGATCCGCGCTATGTCGATGTGTTCGAGCTTGGCATCAATGGCGTCGAAGTGGCTCCGGCATACAGTGAATTGAACGACCCGGTCATTCAGCGTCAGCGTTTTCTGGATCAGTTTGAAAAGAGCAAGGCTCCCGGCGACAAATTGTCTGATAAGGTGGATGAGGACTTCCTCACCGCGCTGGAATACGGCATGCCTCCGGCGGGCGGCATGGGGATCGGCATCGACCGTCTGGTCATGATTCTGACCGGGGCGGAAGCGATCCGCGATGTGCTGCTCTTTCCGCAGATGCGAATCAAGAAACAGCAATAAGCGATATTGAGGCAGGGGGAATTGATGCGGATTTTGTTCTTCTCCGATGTACACGGTTCGCCGGATAGTGTGGCGACGCTGTTGCGGCGGATCGACGAATTTGCGCCCTCTCACCTCGTGTTGCTGGGCGATGCGCTTTACCATGGGCCGCGCAATCCGTTGCGCGCCGATTATGCTCCCCCAACTGTGGTGGAGCAGCTTAACTCGCTGAAGTCGAACATCACCGCCGTGCGCGGCAATTGCGACAGCGAAGTCGACCAGATGTTGCTGGAGTTTCCGATCATGTCGGATTACGCGACATTGCTGGCCGGCGACCGGCGATTTTTCCTGACGCACGGTCACCTCTGGAACCCGGAACATCCCCCCGCGCTGGGAGTGGGGGACGTGCTGGCCTGCGGGCATACGCACATTCCGCGGCTGGAGCGGCTGGCAAATGGAATCGTCGCGTTCAATCCAGGCTCGATCTCGCTGCCGAAAGGCGGATTTGAGGCGAGCTATGGGGTCTATGAAGACGGCGCGCTTCGCGTCCGCACCCTTGAGTTGGGGAACACGCTGCTGGAGATGCAGCTGTAGTCAAACAACGCGAAATGGAGTAAGGAGCAGAATGCGGAAATTTGTTTCAACGTTAATGCTCGGAGTTTCGCTGCTTGCCGTTTCTGTCCGAGCCGATGTCGCGGAAATTCCCTTGGAGCCGGAAGTAAAACAGCCCGGAATTGCCGAAATGGCTGCGCCACAGGCGGAATCTGATTTCGACCGGATTCTCTCCGGAGAAGAAACACTCCCCCTTATCGATAAAGAAGAGCTTGCAGACGATGTTACGCACTGGGTTCGGGAAACGCAAAGCTGGTTTCACAAACAATCCGGGTCGCTTCTGACTTTTTTGATCGTCTCCGGCATTTCCGTCTTCGCCGGGATGGGACTGGCGCTTTTTGCCCGGCATCTGGCCATGCGCGGAAGCCAGCGGAAGCATCGGCTGCGGTGGCAGTTTGTTGCCGCGCTCTCCGGGCCGGTGATTTTGATGCTGGTTTCGGGCGTGGTTTTTCTGTTTCTGTTGCCGATCTTGCATTCATTGCCGACGTTGTATCCCATGGAGGCGCGCCTGTTTTTTACCTGGCTTACGTTGTTGGCGGCCTGGGCGGGGTTCCAGCTGATTGCGTTGCTTGATCTGCGAATGCGCGAATTCGCCAGCCGCCCCGGGAATGATCTTGATTCATTGATCGTTGATATTGTTCGCAAAGTGTTGAAAGTCACATTGCTGGCAGCGACGATTCTGTTTATCGGTCAAAGTATTTTCCAATTGAATATCACCACGTTGCTTGCGGGCGCCGGAGTGGCGGGGCTGGCGATTGCTTTCGCTTCACGCGAAACATTGGCGAATTTTTTCGGTACGCTGGTGATTGTTCTCGATCGCCCGTTTCGCATCGGCGACCGGATTCAGGCCGGGGAGATCAATGGAATTGTGCTCTCGGTCGGAATGCGGAGCACACGGGTGCAGACTGCGGAGGAAAGCATTTGTACCATCCCGAACAACCATATTGCAGAAATTCCCATCGAAAACATCAGCAGCCGTGGAGTGATTCGTTACCGCTTTACCCTTGGATTGGTTTACGGCACGACCGCCGGCCAACTTGAGCTGGCGATCAAATTGCTCCACGAACTTCTGGATGATTTCAAGGCGCCGGATTGCGAGGAGTATCGTCCCCGGATTTTTTTTCAGGGATTGGGGGCTTCGGCGTTGAATCTTGAAGTGATCATGTGGTTTAAAGCCACTGGTTTTGACGAAGAGGAGCAGTTGCGCACTGAAGTCAATCTCGAAATTGTCCGCCGATTTACGGCGAATCAGCTCGAATTCGCGTTCAACACGGTGACGAATAATCTGAGCGGCTCGCTTCAACTCTTGCCTCCCCTCGAAAAATGAGGTTTTTCTGAACTTGGCACTCTTTTCAGCCCTCTTTCGTACTTTACGGTTTGAAAAGGAGCGCTCTTTATGGCATATTAGCCATGGAAATCATATTTTTACGGAGAACCACGAATAATGAAAATATCGACCAAAGGACGCTACGGAGTGCGGATTCTGCTCGATCTGGCGTTGCACGATAATGAAACGCCGCGATTGATTCGGGATATTTCGCAATCGCAGCAGATTTCGGAGAAATACATCAGCCGATTGATCATTTCGTTGCGCAAAGCTCACATGGTGCGATCCATTCGCGGCGCCAAGGGCGGCTTTCGCCTGGCCAAGCAACCGGAAGAGCTGACGCTGCTCGATATTGTGGAAGTGATGGAGGGCCCGATCTCCATCATCGATTGCGTGCGTTGCCCGGAGAAGTGTCAGAAGGCCGAAAAATGCGCCACCCGCGAGGTGTGGGAGAGGCTCAACAGCGACATTCAGGAGTCGATGCGTAAAATCACACTGGCGGACATTATCCGAAATTATCAGAAGAACAGTGACGTCTTTGACTACTGTATCTGATCTCTTTTCGCTGCGAAGGGGTTGCAATTCCGGCATCGCCTGAGTATGGTAACGTTGATACGCTTGTGCTGAAACGAAACAGAAAGGTCGGTTTATGGGGGAATTAATCAGCTTTTTTGTGCTTATCGCTCTTATTGTTTTTATCATTACCCGGATTGGATCTTTCGTCACCCTGCGTGGTTTGCGGAAAGATTTGCAAGATATCCGGGTGCGGGTTGAAGCTCTGCCACGGGAATTCGAGTGGCAGCAAACCTTACGGAAAAAAAGAGAGGATCTAGCGGAGAAAGAAACGCAACCCGCCCCCTCGCCGGTAGCCCCCCCTCCGCCTATGGAGCCGAAAATCGAGCCGAAGGCGGAACCGAAAGTCGAGCCGAAGGTGGAAGCCCCGCCGACTTCGCCCGTTTCGTCGGCGACAGTGACGCCCCCGGTGTTGACGCCGCAGGAAAGAGCGGCGGCGTTGGCGCGGGCCTTCGAGCGCCCGATCGAACCTTGGTCGGAGCCAACACCGGAGCCAACACCGGAGCCTCGAGCGGAATCGCCGACGCCTCCTCCCCGTTCGATTACGCCGCGTTCGGCTGTGTCCGTTCCTGTGCCGACACCGCGCAAGGAGTCGGAGTTCGAGCGACGCGCTCGCGAATCTCTGGCGAAAATCTGGAGCTGGATCATCGTCGGCGAAGAGTTTCGCCCGAACAGTGTCGCGGTCGAATACGCCGTCGCCACCGTTTGGCTGGTTCGCAGCGCGGTGCTGCTGACGTTGCTTGGGCTTGGGTTTCTGGTCAAATATTCGCATGACCGGAATTTGGTTTCGCCGGAGTTGCGCATTGCCGGAATTATTCTGGGAGGGTTGGCGATTCTCGCGCTTGGCTACAAATTGTCGCAATCGAAGAAATACCGATTGCTTGGCCTCGGTTTCTCCGGGGTTGGAGTGGTGACGCTTTACTTCTCGATCTTCGCGGCGACGTCGCTGTATGGATTGATTGCCGGAGCGGTCGCGTTTCCGCTGATGATCTTAATTACGGTATTTGCCGCACTGCTTGCGCTTCGCCAGAACGCGCTTCTGGTGGCGCTGATCGCGGTGATCGGCGGATACGCCACCCCGGTCATGCTTTCGACCGGAGCCAAGCATATGCCGGAATTCTTCGCCTATCTTCTGCTGATCGGCGGCGGTTCGCTCTTTCTGGCGTTTTACCGGAACTGGAGATTGCTCAACATTGTGGCGTTTGTATTCAATTACGTCCTTTTCGGTACGGCGATCTACAAATATTTCGATCCGAAACTGATGGAAGATTATTGGACGGTGATCGGATTCGGCGGCGCCTATTTTGTTTTATTCGGGCTGCTGCCTCTCTGCTATTCGTTGATTCATCGCGTCAAGATCACGCTGATTGAAACGTTGTTGCTTTTCGGCAACACGGCGATTTTCTTCTATTACGGAATTTCCGCGACGCAACAGGCGCTGCCGGGGACCCGGTATGCGGCGGGGGTTGCGGTATTCGCGGCGCTGGTGTTTGCGATTGAGCTTTTCTTCTGCTTCCGCTTCAAAGTGCGTGATCGGAATTTGTATCTGACTATATTGACGCTCTGTACGTTCTCGGTTTCGCTGAGTTTGCCGTTGCTGCTCTCGTCGAGCTGGCTCTCGGCGGCTTGGGCGATTCAGGCGGCGGTGATGCTTTACCTCGGCGTGCATTCCCGCAGTCGGGTGCTTACACTGTTCAGTTATGGGCTCTATTTTGTGGCGGGCTTCCATACGCTTCAGGTGCTGGGGCACAATCTGGACGGTGAATATTACGCGGGATTGTTGACGCGACTGGTTTCGCTCGGTGGTTATTCGATTTCACTGGTTGCCGGCTGCTGGATCATGAAGCGCGCCGAACGCGGAGCCGCTTCCGGCGTGATCGCCGAGAATGAACCTGAACTCGCCCGGATCGAATCTCCGGTCATTGCGGAAATTCTGCTTTTTGCCGGAGCGATCCTCGGATTTTTCCTGTTTCGCATTGAGATCGCCCAGCTCCCGGTGACAGTGCCGACGCTGCGGCTGTTGCTCTGTTCGTTCCTGTACCTCGGAGCGATCGTGTTCCTGCTTCAACGGCATCGGGTGCAGAAGAACATCGCGTTGCTGCATTGCATGGGGATCATGATGTTTGTTGGATTGTTCGATCTCTCCCGGATCGCGCTGTTGGCGCGGTATGAAGATTATTATCCGCTTTCGGCATTCCGTGTGGCGGGGTTTCTGGTGTTTGTTCTCGGGCTGGCATGGATCACCCGTCTGCTCTTCCAAAGAAGAAATGGGAGAGTTACGGCACGGACGTTCGGGATCACGGCCGGAATCCTCTGGTTCCTTTACAGCAGTCTGGAGCTGTTCCGCGGGCTCACGTTGAAGCTTCCGGATTTCGCGCAAGGCGGGCTGTCGATGTTATGGGCGGTGTACGCGCTCGCATTGCTTGTGGCCGGAATCGCGTATCGGATCAAGCCGCTTCGCATGACCGGACTTTCGCTGTTCGCGGTGGTGGCGCTGAAGGCGCTGCTGATCGACATGTCGCGGGCGGGGGCGCTCTACCGGATTATCGCGTTTTTCGCCGTCGGTCTGTTGCTCTTCGTGGGGGCGTTCGCCTATATGCGCATGGAGCAGATGTTTCGCAAACAGGAGAAGTCGAAAGATGAATAAAACCGTTGCTTTGTTTGTGACGGCAACGCTTGCTGCTGTTTCGCTCGCGGGAGCGGATTCCCGTGACTTTTTTCGTTATTACCGGGAACTGACCCCGCCGGCCGGGCAGCAGCCGGGATATTTCCAGTCATTGCGCATCCCGGCGGAAGCGTATATGCGAATCGATTCCCTGAACGATATGCGCCTCTTTGCCGCCGACGGTACGGAGCTGCCGTATCTGCGGGAAACGGTTGCCTCTTGGGTGCCGGAATACCGATTTGTCGCGGAGCCGTCACGGGTTCGTTCGTTTGAGTTGAAAGACAACCGGGCGGTGATTGTCATTGGTTCGGCGGGGACGGAACCGGAGGATCTTTGCGTCGACCGCATCACGATCCGGACGAGCGAGAAAGATTTTGAAAAACGGCTCTCCGTCACCGCTCGCGATGCTTCCGGCAACGAGACGGTATTGCTGGCAGACGAACCTTTTTTCGACCAGACTTCGCGCCTCGCAGTCAACCGTAAGACGTTTGCCCTGCTCCGGCAGGTCATCTGCCGCGAATTGATCCTCTCCATCGACAACTATGGGGAGGAGCACGTTTCTCCGTTGCGCCGCGTGATTACGGACAGCAATCCTGACAACCGCCGGGAAGAGTTCAGCCAGCAGCGCCGCGAGCTGAAAATCGACGGAGTTCTGCTGGAACAGAACCGGAAATTCCAGCAAATCCGAAGAGAAGAAACGATTTCGTATGCGATGGAAGTGGTCAGCGTGACTGCGAGGCCGGCAGAAAAAACAACCGTGATCGTCTTTGACGGCAAACGCCAGCCGGTGAAATCGCTGCAGCTCAATACTCCGAGCGTCAATTGGAGCCGGGAAGTGTTGCTGGAGGATCCCGCGACCGGTTATCGCAAAAAATCCCGTCTTCGGCACCTGAATCTGCCCGGCATTGTCGAGCCGCAAATCACGATCTCTCTCAGCGAACTCCGACGGTTTGGAGAAAATTGCACACTGACCATTTTCAACGAAGACAACCCGCCGCTGAAGGAGCCGCAAATTTCCGGTTCCGGCCCGGCGTTTCGTCTGGTGACGCTGCCGGAGAACATTCCGGTCAAGCTCAGCTACGGCAGCAATCTTCCGCCGGGCAAGTACGATATCGCCCAGATTCTGAATTCGTTCGACGCGAGCCGCCGGCAGTACAACGAATTCCAGGCCGGAGCCGAGCAAGTGACCGCCGAGTTCAAACCCGCGTCGCCGGAGGTGACGAAGGATCGGACATGGATTTTCTACGGGGTTCTTGGCGTGTTGGTTCTGGGGCTGTTTGTCTTCATCATCGGCAGCATGCGGAAAATCGAAAAAGATCCGGCGGAGGATTGACGCAAAAAACACGATCCGGCGCTTGAGAAAAATCGGTTGAGGAGGTATACTACTCTTATGAGATATTATACCGAATCGAGGAGGGAATTTCATGGCTTCGGATTTTGTGCATCTGCATTTACATACCCATTACAGTCTGCTTGACGGAGCTTGTACCGTCGAAGGGCTGGCCAAGCTCGCCAAAGAAAACGATATGGGCGCAATTGCGATCACCGACCACGGTTACATGGGCGGTGTCGAGGAGTTCCATCGTGTGCTGTCGAAAGAGGGGATCAACCCGATCGTTGGCGTGGAAGCCTACGTCGCGCCCGGCGACCGGCGGGATCATGATTCCAACAAGCCGTTCAACCGTGGTGGATTTCACCTGATTTTGCTCAGTGAAAACAACACCGGATACCTGAACCTCTGCAAAATGATGTCCGCCGCCAATAAGGACGGGTTCCATTACAAGCCGCGGATCGACATGGAGCTGCTGCGCGAATACAACGAAGGGTTGATCTGTACGACCGCCTGTATCGGCAGCGAAATTTCTCAGTATTATCTTCAAGGTGACGCGAAACGGGCGGAAGAGTCACTCAAGGCCTATCTTGATATTTTCGGCCCCGAGCGCTTCTTTATCGAACTGATGGATCATGGTATCGACGAAGAGCGAAGGAGCAACAAATTCCTGATCGAACAGGCGCGTCGGCATAACCTCAAGCTGATTGCCACCAACGATGTTCACTATCTCCGTAAAGAGGACGCCGAAGCGCACGAGATCATGCTCTGCATCCAGACCGGCGCGAAATTGTCGGAGAAACATTTTCAGTTTTCCGGCCCGGATTATTACTTCAAAACCGAGCAGGAGATGAAGGAGTTGTTCCGTGAAGTTCCCGAGGCGATCACCAACACCCGCCTGATTGCCGAGCGTTGCGCCATGCAGTTTCAATATGTTCCGGATGTCAACCATTACCCGAAGTTCCACATGACGGACGGACGGCTGGCCGACCGGAACGACCTGCGTGAAATCTGTCTCGATAACATGGAATACCGGTACGGTTTCAATCCGCGCCAGAAGAGCGAACTCGACGCCAAGGAAAAAGAGATCATCGAACGGATGGATTATGAGCTGGGTGTGATCGACAAAAGCGGGTTCATCAGCTATTTTCTTGTGGTTTCGGACTTTATCCGTTATGCCAAACGGGAGGATATTCCGGTCGGGCCGGGGCGCGGTTCCGGGGCGGGTTCCCTGGTCGCCTATCTGACGCTGATCACCGACATCGATCCGCTTCAGTTCGGTCTCTTTTTCGAGCGTTTTCTGAATCCGGAGCGCGTCAGCCCGCCGGACTTCGATATCGACTTTTGTGAAAAACGGCGCAGTGAAGTCATTGACTATGTGCGTGACAAATACGGCGCCGACAGTGTTGCGCAGATCTGTACCTATGGGCTTCTGAAGCCCAAGGCGGTCGTCAAAGACGTGGCGCGCGTACTTGGGTTTGACTTCGACTTCGGCAACAAGTTGACCAAACTGATTCCCGAAGATCCGAAAATGACGCTTGAAAAAGCAGTCGATCAATCGAAAGAGCTGGCCTCACTCATTGACAGCGACCCGGAGGTGGGACGGGTGTTTCAGTTCGCCAAGGTGCTGGAAGGGTTGAACCGGCAGAGCGGCATTCATGCAGCGGGCGTCATCATTGGCGACCAGCGGCTGGATAACCTTGTGCCGCTGGCTCGGAGCGCCTCCGACAGCATGGTCGTGCCGTTCCCGGCCATTCCGTGCGAATCGCAGGGACTGCTCAAGATGGACTTCCTCGGGCTGCGGACGCTGACCATCATTAAAAACGCGCTCAACATGATTCGGGAGAATCACGGCATCGAGCTGGATATGATGAAGGTTTCGCTCAGCGATGCGAAAACATTTGAAATGCTTCAACGCGGCGACACCATCGCGGTGTTTCAGCTGGAATCCGGCGGCATGCAGAACCTCTGCCGTTCATTCGGCGTGGAAACGCTGGAACACATCATCGCGCTTCTGGCGATCTACCGCCCCGGTCCGATGCAGTTCATTCCGGACTTCATCGCCCGGAAAAAGGGCGAAGCGGAGATCATCTACGACCATCCGCTGATGGAGGACTGCCTGAAGGAAACCTACGGTATTATGCTCTATCAGGAGCAGATCATGCAGGTGGTTCAGGTGCTGGCCGGTTTCACCCTTGGCGGCGCGGATATTCTCCGCCGCGCCATCGGTAAAAAGAAGGTTGAAATTCTCGCCAAGCAACGCGAGATTTTTCTCAAGGGATGCAAAGAAACCAATGACATCGGCGAAGAACTCGCTGATCAGATCTGGGAAAAAATCAAGTTGTTCGCCGGGTACGGCTTCAACAAGTCCCACTCTGCGGCCTACGGGTTCGTCTGCTACCAGACCGCTTATCTGAAGGCGAATTACCCGGTGGAATTCATGGCTGCGGTGCTGACCAGCGAATTGGAATCGGCCGATCAGATTTCATTTCTGATCAACGCCTGCCGCGAAATGGGGATCCGTGTGCTTCCGCCGGATGTGAATTCGTCGGACATCAACTTTTCGGTGGACGGCGGCTGCATCCGTTTCGGACTCGGCGCGATCAAAGGCGTCGGCGAAGTGGCGGCGTCGAAGATCATCGCCAGCCGCAAAACGGACGGCCGGTTCGAGAGCTTTCTTGATTTCTGCGAACGCTGCGGATCGGACGTGAATTCCCGGATGCTGGAACATTTGACGCGGGCGGGGGCGCTCGATACGCTGGAGCTGCGGCGCAGCCAGATTCTGGCCATCGCCGAGCCGATGATGGCGTTTGCCGCCGGGCGCGCCAAGGATCGTGCGGCGGGCCAGGGATCACTGTTTGATTTGTTGGATGAGGAAGAGGCGAGCGAGGTTTGCACCGTGCCGATTCCGAACATTCCTGAATTCGATCGCGAGGAAATCTTGAAGAGCGAGAAAGAACTGCTCGGCTTTTATGTGACCGGGCACCCGCTCGACCCGTATTCACCGTTGGTCAAGGCGTTCTCAAGCTGCCCGATCCGACGGATCGAGGAGCTGTCGGACAACACCCGGATTCGGCTGGCCGGAATGATCGGGAGCTTCAGCAGCAAGTTCAGTAAAAAGAGCGGCAAACCGTTCGGAATCATGCTGCTGGAGGATCTTGACTCCTCCATCGAGTGTATGCTCTATGAGCGTGCGTTGAACGATTTGAACCAACAGGGCATCGAACTGGTTCCGGGGCTGCCGGTATTGGCCGAAGTGACGGTCAGCAAACGTGACGAGGCAGAGAAGCCGCGGGTGATTGTGGATAAACTCATTCCACTTTGCGAAGCTCCGGCGGAGCTTGCCGAAAAACTGCATATCCATCTTTACGCCGAACGCCTTCAAGAGGCCCCCGATGCGCTCAAGCGGGTGTCGGAGGCGTGTTTCCGTGTGCCGGGAAAAACGCTTGCGGTGCTCTGCCTGGTGGGGTTGGACGACTCGGTCACGTTTATCGAGGCGCGCAAAAGCAAAATCACCGTAACCCGCGACCTGCTCGAAGAGCTGGATGCGATTCTGACGCCTGGTCATTGGCGCTTGAAGGCGGAGCCTTACAATCCACCGCCGCGCCGGGTGTGGACACGGGAAAAGGAAAAAGAAACCACCGTCGTCATGAATTGAGCCGACGATTTACTTCGTCAACGCCAGAATCACAACACCGGCAAGGATGGCGGCCAGCGCCGCCGCCTTGATTTTGATGTTTTTGTCGCGGAAGTAGAAACTCCCGACGGCGAACGTCACCACGCAACTGCATCGCCGGAGCAGGGAGAGAATCGAAATCTGCGTATCCGGCAAGCTCAGTGCGTAAAAATAGAGCCAGTCGGCGATAATCAGCAGAACTCCCGTCGCCGGAATGCTCCAACGCCACTGAAACGGACGTGAACTGTTTCGTTTCAACAGTGAACGAATCAGCCAGGCGGAACCGAGAATCAGCACCAGGTCGAATGAAAAGTGGAACTGCATCAGCACGCGCGGCATCCCGAGTGACCCCAGCAGAAATTTATCGTAGAGGGCCGACGCCGAGCCGAGCAGCGTGCCGAGAAACACCATGTGAATTCCGTGGTGCCGGCGGAAACTGATTCCCTCCTGCTTCCCGATGATCGAAAAAAGATAGTAGCCGGTGAAGATAATCAGCATGGCCGTTCCCTGCCATACCGTCGGAATCTCATGGAACAGGATCAGGCTGCCGAGAAACGTCCACAACGGCGAGGAGGCGCGGATCGGGGCGACGATGCTGATTGGCAGCTCCCGCATCGCGTAGTAGACGCAGACCCAGCTTGCCGCCACCACCAGAGATTTGATCCAGATCAGCCCGAGGTCGCGCCAGTTGCAATCGAGCATGGAGGCGAAATCGCCCGAAATGATCGTTCCGGCGATAAAGAACACGCTGCCGGAAAGGGTTGCCAAAAACAGCACCGGCATGATCGGGTTGTCCCGGACCGCGTGCTTCTTGCACAGGTCGTTGAAACCAAGTCCGACCGCCGACAGAAGAATCGGAATCAGCCAGACGGGCAATGCGGAAATCATAAAACCTCCTCGGAGTATTGCGGTAAATTCTATTAATATAGCCGTTGAACCCGATCCGGTCAATTGTCCGCTTCTGAAAGGAATGCGAATATTTAAAAAAAATGATTAGTTAGGATTTGCAAACCAATCGGCATCGTGATATCTTAAATATGTTATTTTCACTGCCCGGGTGTGGCGGTGGTGTCGAAGGATATAAGTATCATTTCATCAAGCATAAGGCGATAGAGAGAGGATGACGATGAGAGGAAATAAATGGATGTTCGGCGCGGCTCTTTTGGCCGCAGCCATCGGATTACAGGCGGCGGGCCCCGAAGCGCAGGCGCCTTTGGTGACGGTGGAGAAAGTGGAGAGCATTTCGGAGTCCCCGGGAAAGCGCTATGTCGGTCATATCGAGGCGATTGAGTCGGTTGAACTTCGTGCTCGCGTCACCGGGGTCATCGAGTCGATCAACTTCAAAGAAGGCGATATGGTGAAGAAGGGCGATCTGCTTTTTGCTCTGGAAGACACTACATATCGGGCGCAAGTCCAGGCTGCGCGTTCGACGCTTGATCAGATCAACGCCGAGCTGAAGTATGCGGAAGATAACTTCGCGCGGCAGAAAGCATTGCGCGAAACCAACACTGTTTCGCAAAGCACGTTTGACGACGCGCAGCGGCTCTATTCGTTGAACCGTGCGAAACTGCACGGCGCCGAAGCGGAACTGCTGAATGCCGAGAACAATCTCTCGTATTGCAAAATCCACGCTCCGATCACCGGGCGGATCGGGCGGGTTTCCGCCACGGTCGGCAACCTGGTGACGCCGACGAGCGACAGCTTGGCCGATATCGTTCAGGTTTCTCCGGTTTACGTGAGCTTCGCGATCAGCGAGCGCGACTATCTGTCGCTGTTCGGGGACGTCGAAACGTTGCGGAAGAGCGGTAATATCCGGTTGACGCTTTCCGACGGCTCAGTCTACGGCCATCCGGGGAAAGTCGCCTTTATCGACAACCGGATCGACATCGGCACGAATACGCTGAGCATCTGGACGGTCTTCGACAATCCGAAAGAGTTGTTGACTCCGGGTGGTTATGTGACCGTGGCGCTTTCCCGTGTCGCCGAACGCGCGTTCCCCGCGGTTCGTCTTTCGGCGATCATGACCGGTCCGGAAGGCAACTATATTTATGTTGTCGACGCCGAAAATAAAGTGGTTATGCGCAATGTTGAAACCGGCCCGCAGGTCGGCAGTATGCAGGTTTTGCGTTCCGGCGCCGAAGTGGGTGAAACGGTGATCATTGCGGGAACCAACAAGGTTCGCCCCGGCGCCGTCATTCGCCCCTTCCGGGTGGATGAAGAAAGTAAGTGAGGGTAATCGAATATGATTTCGAGAGTTTTTATCGAACGCCCTAAGTTGGCGTTTGTTGTCTCCATCGTCACCATGTTGCTCGGGGGGCTGTGCGTCTTCCGTCTGCCGGTGGCGGAATATCCGGAAATCGCGCCGCCGACCATTACGGTTTCGGCCGTCTATCCCGGCGCTTCCGCGGAGGTGATCGCCAATACGATCGCCACTGTGATCGAAGAGCAGGTCAACGGCGTCGAGGACATGATCTATTTCTCCTCCACATCGAGCAATGCGGGGGCATATTCGCTGTCGATCACCTTTAAATCAGGAACCGACACCGATATTGCGCAGGTCAACGTGCAGAACGCAGTGAGCAGTGCCGAACCCCTGTTGCCGCAGGAGGTGAAGGCGCAGGGCGTTACGGTCAAGAAGCGTTCCAGCGACATTCTCGCGTTCTATACATTCACTACCGATGGCACCACGCTGTCGGAGTTGGAACTGTCGAACTGGGTGCGAATCAACGTTCGCGACGGGCTTTCGCGTATCGAAGGCATCAGTGACGCCGAAATTTTCGGTTCGCGAAACTACAGTATGCGTATCTGGCTGGATCCGCTTCGCATGTCAGCGTTCGGCATTACGCCGGAAGACGTGTCGTCCGCAGTGCAGACGCAGAACGTTCAGGCGGCGGTCGGTACGGTCGGCGCGGAATATTCCAACGACTATCTTCAGTTGAAGATCAATACCCTTGGCCGCCTGACCACCGCCGAAGAATTCGGCGACATTGTGGTGAAAGTCGGCACCGGCGGCCGCCTGACCAAACTGCGCGACATTGCGCGGGTGGAACTCGGCTCCGAAAACTACTCCAACAGTTCCAAATGGAACGGCGACGCCTCAATTGCGCTGGCGATTTACCGGAACAGCGACGCGAACGCGATGGATGTTGTGGGTAAGGCGAACGCATTTCTCGATGAGATCGGTTCGCAGCTTCCCGGAGGCGTGAGCTTTGCGCTCGGGTATGACCCGACCAACTACATTCGCGCCACGATGATTGAAATTGTCGAAACGTTGTTGATTACGCTGGTTCTGGTGGTCGGTATCACCTACCTGTTTTTGCAGGATTGGCGCGCAACGCTGATTCCGACGTTGGCGATTCCGGTGTCGCTGATCGGAACGTTCCTTTTCATGGCCATGCTCGGCTTCACCATCAACGTGTTGACCATGTTCGCCCTGATTCTGGTGATCGGAACTCTGGTGGACGACGCGATCGTTGTGGTCGAAAACTGTATGCGAATTCTAGAGGAAGAGGATATTTCCGCCAAAGAGGCGACGATCAAGAGTATGGGGCAGATTACCGGCCCGGTGGTCGCCACCACGCTGGTGATTCTGGCGGTGTATGCGCCGATCGGTTTCTACGGCGGGATGGTCGGTACGATTTACCTGCAGTTCGTGGTTACGATGTGCGTTGCGATTCTGCTTTCGATGGTGAACGCGCTGACGCTTTCCCCGGCGCTTTGCGCACTGATTTTGCGGAAGCCGAAAAAGAACCGCTTTTTCCTGTTCACCGGGTTTGATCGGTTCCTGAACGGGTCGCGCAAATGGTATCTGAATGTATCCGGGCTTCTGGTTCGCCGGGCGGTGATTATGGTTCCACTGCTGCTGCTGGTGCTGTTTCTGAACGCCTATTTCTTCCAGAATGTTCCGTCGCAGTTCCTGCCGGCGGAGGACAAGGGTGCGCTCTTCTGCGACGTCCAGTTGCCTCCGGGCGCGACGCTGTATCGAACTGATGAGGCGCTGAGAGAAGTCTATGAGAAGGTGACGCAGATCGAAGGTGTGAAAAACATCATTATGATCAGCGGATTCTCCATGGTCGGCGGACAGAGCGAAAACGTCGGGATGTGTATCATTACGCTGGATGATTGGAGTGAGCGGAAACGGCCGGATCTTCAGATTGCTTCATTGCTCAATCAGATTCGCGCCGCCTGTCAGACCGTGCCGACTGCGGTAATCAACGTGTTCCAGCCTCCGGCGATTATGGGACTGGGAGCTACCGGCGGTGTGACGTTCCAGCTTCAGGCGCTCGGCAACCAGACGCCGCAGGATATGGAAACGGCGCTCTATCGGTTGCTCGGGACATTGAACGATAAGGCGCAAACCCCACAGGTGGCCTATGCGTTCAGTTCGTTTGACGCCAGTACGCCGCAGTTGTTCCTCGATGTGAATCGATCCAAAGCGGAAGCGATGGGAATTCCGATCAATCGGCTTTATACCGTGCTGCAGAGCAAATTGGGGTCGTCTTACATCAACGACTTCAATATCTATGGCTACAGCTTCAAAGTGAAAATGCAGTCCGAGGCGTATGATCGCGCGAACCTGATCGACATTGACCAGATTATGATTCAGAACAATGCGGGTCAGATGGTTCCGCTTTCTGCAATGGCTTCCCTGCGCCCGATTGTCGGACCGCGTCAACAGGAGCGTTTCAACATGTCCATGTCCGCGCCGGTCAACGTGCAGGCAATGGGCGGTGTTACAAGCGGAACGGTCATGGCGCGAATTCAGGAGATTATGACGACGGATGAGCTTCTGGCGAAAAATTACAAGATCGCTTGGACCGATATGAGCTATCAGGAGCGTGGAAACGAAGGCAAGATCGTCGGCCTGATGGCGTTGGCGCTGATCTTCGGTTACCTCTTCCTGGTGGCGCAATATGAGTCATGGAGCATCCCGCTGCCGGTGATCGTATCGATCTCGTTTGCGACGCTCGGTGGATTGGCGGGGCTATATTTCGCCCCGATGATTCCGGAGGGTGCGTTGGGACGGTTCTATTATTCGGACGTTGCGTTGAGTATCTATGCGCAGCTTGGTTTGATCATGTTGATCGGGTTGTCGAGCAAGAACGCGATTTTGATGGTGGAGTTCACCAAGGCGGAACGCGCGGCGGGCAAGTCGATTTTCGAGGCGGCGATTTCCGGTGCGTCCATGCGATACCGTCCGGTGTTGATGACGGCATGGAGCGCGATTATCGGCGTGATTCCGCTGGTGATTGCGATCGGTGCGGGAGCGGGCAGCCGCCGTGCCATCGGCATCACGATCTTCTGCGGGATGCTGCTGGCGTCCACACTCGGCTTGCTCTTCATTCCGGCGCTGTACAGCTTCTTCCAGCGAATCCGGGAATGGGTCAAGCGCGGAAAAAACTGCATCTGACACACTGCAACCAAAGCGGCGGGCGAATCAAAACGCCCGCCGCTTTTTTGTCCTCTTGTTTGAAGGCATAAAAAAAGCGGAGCCGTATGGCTCCGCTTTTGCAATACTTCAATCAGTCGGAAACGAATCCCGCTTCATCGACCAGAAGCTGTTTGAGCTTGGAGAGCGCCTGATTCTGAATCTGGCGGACACGTTCCCGTGTGCGCCCGATTTCTTGGCTGACCTCTTCGAGGGTCAGCGGGCGGTTCCCACGCAATCCGAAACGCATTTCGAGAATACGCCGTTCCCGTTCTTCCAATTTCTCCAGCAGATCCATCAGGCGGAACACCGATTCGACGTCGCCGAGAATCTGATCCGGCGTCATCGCGTGACGGTCGGGAATGATGTCCTGAAATTCGCCTTCTTCCCCTTGTTGAATCGGGTCGTGCAGCGAAAACGTTCGCAGGTCGGCCAGGCGAAGCCCCGCCACCGTGCGTTCGCTGAAATCGAGATGCTCGGCAATTTCGGCATCGGTCGGTTCGCGGCCGAGTTCCTCGGTCAGCTTCATCCGAACCGACTTGATCTTGTTGATCTTACCGGCCGACTGAACCGGGATACGGATCGTACGGCTCTGGTTTGCCAATGCGCGACGCATCGATTGTTTGATCCACCACGCGGCGTAGCTGGAGAACTTCGCGCCCTTGGCGGGGTCGAATTTCTCCACGGCGCGCATCAGGCCGATGTTTCCTTCGCTGATCAGGTCGAGCAGCGGGAGGCCGAGGCCTTTGAAGTCATGCGCGATTTTGACCACAAGGCGAAGGTTCGCTTTGATCAGTGTTGCACGCGCGTCTTCGTGACGCTCTTCATCGCCGCCGTGAATGGCGTCTGCCAGCTCGGCTTCTTCCTTTTTATTGACCAGCGGAATTCGGGCGATTTCGCCCATGTAAACCTTCATCGTATCGTTTTTGGTACCGGCAACGACTTTGGAATCCAGCGCGATCTTGCGGGCGGATTCTTTTTCCTGCTTGGTCCGCGGGCGAGCCGCGGCGGCTGCCGGAGCCGCTGCTTTGCGGCGGACTCGAACTTGATCGGGAACCGGCTCTGCTGCGGTTTTTTCTTCCGCAGGAGCTTTTGCCTTCGGCTTGGCTTTGGTGGTTGCCGGAGCCGCAGCGTTTCGCGGTGCAAACTTGGAGGGAGGAGCCTCTACTTTCCGGATCAGCAACTTTCCCTTCGGACGGGGATCGGCGGAAAGAACCTCCGCTTCCTGTTCTTTGGGTGCGTCATCGGATAATTCGGATAATTGTCCGCGTTGGATGGAGAGTGTCGGAGCCGTCTCTTCTTCGAGTGCGACGACATTTTCGTCCGTCAGTACCTGCTTGGAGGACGAAACTTTTTTCTTGACTGCCATAACGAGGGGTCCTCAGTTTCTCCATCCGGAATATCGGCAAACAAACCGACATTTCCAAGACGGAACCTATAAAAATATGAGAAATTTGCAAAAATCATGTCGTTTCCGCTGTAAAAAAACCGCTTTCCGGCTTATAATAAGAACACACGGGTTAAAGCCGTGGGAAAGACATAATTGAGGAAGCACTTCAAAAAAGTACCTTCTGCTGATATATCAAGATATAATTTTCCTGCTGAAAATCAAGCCGTTGACATGAAAATCTGGCAAAAAAGACTGAAAACCCTCCTGAAAGATGGAAAAAGTACCGATATCAGCCGCTCAGGCGTCGATCCGGACAGCGTTGCCTATCTGCTGATTCGGGCGATTCTCGCAGGAACGAAGCCGGTTGTTGCTGCGTTTCCGGAGGTTCGGCTCGCCGATCGGGTGGCTATGGAATGCGAAGCGATCGCCGAATTAACGGGAATAAATTTGCGTATCTTATCGGTTCCGGAATGCGGACGGGGCAAGCTCCTGTTTCCCGGCGGCGAGGCGCGGCGGGCGCGGGCGCTGCACGCCGCACTGACCGAGCCGTTCGATCTTTACTTGGGGAGCGTGCACGCCTTGACCGCCCCGGCTCCGGGGCCGGCTGAAGCGCAGGAATCCACGCTGATTTTGCGCCCTGGAACGGCGATTTCACCGACGGCGCTTCTGGAGCGTCTGGTGCGGCTCGACTATGACGATGAGTACGAGGCGACCGTTTCCGGCGAATTTGCGAGGCGCGGCGGAATTGTCGACCTCTTCAGCCCCGCGCACGATCACCCTTGTCGCGTGGAATTTTTTGGGGACGAGATCGAGTCACTGCGCAAATATGCGCCGGAAACTCAGCGTTCGACCGGTTCGCTGGAGGAATACCGGGTGATCGGCCGGGCCGGAATCACCGCCGGTGGCGCGGCGGAAGCGGATTTTTTCGACTATCTGGCGGGGAAAGAATATCGGCTGCTCTCCATCTATCCCGAGGCCGGGCGTGAGCGGTTGGAGAAATTCTCCGGTGACGACGCGACGGCGCGTCTGGACGCCATTGTTGCTCAGCAGGTGGCGCGGGGAGACGCATTCGCCCTGTATGACAGTGCCGAGGGGGCGTTTCATCCCGAAGTGAAGGCCGCTGAATTTGAGCCGCCGATTCCATCCCCTGCGGTGGAGGAGGAGTCCAAGCTGGCCGCCGAGGCCAGAAACGCCGCCGGACAACTCGTACAGAAGATTCTGGGTGAACATTTGCGTCAGATGCTGAATGACGGCTACGAAATTGTTCTGGTTGTTCCGCACGATGAAAGTCTGCCGCCGCTCAAGGCATATTGTCGACGGATCGGGTTGGAGGATGCGAAAGGGCTTTCGTTCGACGTTGCCCGGCTCGGGCACGGTTTCCGGCTCACGGAGGGCAAACTGCTGGTGGCGACCGAGCGCGAATTGGTTGCGTTCGGCTATCGCCGCGACCCGCATGAGGCGGAATTTGCCGAAGCAGAGATTGCTCCCCCCGCGGAAAACGGGGCGGAGGCGCTCCGGATTCCGGAGTTTTCGCTGGCCGACCTCGATTATGGTGATTACGCCGTTCATCTTGACCATGGCATCGGGATTTTTCGCGGCTTCAAAACGCTCAACACCCGCGGCATTGCCCGTGAGGTGTTGGTGCTGGAATACAAAAACGAGCAACTTCTCTATGTGCCGTTGCTTCAGGCGCACAAAGTCAGTCGCTATCTCGGCAGCCCCGGGAAAGTGAATCTGCATACTGTTGGAGGAACGAAGTGGGGGAAGGACAAAGAGGCGGCGCGCCACGGTGTGCGTTCTTACGCCGCCGACATGCTGCGGCTTCAGGCGATGCGGCAATCCGCCCCCGGAATCGAGTTTCCGAAAGACGCGGGCGAGTGTCGGGCGTTTGTCCGGGCGTTTCCGTTCCACGATACGCCGGATCAGCGCCGCTCCACCAAGGAGGTGTTTGTCGACATGGAGTCCTCGCGCCCGATGGATCGACTGCTCTGCGGCGACGTCGGCTACGGGAAGACCGAAATCGCCATGCGAGCCGCGTTCAAGGCGGTGGAAGCGGGGTTTCAGGTCGCGATTCTCGCGCCGACCACCGTGTTGGCGCAGCAGCATTATACCAGCTTCCGTGAACGATTCGCGGAGTACCCGTTCACCATCGACGTCATGAGCCGCTTCCGTACCGGGGCGGAGCAGAGCGACATTCAGCGCCGTCTGGCGACGGGAGGGATTGATATCCTGATTGGAACCCATCGGCTTTGCAATCCGGAAATGCGTTTTCACAATCTCGGGCTGGTGGTGATCGACGAGGAGCAACGGTTCGGCGTGAAGCACAAGGAACGGCTGCGCCGGTTCCGCGCCGAGGTCGATGTGCTCACCATGTCCGCCACGCCGATTCCGCGAACGCTTTACCTGGCCATGGCCGGCGCGCGCGACCTTTCGACGCTGATGACCGCGCCTAAGTTGCGGCTTCCGGTCAAAACCGTGATCGCGCCGGAGGAAAATGCGATGATCGAGCAGGCGCTCCGTGCCGAATTGGCGCGCGGCGGACAGGTTTATTATCTCCACAACCGCGTGCGTACCATTGAAGAAAAGGCAAAGCATCTGCAGGCGCTTGTCCCCGAGGCGCGGTTCGCCGTGGCGCACGGGCAGATGCACGAACATGAGCTGGAAGAGGTAATGAGCCGTTTTCTGGAGGGCAAGATCGACTGCCTGGTTTGCAGCACCATTGTGGAATCCGGCCTTGATGTGCCGAATGCGAATACGATTTTGATTGAGCGCGCCGACCGCTTCGGCCTGGCGGAACTTTATCAACTCCGGGGCCGGGTCGGCCGCTGGAAACATCAGGCTTATGCTTATTTGCTGCTGCCGCGTAGCCAGCTGGTCAGCACCGATGCGCGAAAACGCCTTACGGCGATCCGGCGCTGCTCGACGTTGGGGGCGGGCTTTCAGCTTGCGTTACGCGACCTCGAAATCCGCGGGTCGGGGAATTTGCTCGGTAGTGAGCAGTCCGGGCACTTGAATACCATCGGATTTGATCTTTATTGCCAGCTGCTCAAGCAGGAAGTGGGGGGCTTGCGCGGGGAGCATAAGGAGCTGTTGCCGGAAGTGGAGCTGGGCATTGATTTTGTCAGTTTTACGCTGACGGCTCCGGTCGGGAGCCTTGCCGCGGCGATTCCGCCGGACTACATCGGCGGTGACCGGCTGCGGCTGGACGCCTATCGTCGCCTCTCCGGGTTAGAGGACGAAGACGCGCTCGCGGCCTATGGTGAAGAGTTGCGCGACCGGTTCGGCGCCCTGCCGGAGCCGGTGAAGAACCTGCTTGAAGTGATCCGGCTGCGCATTCTTGCGGCACGTGCCGGGTACGAAATCTTCCATGTGGTCGAGGGTCGAGTGACGTTGAAAAATCCAGGCGGCACGATCTTCCGCATTGCCGGGAAGCAGCCGATTGTCAACTATGCCAATCCCCCCGCCCTGCGGCTCAAGCATCTGCTTGATCTGCTGCGCAAGGCGAATGAGCAGAATGCAAGACCATAGTTTGCCAATCCCCTCTGCATCTTGATTTTCTGCGGGGCACATGTCAACCGCCGAGGGAGGGGGTACCTCCTCCTCGGCCAGATGGAATCAGACGCAGAACAGATAATAACGCGCCAGAATGTAAGCGGACGCCAGAACCATGGTTCCAAACGTAACCGGCACTCCGTAGCGCAGAAATTGGCCGAATGAAATCGACACGCCGTTTTTTTCCGCGATTCCGACGGTGACCAGATTTGCCGCCGCTCCGACCAGCGAAGCGTTTCCTCCGAGGCAGACAGCGAGCGCCAACCCCCACCAGAGCAGGTCGCGGCAGGCGGGATTGTCGCTGAATGCGCTGTTTCCGGCGATGAATGTGGCTATTACCGTCACCATTGCTGCGGTGAACGAAACGTTGTTCATAATCGCGGCTGCAATGGCGCTTGCCCACATGATCACGATAATGGTCACAGGAACCGGCCAGTCCTTCATGAAGTTCAGCAATTCGCCGATTTTTGCCATCAGTCCGGCGCGTTCCGCGCCGCAAACCAGAATAAAAAGCGCCATAAAGAAGAAAAGCGTGTTCCATTCGATTTTTTCCAGCGCGTGATCGACATCGACTTTGCAGACGCAGAGCGCCAAGGTCGCACCTCCCATTGCCACGACGCAGGGTTGAATGCCGACGGCTCCGTGGATCAGGAATCCGACGATGGTCAACAGCATGACGATTCCACCGCGCACCAGGTTGGAGCGGTCGGAGATGACGGATTTTTCATCCAGTTCCATGATTTGCGCACGCTCTTCCACCGTTACATGGAGTCGCTTGGAATAATATGCCCAGAGAACCACGCAGTAAATGGACATCATAACAATGATGATCGGGGTGAGATTCAGAAGAAAATCCATGAAATTCAGATTTGCAACCGAGCCGATGATCAAATTGGGCGGATCTCCGATCAAGGTCGCCGCTCCGCCGATGTTGGAAGCCATCGTTTCCGCCATCAAAAACGGAATCGGAGTGACTTTCAACTCGGAGCAGACCAACAGAGTGATGGGAACAACCAGAAGAATCGTCGTTACATTGTCGAGCAATGCCGACAAGCCGCCCGTTGCCAGAACCAGCAGAATCAGGATTCGGATCGGATACCCCCGCGCCAGCTTTGCGCACATGATTGCGACGTATTGGAATAATCCAGTTCCAGCCAACAGGTTCACCAACAGCATCATACCCGCCAGTGTGAATACGACGTCAAAATTGGAATAGCGCGCGAACGTGTCAAGACGGCTGTAACGTTCGGCATCCTGACGGATCGTCTGAACCACGGATGAAAACTCCTGTTTCGGGGAAGTAGTCAACACAGTTTCCGCTTGCAGCACGGTTTCGGTGTTCGCGTTTAACGGCAGAGAAACCTCCGGGGCGGAGTGCCCCGGACCCGGCAGGACGACAAGCATCATCAATACCGCGCCAAGCAATGCGGCAACGGTTTTGTGCAGTTTCTCGGATGCAATCAGAACATAGGTTCCGACAAAAACAATCGAACCGAACCAGAAAAGAAAAGAAGGGTTATCCATTTTTTAAATCAGCCACGTAGAACTTTCTTTACGATGTGTTTGACCATGATTTCTCCGACATACTTGCGGTTGTCGTCGACGACGAAGCAGGCGCGGACGCCTTTCTTCACCATTTTCACGGTAAACTGGATCAATGGGGTTTCGGGATGAACCGTGAGCTGCGGGGTACGCATATAATCGCGAACCACGTGCTGTTTTTCTTCCTGAAAAATTCGGTTGAACGGCTCAAAGCTGGTGAGGAAGTCGAGATTGTCCATCCGAAGAATGTACTCGGGGATGAAACTGCGCAAAATATCCATCGCGGAAATCTCTCCGATCAGACGGTCGTGCGCATCCAGAACCGGAATGATCGCGTTGTCGCCACTGCTGAAGTGATCGAGCGCGACCGATAACGTGTCGTTTTCATGCAGGATGTTGCGACTGGCCACCATGACATCTTCTGCCACAAGGTTGTTGCGCACAGTGACATCGGCTTCCCGGATGATCTCCAGCAGCTCCGCCGCTGTGTTCACTTTGGCGACCGCGTCAAACGTGTCGGCGTGCCCGAGGAAGCGAACCATCGCCGCCAGCGACTTCAGATAGAGATCGCTGGTGTCCGGGGAAACCAGTGACATCACCACCAGGCGGCTGGGTACGTTGTCGAGTCCTTTGATGCAGACCGGTTCGGACAGGATTCCGATGATGAGGTAAAGGTCGTCGAATTCCGGGCCGCGGAGATGAGGCAAAGCATAGCCGTCGTACGGAATGCAGAGCGTATCTTCCCGCTCCACCATGGCGGTGACGGTCTTGCCGACATCGATCGTCATGGGCAACACGGCCTGTGCTTTTTTCAGCATGTCCGCGTAGATCTCGGAACGGTTCGTTCCATCAACATGAGTGAAAATCAACTCTTCGCTCAGAATGGAGACCAGTTTCATAGTAGAATCACCTTTCACTTGAGCCAAAATAAAGGGAGCGTGACGCTCCCTTGTCTCTTTTCTTACATGCGCTCGACAACCGCTTCGGCAAAACCGGAGCAGCTTACTTCGGTCGCGTGATCCATCAGCCGGGCGAAATCGTAGGTGACGACCTTGTCGGTGATGGCGCGTTCGATTCCGTGAATGACCAGATCGGCCGCTTCATCCCAGCCGAGGTGGCGGAGCAGCATTTCGCCGGAAAGCGCCAGCGAGCTCGGGTTCACCTTGTCCATTCCGGCGTATTTCGGCGCGGTGCCGTGCGTCGCTTCAAAGAGCGAATGCCCGGTGGTGTAGTTGATGTTTGCGCCCGGAGCAATGCCGATGCCGCCGACGCAGGCCGCCAGCGCGTCGGAAACATAGTCGCCGTTCAGGTTCATCGTGGCGATCACGTCGTATTCGTCCGGACGGGTGAGAATCTGCTGAAGGAAGGCGTCGCAGATGCAATCCTTGACCATGACCTGTCCGGCCGGGGGCTGCCAGTTGCAGTCATCCGCGGCGATGGCACGCCCGGCGTACTCGCGACGGACAAGGTCGTAACCCCAGCTTTTGAACCCGCCCTCGGTGAACTTCATGATGTTCCCCTTGTGGACGAGCGTGACGCTCTTGCGCTTGTTGGCGATCGCGTAATCAAGCGCGGCACGGATCAGGCGCTCGCTGCCCTCGACCGACACCGGTTTGATGCCGATGCTGGAGCTTTCCGGGAAACGGATTTTCTTGACGCCCATCTCTTTTTGGAGGAAATCAATCACCTTCGTCGCTTCCGGCGTTCCGGCGTTCCATTCGATTCCGGCGTAGATGTCCTCGGTGTTTTCGCGGAAGACGACCATATCGGTCTTCTCAGGCTGTTTTACCGGGGAGGGCACTCCGTTGAAGTAACGCACCGGGCGCAGGCAGACGTAGAGATCAAGCTCCTGGCGCAGCGCGACGTTGAGCGAACGAATTCCGCCACCGACCGGAGTGGTCAGCGGCCCTTTGATGGCGATAAGGTATTCACGAATCGCATCGATGGTTTCCTGCGGGAGCCAGAGGGTTTCGCCGTAAACTTGATTGGCCTTTTCTCCGGCGTAGAGTTCCATCCAGGCGATTTTGCGTTTGTTGCCATAGGCCTTTTCGACCGCGCGGTTCCAGATGCGCATCGAAGCGGCGGTGATATCCGGGCCAATGCCGTCGCCTTCGATGAAGCCGACAATCGGCTGATCCGGAACCTGAAGTTTGCCGGACGCATCGGCGGTGATCTTTTCACCCGCCGGAACTAGAATCTTTTTATATGCCATGGTTCGCTCTCCTTCAGAGGTTTTCAGTCAATAGAAACCGGTATACTATACCACAAAATTCGACGATCTGCAAGCGGGTAGCGGGATAAACTTACTCGGTATGAGCGCGGATCAGCCGATATTTCCGAAATGAGGTATATTCGCCTTTCTTCAGCATCGCGTAGATCTCTTCGCTGGAATTGAGTACCAGCAGCCCCTCGGCAACTTGAGTTTTGTCATTGAAAAACACAGGGACATCATTGTTTGTTTCTTTTAGAAACGTTATCATATGAATCTCCGGCTTCTCCGGCGTCCCGGCCAGTTCAAGAGTCAGAAGCGCTGGTTGAAGCAAAAAAAGAGTGCTGTCGTCATAATCATGCTTCTTCAGCATTTCACTTACATTTACCCCGGCAAGAAGGAAGCGCCGGTCTCCGGCGGAAAACAACATGAACACAAGTGGCGGCCATGATTGATCGCCGCTTTTAAGCTCGACATCGCCCCATTCTGCATCGCTTGGATCTACGGTCACTTTCAACGTTACAGGCTCTGCTTCCTCGCTCCAAGGTTCTTTCGATTGATCAATCGCGATCCACTCTCCCTGAAGCCATTTCGGAACCTCCTGGGCTGCGTCTCTCGTACAAGGGGGTGCGATGGTTCGAGTCGGGAACGCACAACCGCCGCTCAGCAACAGAAATGTTACCGTTGCCAGGCTCCAAAATGCTTGTTTCATTTCAAACTCTCCTTTGTTTTTTTACGCACGAAAGTATTTTGCAGCATATTCCAGAATATCGGGAGTTGTTGCGCCGCCATCAATGCCAGCAGCGGCAACGCGGGGAGTTGATAACGCGGAGCGGTGATCGGTCCCGGCAAAAAGAAGAAATATTCCACGAACGCGAGAAAGAGAAAAAGACAGAACCAGTGCGTTTTGATCTTCACAACCCAATACCCCAGCCGCCATGCGGCCAATCCATACAACGCCAACGTGATTCCGAGCAACGGCAACAGAGGGAAAATCACCCAGAGTTTTCCATCAAAATAGTGCTTGGCCGCAGCGAATACGCCTTCGCGCTGCATTACATCCATCGTGCCGCGCCCGGCGCTGGTGACGCCGAGAATCTCCAAAAACGTCGGTGCGTCCGGGAGCAGGACATGAGGACGAAAATGCTGCGAAATCCAAACAAACGGATGGGCGAAAATCAACTCCTTGAATTTTTGAATCCGGTAATCGGAACGGCTTTTCTGATCAGGATACTTCGTTGTATCGGCAAATTCAGTTTCGATTTCAGCGATCATCCGCGCCTTTTCCTCCTCAAAGCTGGAGCCGTTGACTTGTGCAAGAATCATTGCGCCATTCTGGTGATACATCGCCCCGGTGTTGGTGTCGATGCACCAGCCCGCGCCAAGCGCGGCGTTGCGACCCATCCATGGCAGGAGGATGAGCAGGAAGACCGCCAGCCCGGCCGCCCCGGTCGCCAGCTTGCGTTTCCAGTCGAATTTCGGCGTGACGGCGAGCAAAAAGAGCGCCGGGAGCACCCAGACCGAGTTGATCGGTCGGATCAATGCACCGATTCCGGCCAGAATAAGCGTCAACAGAAACCAGCGTGGCTCCAGAAGTCGGTGAAATTTACCGTAACATCCGAGCATCAGCGCCGCAACCAGTCCGAACAACGTGTCTGTAAGCAACATCGGCGCTTGTGCAATCATCGTGAGATTAAACACGATCAAGCCACACGCCCAAAGCGCGGTTTTCCGGTCAGTCCAGACGGTTCCCCCCCAGTAGACCGCAAGCGGAATCAGCGCGTTGAGCAGCAGTAACGAAACCGCCAGTGTTCCGGCCTGATCCGAACCGGAGAGTTTGAACACGGCCGCTGCAAAAAGCGGAAACCCGGGTGCGCGTCCGGAGTTTGGCGCGCCGCCCGGCTCGTCAAGGTATTCGCCTTCCGTCGCCAGTGCGCGGGCGGGGCCGAGATAGCCTGGTGTGTCGGGGCGCGAGAAGCTCTGTTCCGCGTCGCCGCAAAGTCCGGGCAATGCAACCGCCAGCCGCAACAGCAATCCGGCGGCGAGCAGAAGCAGAAGTGCGCGATTCTCGCGCAGAAATTTCAAAACAGTCGGCTTCATATGCTGGCTAATATATACAATGGCCCTCCTGAAGTCAAGCTCTGATGCAGAAAATCGACAAAGGAGATTTTGCCTCCTTGCATCTGTCGTGTCGCATTGATATAGTATAGCGGAAAATTCGTAACTTGATGGAAAGGAACGTTCATGAACATCGCATGTATGCTTGGTGAAGTCCGGTTGACCGGGGAATTCGGCGGTTGGAACATCACCGCGGTTTGCGAGCCGGTCGAGCCGGGTCTGGAGCTGATTCACTTGAAATTTCAAAGCCCGTCGCCCGAAGCGCCGCCTCAGGTCAAATTGTGTTGGAGCGTCCCGTTGTGCGACATGCAATTCCGTTGGCACCCGATGGGGCGCTTTCACCGGCACATCCCGCCGGATTGGGTAGGGCCGTTGGAGTCCAACCTCGCCACCTCCGCGCCGGTGATGCAGCTGGGCGGCGGCACGGATCAGAACCGGCTGCTGTTCGCGGTATCGGAGGCGTTGCGCATGGTGCGGATCAAAGCGGGGGTTTATGAAGAGGATTGCGGCGTCGTCTGTTCGGTTGAACTCTTCGCCATCCCGGAGGCGCCGATTACCGCATACGAAACCACCTTGCGGCTTGATACGCGCGAAATCAATTACGCCGACGCGATTCGGCAGGCGTTTGACTGGTTTGCCGCCTTTCCGGAATACACCCCCGCGCCGGTTCCGGAAGCCGCGCTGGAGCCGATTTATTCTTCCTGGTACAGCTATCATCAGGATGTGTTCGCTTCTCCGTTGGAAGCGGAATGCGCATTGGCCGTTCCTTTTGGAATGAAAGGCATCATCGTTGACGACGGTTGGCAGACCGACGACAACAGCCGCGGTTACGCATTTTGCGGCGACTGGGAGATTTCCCGGAATCGTTTCCCCGACATGCGTGCGCACGTGGCCCGCATCCATGATCTCGGCATGAAATATATGGTCTGGTATTCGGTGCCGTTCGTCGGCGACAAGAGCCGAAACCGGGAACGTTTCGAGGGAAAGTGCCTCTACCGGATTCCGCGGCAACAGACCTCGGTGCTCGATCCGCGCTTTCCAGAAGTGCGTGAGTTCCTGATCTCCACTTACGAAACCGCGTTGCGGGAGTGGGACATTGATGGATTCAAACTCGATTTTATCGACAACTTCCGTTTCGACGGCGAAGATCCGGCGGTGGCGGAGAACTACGCCGGGCGCGACATCAAATCCCTGCCTGAAGCGCTGGATCGGCTGCTCTCCGAAACCATGGCGCGCCTCGAACGAATCAAGCCGGGTATTCTGATTGAGTTTCGCCAAAGCTACATCGGCCCGGCGATCCGCAAATACGGCAACATGCTCCGCGTAGGGGATTGCCCCGGCGATATCCTGTCGAATCGTGTCGGAATGGTCGACCTGCGGTTGAGTTCCGGCGATACGGCGGTTCATTCCGACATGCTGGAATGGCACCTGTCGGAGACGCCGGAGGCGGCGGCGCTGCAACTTTTGAACGTATTTTTTTGCGTGCCGCAGATTTCCGTACGACTGGAGGCGGTGCCGGAATCGCATCGCGCCATGTTGACGCACTGGTTGGGGTTTTGGCGCGAACACCGCGACACCCTGCTCGGCGGCAAGTTGACCCCGCTTCAACCGGAGCACAACTACCCGCTGATCTATGCGGAGTCGGAGCAGGAAACTGTTGTTGCGGTCTACGAATCCGGCCGTTGCGTGACGATTCCGGAGTGCGGATGCTGCTGGGTCATCAACGCGACCGGCGACGCCGGATTGGTTCTTGATCTGCCGGCGGCGCCGGAAAAGGCCGAATGGTTCGACGTCATCGGGCGTCCGGTATCCGGTTCCGTTCCGGGTTCCGGCCTGAATCGCGTAACGGTTCCGCCGTCGGGGGTGCTGAAACTCGGATTCGGGAAAAAACGGATTTGACGTCGCCCCGAATATTTGCCTTCCCATGGAATGCGGGGTATATTACCGCATTCCATGCAACCATTAAGAATCAATCCGGGGAGAATTCATGAAGCATACGCCGGAAACCGTTGTTTTGATCGATTTCGGATGCTCCGACATCCAGAAGTTTGCCCGTTCCATTCGGGATCGGCACATCTACACCATGGTCATGCCCTACACCGTTTCGGTGGAGCGGATGATGGAGGAAGAACCGGTCGGGCTGATTTTCTGCGCTGACTCCGAAGCGGCGGTTTGCGCGGATGCGCGAAAGAAATTCACCGCTCCCGGCCTGCCGGTTCTGGATCTGGCCGGCGACTCGGCCATTGGCGATGTTGATGCCGCGGTCGCGTTCTGCTGCCAGGCCGGATGCACCGGCAGCTGGACGATGGAGAAATTCATCGACGAAGCGGTGGCCGATATCCGTCGTCAGGTCGGGGACGGGAAGGTTCTGCTTGGCCTCTCCGGCGGGGTGGATTCCTCGGTCGTCGCCGCATTGATCCACAAGGCGATCGGCAAGCAGTTGACCTGTGTGTTTGTCGACCATGGTCTTTTGCGTAAAAACGAGCGTGAAGCTGTGCAGGAGATTTTTGCGCGCAATTTCGATATGAATCTGGTCTGCGTTGATGCTGCCGACCGTTTCCTCGGCAAGCTGAAAGGTGTCGCGGAGCCGGAGAAGAAGCGCAAAATCATCGGGCGGGAATTCATTGAGGTCTTTGACGAAGCCGCCGCCGGAATCGGCGCGGCGTTCCTCGGGCAAGGCACAATCTACCCGGATATTCTGGAGAGCATTCCGCTGGACGGCAACCCGAACAGCGTCATCAAGAGCCATCACAACGTGGGCGGCCTTCCGAAAGATATGAAGTTCAAGCTGGTCGAGCCGGTCGACCGTCTGTTCAAAGACGAGGTGCGCAAAGTCGGCCGATTGCTCGGCCTGCCGTCGGAATTGCTTGATCGTCACCCGTTCCCCGGCCCGTCCCTCGGTGTCCGGCACGTCGGCGCGATCGAGCGCGACACCTTGCACATGTTGCGCGAAGCCGATGCGATTGTGACTGAGGAATTGATCAAATCCGGCTGGTACAACAAAACCTGGCAGGCGCTTACGGTTTTCGTCCCGGTGAAAACCGTCGGAATCAAAAACGGAAAACGCTCCTACGACTATGTGATTGCGATTCGCGCCGTCAACAGCGTCGACGCGGTCACCGCCGAAATCGTGCGGTTGCCGTGGGAACTTCTGGAAACGATGATGCAGCGAATCATCCACGAAGTGGACGGCGTTAACCGCGTTGTCTATGACATCACGGCGAAACCGCCGGGCACCATCGAGTGGGAATAATGCTGGATTCGGAAAAAGGAATCCGGGATTTCACCTTCGGCAACGGAGAATAAATCCGGAACTTTTGACTGAACCTGACGAAGCAAAAGAGGCATCGATTCGATGCCTCTTTTGTTATGGTTGCAACTTATGATCAGAACCGGATCTGTGGCCAGAGCGACGGATCTTTGCCCTCACCGATTCCCGGCGCAATGCCGATGAAGCTCTCGCGGACGTTGCCGTCGTTGTCGTTGATCAGCAGATTGAATTGAAATCCGGCGCTGCCGGCGGCTGCGTCCAGCCCGATGGCGTGAAATGGAATCCGCGCATCGTAAAGCGTCTGTTTCGCCGCTTCGTCACGCGAAGCGTTCAACTGGATCGCCGCCGCTGCTTTTGCGGCGTCACCGCCGGTCGCGGTGCTCCAACAGAAAACCTCGCTCTTTCCTTCGGCATTCAACGTCAGGCCGAACTCCCAGAATCCGCGCTGCTTCGGGAGCTGCAATCCAAACTGGATGTTGTCCCCGCGCCAGACTTCGCTGCCGGTGTACGGCTGAACGTGAACATCGTCCGTCACCAGGACACGCAGCAGGAGTGCGTCGCCTTCACGCATCATCCAGACAGCGCCGGAGAGATCGTCTTTGCCTTTCCAGAACAGATGCGCCGTGTCCGGGGCATTCGGGACGAGGCTGGTTGACTGCTCCGGCTTCTCCAAGCGGAAGTCCGGCTCTTTGTTTCGGTTGTTCTCCGGCAGGCGCAGAATCGAACCGATCCGATAGCGGAATTCCCGGTTGTTCCACTGAACATGCAGCATTTTGAGGCTGCCGGGATAGGAGTGGAAATCCGGCGCGGCGTTGGCGAAAAACTCAACCTTGCGCGTTTCATTCGGCTCCAGCAGCAGGGTTTGCACGGCGTTCCTGATGTTCAGCCCCTCCGGAGCGATCATGCGGATGCGGAACGACTGTTTGCGTGGTTCCGGATTGGAGAATTCAAAAGAGAAACGACCCTCTTCACCCGGTACAAATTCCAGGCCTCCGACCGGGCGCAACAGCGCGCCGGAGATTTTGATCTCGCTCTTTTGTGGCGCGATTCGCAACGTGACGGGGGTTGCTCCGACTTCAAAGATGGTTCCGCCATTGGTGACTTCCAATTCCCGAGCGTTCCCATAGAGGTCGATCGATTCGGCTTTGCCACGAATTCCGCTGACCACCAGCGGTAGAATTCGATCGTCGCCCGTATCGCTCCAGGCCGCGACAAGGAATCCTCCGTCGCGCTCGCGGAACAGGTAGCCGAACACGTTTTGCCCCAGATCAAGTTTCCGCAGAAACTCCGCTTCGCGGAAGAGCAGTGCCAGCGTGTTGTAAGCCGCATAGACCGGTTTCGGGTAGAAATCATTCGTGATCATCCCGAAATTGTGTTCGTTGTTTTTGGGGTCGAAGCCATCGTTGCGAAGGTCGTACCAGTTGAAACCGATGGAGCCTTTTGCCCATGAGTAAATCAGCTTGCGGTAGAGCGTTTCCGCTTGGAATTTTTCTCCGTGTACGACGGACGAGATTGCCGTTTCGTTGGCAAACCACGGCTTTTGATTGCCGTAAGACGGCAGGCGTTCGATCTGGTTGCGATAACCGTTGAAGGGACCGTGTCCGTGGAAGGTGAAGACATCGTACTTGCCGGAGCGGATCACTGCGGGCATGACCTTCGGATTTCCCGCTTTGCCGGACTGGCCGGGAAGACAGGCAAAGCCACCGGGAAGAACCTGAAGCGTCGGATCAATCTTCTTGATTTCGTCGTAAGCGATCTCCAGCATTTTCACATATTCGTCTTCCGGGAAGTTAGCGAACATATAGAGGTCCGGCTCGTTCCAGATTTCGGCGTAACGGATTTTGCCTTTGTAACGGTCGGTGAACACTTTCACGAACTCCCGCCAATGCTCGTAATCGGGACGGGAACGGGGATGGAACTCCGGTTTGAGCGGCTTCCAATCCCCGGCGTCGGCCCAAGCGACGCTGTAGGCGTAGATCGGCATGATTTCAATGTCGTATTTTCCGAAATTGTCAATGACCCGGTCGAAGGATTCCGGCGTCCAGCGGTTTGGGGCGGGTTGGAAACGGAACCACTCCACGTCTTCCCGAAGCGCCTTGACCCCGCACCATGCGGCCGCCATCGCCTCCAGCGGATGATTGCCGTAGCGCTGTGGATGCCCGCAAACACCGAAAAGAAACCCTTTCGATGGACCGGGTGTGGGGCCAGCGGGAACCATATAGGCGAACCGTTCCGATTTTTCGGTTTCCCGGACGCCGGGTTTGGCGTCTTTGGCTTTCCAATCCAGGCGATAGACGCCGAACTGCTCCGGGTGAGGAAGCGTCACTGTTTGCTCCGCTCCGGCTGCGAGGGTGTAATCGATGTTCGCATCCGCGATTTTCTCTCCCTGAACTTCGGTCATCGTCCAAGCGAGGACGCCTTGCATTTTTTCATTGCGGGGATTGGCGATGCGTAGCGCGAGTTGCCCTTCTTCCCCTTGTTTCAGCACACGGATCGGCGTGCCCTCTCCGGTAAGAAGCGTGATTGC
Organism: Victivallis vadensis; assembly: GCA_040393525.1. Lineage (GTDB taxonomy): Bacteria > Verrucomicrobiota > Lentisphaeria > Victivallales > Victivallaceae > Victivallis > Victivallis vadensis_A. The sequence goes on along the minus strand of JBEBTY010000009.1, from coordinate 47,125 downwards.
GGCCGGGGAGTTGCTGACTGTGACGTGACAGGCAATCGAACCGATGCCGATGGCGCCGCTTTTTTCCGGCCCTTTGAAGTCCACGGTCAATCCGCGAAGTTTTGTCGGAGAAGCCATCGCGTCGTCGGCCTTTTTGCCTTTGCCCCAACGTTCGGAACCCGGTTTGTTCGCATCGATCGAATAGGTCAGCGTGTGCCATTGGTCGTTGCCCTCCGGCAGTCGTTTACGGAACTGGAGCGTTTCGCCGTCCGCCGCGGAAAGGCGCAGATTCAAGTCGAGCGCCGGATTGTTCTTGGGTAGGAACACGTGAACCGTGAACTCCGCCTTCTCGAATTCCGGCAACGGCTTTGCCGGAGTGAACTGCAATTCAAAATAAGCGTTGTCCGCCGATTTCCGGTCGATCATCAGCCCCGCTTCTTTTCCTGTGACTTTGGGGAATTTTGATGGCGCGAACATTCCGAATTGCGAGTTGTCTTTTCGGTGAAAAATCAGTCGCGCCTCGGTATCTTTGAGATCGGTGATTTTAATCATCCCGGAGCGTTCTATGCCGAAGCAGGCGCTTCCGGTGATGAAAATGAGAATAACAACTGCGTTAAGAAATCTCAACATAAATATCCTTTTTTAGATGCACAGAATGTCGATGCTCTACCGTACTATCATTTGCGGTATTTTCAACTCGTGTTAGTAGCAAGACTCTGAAGCCGCTTTGGACACATCGAACATTGAGCGCGGCATCAAACTCTTGGCTCCCCATTCTTTCGGACGTTGCGCTTCGACATGTCCATCGGCACAGGCCGCAACTGCGCTTCCGCCATGGTAAATGGCCCACAGTGCCGATTCTGCCTCTTGCCCCCAGAGCGTGCTGACCGTCCAGTATTGTTTGCCCTGCGTGGCGCCTGCGGCGACGCAGTAGGTTTCTGCGAGAATAGGAGTGATGGAGGGAGCTTTCATTTTGTTGAGCATAATGTAGTTGGGGCCGGAATGCGCATTGCCGATTTTGTTCTGATAGTTGCCCAGCAAATTGTCGCGATCGGTTTTCTTGGCGTCACGGCTCGCGTTGTATGCCTCCATTGCCCAGACCATGCCGTAAGTGTTGTGCTTCATGTCGCCGCTGTACTCTTTGAACGTGTACGGACTGGAGGGGCAGCCAAGTGCGCTCCAGGGAACATAGCCCGCGGTTTTGTCGATCTCTCCGGTCACGATGCCGGTCCAGAAACGCGAGCCGCCGCCGTGAACGATCATCATGCCGTCAAACGTGTCGGCATACATCGACAGCCCCAGTGCGCTTTGTTTCTGGTTGGATACGCAGCTCGCGCGTCGGGCGCTTTCGCGTGCCTGATTCAGCGCAGGCAGCAACATGGCGGCCAGAATGGCGATAATTGCGATCACGACCAGAAGCTCAATCAGTGTAAATCTTTTTCTCATAGAAATGTCCTCGGATTTATGTTGCTTTTGGAATATACTTCATGGATTGCCCTTGAATCAACGTCGCTCGGTACGGAACCGCGATCGGCCCGGAATCCGGTGAAGACAGAAACTGGTTGATTGCCGCCACCCGCGCCCGGGCGGTCGCCGGGCCGTTACCGCCGATTGCCGTGATGGCCGGGGTCAGAAACGAACAGTATTCCGCATGTTGGAATCCGAGAATGCTGACGTCGTCCGGTACCGAGTAGCCATGCTCTGCCAACGCCCGCAATGCGCCCGGGGCAGCGATTCCGGTTTCCAGAAACAAAGCGGAGAAATCCAGCTCATTCTGCTCCAGATGTCGGGATAGTGCAAGATAACCGCGCTCGATTGCGCTGCCTTCACATTGTATCGGGCAATTGATCTCGATCAGTTGAAATTTCAGGATTCGGGCAAACGTCATCAAGCTCCGGCTGATTGGCAGCGGAGTGGGCACCCCGGTAATCAAAATCCCGATTTTACGATGCCCGTAGTGGGCAAGGGTATTCAAAGCCAGAAGCGTGTTGTAACCGATGTCGTCATAAAAACAGTGCAATCCGACGTCGCGGAGGTCCCGGCTCTCGAAAATCACGATTTTTGAAGTGCGTGACGCCCAGTTTAAAAGTTCAAAGTCGAATTGCTTTCCCCAGCTTACCAGAATGACGTCCGCGGTGCAGGATTCCAATTCGGAGCGCAGCGATGCCCCGTCCCGATACGGCAGCGCCGCCAGTTCATAGCCGCCTAACGCATCAAACGCGTCCTTGAGTTCCTGCTCGATCCGCTTGGTTTTTCCGAACGCATCCTCATGGTGAAAGTAAGCGACAGAACGCCGGAAATTGGTGTTGCGCACATAGTAACCGCTCCGTTCCCGTCGTTCCAGAAGATCCTCTTCCGCCATTCGGTCGATAACCGCCATGACCACGCGGTTGCTTACGCCAAACTGTTCGATCAGTCGGCGCTGGGAATGAAATCGCTCGCCGACGGAGAAACGCATCAATTCGCCCCTCAGTTGCCGATATAATATTTCCGTACGTCCGGTCATGGTGATGAATCCTTGTTGTTATATTATTAAATATGAACAGCGCATGCAATTTTTCAAAGAATTGCATGCAGAAAATACCGATTGAAAGAGCTGGACGATAAAAAACTCCGCGTGCGGCAAATATTTGTCACACACGGAGTTTTTTTTATCTGTTGGGGAACTTTCCTGCGTCTTCACTTTTGTCCCGGTGCGCAACGGTACCGAATGGTTGCACGCAGATGGTTCTGGCTGCGGAACCGAGCTTTCGGCCCGACCAGACAGGTGTGTGCCGGATATTCGGCTTGAGCCGCTTCCAGGACGGATTCGGTTCAAGTCGAGTCAGGCAGGTGATGATATTGCCCTTGAGTTCGCTGTTCCGCTTGTAAAGCTCCGCCGTGGCGGACTTGAAGGCTCCGGCCTTAATGACCGGAATGAATTCATTCCTCGGAGCCGCACTCAGAGAGAATCCGGCACGCTAAGCGCCATCATCAGCGCTCGCTCCATTGCCAAGATTCTGGTTGATTGAAATATTAAAGCGTCGCGTACCAGGTTTGCAGATTGAACGGCATCGACTTCAGCTCGTCGCCCGTGTGCATCGCAGCGTGCCCGTCGGCAAATGCGGTGGAAATACGTCCGTTGTGCGCCTGAACCGCCTTGGAATCTTCCAAGGTACTTTTGAAGCTGAAGCGGGCAAACGCAAAGGAGCCGGTCGCTCTTACCTGATAAGCATCCATGAAGATGGCGATATCGCTCGGATTTTTCATCTGCCCCAGATTGAACAAACTGCGTTCCTCCGCTCCGCCCTGCATAATTCGGTATTTCCCCAGTTTATCCTGACGAGCCGTATCGAAATCGGCGGCACTGGTGTGGTCGATCCCGAAGGCGTTGCGGTAATAGTCGTAGGCGGTGTCTCCCGGAGAATTCCTCCGCGGAACGGTCGGGCAGGCGATGGAGTTCCGGTCGATGTAGCCGCCGCCTACGACGTTGTATACTCCTATCGAGTTGGGTGTGTTGACAAGGATGGCCGTCCAAAGCGCGGCACTGGTGTCATTGGGGGCGTTTCGCATGTAACCGATATAGAAATTGTCAAAATCATTGGAATACTGGATCTGAGCCAGCATGGTCTGCTTTTTGTTGTTGATGCACTGGGAACCGCGTGCGCTTTCCCGTGCTTTGCTCAGCGCCGGGAGCAACATCCCGGCAAGAATCGCGATGATCGCGATGACAACGAGCAGTTCAATCAGCGTAAAATTCTTTTTCATGATTCATATCTCCTTGAAAGTTATAGTTTTGTGTGGAGGCCTGTCCGTGCAGTGAATTCTCCTGAGTTGCACGGATGTATTGATTCGCCGGTCAGCGAATGGATATTGCTTCCGGGCCAACCAGATAGAGAATTCCGGAGTCGATGGTGCAGGTTCCGGCGGTCACGGTCGCTTTCTCTCCGAGATGAGTCCACGCCTCGTTAATTTTGCCTTTGACGCGCAATTCCACCTTTTTCTGGCTCATGGCCCAAATGGCCCAGACTTTGCTCCCATCGGGGCGTGTCCAGCTCGAAAGATTCGTTCCGTCGGAGGACAGGAACGAAGGAACGGTCGATCCGGTCGGGCAAAGGCGGGTCAGTGTCCGATAGGCGATGAAGCTTGGTTTCGGCGAAAGGTCTTTGCGGACGATGCCGAAGTGTGCTTCCCGCTCCGCCGGATCCCATTCCGCAGAGCGGAAATTGTACCAGAAGATCCGATCCACACCATGCGAAAGTGCGATCAGATAGGTTCGCGGCAAAAATTCCGCCTGGCGTGCTTCGGAGATGGATTCATTGGTCGCGGCCAGCGTGGAGATGATGACGTTCCCCTTCATATCGCTGTTGAGCTTGTAGATTCCGGCGACCGCGCTTTTGTAGCCGTCCGTTCCCGCTTCAACGATCGGAATGAACTGGTCGCCTTGCTTGAGGTTGCGAGTGTGAAGGAAGCGTCCGGAAGCCTTCAGTTTCGGGATGGCGAAATCTTCAAATCCGGGTGCGCCTTTCTGATAGGTTTCTTCTTTCGGCACGCCTTTTTCTGTCCACCAGGCGTCCCAACCGATGTGGAAACGCTTCATATGCTGGGCGTTGACCTGAACCTTCTCCACTCCGCCTTTGCCGTTGAGGCGCAAATCGTAATAGAACGGCAATCCGGCGGGGAGCAATAATGTTCCGCCGCGTTTGACATAGTCTTGGACGTCGCCGAGGTAGGCGGCCGGGAAGTCTTCGCCCACGGCGGGAAGCAGGAGCGGAAACTTTTTGACGTCGAGATTCTTCAGCTCTTTGAGCGTGATGAATTGGCTGCCCTTGAATTCCGCAAGGTTGCTCGCCGGATCGAAGTTTTGCGTTCCGGGAAAGCCCATTGCGGGATCACATACCAGCGCAACCGATGATTTTGCCGGATCGATTCCGATGCGGTTGCAGATTTTCGGCAGCATCCCGTTGAAAAATGTGCGCTGCTTGGCGGTGGACCAGCCCACTTCGGTGATCCAGATCGGCTTCCGGTCGAGGTTGTACTTTTTCATCAGGGCCTGAAGACCCTCGATTTGCGGAATCATCATCTCCGGAACCCCTTGCCAGTTGTAGGGGTGAATATTCATGATGTCGAAATATTTTCCCGCTCCAGCCTTGTAGGAATCCTCAATATACGAAAGCGGGACGCCCGCCGTTCCTCCGTAAAGGACGGTGAGCTTCGGGTTGATCTTTTTGATCTCCTCATAGGAGCGTTTCAGAAGAGGTACGTAATTAGTACCGCTCGGCGTATCGCGCCAGAAACCCTGATGATTCTGTTCGTTCCACACTTCCCAGAACGGAATGTCTTTTTGGTAGCGGGTGATATTCTGGCGGACATATTCACTCCACGGTTCCAGATTCTTCCACGCCGGTCGCGCCCAGGAAACGTCGTAATCGAGAATCGGCAAAATATTGATCTTATTATCATTGGCGATTTTCATCAATTTGTCGAGGTGGTCGAAGCTCCATTGCCCCTGCTTCTTTTCCTGGCCGCTCCAATCGTAGTCGGTGCGAACCCAATTGATTCCGGCCTCATTCATGCGGGCGAATTCCTGTGCCGCGATGGGGAGTTCTCCGCCGCGGCTCACATGCGCGCAAACACCATATGGGTTATCGATCACGGCTGGAGCCGCGGCCAGCGATAGCCCGGCAGCCGATAAGAGGGTGCTCAGCATCCATTTGAATTTCATCTTGATCCTTTCGTTATTTATCAGTTGGTAATCACAATTACATACTGGAGTTGCCGACTGCGCTGTACCATGTTTGCAGATTGTACGGCATGCTTTTCAGCTCTTGACCGGTGTGCATCGCGGCATGGCCGTCGGCGAATCCGCCGGCGGTACGCCCATTATGTGATTGAACGACGCGCGCGGTTTCTTCGTCGGCATTGAACTTGAAACGGGCAAAGGTACTCGCTTTGTCCAGGTTGTAGGTGTCGGCGAAGACGAGAATATCTCCGGGATTTTTCATCCCGCTCACTCGAAAAACGCGGTACTCCGGATTGCTGCCTTGGTTTTTCAGATAGTCACCGACGGCTTCTTTGCGTGCGGCATCCGGGGTTGTTACATCAATTCCGAATGTGCTGAAATAATATTTGTATGCGTCAGAGCTGGGAGGCGTCAGGGCAGGAGTCGAAGGGCAGACAAGCGAGGAACGCCCCACATAGCCGCCACCGACGACATTGTATACCCCATCGGCATTGGGACGATTGGTGAGGAGCCCGACCCAGAGTCCCGCACTGGTGTCTCCGGCTTTGTTCTGCATGTAAGCGACGTAGTAGTTTTCAAAATCATTGGAGTATTGTATCTGAGCGAGCATCGCTTGCTTTTTGTTGTTGATACACTGGGAGCCGCGCGCACTTTCCCGCGCTTTGTTCAGCGCCGGAAGCAACATGGCGGCTAGAATCGCAATGATCGCGATGACAACGAGCAATTCAATCAGCGTAAAATAGGCCTTTTTCATCTGAAACCTCCATTCAGGTTAAACTATCACCAAAGTTTGTTTATATAAAAACATGCTGTTGTACAGCCGTCTGTTGCTCTTGGGGCGATTTTGCCGCACACGGGATCGTCGATTCGCGCGGGTAAAGATCCGCTTTTGCCGTGCGTTGCTCGATTTCTCCGGTCAACGCAGTTGCCTGCAGCAGGAGGATCGCCTCTTTCACCAGCTGGCGATGATCGCTGCCGATCGACGTCAGTGGCGGATTCATGTAATCCAAGTGCCATCCCTCGCCGCAGGTCACCAGGCTCAGATCTGCCGGAATTCGCAGCCCGGCTTCCCGGCAGGCGCGGCAAATGGCGTAAGCTCCGGTTTCGCTGACGACGAAGAGCCCGGTGTAATCCGGTCGTTTTTTCAAAAAAAACGCTTTCATGTTCCGGTACACTTTTTCCGGAGCGATCTCCCCGGAATGAATGTTGAATTCGATCTCTTCCACCAGACAGTCGTGGAGTTCGGCAAATTGCCGGAACCCTTTGATTCTGGCGAGTGTGCCGCTGAAATTCGGCTCGGAATGCACAACCGCGAGTTTCCGGTGCCCCAACTCCCAGAGGTGATGCGCTGCCAACATGCCGGTATACTCCTCGTCGTGACAGACGGAATTGACCGGCAGCCCGGTGATCGATTGACCGAATACCAGATAAGGTACCCGCAGGGAATTCAGATGCTGAATTTTCTCCGGGGAGAGGAAAGTCGCCAACACGATCAAGCCATCCACTTTCGACGGCGGCAGTTGCAAGGGAATTCCATCATGAAAATCATAACGCAACACGTCCAGATCGTAGCCGGAAATCGTTGCCAGTTCCAGAAAACGCTCCTCCAGCATACTGTGATATTCAGAGGGCCATAGCGGGAGAGCGAGGCAGTACACCGGGCGGGCGCCGTTCCGGTATCGCAGCACCGTTTCGGTTACCTCCATGCTTCGCCGCCCGTTTTTTCGGAGCAACCCTTCTTCGGTCAGCCGTTGAATCGCGCTGCTGACCGTCACCTGGCTGACTTCAAAATCACTCATAATGGAACGGACGGAGAAAAACGGACTCCCCGGCTCAAAGCCGATGATCCGGGTTTTCAGCTTGTGGTATAGCTGTTCTGCCCTGCCCATATATTTCTCTCGCCTCCTGAAAATTCATTGTGTACCTTTAAATATTATGATGTATCGATACGAAAAAGTCAATAGGAGAGCCAGAAATTTTGAAACAAAACAGTGAGATACAAGGAAAAAGGCGGCGAATTCTCCATTCGGGAATCGCCGCCGCTACACGGTCAGGGTCAGAACCATCGCGGATCGAGATGATCTTTCTCGGCTTCGAGCAGTTCTTCCATGATGCACTTCGCATCGCTCAGGTTGTTGATGATGGGGTCGGTTGCCAGCGCCCGGAGCAGTAACTTGCGGTCACAGCTCATCGCCGCCTCCACCGTAAGTTCGTGCGTATCGAGCACCTGATGGGTCAGCCCCAGGAGCCCGTGCGGCATATCGCAGGCCGGGAGCGGTTTCGGCCCCTGCATGTCGAGCTCGCAGAGGAGTTCGAGAAAGGCGTCGGGCGGAAGGTTGCCGACGGCTCCGCGATTGGCCGAGTTGATATAGAATTTCTTTCCCAGGTTTCCCCACATCGATTCGATGATGTCGGTTGCGTGGTCGCCGCGTCCGTTCTGGAAAAAGGTTTCAATCGGAGTCGTTCCGTTGGCGATCTTTTCCGTTTCCGCCCATGCTTCGGCCATTTCGTCGGCACGGTTGTAGCCGTCGAACCGGATGATCGGTTCCGGCGAGCACGGCGTGACGCCATAACCCTGATAAAACGGCACATACTCTTTGGTATGGCTGACCGCGGTCGGGTAAGCGTCGTACAGATCCATCAATTCCAGCGTATAGTTCCAATTCAGCCGCGGCTTGGCTTTGGGCGAGGGGAGCGATTCGTATTCGCGCTTTGCCTCCTTGGCTACGTATTTGCGCAGTTTCGGCATCTGGTCGACGCCGTCATAGAAGCAACGCAGCATCCAGGTGCAGTGGTTGACGCCGGCGATCGTGAAATCGAATTTGGCATCCATCTCCGGAGGAATCGCGGCCGTGCCTTCCGGAAGGATTCCCAGTTGGCGCAAGTGCATTGCCCGGATGTAGGGCATATGGTTGCCGTCGCAGAGCGCAAAGCTCTTGATGTCATCGGCGTGGCGCATCAGGGCGATGCCCAACACCGACGTCGGATTGATGAAGTTGATCAGCCACGCCTGAGGGGCGAGGCGGCGGATGTCGTCGGCGATTTGCAGCACCTCCGGCAGTTCCCGCAAGGCGCGGAAAATCCCGCCGGGTCCGATGGTGTCGCTGGAGCACATGGTGACGCCGTACTTTTGAGCAATCCGGGTATCCAGCTCCCGGTAGTAGGCGTTGCGGTAGGAGAACGAAAGCACCACAAAGTCGGCGTCTTTCAACACCTCTTCCCTGTCGGTGGAACCTTCCAATGAGAGCGGGGCGCCGGCGTGCTCTTTCGCCCGTTGTGCAATGTCCATCATCGTCTTCAGCACGGCCGGATCGGTGTCGACCAACGCCAGTGTGCCTTCGCGCAGGATCGGACTGGTAATCATGTTGTAAATAACCGGCTTGCCAAAGAAGTAACTCCCGGCGCCGATAACCACGACCTTCGGACCTTTTCTCATTTTTCTGATTCTCCCTGATAGAAGCGTTGTGAGATGCGATGTTTCTCTATGTCATTGCTTATATTTTATCCTGTTTTGCTTGAAATCCCAAGAGTAAGAATGTATTATAATTGGTAATTATGTCGCACATGCAAAAAAAAGAGAATCTCTTGCTTGGAATCTACCGTCCTTATCCGGCGGGAACCATTCACGCCCCGGTTCAGGTGCGATCCACCGGGCACTATACGGTGTCGACAGCCTGGCGCGACCAGCCGTTGGTCAAGGGATTTCTGGAGCTTTACTGGTGTGTTTCCGGGAGCGGTCGATTCGGCTCCGGAGATGCGGCATGGGAATTGAACGCGGATGAGGTTTGCTTTTTTTTCCCCGGTGACCGGCATGAGATCGAGGCGAAGTCAGCCTGGTTCGATTATTGGTGGCTGACGCTGGACGGTCCTGCCGTGCCGCTTCTGATCGAGAGCTTTCAGTTGGAGCGTCACGCACACCCGACCGCCGCCTGCCCGGAAGAGTTGTTCCTGAAATTAGCCGGAGAGATCCGAAATCTCGGCAGCGACGGCGAATACCGTGCCGGGGCGATTGCCTACGAAATTCTGACCCGTGCGGTGATGAAGCCGCCGGTGAAGACGGATGCGGTGGTTCTCCGCTTCCGGTCACTGGTGGAGGCGGAGTATGACGATCCCGCGCTTTCGGTGGAGCTTCTGAGTTTTCGGCTCGGTGTTCACCGTTCCACGCTGACGCGACTGGTCACTCGCCAATGCGGAATGGCGCCACAGGAATACTTGACCGCTTTCCGTCTTCAGATCGCGATGCGGATGCTTCATGAAAGCACGGTTTCCGTCAAAGAAATTGCCGAAGCAACCGGGTTCCGGGACCAGAATTACTTCGGCAAAGTGTTTCGTCGGCACCTCGGGAAGTCGCCTTCCCGAATGCGTCTTTCCTACTGAATCAGCGGAGCGGGCGCAGCGCGCGCAACGCATTCAGAATCGCCAGCAGCGTCACGCCGACGTCAGCGAACACTGCTCCCCACATCGACACGAAGCCGAGTGCTCCGGCCAGCAATACCAGCCCCTTGATTCCAAGCGCGATGGCGATGTTGCCGTGAACGATGGCAAGTGTCCGGCGCGCCAGCCGGATGGCGAGCGGAATACGGGAGAGTTCGTCGGTCATCAGCACCACGTCGGCGGATTCGACAGCGGCGTCGGAGCCGAGCGCCCCCATGGCGATGCCGATATCGGCGCGGGCAAGAACGGGGGCGTCGTTGATGCCATCTCCCGCGAATGCGAGTTTTTCTCCCGGCTTCAGCTGCGCCAGCACGGTTTCGAGCGCCTCCACTTTATCGGTCGGCAGAAGTTCTGCGTGAACTTCGGCAATTCCAAGCTCGACGGCGACTTCGTCGGCGACGGCGCGACTGTCGCCGGTCAGTAAAATCTGCCGCTGAATGCCGATGCGACGCAGTTCTTCCAACGCAGCCTTCGCATCTGGTTTCAAGATGTCGGCAATCTCCACGCGACCAAGGAAGAGGTCGTTTTCGGCAACGCAGACCACCGTTCCGGAGTTCTGCGCCGGAGGAACGTCGATCCCTGCTTCTTCGAGCAGTCTGGTGCTGCCGACCCGCACGGCTGCACCGTCAATGATAGTGCAGACGCCGCGCCCGGCCACCTCGATCACTTCGCCGACTCGAACCGGATCGGGAGTACCCTGCCAGGCATTTCGCAGCGAAACCGCGATCGGATGGCTGGAGTGCAGTTCCGCGTGGGCGGCCAATTCCAGAATGCGTTCCGGCGCCACGCCTGCCGCCGGAAACACTTCGCGAACCTCGAATCGACCCTTGGTCAAGGTTCCAGTCTTGTCGAACGCAATTGCTCGAACACTGGCAAGCGTTTCCAGATAGCAGCCGCCTTTGAACAGGATTCCGCGTCGTGATGCTCCGCCGATTCCGGCGAAGAAGGAGAGCGGAACCGAAATCACCAGCGCACAGGGGCAGGAGATGACGAGAAAAACCAGTGCCCGGTAGACCCAATCGCTCCATGCCGCGCCCAACGCGAGCGGAGGAACGACGGCCAGCAGAAAGGCCGCTCCGAACACCGCCGGAGTGTAATAGCGGGCAAAACGAGTGATGAAGTTTTCGCTTTTTGATTTGCGACCCGCGGCGTTCTCCACTTCAGCCAGAATCCGGCTGACGGTGGAGTCCTCACTGCGGGTCAGCACCTCGATCTCCAGCACGCCATTGAGGTTGATGCTGCCGCTGAGAACCGTGTCGCCGGGAACGACGGAGCGGGGTTTCGATTCCCCGGTCAAGGCGGCGGTGTCAAGTTGTGAGTTGCCGGAACGGATCGTCCCATCGAGTGGAACCCGTTCGCCCGGCTTCACCCGGATGCGGTTACCCGGTTCAACTTCCTCCGGCGTTACGGTTCGTTCCGCGTCGTTTTCCAGAAGCGTGGCGAAATCAGGGCGGATGTCCATCAGATCCGAAATGGAACGGCGCGAGCGCTCCACCGCCAGATCCTGAAAATACTCCCCGATATGGAAGAACAGCATCACTGCGGCGGCCTCGGCATACTCGCCAAGCGCCCACGCACCGGCTGTCGCCAGTGTCATCAGCAGATTCTCATTGAAGATATCGCGGGTGAATAGATTGCGAAGTGCGTCGAGAACCACCCGCCAGCCGGAAAGCAGATAAACCGACGCGAACACGGCGATCACGAGCCAGGCCGGAGCGTCTATCCCCATCAGAATCCAGCCGGCGGCAAACAGTACCGTGGAGCCACCGATCACCGCGAGCGGGAACCGTCCGGCGGCGTGTTCATGCGAATGCCCTTCGCCATCTTCTGCCAGCGTCGCTTCCGGTTCGATCCGACGGATCACACCGGCGAGTTTGTTGTGAATTTCTGCCCGGGCGGGATTGGCGTCATCCATTTCCAGCTCGATTCGCCCGGTGGCGAAATTGAGTCTGGCCTGACGAACGCCGGGAAATTTTCCGGCTTCGGTTTCGATTTTGTTGGCGCAGTCGGCACAGCCGAGATTGCGGATTTGAAAGGTCTCTTTCATTCTTCCCTCGCGTGGGTATGGCACTGGTCGAACAGCATTCCGATATGCTCGTCGCACAGTGAATAATAAACAACTTTGCCCTCTTTCCGGCATTTGACCAGCCGGGTTTGTCGTAAAACCTTCAGGTGGTGAGCGACCGCGGGAGCACTCATATTCATCACGGCGGCGATGTCACAGGTGCAAAGCTCCGACAGAAGAAGCGCATTGATGATTCGGAGCCGGGTCGGGTCCCCAAGCACCTTGAACATCTCCGCCATCATCGCCAGAGTGGGTTCGGGCGAAAGCTCTTCTTTCACCATCCGAACTGCATCGTCATGAATCACGCTGCAACGACACGAAACCGGCTCCGTTTTTCGCATAACCTCTCCTTCGATTAAACGATTAAACAACTGTTTAATAATGTAGGGCAAAAAAATAAATTTTCAAGTCTGATTCGTGATTTTTTTTAAAAACGACGACGTTCGCGGAAGCGAAATGAAATCAATGAACGGAAAGAGCGAAAAACCGAAGAAAAAAATTTGCACAAGCGGCAAGAAGGAAGTATATTGTTGGAGAGATTGCCGGCTTAGCTCAGTTGGCTAGAGCGGTTGACTTGTAATCAGCAGGTCGTCGGTTCGATTCCGACAGCCGGCTCCAATCTTTCTCCTGAAATCCCCCTCTGAGGGGTCTTTTGGCAACATTCCTGAGGTAAAAAGCCAGAAGGCGTTGACATTCAGCTGTATAGGAGAACAATCAATGCGGGAGAACACATGTTTTCTGATCTTGCTGTCATTTCCCTTGAGCTTGTGGAATTTTCTCCATAACGATCCCGTCCCGAACTTGTTTCCCGCATTGCGGAAAAACAAGTTCGGCTGCCAGGGTAAAATGCCTTGGCTGCCAACGAGTTGTCACATGGCATCTGGAATCTGAATGGTCAGGGTCGAAAGCCCGTCGACGATGATTGCGCGAATGGCCTCCGAGAGGGCGAGGCGGGCGGTGGCGAGCTGCGGGGTTTCCGCCGCCAGCACCGGGCACTCGCGGTAAAAGCTGTTGAAGGCTTTTCCGAGGGTCAGCAGATATTCAACGACGCCGGAGCAGTCTTTCCGCTCTGCCGCGAGATGCAGCACCGAGGGGTAGAACGACGCCGTGACCGCAAGCTGCTTTTCGGTTTCGTGACCGAGCAAACTCCAGTCCGCTTTCGCCGGATCGAGGTCGATTCCGCGTTCTGCCGCTTTGCGGCCGATCGAATTGATGCGCGCCGCGACGTACTGCACGTAGGGGCCGGTGTCGCCCTCAAACCGCAACGACGCGGCCGGGTCGAATAGAATCGTAGTCTTGGGGTTGAACTTGAGCAGCATGAATTTGAGTGCGCCGAGTCCAATGATTTCACTGCGTTTTTTCAACTCGTCTTCCGCCAGCTCTTCGCCGCCGCGTTCTCGACAGGCATCGGCTGCCAGAGCCGCCATTTCGTCGAAGAGATCGTCCGCGTCAACCACGGTTCCTTCGCGGCTCTTCATTTTTCCGGTTGGTAAATTAACCATCCCGTAGGAGAGGTGAAAGAGATCCTTCGCCCACGCATGGCCGAGTTTTTCCATGATGGCGAACAGCATCTGGAAGTGGAGATTTTGTTCGTCCCCCACCACCCAGACCATCGATTCGGGGTGATAATCCTCGTACTTACGGAGTGTGGTCCCGATATCCTGCGTGATGTAGACGCTGGTTCCGTCACTGCGGAGCACAACCTTCGGACCGAGCTTCCCGAGGTCGCAGATCACCGCGCCATCCGCCCGTTTCTCGAACACTCCCTTTTCCAGCCCCGCGGAGATGATGTCTTTGCCGAGCAGGTAGGTTTCACTCTCCAGATATGTGTGGTCGAAATGAATCCCCATGCGCTCGTAGGTCGCGTCAAATCCGGCGAACACCCAATCGTTCATCTTGCGCCAGAGCGCCCGCACCTGCGGGTCTCCCGCTTCCCAATCCAGAAGCATTTTCTGAGTGGCTGCGCCGAGTTCGGTTTCGAGGAAGAGCTCTTCACTCTCCTTGTCAGCCAATTCCGGCTTCGCGGCCTTGAGCGCCGCGATCTCTGCTGAGAGCGCCTTGTTGTAGTCGACGTAGAATTTGCCGACCAGATGATCGCCTTTGATTCCGGTCGACTCCGGCGTGCAACCGTTGCCGAACCGCTCGTATGCGATCATGGATTTACAAATATGGATGCCGCGGTCATTCACCAGATTGATTTCAACGACGTCGTGACCGACGCGCTTCAGCAACGACCCGAGCGACATGCCAAGTGTGTTGTTCCGGACATGTCCGAGATGCTGCGGCTTGTTGGTATTCGGGGCGGAAAACTCGACCAGAATTCGCTTGCGCTCATCTTGCGGGAGCTTGCCGCGTTCGAGCAGCGCGCTGACGTCGGCGACGGAATCACGGTGCAGCGCCGCCGGTTTGAGCGTTACGTTGACGAATGCCTTGATCGCTTCGGCGTGTTCAATGTCGGCGTGCTTGCTCAAGAACTGCTCGACTTCCGCCGCCAACGCCATCGGGTTCCCGCAGCTTTTGGCGAAACGGAAGCAGTTCACCGTCAAATCCCCGGTCATTCCGGCCGGGCAGGCCTCGGGAGCAATTGCGTTCTCCGTCGGAAACTTTTCATATTTTCCCCGCAGAAACATCTCGAGGTCCGCAACAAACTGATATGCCATTTTTCGTCAAATCCTCAATTACAGCGTCGTTTTGACCACAGTGGTCTCGTCGGAGTTTTCCGGCACAATGACGTAAGAACCGAAGCTGGCCGGAATCAATGCCGTCTCTCCGGGAGCCAGTCGTACCGAGCGATCCGGCTCATTCGCCTTGCCCACCGTGATCGGGGCATTCACCGGACAGATCATATGGAAACTGCCGAAGGAACCGGTATCGTCAATCCACTGCTCGGTCAACCGCAGATCGGTAACCCGGAAGAACGGACAGCTGCTGACCACATCGAACTTGCGGTTATGCGACACATGATCAGTGACGCCGGTAATGCGCGGCGATGTCCGATTCATGAAGTTGATCGATTGAATTCCCTTCTCTACATGCAGCTCTCGCGAGACGCCGTTGGCGTCAACCCGGCCCCAGTCGCTGACGCGGTAGGTGGTGTCACTGTTTTGCTGGATCTCAAGAATCAGATTCCCCCCGCCAATCGCATGCAGCGTGCCGGAAGTGATGAAATAGGAGTCTCGGGGTTGCGACGGGTAGACCTGAAGCAGGTTTTCCACATCCGGCGAATCCAGCATGCTCACCAGCTGCTGTTTCGTCGCACGGCTCTGAAGCCCGGCCAAGATTTGCGCGCCTTTGCGGGCGGCCAAAATGTACCACATCTCCGTCTTCGGTTCCGCCCCGGCTCCGATGCGGGCGCAGGCGGCTTCGTCGGGGTGAACCTGAAGGCTCAGACGGTCCCCCGCATCGATCAGCTTCACCAGCAAGGGAAAACGGTTGATCGATTTTGCTTTTCGTCCGACCAGTTCGCGTCCGTAATGTTGTAGCAGTTCATGCAGTGTTCGCCCGGCCATCGGGCCGTTGGAGAGCACGCTGTTCTCATCTTCCCTGTCGACGATCTCCCATGACTCACCGATCGGCTCGTCCGACGCGGGCACCTGACGGTTCAGTACATCGTTCATCTGCGTTCCGCCCCAGATGCGCGCCTGGTAGATCGGGGTGAATTTCAACGGATATAACAAATTGGAAGGCAGGAAATCGTTCATTGCAGGTTCTCCGGTTCATAAAAAAACTGTTGACAGGACTCGATTAAATCATTCGACATCCGGCTGACTTTGCGCTCGACATTGACGCTGACCAGCGTCACATAGCCGGAAACCAGAAGTTCGCCGTCGCGCCGTACTTCCGACTCCACCACCATGCGAACGCCCTTGATCTCCTTCACCCAAGAGCGAAACGTCAGCAGATCGTCGTAGCGAGCAGACGCATGATATTTGCAATATGCCTCCGAAACCGGGAGAAAAATGCCGCGCCGTTCCAGTTCGCTGTAAGGCAATCCGGCGGAACGCAGCATCTCCGTTCGGCTGCGCTCGAAATATTCCAGATAATTCGCGTAATAGACCACACCCATTTGATCGGTATCGGCATAAGGTACGCGATATTCAATTTCGTGATACATCAGTTACTCCCTCTCCAGTTTCCGGGCAATCACCCGGTAAACCGCTTCGACCGCCTCGTCGAGCGAGCATCCGGTCGTATTGAGTATTTCGGCGTCGTCCGCCGGTTTCAGCGGAGCGACGGGGCGCTCCGAATCCTGCTTGTCGCGGGCGGCGATTTCACGGGCAACTTCTGCCAATGTGGCACCATCCGGCGTTTCACCGTCTTGCGCCAAGCGTCGGCGCGCCCGCTCCTCCGGCGTCGCCGTGATAAAAATTTTGACCTCCGCATTCGGGAAAATCACCGTCCCGATATCGCGTCCCTCCATCACAATCCGGCGTTCTCCGGCAAAGCCGCGCTGAACGTCCAGCAGATAGTCACGCACCACCGGCAGACTAGCAACCAGGCTCGCGCCTGCGGCGACTTCCGCCGTCCGCAACGCGCCTTCCGGAAACTCCCCGTTGAGCTTCAGATCCCACACGCCGGGGATACGTTCCACATACTCCAGCTTCAACGTATTAAGAAAATTTCGATCCAGCACAGCAAGGTCACGCCCCGCCCGGATCGCCGCCAACGCCACGGCTCGGTAAAGGCTGCCGGTGTTGACATAAGCGATATTCAGTTTTTCCGCAATTCGCTTCGCAATGGAACTCTTGCCGGACGCTGCCGGCCCATCGATCGCAATGCACTTGCTCATCCTATCGCTCCTTTCAAGTTTTCCCACAGAAAACACAAAATCGGACTGATTCGACCAGCGGCAGCCGGTCGGACCAGTCCGAACAAAAACTCTACCTGCCGCGGTTTAGTTCCCGCTGCGTCCCCGCAACCTGCCGCTCTTGAGGAACCCCTCATAGTGCCGCATGGTGAGGTGCGATTCCAACTGGCTCATTGTATCGAGGACCACGCCAACCATAATCAGGAGCGAAGTACCGCCAAAAAACTGAGCGACCATGAACGGAATCTTGAAGCTGTTGTACAAAAACATCGGGAACAGCGCCAGCGCCATCAGGAAGATCGCTCCTCCGGTGGTGACTCGGGTCATGGTGGAGTCAAGGAAGTCGGCCGTCGGCTGTCCGGGGCTGATTCCCGGGATGAACGCGCCCTCTTTCTTGAGGTTGTCCGCAATTTGAATCGGGTTGAACTGATTCGCCACCCAGAAGAAACTGAATGCGAGAATCAAGACCGCATAGGTGACCATATAGGCCGTGCCGTCATTCGCAAAGCTCATCGCCAGCGTGGTCCAGATGCTGTGTGCATCCGGTCGGCTTGCGAGGTAACTGAACAAATACGTCGGGAACATCAGGATCGCTCCGGCGAAAATGATCGGCATCACGTTGGCGAAGTTGACCTTGAGCGGCATATAAGTCGCACTGCCGGTCATCTGTTTGCCGACGGTCTTGCGGACCATCTGAATCGGAACGCGCCGATATCCCTGCGACAGCATCACTGTCGCTGCCGTTACGGCGCAGAATACCACCAGCAACAGAATGAGGTGGACGATGTTGAACGTCGCACCATCGGGGGTTTGCCCTTCCATCGCCATCTGTCCAAGTTCAATCACCGAGTGCGGCAAGCGCGAAACGATGTTGATCGTGATGATGAGCGATACGCCGTTGCCGATTCCGCGTTCGGTGATCTGTTCTCCCAGCCAGGTGAAGACCATTGTCGTTGCGGTCAACACCAGAATCGTCATCAGAACGAAGATCTGCGGGTTGCCCAGAAAGAGCGGTTCGCTCGGAGTGGGCAACCCGATCTTGGTCGGATTGATCATCGCAAATGCGACCATCATACCCTGAACCACGCAGACGATCAGCGTCAGATAACGGGTGTACTGGGCAATCTTCTGACGACCGGTCGCTCCATCGCGGGAGATTTTCTCCAGCGCGGGAACCACCGGCAACAGAAGCTGAATGATAATGGACGCGGTGATGTACGGCATAATACCGAGCGCTCCCAGAGCAAAGTGCGTCAACGCACCGCCCGAAAAGAGGTCGATAAATGCCATCACACCGCCGCCCTGATTGCTGCCGGCACTCAGGTCAGCCATAAAACGTTCCAATGCCGCGGGGTCAACCCCCGGGCAGGGGATGCTGCTCGCGAAGCGCACCAGCACAATAATAAGTGCGGTGAACATCAGGCGATTCCGCAGATCCTTCACCTTCAATGTATTGATAAATGCCTGCAACATATCTTACTGTATTTCCCGGGGTTATTCCGCCACTTCGGCCTTGCCGCCGGCTGCCTCGATCTTGGCTTTGGCCTGAGCGGAGAACTTGTCCGCCTTGACCGTGAGAGCCTTGGTGATCTCGCCGTTCGCAAGGATTTTAATCATCTGATCTTTTTTGCCCAGAAGGTTCTTGCTGCGGAGAGCCGCCGCGTCGACGACGTCGCCCGCGTTGAAACCCTCTTCCAGAACACTCAGGTTGACCAGGTGATATTCGATGTGATCCGGGCTGTTGAAGCCACGCTTCGGCAGACGACGGAACAACGGAATCTGACCGCCTTCAAAGAACGGACGGATTTTCGCACCGGAACGCGACTTCTGGCCTTTTTCGCCACGACCCGCGGTCTTTCCGAGACCGGAGCTGTCGCCGCGCCCGACCCGCTTCCGGCGCTGTCTGGAGCCGGGAGTGGGGCTGAGTTCATGCAGTTTCATAATCGTACCCTATCCTGGATTAGTTGCTTTCCACAGCGGGAGCGGCGACCGGAGTCGCGGCCTGCGGCATCGGAATGCCGCGACGCGCGTAAACCTCTTCACGGCTCGAAAGCTGCGAGATTGCCTTGAACGTCGCTTTGGCCACGTTCGCCGCATTGGCCGCGCCGAGCGATTTCGCCAGGACGTCTTTCACGCCTGCGAGTTCGAGAATCGCACGAACCGCACCACCGGCGATGAGACCGGTACCGCCAGACGCCGGACGCAGCAGAACCCGGGCACCACCGAATTTGACTTCGATTTCGTGCGGGAGAGTCTGCCCATTCATCGGGACGGTCACCAGATTGCGTCGGGCCGCTTCGCCACCCTTGCGGATTGCGTCTGCGACTTCGTTCGCTTTGCCGTAGCCGTAGCCGACCCGGCCATTGCGGTTACCTACCACAACGAGAGCGCCGAAGCTGAAATTCTTGCCGCCCTTGACGACCTTTGCACTGCGGTTGATCGAGATGACGTTTTCGTCAAATTCGCTCTGAACCGCCGTTTCATTGAAATTTTCACGTTTCGCCATGAGACTTCTCCTAGAACTTGAGTCCGTTTTCGCGGGCAGTCTCGGCGATTGCCTTCACCCGTCCGTGATAGTTGAAACCGGAACGGTCGAAGATAACTTCCGTGACGCTGGCGGCTTTGGCCGCTTCCGCCGCGAGTTTCCCGAGAAGAACTGCACCAGCCATGTTCGGCTTCGCGTTCTCGGACTTGAACTTCGGATCGAGACTTGAAGTTGCAGCCAACGTCAGGCCGTTCACATCGTCAATGAACTGACAGTAGATGTGATTGGCGGTGATGCTGACGCAGAATCTCGGCCGAGCCGCAGTTCCGGAAACCTTTTTACGGATCCGGAGATGACGGCGCGTACGCATCGTTTTTCTATTCTTAACAGCCATTTTATCAGCTCCTTAATCCTGGGCTTAACCCACGGATTTGCCTTCTTTGAGGATGATCCGCTCGTCGGAATAACGAATTCCCTTGCCCTTGTAGGGTTCGGGCGGACGGAACGAACGCACTTCAGCCGCAGTCTGTCCGACCGCCTGCTTGTCTGCGCCTTCCACCGTGATCTTCGCGCCTTCCACGGTCACCTTTACGGCGTCCGGAACCGAGTATTCGATCGTGTGTGAGTATCCGAGGTTCAGCACCAGCTTTTTGCCGGTGAGCTGCGCCTTGTAACCGACGCCGACGATCTGAAGCTCCTTCTTGAAGCCGGCCGTCACGCCGATAACCATGTTGTTGATCAGGCTGCGGGCCAAGCCCTGCATCGCGCTCGCCTGACGGTCTTCGGAAGCCATCGAGACATGGACGTGACCGTCCTTGACCTCGACCGCGACCATCGGCGGAAGCGGAATCGAAAGTTTCGATTTCCCTTCCACCGTCACCGAGGCGGCGTCAACGGCGACCTTCACTCCGGAAGGGATCGCGATCGTCTTATTGCCAATTCGAGACATATTGTAAATTCCTGTTCTTGAAATTACCAAACGTAGCAGAGAATTTCACCGCCGACATTCGCCTTGCTCGCTTCACGCCCTGAAAGCACACCCTCCGGGGTGGTCAGGATCACCGTGCCGAGACCATTGCGCACACGCGGAATCTCCCGGCTGCCGCAGTGAATACGGCAGGACGGCTTGCTCACGCGCTCGATTCCCTCGATCACGCTCTTGCCGTTCGCGTACTTGAGCTCAAGGCTCAGGACACGCTTCGCACCGTCTTCGGTAACTGCGAAATCCGAAATATATCCTTCGGCTTTCAACACCTTCGCAATCGCCGTCTTCTCTTTCGAGCCCGGCATCGCAACCTTCTTCAGACCAGCGGAACCCGCGTTGCGGATTCGGGTCAGCATATCGGCAATGGGATCTTGCATGCTCATAATGTTTCCTCCCTTACCAGCTGGCCTTGGTCACACCCGGGATCTGGCCCTTCGAGGCCAGTTCACGGAAGCAGATACGGCAGAGCTGGAATTTGCCGATGTAAGCACGGGGACGACCGCACGCCTTGCAGCGCGTGTAGTTCCGCACCTGGAATTTACTTCCGCGTTCGGCCTTTACCATCAAACTAAGTTTTGCCATGATGCAAATCCTTCCTTTATTCCTCGAAGGGAACTTCCATAAGTTTCAGAAGTTCACGTGCCGCTTCGTCATTGGTCGCGGTCGTTACGAACGTCAGGTTCACACCAAGCGGGTACTTCAACTTGTCCGCGTCGACTTCGGTAAACACCGAAACGTCCGGCACGCCGACGTTGTAGTTGCCCGCACCGTCAAAACCATTCTTCGGAATCCCGCGGAAGTCACGCACACGCGGCATCGCGTTGTGAACGAAACGATCGAGGAACTCGTACATGCGGTTTCCACGCAACGTAACCATCACGCCAACCGGCATGCCGATACGCAACTTGAAGTTCGACACGTTTTTGCGTGCCTTGCAGATGACCGGGTGCTGCCCTGTCATTGCGGCGATGTGTTTCTGCGCTTCGGTGAAGGCGTCACGTTCGGAATCGCTGCCGATTCCGGTCGAAATGACGATCTTCTCGAGCTTCGGAATCTGCATGACGTTCTTCAGACCCAGTTTGGACTGAAGTGCGTTGCGGACTTCCTCATTGTATTTTTTCTTCATATCAGGCATTTTACACTACTCCGTCTTGTCCGCAGCAACGGGATTGACATTCGAGACGTGCACCGAAACCGAACGTTCGATCATACCGCCGTTCGGATTGAGCTTGCTCTTTTTCACCGTCTTCTTGCCGATCGCGCGGTCCTTGTTGGACGTGAACGAGAGAACAACGCGGTCTTTCGCAGTGAGAATCGCCAGAATCGTCGCTTCTTCACCCTTATAGTTACCGGTGTTCACCACAACCTTGTCGCCCTTTTTGACATGATATTTCTTCATTAGAGCACCTCCGGAGCCAGCGAGATGATCTTCATGAAGTTCTTCTCACGCAGCTCGCGCGCCACCGGCCCGAAAATACGGGTGCCGACGGGGTTCTTGTCTTTGTCAATGAGCACTGCGGCGTTCTTGTCGAACTTGAGGTATGAACCGTCCTGACGGCGAATTTTCGCCGCGGTGCGGACGATAACCGCCTTTACCACTTGCCCCTTCTTCACCGAACCGTCCGGAAGCGCGACCTGAACCGCGCCGGTGATGACATCACCGACACCGGCGACCTTCCGGGCCTGGCCCAGAACCGCCATGGTGAGAATCGACTTCGCGCCGGAGTTATCGGCGACCTCCAGTACTGTCTGCATCTGAATCATTGCATTGTCTCCTGAAGGCTATTCCTGCTCGGGCCGGCTGATGATTTCCAGCAGGCGCCAGCACTTGTTTTTGCTCAACGGGCGTGTTTCAGCGATACGCACGGTATCACCTTTCTTTGCCTCGTTCTTTTCGTCGTGAGCAGTAAATTTCTTACTGACTTTCACGATCTTCTGATACAGCGGATGCGGCGTACGACGGTCGACTTTCACGACAATAGTCTTGTCCTGAACATCGCTCACAACCACGCCAACGCGCTCTTTCCGGTTTCCCCGGACTTCAATAACAGCTTCACTCATCTTATCCCTCACTGGACTTTCGCCGCACGGGCGGTCTGTTCGGTGTAAATGCGCGCGATGTCGCGGCGAATCTGCCGGACCCGGGCGGTCTTCTCCAGCTGCCCGGTACGGGACTGGATTTTGAGGTTCAGCTTCTCGCGCTTGAGATCGGCGATTTTGCTCACCAGCTCCGCCTCGGAAAGCTCTCGGATTTCATTGATTTTCATCTTCATCAACCTCAATTAATCTTCGCGGGCCAGAAATTTGCAGCGCAAGCAGAGCTTGTTCGCCGCACGGCTCATCGCTTCCTTCGCAACGGATTCGCTGCAACCGGAAACTTCAAACAACACGCGACCCGGTTTCACCGGAGCCACCCAGCCTTCGACCGCGCCTTTTCCCTTACCCATACGGACTTCCAACGGCTTCTTCGTGAAGGAGCGGAAGGGGAACATGCGGATCCACACTTTACCGCGGCGCTTCAGATGGCGGTTGATCGCAATACGCGCGGCTTCAATCTGATTATTGGTAACGTACCCACGGGTCAGCGACTGCAACGCGAAATCACCAAAATCCAACTTATTGTTGGTTGTGGCGAGACCGGCGTTACTTCCGCGCTGTACCTTTCTGTACTTTACTCTTTTTGGCATTAACGGCATAATTTTGCTCCTCAATCGAGTCTTTGTGACAAATCCAAACCTTGACGCCGATTTTTCCGGCAGTCGTGTTCGCTTCGGCGAAACCGTAATCGATGTTGGCCTTCAGCGTATGAAGCGGAACACGTCCTTCTTTATACTGCTCTTCACGGGCCAGTTCCGCACCGCCAAGACGGCCGGCGCAGTTGATCTTGATTCCGTCGACGCCCATTTCCATCGCGGTCTGGATGGAACGCTTCATCGCACGGCGGAAGCCGATACGGCGCTCCAACTGCTGAGCGATGTTCTCGGCGACCAGCTGCGCATTGGTTTCAGCGCGGCGGATTTCGACGATTTCGGTAAAGACTTCTTTCCCGGCGGCGAGCTTGGAAACCTCGGCGCGAAGCGCATCGAGTTCCGCACCTTTTTTGCCGATCAGAAGACCCGGGCGGGCGGATGAGATAATGACCCGCACGCGGTTCGCGAAGCGCTCAATCTGAACCCGTGCAATCGCCGCGGCTGTGAATTTCTCCTTGATGTACTTGCGGATCGCAAGGTCTTCATGGAGCCATTCGCCGAACAGATTCTTGCCGCCGAACGCCTTGCTCGGGAACCAACGCGATTCCCAGTTTTTGGTGAGGGCGGTTCTCAATCCGATAGGATTAACTTTTTGTCCCACGATTTCGATCCCCTATTCTCTAGTTGTCCGTCAAAATGATTTCCAGATGGCTGGTCCGCTTGCGGATCCGGCCCGCCGAACCGCGCGCACGAGCGCGGAAACGCTTGATGATCGGCCCCGGAGAGACCAGCGCCGCCTTGACGGTCAGCTCTTTGCGGTTCACATCCAGGTTGTTCTCAGCGTTGGCCACGGCGGAACGCAATGTATCGCCAAGCAGAACGGCCGCCTTGCGCGGACTCAGTTCGACGATCGCGAGCGCCTCAACGACGGACTTGCCCTGAAGCAGACGGGACACGTGTCGCGCCTTCTCGGGGCTGATCCGCACATTCTTTGTCAAAGCTCTTACTTCCATAATCCGGTTTCTCGAGTTTTCCGGAACGTTCCGCATTGCGTGAACCGTTCCTTATTTATATTAGTTTCATCGAGCGGGAGCAGGATTTCACCTTCCCGATTCCTCCGCTCCCCTCTCTTCTCCCGCCGCAGCCTCCATTCCCGGAGACAGGTTTTCGATACTGCCCCGAACAAGAACCGCTGCCGCGACGGATGGCCGCACACTGACCACTTTCAGCTGTTCTTGTCGGTCTTTGCCGACATGGTAGATCATTCCGGCGAATGCGCCTTTGATCGACCCGACGGACAGTACCGCGATACGAAGATCCCGATCCACGGCGAGGATTTGACACGTTCGCAGCGCATCGATTCCTCCTTCCGTTTTTTCCGGGATTTCCGCCATCGCAATAAACCGGCGCGACTTCCGTGCGAGATTGTCCAGCCGAAGCTGAATTTCCGCCTGCCTCACCTTCCCGATCGGCAGTTCTCGCAGCAAAAGCTGCACTCGGTCGCAGAAGTCCACTGTGTTGAGGGCGAGCCCGACACCGCTTTCCGAAAGTTTCCCGATCGCCTGTAGTTGCTGTGCTTCCCGCTCCCCGGTTTTTCGCACCGTCCCCTCAGCCTGGACGCCGGCGAGCCACAACCGCAACTGGCGGAATCTTTCGTCTTCTGCCTGAAATTTTAATTTTTGTTCAATCAACTCGGCCTCCAGCCGGTCAACCGCATCTTTCGACGCGTTCAACTCCAGCTCCAGGCGCTTTAATTTCTCCGCATCCCGTATTGCCTGCTCACGCAAGCGGTTAAGTTCCTTCAGCCGTTCAGCATCGTTCGGCCGGATCTTGACCACTGCGTCCGCGGCGACACCGCCGGAGACTGCCTCGTCGGCACGGGTCACCCAGGAACCGCACACCACGAGAATGCTTAAAATAAACCCCAAAGTGCATTTTCGCAAGCGTAAATCGTTAAAAAAGCGATATTTTCTCATTTTTTTCACTTTTTCCCACTCCTTTTGTTGTGATAATGCCCGGTTATCATTCCGAATCGACGATTTTTGCGCCGTTTTTTGCGATAGGAATCGCGGTAAACGGTGTCTAACGCATGATTGTCGTCTGTTTTTGTCTGTTTTTCGATGTTGGAATTCCGTTGCGGCGGCATTTGCTCCGAATCGGTTTTTGCGTCCGATTCGCCCTCCTGTCGCCGGGTGAATGTCGACCCGATCAACAGCGCCGCTTCAAATAAAAACCAAGTCGGAATGCCGAGCAGGAGCTGGCTGATGATATCGGGCGGAGTCAGTACCGCTGCAAGAATGAAAATTCCCGTCACCACGATAGGGCGGCTCTTGCGCAGCGTCTCCGGTTCCACTATGCCGAGGCGCATCAGCAGAATCAGCAGAATCGGTAACTGGAACATGATTCCGAAACTCAATGCCAGAAGCGCCGCCAGATTGACGAACGCCGCGATTCCGATCACCGGCGAAAGCTCCTCCGAGGCATAAGAGACCGAGAAGCGCATCATAAGTGGAACCACCAAAAACAGCCCGAGCGCCGCCCCGGCCAGAAAAAGCAGTGTCCCGGCGAGGATCGTCTTCCACGCCATCCGGCGTTCGTTTGCATACAGCGCCGGGGTGACGAAGCGGGCAAGTTGGTACAAGATGACCGGCATCGCCCCGGTCAGCGCGAGAAGCAGACCCAGCTTCAGCTGAACCAGCAGAGGCTCCATCGGGGCAAAGTAATTCAGCTTGAACTCCGGCGGGCAAGTGAACCGCACCAGAAAGCGAAGCGCTCCTTCCGCTGCGAAAAATCCGGGGATCAGGAGCACGGCGACAGCGGCGATACTACGCCACAGAGCTTGGCGGAGCGCCTCCAGATGGGCCAGAAAGCCGGTGTCGCCGGGTTGGTTCATTTCTCTTTCTTGTCGTCGGTAGCTTCTTTGTCTTCTTCTGGCTCGGCGACGCTTTCGCGTACTTCGTCGACGACCGAGTCGCGGGCGTTTTTGAATTCGCGGGACGCTTTGCCCAGGGCGCGTGCCACTTCCGGGATTCGTCTGGCTCCGAAAAAGAGCAGAATAACACAGAAAATAACAATCAGTTCCGTCCAGTTGACACCCATGATATTTCTCCTTTTCGCTAGCGGAAACTTAGAAAACTTTTCCATAAATCATTGGCAAACCGCTCTGCCGGGGGGCATTGCGGATCGAACGAGTTCAGCAGCCGGGCGATTTCAGCAACTTCCTTCATGTATTCATCCGGGATATCGACTGGATTCCCCGAGTATGGACCTGTTGTCGCTTGCCACACCGCTTCGGTCAGCGTATCCACATAGATCAACCCGACGCTTCCCGCATCCGGGTGAACCGTCAGCGGTTTCCCCTCTGCCTGCAACTTGCAGAACGTGGAAACCACGGAGTTGTAAAACGGTCGTCCGCCCGGTCCGAACACATTCGGCATCCGAAGCGTCACCGCCTCAATCCCAAGCTCTTCAGCCAGTTCATCAAGCTGTTTCCGGCCATCCCGCTTCGAGGCGTGATAGTGCGTTTCTTTTGCTTCATGTGTGGTAGAGCCGAATAGAACACGCCGGATTCCCGGCGATTTTCGGATTGCGTCGGCCAATTGCCGTATCAACTCC
Source organism: Victivallis vadensis (assembly GCA_040393525.1). Taxonomy (GTDB): domain Bacteria; phylum Verrucomicrobiota; class Lentisphaeria; order Victivallales; family Victivallaceae; genus Victivallis; species Victivallis vadensis_A. Next base: position 20,343 of record JBEBTY010000009.1, on the reverse strand, counting down.
ATATTGATCGAGTAGAGCATCTCCGGGTTCTCGCTTCTGCTTTCCCCGGCAAAGTGCACCACGGTTTCACAAGTCGCCAACCGTTCGGCAAGCGTTCCGTTTTCAAAGTCTTTCCGGGCGATTCCAACTGCCGCGAATCCCGGTTCCCGGTTGATTCGCGCACACAATGCGGCTCCGAGAAATCCGGTCGCGCCGGTAACTGCGATTCGGCGGTTCATTGCTTGGGCGCCTGTTTCGGCTTCGGCTCCGCCTTTTCTTCAGGACGAGCCGGAATAAATTCGATAAAATCAATCTCCGCCCGACTGTTGGAGCCGGAGTATTGGCTGTTTCCGCCGACGCTGACGATGAACTCTTTGCTGGGCGCCTCTCCGTATGCCTCCCGATAATCTTTCGCCACATTGCGTTCCTCCATCACCCATTCGCCTGCCGGGGTCGTGTGGTTGCGCATGGTGATGTGGTTGACTGTCATCATTCCGGCCGCATATTTGTGCAATCCGGAGCTGCCGACCGGCGTATTCACTTCCCAGCGATAGCCGACGCAACGCTGTTTCAGGAGCGTGCCGTCACCGAAATAGAGTACGATCGCCTGGTCGTCCGGCTCCGTTTCGCCCGGCTTGAGCAGGATCGGCCTTACCACTCGCCAGCGCCAGCGCATGACCGGGGTTTTGCTGAGATCCACTTTGGTGTGAGGTGCGGTGAGCATGACGCCAGTGCCTTTGTCCGCTTCCACTACCATGATCTTCCCGGAAAATGCGCTCGGCTCGGAGGCCAGGAAAAATTTTGTACGCGGAACCAGAAAACGGCTGCCGTCGAATTTCCACTCGTCCGACAAGGTTTTCGGGTTTGTGAAGTCATTGCGCCAGGAGGCGTCCGCAGAAGGGGTTTGCTCCGTCGGAAGAATTTCGGTTCCCTTTGCGGGAAGCCAGAGGGCGATGGCCATGACAAGGGGGAATAAAATATGTTTCATATCGCTCCTTTCGCAGGCGTTTCCGCCCGAGCCGATTCCGTATTCTGTTCCATGTATTTCCGGTAGCGGTGCATGATCTTCGTCACGTATTGCTTGGTGCTCGGGATGGTGATCTGCTCGATGACGCTTCCGCCTTCTTTTGTCGCTTTCCATTTGTCGGCGCGGCTCTGCCCGGCGTTGTAGCGCGCCAGCGAAAGCTCGATCGTCCCGTCGCAATCCGCATACCGGCGCATCCCTTGCGCCAGATACCAGCAGCCGATGTCGAGATTTCGTTCGGGAATCGTCAACTCCTCAAGGCGAGGTATCGGGTTTCCACTCAAACGGACCCATTCCGCAACCGCTCCGGTCGGCAGGACTTGCATCAGCCCGACTTCACCGGCCTTGCCGCGCGCTTTGGGATCGAACCGACTTTCCTGAAAAATGACCGCCCGCACCAGTTGCGGATCTAGATTGTAACGCTTCGCCGCCGCATTGATTTGATCGGCAAATCGGGTGTCATCAACTGTCAAATCCTGTAGCCGATCCCGCAACAACCAGCCCGCCGCGAGGAAAACCGCGGCCATCACTACGGCAATGAAAAAACGCCCTCGCTTCATGCACCGGGCGCTTTCTGGGGCGGATTGGCCGGTGGCGGAGGTGGCGCGAGCCGTTTTGCCGCCTGGGATTCCAAAAAGCCGCGGATTCGGTCGGCCAGTTCACCCGGAATGTTCAGCTCAAGTCGAACCCGTTCGTTCTCCGGGGTGACCTTCAATTGGTTCATCAACTCCGTGGCAAGATTGGGGTCGTCCGCAAAGAGGACGCTTGCGCCGAATTGGAGGTAAAGCGGGAGCTGCATTGCGGCGTTTCTGGCGCTGGCGGCGTCTTTGCAGAGCGCCTCTCCAGTGATTTTCCAGCCGCTCTTCTCCATCGTATTGAGTTCCACGCGGATGGTACGGACGCCGTTCAATAGAATTGCGGCGATGTCGCGTTTCTTTTTCTTTTTTCCGCCGGTCATCGCATCGATGTCGAAGAAACTCCAGACCGGGGGCTTGCCGGGCGCCGCCTGAATCGTCGGCGATTTGCCCAACCCGGCCAGAAGAAACGGCCCGATATATTTGTGTTCGCTCGCCAGTATGACGTCGGGAGCAAGATAAGTGGCTGTAATCGTCCGACGCAAATCCGGGATTGAGTCGGTGGTGAGCAGATGGTAAAATGTCCGCCCCTGATCGGTGGAGGTGGAAAAGCGGTCGCCTAATTTTCGCAACCGCTCCGTCAACACCGGTTCCGGAACGCCGGTTTGCACCAGCATCCCGCGCAGGCGTTTTCCCCCGCCGGCAAAAAGAAGACGGGAACAATCTTCCAGGCGGAAGCCGTGTTCCCGTTCAAATTCCTCCCGGATCGCGTCGACGCCGGATTCGGCTGCCGATGCGTCCAGCGGACGGAGCAACGAGGTTTTCCGCAACGCTTCGACGTCGACGGAAACCACGTATTCGGTTCCGGCCGGAACGAACTTCAGGAGAACATCTTCCGCAACGGCCGAAACCGCGAAGAAAGCCAACAGGAGAAGTCCGAACGCCGACCGGATTGATTTCATAGGTTATCCCTTTGCGTTTTCACCTTCGGCGGCGGCTTTTTCCTGCCGCTTCGGAAGTTTGACTTCGATGTGGAGCTCGCGGAGTTGCTTGAGGGTGACTTCCGCCGGGGCGTTCATCATCAAATCCTGCGCCTGCTGGTTGAACGGGAACGCGATCACCTCACGGATGTTCGGCGAACCGGCCAGCAACATGACCATGCGGTCGACGCCCGGAGCGATGCCGCCGTGCGGAGGCGCGCCGAGTTTGAAGGCGTTGATCATGCCGCCGAACTTTTCGTCCACCGTTTCCGGGCCGTAACCGGCGATTTCAAACGCCTTGTACATGACGTCCGGACGATGATTACGGATCGCGCCGGACGATAGCTCGATGCCATTGCAGACGATGTCGTACTGATAAGCGAGAATATCCAGCGGATTTTTCTCCAGCAACGCTTCCATTCCGCCCTGCGGCATGGAGAACGGGTTGTGCGAGAAGATGATCTGCCCGCTCTCTTCGTCTTCCTCGAACATCGGGAAGTCGACGATCCAGCAGAATTTGAACACGTTCGGGTCGATCAGCTCAAGCTGGCGGCCGAGTTCCGTGATGACTGCGCCGCCGACCTTGCGCGCCAGCTTTTTGGCGTCTGCGAGGAAGAAAAGCGCATCTCCGGGTTCGATGTTGCCCGCCTTTTTCAGCTCGGCGAGAATTTCCGGATTCAGGAATTTCACGATCGGACTTTTTTCGCCCTCTTCGGTCCAGATGATATAGGCCATGCCTTTCGCGCCGTTTTCCTGCGCGAACTTGATGAGGTCATCGAAGAATTTGCGCGGCTTGCCCGCCACCTGCGGCGCACGAATCGCGCGAACCACTCCGCCTTTTTCCACGGTTCCGGCAAACGCCTGAAAGCCGCAGCCGCGGAAGGTTTCGGTCACGTCGATCATCTCCAGCGGGTTCCGGAGGTCGGGCTTATCCGAACCGAAGCGATCCATCGATTCCAGATAGGGAAGGCGAACGAACGGAGCCTCGGTGAAGCTCTTGTCGCCGCCGAATTTGCCGAACACATCGACCAGCAGGCCTTCGATCACGGCAAAGATATCGTCCTGCTCGACAAAGCTCATTTCCACGTCGAGCTGGTAGAATTCGCCGGGGCTGCGGTCGGCGCGCGCGTCTTCGTCACGGAAGCAGGGCGCGATCTGGAAATAACGGTCGAATCCCGCCACCATCAGCAACTGTTTGAATTGTTGCGGCGCCTGCGGCAGTGCGTAAAATTTGCCGGGGTGCAACCGAGAGGGCACAAGGTAATCGCGCGCGCCTTCCGGGCTGCTGGCAGTCAGGATCGGCGTCTGGAATTCGTTGAACCCCTGTGCGGTCATATAGCGACGAATTTCGGCAATCACCTGACTGCGGAGAATGACGTTCTTGTGCAGCTCTTCGCGGCGGAGATCGAGAAAACGGTACTTGAGGCGCATCGCTTCCGGCGCCTGGTCGTCTTTCGCCACCTGGAACGGGATCACATCAGCGTCGCCGAGGATTTCCATGTCGGTGGCCTGCACTTCGATTTCACCGGTGGCGAGCTTCGCATTGATTGTTTCCGCCGTACGGGCGACTACGGTGCCGTCGAAACGGACGACGGTTTCCACGCGCCAGCGTTCCAGCGACTGATAGAAGGAGCATTCCGGATCAATCACCACCTGGGTGATGCCGTAATGGTCGCGCAGATCGATGAAGATGACGCCGCCGTGGTCGCGGACGCTGTGGATCCATCCGGAAACGCGGACGGTCTTGCCGACCTCGGACTTGCGAAGCTCCCCGCAGGTATGGGTGCGATAGATGCTCATTTCTTTACTCTCGTTCCTTGATATCGTTTAAATTCCGGTGTATAGTTTGCTCTACAAATATGCTAATATAGCATGGTTTCGCCATTTTTAAAGTGGAATCAGGGACGGGATGCGGAAAGCTGTAGGAAAATTTTTGCGCCCGTTCAAAAATAAGAACGGTCTTTGACCGGAGGAGATGCCCTATGCGTTCGCCGAATAGCGAGAGGATTATATTTTCTCTTGGGGTGGTCTGCATGCTGTCCCTGTTTGGCATGGGGTTTTACTTGCTCGCTTCCGCCGCGGCTTGCGTTCGCAATGACGATCGCGCCGGGGCGATCGTGAATGTTCTCGGCATGCTGCCGTTTGCATGCGGCGGCAGCTTGATGTTCGTCCGGTTGTTTCTTCGTTCCATTGCGGAGGGCATGGTGGATTCGTTGCTTGCGCCGCGCCGTTTTCGCGACCGTCCCGCGCCGATCATTACGCCGATCAAAGGACTGATTAAAGTGGAACGCTATTCCGAGGCGTATGAAAGACTGAAGGAGCTTCTGGAAGGAGCACCGGAGGTGGTGGAGATCCGGATCATGCTTTTCGACCTTCTGGCCGGACCGCTCGATCACCCGGAGGAGGCGATGCGGGTGACGGAGCATTATTTTACCCGTCCCGAGCGGATTCACGATCCCGGCAATGCGCAATTGTTGTTGCGCTATGCGGGGCTGGCTCGCGAACTCGGACGCACCGAAGAGGCGATATTGCTTTTCGTCGCCGAACTTCGCCGTTGGAAAACCGGTTACTCCAGAGCCGAACGGCAACTTTTGGAGAATATGCTTGCGACTCTTCGGCGTGAGTGATGGCGGGGCGCGAATCCGTGAGGACTCGATGCCGCATGATTATCGGAAAATCATGGAATTGCAAACGGATATCACGACGATTAAAAGAACTATTTACTGAATAATTTCATTTTTTGTCAAAAGCGGTAGAAAAAAACGAAAAAAAGATCGTGCCCCTCTTGCATATTTCGGAAAACTTTGCTATTATATAGAAATGAGCGCGAGTTCAGCTTTCTAATTATTGGCATTTCAAAGCACTGAATTCGAGTATCGAAAATAAAAATCCTTTCAGGAGATAAAAAAGATGAAGAAGACTCGTGGGTTTACCCTGATTGAACTTCTCGTTGTGATCGCGATCATCGCGATTCTGGCGGGAATGCTGCTGCCGGCTCTGAACCAGGCGCGTGAACGTGCCCGCCGCATCACTTGCGTCAGCAACATGAAGCAGATCGGTCAGTCCCTCACCATGTATGCCGGCGATTTCAACAGCGTGCTGCCGCAGAACGACAAGCAGTATGAAGACAAAAAGGCGCATTACACCGGTTTGGAAATTCTTCGTTCCTCCGGCGTCCTGACCGACTATTCGGTCTACCGTTGCCCGTCCTCCACCACCCGTGCCCAGACTGGCACTGAACAATTGACGGCAGAGACGGTCGACTATGGTTATATCCAGGGTATGATGCTGGGTGACTCGGCCAGAAGCGGTCGCTCCGACTCTGCTGTTATGGCAGATATCGGCGATACCAACCTGGGTAATACCACCCGGAACAACAATGCTCCGAACCACACTGACTACGGCAATATCCTGTTCCTCGGTGGTAACGTCAACCAGTTCACCACGAACAAATGGTTCAGCAAGGCAAACCGTGGTAGCGTTCCTATCATGATGCCGATGAATCTGGGTTCCAATTTCAACTTCTAAGTTGGTTTTGGTTCGGAAAAAAGGCGGGGAACTCCCCGCCTTTTTTTTTCTTAGAAATATAATGATTGAAAACATTTGCGTCTTATCGGATTCATGAAGAAACATCGAACTGTCACCTTAATTCTTTTTCTTGCACTGCTCTTCACTCTCCCTTTGGTGTGGAGAAAGCTATGGTTGGTTCAGGTGCCATTGTTCGGGGAGGTTCCCGGCGTTGATTTTGCCGTTCTTGCTCTCCTGGCGCTGGCGGTGACCGCTGCCGGATGGTCGGAGGTTCGTCGAGGATTCCGGCACGCTTCCGTGGAGCGTTTCTTCCTGATTACAGCCGGGTTTGGCGTCGTTTTGTCCGGGGTCCAGCAATGCCTGTATGGCTGGAATGGGCCGTTGTTTCTCACTTCGCTGGCTTATTTTGTGATTCCGGTTGCCGGGATGCTTCTGGCGCGTGAAATCCGGCGCGTTCTGCCTTGTTTTCTGCTTGTTTTATTTTTGGGCAGCTTTGCAATTTCGTTACGCGAGTGGGGGAGTGGACTTCCTGCGGTCGGGGTTGCCGGGAATTGGAATTGGAATTGGACGCTGTTGGCTGCTTCAATTCCGGTGTTCGGCTTCTTTTTCCCCTCCCGCTTTCGTAAATTTGCGATGCTGGTGCTGATTGCCGGTGTGGTTGTCGGGCAATTCCTGATCACGCCGAAGTATGCTTCGCGCGGTACGCTGGTCGCTGGAATTGGGGCGCTACTGATTTTGGGTGCGATGGCGTATCTGCACCGTTTTACTCAATGGAGAAAGCCGATTTTGACGGGGATGCTTTTGCTTGCGTTGATCGCCGGAGCGTTTTTCTATTGTACGGTGCGGAATGGTTCGTTTGTGGAACGATTGCCGGGCGAGAACCGGCTGACGCTGTGGCAGGGGACGGTGGCGCTTGGTGAATCCGCCTGGATTGCCGGAATTTCTCCCGGACGGTTTGAAGGTGAGATTGCTCCGTTTCTGCCGCTTGCTTATCATGACTCGGATTTCGCCGCGGATCGTCATCCGCATCCTCATCATGAACTGTTGTTTTACTGGTGCGCTTTTGGCGTTTTCGGTGTTTTCTGGTGGATGCTTACGGTTATACTCGGAATGCGTGGGCTGCTTCATCGCCGAAGAGGCGATGAGTTGCTGCTGCTTGCCGGTTGGTGCTGGCTCGTGCTGTTGATTCACGGCCAGACGGATGTGATTTTGCATATGCCGCTGGCCGGTGGATTGTTTTTGCTGTTGACCGGGGCGCTGGCTGGTGCGGGGTTGCCGAAAATGATTGTAGTGAAACCATTGCGACGGCAGTTGGTCCTGGTGATATTCTTTATTCTGGCTGCGTTGGTTCTGTTCACGATGAATCTTGCCTCCGGCTATCACCGCCGGGAAGGCAAGTTGGCGCTGTTGGCGCGTGACCCCGCCATGGCGCGGAACCATCTGGAGCGCAGTGCGAGGATTCTTCCGTCTCCTGAAGCGATCTATATGCTCGGTTCCGTGGAGCTTTTTGATTTCCAGACGCCGCAACGCGCGGCGGATACCTTTGTGCGGCTTCAATCGGAGTGCCGCTTGCCGTTTTATTCCCACAGTGCCGGACGAATCGCGCGCGCGTTGGCCGCCGCGGGGAAGCCAAAGGAGGCGTTGCCGTGGTTTGAGGCGGAGCAGCGGAATTTTCCTCGCAGCACCGTCAATCTTCGGCTTTGGGTCACGGTGTTGAATGCGCTTGGCGACACGGAAAAGGCGGGTCGCCTTGAAGCGGAATGGCGTTGGCTCTTGCAGTACAAAGGGCTCACGGAGGCACAGTTCCCCTATTTGCTGCAAAACCAGTATCTGGACGACAGCCCGTTGGAATTAAAATCCTTTTTAGAGAAAGGAGCTAAATGACGCTGAATGATCTCATGATTCAACTGCAAGGTGCGTGGCATGAGCCGGTGTTGGCGTTGTTGCTGCTTCTTCTGGCGGCGTATGCCCTCGGCTCCGGCGTGTTGCGACTGTTTCACGCGGAATCACATTTGCTGGCGTTGATGACTGGGGTGAATGTTCTGGCGCTGCTGTTCCGAGTTGGCGATTCGGCGATTTTGCGGTTGCCGTCGGGTTGGCTCTGGGCGGGAGTGGTTCCATTCGCGCTTTACGGTGGCTGGCTGTTGCTGAAAACGTTCCGGCAACGCTGGCGTGATGATTGGGCGCTCTGGCTGGCGATGCTGATTCTTTGCGGCATCACGGCGGGGAGTGCTTTTGTGCCGCCCTATACGTGGGATGAACAGTCATATCAGGTGGCGTTGCCGCTCCGTTATCTGGCGGCGGGTTCGACAGCCGTGTTGTTGGACAACCCGTATTCGGCACTCTCGTCGATGCCGCATTTCCTGATGCTTTGGGGAACGAAGCTCGGTGGATTGAATTTTTCCCGGTTGCTGATCGTGAGTTGTTATCTGATCGCTCTGCCGTGGTTCTACTGGTTGCTCCGGCGATTTGGGCGCGCGACGGCGCTGGTGCTGACGGGAGCGTTCTTGTTTGCGCCGGTCACAGCGGGAATGTGGAGCCATGTTTATCTGGAGCCGTTCATTTTATTGAATCTTCTTGCCGGAGCGGCGGCGATCCGGTTGTTTCGGCGCCGACTGTTTGCCGCGGCTCTGTTTGCTGGTTTTGCGGCTGGAATGGCGGTTGCAGTCAAGCTGACCGGCGGCGCGGCGGCGTTGGCGATTGTCGGAATGTTCGCCTGTGTTCTAGCGTCCGACCATGTTTCGCGCAGGGAAACGGGGAAGCTGCTTCTTCTGTTCGGTGCGGCGGCGCTGTTTGCGGCAACACCGTTTTACCTGCGGCCATTGCTGGCGACGGGGAACCCGTTTTATCCGTTCGGTGCGGCGCTTCTCGATGCCAACGCTCCTGCGGCGGCGGTGGACGTCTATCATTCGCTACTCGGCACGAGCCGGTTCGGTGTTACCGGCGTGAAAAGTTTCTTCGCGGGTTGGTTTCTGGTTGCGTATCAGATGGAGATTTACGACGGATATCTGGCGGGCTGGCAGTTCCCGTTGTTGCTGGTTCTTGGCGCGGGAGCATGGTATTCCGTTTTGCGCCAGAGGATGTGTCGTCGGTTTCGGCCGTTTCTTTGGGTGGTGACAGGGGGAGTGCTCTTTTATCTTTTCTGGTGTCTCAGCTCTCAGCAAACCAGATTTTTGTTGCCTTTTTTCTTCCTCGCCGCTTTTTTTGCCGGTTCCGGGATTGCCCGGCTCTCGAAAAAATGGAAGGTCATTGCGCTGGTTTTGATCGCAGGCGCGACGTTGATTTCATTTCAAACGAGTGCGTGGATGAACTTCTACTACACCTGGCGCTCCATGGAACTGGCGCGCAAAGCCCCACTTGAATTCGTCCGTTTCGCCGACCGGGATCGGGAGTATATGGCACTGCTGGATTTTGTGGCGCAATCGACGCCGTCCGAGGCGCGCGTCATGCTGATTTTCGATCGTCGCACCCTTTACATGCCGCGCCATTGCGAGCTTGGCACCCCTTATTTCCAAGAGTTGTATTTTACTCCGATGCCGCAGACGGCATTGGCGGTTTACGAAGAACTGCAAGCGGCGAAAATCGATTACATCGCCATCCTGCTTGGCGGCGAATCGAAACGCAACCCCGACCCCATCTCGGAATTCGATGCGGAAAATGAGTGGCTTACACTGCATTTCCTCGAGCTGGTTAAGCAGGAGAAGCTGGTTTTTGTGTCGGTTCCGGAAAGCGGCCGGTATCGACTGTTGAAAGTGAATCGCTGACGGTGTATATTATTTCCGTATATCTTTATCCACAATTCTGGAACAGTTCATGGAAAACAACAATCTTACAGTACGGCGGGAACTGCTGAAAAATGCCCGTCAGGTCGTGGTCAAGGCGGGAACCCGCCTGTTGAGCGGGCAGGAGGCCGTCGCGGAATTGGTTTCGGGAATCGATGCGTTGCGCAAAGGCGGCAAGCGTGTGCTTCTGGTCACCTCCGGCGCCGTCGGCATGGGCATGCGGGCGCTGGAACTGGAACGCCGCCCGAAGGAGTTGGCGCAGGTTCAGGCGCTCGCCGCCATCGGTCAGTGTCGGTTGATGGCGCTGTATGAGGAGGAGTGTCGCAAACGCGGGTTCCGTACCGCGCAATTGCTGTTGACCGCCTCCGATCTGCGAAATCGCGAACGTTATTTGAATGTGATGAACTGCATCAACGCGCTCTGGGATGCCGGCGTGTTACCGATCGTCAATGAAAACGACTCGGTTTCGGTGGCGGAACTCAAATTTGGCGACAACGATACGCTGGCCGGGATGCTCGCGTCGATTACCGACTCGCAGTTGACGGTCATCCTCACCACTGAACAGGGGTTGCGGGAACGCAACGAGGACGGGGCGCTCGGCAAACGGATTTCTGTCGTGAAAGAGCTTTCCGCCGCGATTCATGATATGGCGGGGGGAACCGACAATTCGGAATTCTCCGTCGGTGGAATGAGTTCCAAGCTCCGCGCCGCCGAAATTGTCACTGCTGCGGGCGAATATCTTTGGATCGCCGATGGCCGTGAACCTGGCATGTTGGAAAAAATTCTGGCCGGGGAGGACGTTGGCACGGTGTTCCTGCCGCGTGCCCGTCGGGTGCGCGGACGGAAACGGTGGATCAGCTTTTTCAGCCGGGTTTCCGGCACGTTGCTGGTCGACGCGGGTGCGGCGAAAGCGGTGCGGGAGAAGGGAAAGAGCCTGCTCCCCTCCGGGGTCAAATTCGTTTCCGGTGAATTCAAACGTGGCGACACGGTGGAGATCACCGGACCGGACAATGTGCCGTTTGCGCGTGGATTGATCAACTTCTCCGCCGCCGATTGCTTGAAAATCTGTGGACGCGGTTCGACGGAAGTGCACGCCATTCTCGGCCCCAATGTGGACGAAGAGCTCATTCACCGCGACAACCTGACATTGAATCAGCCATGAAAATTCACATCAAGACATACGGTTGCCAGATGAATGAGCGTGATTCCGAAGCGCTCGCCGGGATGTTGACCGAAGCGGGGCACGTCATGGTGCCGACTGAACTCGAGGCGGATGTGTTGCTTTTCAACACGTGCAGCGTCCGGGAACAGGCTGAACGCAAGGCCATCGGCAAAATCGGATACATGAAGAAACTCAAAGCGCGCAAGCCGGAGCTTATCATCGGGGCGCTCGGCTGTATGGCGCAACGACTCGGCAACGAGTTGCTGAACGAACTGCCGCATCTTGATTTCGTGCTTGGCACCGGGCAGCTTCATACGCTGGTTCCATTGGTGGAGTCGATCCGTGATGACCGACGGCAGATTGCCTCCGTCACCGAATCGTCAGAGGTGCTGACCGGAATGGGCAGCCACTACCGCCCCGCCGAGCGTGCCGAAGATCATTTCAAGGCACAGATTGCGATCACGCGTGGCTGCAACCGGTTTTGCAGTTATTGCATTGTTCCCTATGTCCGTGGTCGCGAGATCAGCCGGACGCGGGAGGATGTCGTCGCCGAGGCGCGCGAGCTGGTTGCGGACGGCGTGAAAGAGATTTTGCTGCTTGGTCAGAACGTCGCCGCTTACGGTTGGGGCGGGCAGTTGACGCCGCCGCCTGACGATGTGTCGCCGTTTGCGGAATTGCTGGAGGAGTTGGATCGGATTCCGGAGTTGTTGCGAATTCGCTTTACGTCACCTTATCCAAGCTACTTCAATCGGCGATTGATTGAAGGAATCGCGAACAGCCGGACTGTCTGTCGCAACATCCATCTGCCACTTCAGTCCGGTTCCAACCGGATTCTCGCGGCGATGAACCGGCAATATACGGCGGAGAGTTACCGCACTGTCGTCGCCGGCCTGCGGGAGGCGATGCCGGATGTGACGTTTTCGACCGATGTGATTGTCGGCTTCCCCGGGGAAACGGATGAGGATTTTCTGCAGACCCGGGATCTGATGAATGAGGTTGGATTCGACAACAGTTTTATCTTCAAATACTCTCCGCGCCCCGGAGCGAAGTCCGCCGAAGACGAAGACTCGGTGCCGCAGGAGGTGAAGGAAGCGCGGAATGCCTTACTGCTCGAGGATCTGAAACAGCGTGTCGGTGCGATGCTGAAGACGCAGATCGGTTCCGTGCAGGAAATTCTGGTCGAAGGAACCAGCCCCCGGAATCCCGACCGCTGGTCGGGGCGTACCGGAACCAACCGGCTCGTTCACTTTCTTCCGACGCCGGATGTGCGGCCGGGAACGTTGCGTCGGGTGAAGATCACTCGCGCCGGCAGCGTTTCTCTGTTCGGCGAACTGGTGTGACGGCGGCTATCTGCCGGGTGGAATCACGCTGGAAAAGTGGCGGACGAGAAGTTCCGCCGCCAATTCACCATTCCCATTCAGCATGACCCGGAGAAGCTCGGCTCGTTCCGCCTTCGGTATCTCCGGCGTTTCGTAGGTCCGCACGGTGCGGAACGGCGCGCTGCGGCGGATCAGGTTCAGGATAATCTCTCTCAGGAATCGGTTGCCGCAGTGCTCCGCCACCAATCGGTGCATCGCTTCATCCACGGCGAGCGACTCCTCCGGTGTGGCGGCTTGCAGCCGATCCAGCAGTGTTTGAAGTTCTTCTTTCGGAATCCGGGGCAATGTGTCCACCAATGCCTGCGGCTCAATGATGCTGCGGCAGCGGAAAAGTTCGGCGATCTCCGCATCGTCGGGGCTGGTGACGCGCAGTCCTCGTTTCGGCTGCGGCTCGATCAACCCTTCGGCGGTCAGCCGCCGCAACGCTTCGCGCAACGGGGTGCGGCTGACGCCGAACTCTTCAGCCAGAGCCTCTTCGGTCAGCCGAGTGCCGGCGGGATAGATCCCGCGAAGGATCCGCTCCGTCAGCAGTCGGTAAGCCTGTTCGCTCAGATTGGTTTTTTTCAGTTTTGCCACGTCAGTCCGCCCAAGTTATTTGCAATTGATTTCGCGAAGGGATGCGTTTGTGTTGATAGAGCGGAAAGCCCGCAACGATGGTTCCGACCACGACCTTGCCGGCGGGCAGCGCCAGCACTTCCCGCATGCGCGCATCTCCGGCGATCGCCGCCGCTTCGGCCCAGCCGGCCCAGCAGCTCCCCAGCCCCAGCATCGGCGCGTAGAGTTCGGCGTAGGTCAGCATGAAGCGTCCGTTCTGCCGGAACATCGGGGTGGTTGCTTCGTCCATCAGCGCCACGATCAGGCACGGCGCGTCGCGCAGCACATTATCTTTTCCCGAGGCGTTGTGATAAGCGACCATCGATGCGAGGTGCGGAGCGAGAGTCAATCGTTCCGTCGCCCATGCCATCGCGGCGTCAACCACCCGGTTCAGCGTCGTTTTATTTTGAATGATGAGAAATTGAACGCCTTGTGTATTTCCGCCGGTGGGGGCGGTACGGGCGAGATCCAGAAGTTCCTCCAGCGTTTCGCGCGGAACGGGCTCGTTGCGGAATCCGCGGATGGAACGCCGGGTTCGCAGGAAGTAAGCGGCCTCTTCCTTAGAGGGCAATTTTGTCGCGTCAAACGCCTCCTGCCCGGTGCGTGGGCAGTGCGTGTTGTCGATTGCTTCGGTCGGGCAGACGGAAACGCAGTGGCCGCAAGCGATGCACTGATTCTCCCGGACGCCCGGCAGATTTTCTTTCATTTCCAGCACACAGGTCGGGCAGTCGATGATGCAGTAACTGCACCGAATACATTTGTCGGCATCGACCTTGATGAAGTTTTCGTTCATAGCCATGTTCTCCTCTGGTTTCTACGCTCCGAGCCGGGGGGCACTCCGGCTTCTCTGACGTTAATGTAGCACGCAAATGATATCTTGCTTCTCCGTTTCCGAAAAAGTCCGAAATTTTCCGCACGTTCATGAGTCGTAGTATGCGTAGATCACCAGAAGAATCAGAACCGCGGAAACAAGAGCGTAGACGCAGGCGAGGATGTGGTGCGGCAGCCAGGAGCGCTTCCCGATTGCGTGATACGTTCGCCAGGTGAATCGAGAAAGTTCACGGATGACCAGAACCCCCGGAGCGATGCCGAACAGGAAGGCGAGCAGAATGATTCCCACTTTGTAATCAATCTCCGCATTCCAGACGTGAGCGATGCGGTTGAGCGCGCGACATCCTTCCAGCAGCAGGATCGGCAGCAGGAACATGACCAGGCACCCGACCGGAGCGGTTTTCAGTGCGGTGATCCACGAGCCGGTCATGCGGCGGGTTGCCGGAAACGCCCAGAGCAATGCGGGCGCGATCCCGAGAAGGCAACAGATGATGAATATTTCAACCATAACAGGCGAATTCCCTTTCTGCGTTAATGTAGCCCGGGGAAATGGAAAAAGCAACTTTGGCGGACTCATGTGGCGCATCGCCTTCTTTTTTGCACACACCGCGAATTGATCGATTCGGAGCTTTTCTCGGAAGGCGTTCCGTCCGGTGACGGCTTCCTGATGAGTTCCATGCAATTGATCTTGCCTTATCGGAGAGGCGGTTCCGGCAAAATCGGGAGCGATGTCCCCGTGAAATATTTCTACGCGCACCAATTGATTTTGTGTGGGGAATCGCTGGCGGCTGATCGATGCACCGCATGACGGCGACCGCAATTCAGTCGCGGTGCAGGAATTACCAGAAAACACATTCAGTTTCCCCAAAGAGCCTATTCCTTTCCTTCCGAAAGGTGATACTTTATAGAAAACCAGATAAAGTAAAAAAAGGATGGAAAATGAAGAAATTCGAGCCGATCATCCGCAGTGCTTCCCGGATAGTCCATGGTGGGGACTACAACCCCGATCAATGGCTGGAAACGCCGGAAGTTATCGACCGCGACTTTGAATTTATGGAAAAGTCCGGTTGCAACGCTTTCTCTGTTGGAATCTTCGCGTGGACGGCGCTTGAGCCAGCTCCCGGGCAGTATAATTTCGGGTGGTTGGACAACATCATGGATCGCATGGCCGAACACGGATTTCACGTGCTTCTCGCTACGCCGAGCGCGGCTAAGCCTGCATGGCTCGCCACCGCACACCCTGAAATCTGTCGGGTGGATGAGCGTGGCCGGCGCGAACCCTATACCCGCCGTCATAACCATTGTTGGAGCTCTCCGGTCTACCGCGAACGGCTTGCCGCGATCAATTCGGCGCTCGCGGAACGCTATCGGAATCACCCGGCGCTCTCTGCGTGGCACATCTCGAACGAATACAGTGGCAGCTGCCATTGCGAACTCTGTGTCGGGCGCTTCCGTGAATGGCTGAAAGAACGCTATCGGACGCTTGATGAACTCAATCGCGCTTGGTGCAACTCCTTCTGGAGCCACATTCATACCGACTGGGATGAGATTACGCCGTTCGGCGGTTCGGAATGCAATACGCTTGACTGGAGGCGTTTCGTCACTTGGCAATGCTGCGATTTTATGAAGTTTGAAGTGGATACGGTCAAGAAATTCACTCCGAACGTTCCGGCAACCACCAATTTTATGGGTTTTTTTCACGGGCTCGATTACTGGCGCGTGGCGGAAGTCTGCGATTTCATCTCCGACGATGTCTACCCGCCGTGGGGGACACAGCCGGATATCGGCATGATTTTGAGCGAAATTTCCATGCGCCACGACCGTCATAGGGCGATGAAGAGCGGCAAGCCGTTCCTGATTATGGAGTCATCCCCCAGTGCTACCAACTGGCAGCCGTGGCACCCGCTGAAGCGCCCGAACCAGCATAAGCTCGAAGAGCTGACTGCGGTGGGACACGGCGCGGATGGTACGCTCTACTTCCAGTGGCGGAAGAGCCGCGGGAACCTGGAGAAATTCCACGGCGCGGTGGTCGATCATGTCCGCCATTGCGAAACCCGTGTGTTCCGCGACGTCGCGGAATTGGGAGCGATCTATAAACAGTGTCCCGATCTGATCGGGACCGGTTATCCGATCGAAGCCGCAGTGGTCTGCGACTGGGATACCCAACAGGCGTTCCAAACCGCCTCCGGTCCCGGTCATGAGGAACAGAAAGCATATATTCAGACGGTGACCGAGCACTACCGCGCGCTCTGGCTGAAAAACATTCCGATGGATGTGATCGACAGTCTTGCCGACTTCTCCCAATACCGCCTGCTGGTCTGCCCGATGTTGCTGATGCTCAAACCCGGTGTGGCGGATCGGTTGAAGGAGTTCGTCCGCAGCGGCGGAACGCTGGTGATGACCTATCTTTCCGGCTATGAAGACGAGGCCGCCCGCTGCTTCCCCGGTGGCTGGCCCGGTGACGGGCTGATGGAACTTTTCGGGCTCTGGAACGAGGAAGTCGGCGGCGTTCGTCCATTTGACCGGCAGGCGTTGCGGTATGACGGTAAAGAGTTCGGAGTCATCGACTACGCGGAGATGATTCATTTGCGCGGAGCGGAAGTTCTTGCGACGTTTGCAAGCGATTTCTATGCGGGCGCTCCGGCGGCGACGGTGAATTCCTACGGCTCGGGCAAGGCTTATTACCTCGCCGCGCGGACTGGGGAGGATTTCCTTGCGGAGTTTTACGCGAAGCTGGTCAGCGAAACCGGCGTGAAATCGGTGTTGCCCTCTGCCGGAAACGATGGCATTGTCGGTTCCCTCCGCAGCGACGGCGAAACCGATTGGCTGTTTGTATTCAACTATACGAACGAAGAGCGCAAGGCGATTTTGCCGGAAGGTGCGCTCTACCGGAGTGTTGCGGCGGATCTGGAGGTCACCGGCTCGCTGGTGCTCCCCGCATATGGCTCCGAAATTCTGAAAAAAATCAAAAGTTGAGGTGGATTTTTGTCGAAGAACCACTATATTAACCGATGACCAAGGCAGCTGTCTCCATCGTCTAGAGGCCTAGGACACCGGGTTCTCATCCCGGCAACCGGGGTTCGAATCCCCGTGGAGATGCCATTTTTGCTTCATACTCAGCGCCGTCCGTGTGACAGCGCTTTTTTGTTGCTGTGAAAACATGAAAAAGTTGTTTTTCTTTCATTGTGAGCTTGAATTCCGGAAACGAGCAACTATATTAAAATCTGTCGTCGGTTTTAAGCCGGGCGATCTATGCAGCCCCGTGGTGTAACGGTAGCACAAGTGATTCTGGTTCACTTTGTTGAGGTTCAAATCCTTACGGGGCTGCCATTTTTTTTGTCTTGATTTTCCCCTCTGAGCAAAGCCTTGGCGCTTCCTGTCAATCCCGCGTTCCCATTTTCGATGTGGTGAATCTTGTAACGCGCAAGTTGAAATGAAACAGCATAGGCCTTCGTTGCGAGGAACCTATGCTGTTTGCTTCTGTCGGGTCGTTACGTTTGGCTGTCAGCGGATGTTTTTCGTATAAAATCCACCGTATCGGTAGCCGTCGACCGCCGGAGCGTCCGTCTTGAGGTCTTCAAACGGGGTGGTGGCGACATGGCCGTCCATGAAGCAAACGTTGGCACGTAATATTCCGTGACGGAACGCAACGCCTCCCGCCCCCCAGGTATCTCTTGCCGTGTCTCCATCCTGAAGATAGGCGAGTTTCCAGGTATCGGGAGTTTCTTTCACATGCCAGTCCGTTGCATCGATAAAGGCGATGCGTTCGGTCGGCGCATAAATACGGCTGTACTTATAAGCGGCGATTTCGACTCCGCTCCAACCGCCCCACGTGGATGCGAATGGGACATCGCCGCTGGCCATGGCATAAGAGCGATAAAGAGGTGGCATTTTATCGGAATTCGCTTCCGATTGAGCTTCTGTTGCGCTGGGGCAGATCAGATTGCTGGAAATGTAGGATTCCACAATGGTATCGTGAGATGTGGATTTGATGTAACCGCCGAGTATTTCGCGGAATGCGCGATTGTCGGTCCATTTGCACTCATTGGTGTCCCCCCAGGGGAGCATTCGTGCCCCTACAAAGTAATCATTGTTCGAGTCAGCGTACAGAACCCCCGCTTGTCCATATTGCTTTAGAGTGTTTACGCAATGGATTGCTTTTGCGCTCTCGCGGGCTTTGTTCAGCGCAGGCAGCAGCATCGCCGCCAGAATTGCAATGATTGCAATCACAACAAGAAGCTCAATTAATGTGAATTTTTTATAAATTTGCATTTACTTTCTTTACTTTCTCTCTCTTGCCACAGTTTGATTCGATTCAGAATAACATGCGACACTTTGGCAATGATTCCTGAAGTGTGCGCGGATTATTAGATAATATATATACTTTTTACAAAATAAATCAATATGAAGGGAATTAAAATTAAGTGGAAATAGTGTAAAATTATTTGTTCTTATTTTTTAGGCTTAAATATTCCTTCTGGAATCTGTTTGCAATCGATATGGATACAAGGTATGTTGAATTATGCAACGGAATGTTTGGAGCCAGCGATATTGCATGCGGGAAGCAGAATTCATCTTTACTGTAAATGAGGATACGATGAAACAGTTGCTTCTGCCGGATTTTGCTCTCCTTCTTCTCTCCCTTGCTCCTTTCGGCTGCCGGGAGGCCTGGGAAATTATGTGCGAATGATCCATCTTTTTTCGCGACGATTTGCTTTTGGCGGAAAGAATTGGTATATTACCTTATGAAGAGGTGACTGCAGAAGACGGGGAGGGGTAAATGTCAAGGGATATGAAAGCTAAAAATCTTTTCCTTCGGATTCTGCCGTATTTCATTTCGTTTGCCGGCGGATTTGCCATTTTTTTCATAAATGATGCCTTGGTGAGCCATGAGAGCCTGAAAGGGCTGATTCTCAATATCGCTTCCGGGCTTCTCAGCATTCCGATTATTTTTATCTTCTATGAGATCATCAACGATCTATGTACCCGCGGGGTCCGAAACTCCATGCAGGAACATTTGCTCTTTGAGATCAACGATGCCGTCGTCGACCTGATTCGTTCTTTGCATGCCCTTCTTAACCTTTCCGGTTCCATGAACAGTGAAAGCCTGGAGGCGCTGTTGCGGCATGAGAAGAAAAGCATTCGCGAAAGTTTGGTTGCTACGCCGGAGATGGCAGGGAAATTGGGGGCAGCGCGCGCAAAACTGCTTTCGTTTCTCCATGGCAATTCCAACCTCAGCGTGTTGTCCGACGAACAGATCCGCACTTTGCTGGCGATGGTCAAGACGCTCGGTATGCTCGAACGAGAGCTGTCGTGCATGACCGATTCCCGTGGCCGGGAAACCATTTGCGACAATGTATCTGAAATATTGAAACTGATTCGAGCCTGGAACGGGCTTTGCGAAGAAGACGCGATTATCAACCATCATAGTTTTCAGCTTTATTCAGAGGAGTGAGCGCAAATATCCTGCAAGGAGGAATCATGAAGATCGAACAACTCTATTCCCTGGTGTTCAGTCCTGCCGGGCATACGCGCGTCGCAGTGGAAGCAGTTTTGCTCGCGTGGGAGGAGTTCAGCCGGAGTGAAATCGATCTCTCGGATCGCAACTGCGATTTCTCAGTCTGGAACTTCGCTCCATCCGATCTTTGCCTTGTGGCCGTTCCGGCATTCGGCGGCCGTGCGCCGGGGCTTGCCATTGAGCATCTCACGCGGATGCGCGGGAATCAAACTCCGGTTGTCATTCTGGCGTCTTACGGGAACCGAGCTTACGAAGATACGCTGATTGAAGTGAAAAACACATTGGAGCGCCGGGGATTTGTGGTGATTGCCGCCATTGCGACGGTTGCGGAGCATACGATCGTGCCTCAAATTGCTTCCGGTCGCCCCTCGATGGATGATCTGACGGAGTTGCGTGCATTTGGCGACAAGATCCGAGAACTGCTGGAGAAGTCCGATGTTCCTGTCTCAATTTCCGTTCCCGGCAATATCCCTTACCGTTTTTATGGCGGTATTCCGTTGAAGCCGGTCGCTAATCGAACATGTACCAAATGCAGGCTCTGTGCAGAACGTTGTCCCACGGGCGCGATTCCTTCTGCTGTCCCGAATCAAACCGACCGGGAGCGTTGCATCAGTTGTATGCGTTGCGTTGCCATTTGCCCGGTTAAGGCGCGTGCTTTGCCACGTCTTCCGCTCTGGCTCGTGGGACGCAAGCTGAAAAAACTCTGTGCTATACCAAAGAAGAATGAACTTTTCGGTTGTGATGCTTGAGTTTATTTCCTCGTCCTCTACTGTCGAATCAAGGTCATTCGGCAAGCGTTTTCCCATTTGACGGTTTCGCTTCCGTATTTTTATCCAACATGGACATAATCGCAGAACTCACTTACTGTTCGGTTGTTGCTGTATAGAAAACGCATTTTTCTGTTTGGTTTCTGCTAAAATCTTTCTTTCTTTTTGTTATTCTGAGCTTGCAATTGTTTTAGCGGGTGCTATTTTATATCCCTGTTGCGCCT
>JBEBTY010000008.1:0-127097 GCA_040393525.1 Victivallis vadensis | reverse complement strand
TCCAACCGTCCGCAAAAAAGTTGGCGCGGGAAATGCGTTTCGTAAGTCCTTGCGGCGCAGGGAATAGGATTTTTTTATCAGGCGCAAGCAAGTCTGCTTAATAGCCCGACTCCTTCCGCGCGCCTCAGGGGGAAAGTGCCGGTAGGAGTACCTTTGAATGCCCTGTGGTTTTTCGCGCGTCCTGCGCCCGTTTCCGGGCGACTGTTGGCGTGCCAAATATTTTCGGACCGCTGTGGAAACTCTGCTTAATTGTCCGACTCCTTCCGCCGCCCTCAGGAGGCGATCCCCTACGGGGGAACCGCTCGATTTTCGACCCCGATGGGTCTGCGGCCGACCTCGGTCCGCCTGCGCCATCCGGAGGCGTTTCCCCGCGTCCTGTCGCGTCATAACGCACGGGCAGGCACACGCTCAGACCACGATTGCCGGGCGTTGCGCGCCCGTCTGCAAGCGTTTACCGGCCTCATCCTCAGACAGGTGCCGCAGCGACAGATTGCACCCATGGCAGTGCTCGCATTGGAACCATGTTTCGGCTTTCTTGCCGCGTTCCTTGACCGGAAGCCATTGCATTGGCGTCCATTTCAGGCAGTCAGCACAGAATGCCAGCGGTTCATTGGATGACGGCTGGCGGCGTGGTCGTATCTCCGAACCGATAGGCAGTGACAATGTCTGCGCCTTTGCCCGTTCCACATTGGTTTTGGACGGTGACCACGTTGTTCTATTCGCCGCTTTCTTCGTCGTTTGCCATAGCTTGGACGGTCGGCTGGATTTCATTTTCCACATAGTTCAATTCCGTTTTCCCAATTTCCCGATGTCCGGAAACGAAACGGAAAATCGAGTTTGGGCGGTTCGTTCAGGAGACTCAGGCGCCATGTCACAACATGCTTACTATCAGCAATTTTCCAATTTTTCAATTTTCCGCTACGCCTTATATGTAACTGTGTAATGGAAAAACGGCAAAAAACGCTGACGCAATCTATTTCTATAACTGCTCCGCAGAGAGCGGAAGCAGTATATAGAAATGATATGCGCGTCTTCAGATTTGAGCCGCCCGGAAACAAGCTTTTGTGCTTACCGGCGGTTCGTACATCGGAGAATTCGGGCCGAAATAAACGCACTTCATTGCCTGCTGATGAGATTTTGAATCACCGCGGCGTTCTTCCAGATACCCGCTGTTCAAAAGATACAGGATGGCGGCTGATGCCTTGTCCTTTGATGTGTTGCAAGCCTCGCGAACTTTTTCAACCATCAGCGTCTTTGACAGCGGAAGATTGAGTTCATGGACATTTTCAACAATCATATCCGCCACATCCTCCACCGGAGTCCTTCGCATCTTGCCCAACTGAGTCGGCTCGGCTGATGCCCGCCCGTCCAAATTTTCCGGTGAACAATCAGGCGCAAGTTCCCAAAGATTGTTCCCGCTCTTACGCAGACAGAACGGCGCGACCGGAGGGAAACTGCGGACGCAGCAATAAACCGATGCGACACCTTCTTCTTCGTTCGTGCGCAACGTCAGGTGTGTATCCGGCGACCGCGACTGTGCGCCGGCGCCGGAGCCAAGGTCGGTCACGCTCTTGTTCGCCTGATTGCCCTTGCTGGTATGATGAACCAGGATGATGGCGGATTTCATCTGCCGGGCGTATCCATCCAGCAAATTGTAAATCGCCGTGATTTGTCCGTTGCTGTTCTCGTCGACGGCGGCGGGCAAGGCCTTGTAAAGCGCGTCAATGACAATCACATCGAACCCGCGATTTTTGAATTCGGCAAGTTTCGCATTCAGCAATGTCAGGTCTTTCGCCATGCCGCGTTGCGGGAATACGGTCAGATTGTCAATGGTTTCATCTTCCAATGGAATGCCCATCGCGGTCGCCACCTTTGCCAGACGGCAGGCAATCGTCTCCTTGTGAAGTTCATTGTCTATCAGCAAAACACGCGATTGCGGACATTGATGCCCGAACCACTCGCGCCCGGTCACAAGACAAAGCGCCAGTTGCATGACCAGCCACGATTTGCCGGTTTTCGGCGCGGCGACGATGTTCATGACTTCCTCGCGCCGAAGCAGTCCGTCAATTAATGGCGGCTTCATTTCGGTGAATTGCCGGAGCAGTTCGCGGCCGGTATACAACTGTTGTTCTTCTTTCTGCCGGATCGTGTTCAGGAACGGTTCAAGATTGACTCCGCCGTCATCAGACGCGGCTTTCCCGTATCCGCATTCCAGAAGCTTTGCCGCAGCCTCGTTGTATGCGCCATTATGTTCCAACAAAGCATATACAGTGAACGGAGCATAGCCGCGATTCGCCTCAAACGGCGCGGCATTGGAGGAAAAGACGTAGAATACACCGTCCTTAAGCGTCGCTGAATTGCCGTCCGTTTCTTTGCCGGGACGCCGCCAATACTCGTTTCCGTCCGGCTGAATGCCGAGCGACTTCCAGCCGTGATGTTCCAGAAGTCCGCGAACGTCTCCGCGAAAGTTGAAATCATCGCCGGGACGCTGTTCAAATGATGATGGATTCGGCTCAAACAGGGAAAAACCGCTCGGCATATCGTTCTGCGTCGGCTGCGGGCCGTGTTTTGCCTCATCCATCCGCCACGCCGTGTTGAGAAGCGTTACCCGTTCTTCTGCGGTCAGTCGCGGCAGATTCGCGTAATCGCCACTCTGAATGGTGTATCCCTCGGTCGGCGCACAGAGGACGAGACCGCCCTCGCCGCGCGTCTCGATCAGCGTCACCGTCTTGTCGTCGCGGACGCCCCGCGCCAGTTTGATGTTGCCGCAGATCTCGCCGGCGCAACGGTAGGCGACATGGTATCCTCCCGACGGCGTTTGTTCAATGACAAGTTTCGCCAGCAGATCGGCGGGAATGGACTCTTTCCATTTCGGAAACAGTTCACCATGGTTGTCAAAATCCAGCACCTCCAGATTGCCGGACACCTTGCCGCAGACCAGGCAGACGGCGTCCTGCTTGTTGGCGAACCACGCCCGCTCCTCTTCCGCCGTCGGCAAGCGGGTTTGCCACTCCTTCCATTTGCCGCGCGGACACTTCAGCATCCGGTCGGCGGGAAGCACCGACAACCCGGCGTTCAGATAATTCGTCGCAATTACAGATTCAATCATCAGTAATCCTTTGTTTCGGGACAAAAAGAATGCGCGGGTTCAGCGTCCCTGACCGAAACCGCACATAGATGCGAAGCTATGATTTTGGGGTGGAATTATCCGTTTCCACCGGACGGGATTTTTCTTATTTCTGTTACGGCATATTACGCTCCTTTTTCTGTTATGTGGTGTTCTGTTCCATTCCGCAGTGGAGACAGGTTCTGAATCGCGGTCGACGCAAAACGCATCCCGCTCTACCTATTTCTAGTCGGGTCCGGGAATGACAAACAAGGCTTCTGCTCAAAAACAGCAAGAACACCCACTCCCGGCATCGTGCCACTTACCCGAACGGGTATAGTGATGTCATGGAGGAATAGTGCGGAATGGATAACAGGACAGCCGATGGAATCGGCGAACTCATCTGTCTCCACCATTAAAAAATCGGGCGTAATCTCAAATAGAACGAACTTTTTGAAAAATATTTTTTTGTGCGTAAAAAGATGGTTTACAGATGGTGTCGCGCCATTTGCACGCCTTTAAACATCGAAAAATGCGAGATGCATATCCCGAGCGGGTATAATTAACGGACTGCCTGACAAAGCGGAAGTCCGAAACTCATCTTTCGTCATCGGACTTATTATCGGGTGCGGAATCTTCGTCTTCGTTCTGCTCGTTTTCCTCTTCGGAATCGAAAATATCACTATCTTCGTCCTGATCGGGTATAGTTCCTTGATGAAAATGACTGTCCAGTTCTTCCTGACGCATTTGTTTCAGGACTTCCGGAAGATATTCATAGCCCAGCTCCGCATCAAAGATCCGAAGCACGTCATTGACCTTGTCCATGCGAAGCGTCGGCTTTCCGGCAAGCATTTCATAGACGAAGCGCAGACCGACACCGGCAAGTTCCGCCGTCTGCCGGGGCGTCATATTGTGTTCATACATCTTTTGACGGAGAAAAAACTTTACTTCCATGGCTCACTCTCCGTTCAATGCGGTAATGCGTTCCGCTACGATTGTTCGGATACGTTCACAGTATTCCTCCGGCAGAAATGACCGTTCCAGCAATGGCTCATAATTCTTGTCGGAAGCTTTCAAAATACGTCGAAACGCATTGTTCATCTGTACGTTGCGCATTTGACAGCGGACGGTTCCGAACTCTTCAAAATCAATCCGCCGGATACCGGTATTCTTTCCGCGCAACGGCAACGCCAGTTCCGCTTCGTCGCTTGTCGGGTGCAAGACCGGCGGCATGATGTCCGCCAATGGTTCGAGGTCGTACTTTGACACCCGGTTTCTGTAACTTCCGACCGCCACTCTCCGGCACAACATTCGCAGATTTTTGTAATGCACATCGCCGCATCCGGAAATAAAATAGAAAAGAGACCGCTCAAAGAAGCGAACCAGCGAAATGGTCGGCGTATCGGAGAAACGCCGGATTACGTCTGCGGCATCTTCCAGGGAATGCCAGTATTTCATGCGCGACGGCAATTCTTCCAGCTGGCAGAAATCCTCAATGTGACGCGGCATTCTTACCTTGGTTGTCCGGTCAAAGCGTCGCCGTAACAAGGCAAATTCCTTGGAACGCAGTTTCACCAAGGCGCACGGCGCGGTTTCAAAGCCAAGCGCGGAGGCAAAATTCAAATAGAAGTGTCGCGCCTCCGGCAGACAGGGGAAATCCGGTGTCGGCAAATCAAGCACAAATTCTCCGGGTTCCGGTAGTAACGCCCACGACTGTGGGACACGCCAGCGATAAGATTTGCAATGAAACGCAAGCATCGGAGTTTCTCCCGGCAGTGAGATACGAGAGAACGCCTGTTCTTGCAAAAGAGAGTTCAAATCGCCCAGGGAGTAATCGAATTGCGGCAATTCCGGGGTGCGGAACACATTTCCAAGACACGCCTCGTGATAATGCCCTGCATCGCTGTTTCCGCGTCCGCATATGTAGCATCGGCTCATTTCAACCTCATAATGGAAACCGCGCCGCAACAGTCCTCGCAACACGCAAGAAGCAAGCCCATCCGGTCGGATTTTTTCAAATGCCAACCTTTCATAGCGGTGGCAAGTAAAACTCCTTCCGGAATCAGATTATCGAAAAACGGGAAGAGTTTTGCCTGAAAATACGGCGCCTCTCGAACCGGCATCGTCTTGGAGATGGGAATATTGTCGGGATACTGCTGCATCCGGTATTCCCGTGTATAGTTGAATGTAAAACCATCCGCCCATTCCTCCAGAATTCCGGCAAGGTTGTTGCCCATATAAACAGCGGCTCGTCTCATCGCCTGTCTCCCGGAACCAGCGTCGATACCGCGCAGAGCCGTCTGCCGAAAGAGGAAAGAACGATATTGACCTTGTCCATTTGCAAG
The DNA here is from genome assembly GCA_040393525.1 of Victivallis vadensis. Classification (GTDB taxonomy): domain Bacteria; phylum Verrucomicrobiota; class Lentisphaeria; order Victivallales; family Victivallaceae; genus Victivallis; species Victivallis vadensis_A. The sequence continues at coordinate 121,646 of JBEBTY010000008.1, read as the reverse complement.
GTCTTTTTGTCCTGTTCCAGATCGCGGATGAAACGAAGTCCCACTCCCGCATGACGGGCAAATTCAACCTGCGTCAATTTGCGTTTATGCCGTTCGGCTTTGACAAATTCTGCGATGGTCATCGAATCATCCAGGGTTTCATGGTTTGAGTGCGGAAACAGGTACGACATGCACCCCATCTTCACGGGTATATCCCAATGTTCCGCCGGTGATTACCATTAACAAATCCGGCTCGGCCAGAGGACACTGTTTCTCTGTCTCATTATATTTCCGAACCAGCTGTCTGATTTCCAAAAGATGCTTTGCTCCTGTTTCAATTTCAGAAGAACCAAGTTTTATTTCAATCAAGGCGTACCGTCCGTCTTTCAAATGCAATACCGCATCCGCTTCCACCCCATAACGATCCCGATAATAAGATAATTGTCCCCCCAATGACGCTGAATAGATTTTCAGATCACGCATGACAAGACTTTCAAAAACAAATCCGAATGTCTTGAAATCTTTTAAGAAATATTCCGGCTTTACGCCGAGAGCCGCAACCGCAACCGAAGGGTCGCACAGCCCGCGCTTGGGAACAGCCCGCATATCGGTTGAGCTTCTTATTGCCGGGCACCATGCCGTTGTATCGGAGACAACAAACAGCTTGCGTAACGCCTCCAGGTAAGAATCAATGGTCGGCATGGAAACATCTCGAACCGCAAGGATATCTTTCCGGATACTTACTTTCGTCGCCAGCGTGGAAATATTTCGTGCATAGGATTTCAGCAATGCCGATGCCAACAGCGGATCACGGTCGACGTTATCAATTTTTGAAATGTCTGTTTCAGCGACATTTCGGACGTAATCCTCCGCAATAAAAAGTTTCGCATCGTCGCCTCTGGCCGTGAGGGCAGACGGCCAGCCGCCACGGCTGGCGGCAAACAGCAGTTCTTCTATCGAAAGTTTTCCTGTTACTCCGTCGATGTCGAGTTCCGGTTTTGCAAAAAGTTCCGAAAGCGAAACCATGCCGGAAGATTCCTCCGATTCAAACAGAGACATTGGCAGCATTTCCATGCGTGATATTCTGCCAGTACCGGTATGCTTGGTTTTGGAATCATCTTTAATTACCGAACCAGTAAGGATATATTGACCTTTTTCCTGACTGCGATCTACGGAAACACGAACCGCATCCCACAAAACCGGAGCAAGCTGCCATTCGTCTATCAAACGAGGCTTCTCTCCTTGGAGAAGCAGGGACGGTTTTGTTTCGGCCAGCTTCAGATAACCTTCCTGAAGGTCGGGATCCTGCATTTCAATAACGCTCTTTGCATACTGTTTGGCCGTAGTCGTTTTGCCACACCACTTGGGGCCCACGATTAATGTTGCCCCGACGGAGCGAAGCCGCAAGCTCAACTCTTGGTCTGCTATTCTCGGTAGATATTTCATGGGCATACTCCTGATGTTGCCCATAATATACTTTAGTTTTGTCTTTTTTCAAGTTTTTGTTTTGTCTTTTTGCGTAGTTGCATTTTGCCTTTTTGAGATAAATAGTTTTACTTTTTTGAGACACCCTGAGCATTTTGGAAATATATTCAGCAGATTAAATGATTTCCGATAGGACTTCGGTTCGAATCTCGACAGCTACTCCGTTTGTATCGTTTTCATAATGCCTATTGGATATAAAAATATTTATGCTGATTATTAAGCATTTACGACCTGTGTCTAAAATCGAAGGTGACACAGGTGCTTGCCAAAAAATCTGAGCAGTTGAGCAGTTTTAGCGGCAGAGGGGGGTCATTAGTAGTGACGCCCTTGGTATTTTGAGCTGGTTTGAGCTCAACTTTTGAGGGGGAAAACAAAAAAGCCAGTCACTTGGACTGGCGTATAGACAAAAAATGGTGGCCGGACCCAGAATCGAACTGGGGACACGGGGATTTTCAGTCCCCTGCTCTACCGACTGAGCTATCCTGCCACTTGAAGACCGCTTGCGATCTCTTCTTATAATAAACACCCATTTTGAGAAATTTCAACCGGAGGAATTACTTTTTTTGACTTTTTACCGGTTGTTTTCCGTTTTCTTCAGCGGAAAATCTCACTTTTTCGGCTTGGGCGGCAGCTCCGGGTGCTCCCCGCGAAGCAATGCCTCAGCACGAGCCTTCACCACCGCGTCGGCATTCGCCTCCCGCTTGCGCAGCTCCTCTTCCAACCGCAATGCACGCTGCTTCATCTCTTCCAATTGCCGTTTGTTATCTTCCAGGCGCTCCAGATAATGGAGTCGGACACTGGCGGTAACCTGCTCCTGCAGCGCAACTTTTTCCTTTTCATCTCCCGAGGCGCGATAGCGTTCAACCAATTTCATCAATTCAGCAAAACGGGCTCGTTCCTCTTTATGCAAAGCTTCCCCCAATTCGCGCATCTTGGTGCGGAACTGTTCCGGATCACTCGATTGAAGAGTCAACAGTGACTGGCGCTCCTCTTCCGTCAATCGGGAAAATGCGCGCCACATTGCCGGACCGGCTCCACGACGATCCGCATCAGGATCACGGCTCCGATCTCCTCGTTCACGATTCCGCCCCGGGGGCGGAGCCGGGGTTTCCAAATCGGGCGGCGGTGGCGGCGGCGGAAGCAAATCCTCCGCAATCGCCGACGCGCCCAAGCCAAACGTCAGGACGGCAACTCCCGTCAGCAGCAGTTTCCTTTTCATATCAATAGTCCTCCTGAATTTTGACTTTGCCCAGATCCGCCACCGACTGGCGCCCGGAATAAAGCTCAAAGCTGAGATTGAACGATTCCTGCTCCAACTCCGACCAGTCATTCAACGCCAGCAGTTCGTTGTGCACCGACTTGGTCGGCGTCGCAGGATGATTCGCGTCCGGGAACAGGAACACCGTTCCGGCAACCAGCAAAGCCGCCGCGGCTGCTCCCGCACTGACCGAACAATGAATCCACATACGCCGAAACCGGGCGGCTCGCGCCTTGAACGCAGCGGCCGCCAGGATTTTGCGATCCAGCGCCGCGGGAACTTCCCGCTCCCGCAATGTTTCAAACCGGTTCTTCATGATAGGATCCCTCCCCGGTCAATCTCCAAGATCGACCGCCTTAAATTTTTCATCGCATACTGCATCCGTCCGAGAACGGTATTGATCGAACACCCCTGTATCTCCGCGATTTCACGGAACGCCAGATCCTGCTGGCGCAACAGAAACACTTCACGCTGCTCCAACGGCAACTGTTCCACCGCCCGGGCAATCACGTCGCCGACTTCGCCAAGCTCGATCTCCTGATCCGGCTCCAGAGAAGCGGGACCGGGAAGTAGCGGCGCATCCTCCGCATCCAGTTCCATTGCCACCGGCAGCTGCCGGTTTTTCCGAAGCCGGTCGATGAACAAGTTCCGCGCGATTCGGAACAGCCAAGCGCTGAACCGCCCTTCATCACGATATTTCGGCAACTTATCGAGCACCCGCAACCAGGTTTCCGCAAACACCTCATCCACCTCGGACGGGTTGTTCACAATCAGGTTGTTCAAGAACCCGTACAGCTGCCGCTTATAGCGCCCGTAGAGCTGCTCGAACGCCCGTTCGTCGCCGCGGGAAAAAGCGGCGATCAATTCGCCGTCTCCGGCTTCGACGTCTCTTACATTCATGCAAACAGCCCTTTGTCTTATCCATTTAACGCGCTGAAAAACAAAATATTGTATTCCGCGCCGGAAAATTTTCACATTCCCGCTTTTCGACATCGCTCCACGCTCGCAAAATATAAAAGCCGAACACGCAAAAAGCAAATATCGGAAAAGAAAAACCGCCCCGTAGGGCGGTCAGACAACACCAGAAAACCATCGGTCAATGCCCGATTGTCCTGGGCGGGCGCGGCATACGGCGGCAAGCAATGTGATGAACCTGCTTGCCCTCCTCATTCCACCGAAGCTCAAAATCGCTCCGAATTCCAGCCAGATCCGCAATCGCCTCCGGCTCCTCCTCAAACAAACCAGAAGCCGCCAGAACGCCGCACACCGCCGTGAAATACGGAACGTCGTCGCTCGAAAAGTGAAACACGCCGTTCGGCTTCAGCACACGGTGCAGTTGCGACACGAAATCGCTAGTCAACAACCGATGCCCGCTGTGCCGTCCCTTCGGCCACGGATCGGGACAGAGCAGATGAAGCCGGTCGATGGACTCATCCGGCAGCATAAACGCCACCAGATGACGCGCTTCCGTCCGCAAAACCGACATGTTCTCGATCCCCATCCGGCGGCAACGCTTGACCAGTTTTCGCAAACGGCCAATCATGACATCGGCCGCGAGAACCATGCGCTCCGGATAACGTTTCGCCAGCTCCGCCGTGTAGGAGCCGACCCCACAGCCGAGGTCAAGTTCCACCACCGGGGTCGATCGCAGCTCCTCCCACGGAAACAATTCCCATGTCCCGGTGAAGAAGCGAATTTTCGCATCTTCCGGATGTTTTCCAAACAACTCTTCAGAGGGCATCACGATTCTTGGCCCATTCGCGGATTTCAGCTTCAAATTTCGGAAACTCCATACCCAGCATCGCGTCGGCGAATTTCTTGAAGTAAAGCGCCACCGCTTCGCGGAAGATGATGAGGTTCTGTACCCGCTCGGCAAATACTTCATCATCGTTCATCGCCTCGCCTTCCGGCAATTTAAAGGAACTGAACGCGAATTGAGCGGCGTCGAATGTACCGGTCCAGATCTGCTTGTCGCGCGTCAGGCTGAGTTTCACCTTCTTGAGCTTCTTGCCGACCAGCACCGCCGCCTTTGCCTCGGCGCTGCGGAGCGGAGCATCGCCCTTCTTCACCGTGACTTCTCCGGCACCCTTCGCGTCACCTTCGTCCGAAAACGTCAGCGGTGCTTCGATCAGAATATCGAATTCGCCGAACTGCGGGTGCTGAAGTTTGCCCGTCGTTTCACTGTAATACCAGAGCCACATCAGAAAGTCGCGCGCACTCGACGGCTCTGCACCGTTCCCCGGCAGATTGGCGATGTTCAGGATCGGGAAACTCGCCTCCGTGCTCTGGAACATCTTCTCCAGCATCAGCCCGGGCGTCAGCTGGAGCGCTTCCAGCTTCGTGGTCTGGAAGAAGTTGTCGATAAAGAGCTCAATTTGCGTCCGGCTCGTCGCGCCGACAAACAGCAGCTTCTCATTCGGGTCAAGCACCACCGGGATTCCGGTAAGAATCGGCGGCATTTTCTGAATGTGCTTCTCCAGCGTCTCTTCGCGGATCTGCTTCTTCATCTTAGCCGAAACATACTCAAGGTTATTCGCCCGCATATACGCCTGCTCCTCGCGTTTGCAGAGCGCGTTGAGCAATGAACCGGGCATCTTGCGCACGGCCTGGCGCAGCATCAGATAATAGCAACCGCCCATCTGAGCCGTTTCTTCGGTGATCGTCGTGTCAAGCAGATGCTGCCCGGTCACCCAGCCGATCTGGGGTTCCTCATCGACCGAATCGAGCAATCCTGCTTTTTTAGCGGCGAAAAGCCCAAGAATATCCTCCGGCAGTTCACCCTGAATTTCAAACATCGAAAAAGTGACACTTCCACGTTCAAAAGGCATAAGTACAAATCCTTATTATTGCCGCACATGCGGCTGAAGTCGATAATAGTTCCCCTGCAGACTGGAAATCGCGATCTCCGCCGCCTGCCGAGGGTCGTAATAACCGGCGAACAACAAATCGAGGTACGCCGCTTTCCGTTCCGGACTGAACCAGCCGGTGAGCGCGCCGCCTGCCAGCGGAAGCGTCCAAGAAATGATTTCGCGGGAAGAGGGGTTCAACCGCCACTCCCCACGAACCTCAACTCCGAGCTTCGTCGCAAAATCATGCGCGAATTTGCTCAACACCGCAGGATCGCCAAGCTCCGGAAGTTGACACTCGTAAATGTCGATGGAGGCCGAAAGCGCATGAGCGCGGGTATTCAAAAAACGTTCCTCCCACGAAATCGAGAAGCGGCAATCGCGCCCCTCGATGACTGGAACCAGGCGTTCGACCCCATTGTTTCCGACAATTCCACGATTCATAACGCTTGAGATGATCCACTGCGCGGAACCGATTCCCTTACCGATCGTTTCAATCGCAATATCGAAATCAACCTTATCGCCGCAGGTGAACAAGTCCACCGCCGCATAGTCATGCTCCGGCCATGCGTGAACAGCAAAGTGCGATTCGGAAATAACCACAACACCGCTGACTCCCTGTGGCTCGAATTCGTGAAAATTCGAGTCGATCACCGTCGCGCCAGACTTATCCGCTGCACGCAGGAAGACCTCTTCCACAAGTTTCGCATTGGCCAATGCTTTCGGGTCACAATCGTAAAACTCGACCGTCATATGACGGCCGAGGGAAAAACCGGGCGAAGCATCCACCTGCGGAGGGCAGTCCGCATTTACTGAAACGGTCATTTTCTTTCTTCTCTCCTTCGGTCTATCGGTCAGCGCTCGCTCAGGATTTCACCCGGCTGGCACTGTTCGTTCAACTCTTCCCAAAATGCTTCCTGAAACATCTGACGTTTCATCATTTTCAAATTCATCCGCAGTGCGTCCTGCTTCGCCGCAAGATCCTTCATATCCGCCGGGGCACGCTTGACCAGAAGCGCCAGTTGCGGACCGGTCTCCCCGGGCAGCACTTGCGAAATCTCTCCCGGATTGAGCTGAAGCGCCGCAATTGCCGAAGCAATGTAATCCATCGGCGGCATTTCGCTGCCGAGCACAAACCCGAACTCCTGGAACTTGCAGCCGGTCAATGCGCCGAACGCCTTGACCCGCTCCGCCGTATCCGTGATCGCCGCAAGGGATTCCTCGGCTTTCACCGCGGCTTCGGTCGCCAGCTGCTGCGCGGTCGCGTTGCGATAATCCGTGGCGATCCGGGCGGCGACTTCATTGAACTCCGCCGGACGGGTCGCCACCTGTTCCGTGGGCATGCCGACATAAACGGTGTCTTCAACCAGAATCGGGTTGCTCACCCAGTGAGTATTGTAAGCACCGACCAAGTCACGCAGCAATTCCGGGGACTTGATGTCGCCGACGACAACCGCATCAAAGCTGGTCGGAGCGATTTCTTTCACCTTCAGTTTACCAGCGTCAGCCAATTTGCGGAACACGTCGCCACGCTTCGTTCCTGCGGTACTGACCGCATCGTAGGCGTTTCCGGCAAATTCATACGCACTGCGCATTGCGAGATCGCGGCTCAGGCTCTTGGCAAACTCGACTTTCACCTGCGCGGCACACTCTTCGTATTTCTGAATCACATCGTTTTTGGTGAAGAGCTGCGGATTCTTCGTGTAAAACGCCTTCAAATCCGATTCCTTCGCCGCGGCAAGCGCGGTTTTCGTGTAATCAGAAACCGGGAACACGGCGACAACCGCACTGATTTTCCCCGGGATCTCATACGCCGCGCGATTGCCGTCAAAGAAGGTCTTCATCGCCTGCGCATCGTTCTTCACTTCCTTGAGGAACGTTTCGACAGGGAACAACGCCGCCTTGACTTCGTTGCGCGCATTCACCCGGCGATAGTAAGTTTCCACCTCGTTGTCGGTGACGACGACATCTCCGCCGATCGAGGTTTGGAGTTTATTGATCAACAGCATATTGCGAAGCGATTCAACCAAAATTTCATCGCTGGCGCCCTGACGGACGACCATCGCATCTTTGAACTCTTTGTACAATTCGGGACTGTACTTGCCATCGCGCTGAAACGCGGGAAACATTTTGACAAACTCGACGACTTCTTTGTCGCTGACCGCCAATCCACGTTTCTTCGCCGCGGCCAGGAAGCAATACTCCCGAAACGCTTCCGGGTACCCCATGTTGCCTCCCATGCTCATCCCGAACATGGCGAGCACCCGGTTTTCACGGATCAACACCTCCAGATCATCAAGCGAAACCCGTTCCCCGAACGCCATGCCGGCACTTCGCCCGCCGATGCCGCCGAGCCCGTCACAACCACCCCGGCCCGGCGTCAGGAAGTCCATAAACGCGATAATAATCAAAATCGTGAATATGCCGAACAACCAGCGGCTGTGTTTGCGAAAAACGGTGTTGATTTTCTTGATAATCATATTCGGGGCATCCTTTCCATTGATAATGAATCTATTTTTCGTTACTTATTCCGTAATCTTAACCTTAATCAACGCCGGACGGATCTCTTTTACATCCAATCCGTCGCCCTTGACATAGCAACCCGTCGAAATTTCATAAATTCCCGGCTTGTCGATATGACTGATATCGAGATACGGCCGCACCTCGGCCGGAACCAGCGTGGCGACCGAACCGGCCAGACCACGCACAGTGACCTCCACCCGACCGGGGCCGAGCAGCTCCGTCTTAAGCAGTTTGCCGCCTGTCTGAGTCAGCAACTGAATCGGCAGAGCCTGAAACGTCCTCTGCTCATAATTGCGCTCCACATCGACCTGGCAGGTGACTTTCTCAGGCGAAAGCGTGATTCCTGCCGGCGCATCCAGCGTCGCAACATATTCAAACCCTTCGGTCACCGATTCGGAAAGCGGAATCGGCTGGGTCGACACGGATTTCAGTTCGCCCACCAGCTGCTTGGGACCGGTCACGCGAACCGTGCCGGGAATGCAGCTCGCCAACGAACTCTTGTAGTCCGGCGACAACCGGTTGGAGAATACCACGCGAACCGGTACATCACGCGAAACGCGTTGCTGAAGATTCAGCGCGATTTCCGCCGGCGTCACCTCGATCACCTGAATACCAAGCGGAACACGGAAATCTTCCGGCTTCAAAGAAAGGACATACGGATTCCCGGGGATGTACCGACTGTACTCCACCTGCACCCGCCCCCGCAGCATGGAGGGAGAAATCGCCGCGTCACGGTTGCTTTTGATCCCCAATGTCACAAAATGCAGTTTCGGGTCAACATCCATCAGCTCTTGTGGCAACACAATATCAACCGGAACGTTATCCACCTTCTGCGGCGTCGAACGCACCTCGTTATGAACGTAAAAATAGAGCAAAAGCGCAAAGAAAAGCGCAATGAATTTGCGCCAGAAATCCCGACGCACCAACAGATAAAGCTGGCCGGAGAACACCCGGAGATAATGTTTCGACATACGCTACTCCCCCTCCCCGGTCTTTTTCAACGGCTTCGCCGCGTTCGCCGCGGTGCTGCGCCAACCGGCCTGCTCCTCCAGCATCTGTATTGTTTCGGCCAGATCGGAGTCGTCCTGATCCAGAATAATCAATTTTTCCAGGTAATTATCCAGCTCGTCCGGCGAAAGATCGCGATAGAGAACGCCGCGGTAGGCGACGCTGACCGCACCGGTTTCTTCGGAAACCACCACAGTCACGGCATCCGTCTCCTCCGATACTCCGAGCGAAGCGCGATGCCGCGTTCCCAGTCGAACCGAAACATTTTGTGAGCGAGTCAGCGGCAGAATCGCGCGCGCCGCCACAATCCGGTCGTCGCGGATAATCACCGCGCCGTCATGCAGCGGGGAATTCGGGAAGAAGATCGATTCGAGCACCATCGCATTGACTTTGATATCGAGCCGCACAGCGTCGTCGATCAGATTTTGAAGCCCGATCCGGCGCTCGATCACCAGCAACGCCCCGCATTTCCGATGCGACATATTGACCGCCGCCGTCACGATTTCCGTCAACAGTTCACGACGCCGTTTCCCCTGAAAAAAGCTGAAACTGCCAAGCTGGGCGAATGCCCGCCGCAATTCCGGCTGAAAGATAATCACCATCGCCGCGCCAAGCGTACCCCACACCCCGGTCAACAACCAGTTGATCACGTCAAGGTGCAGCTGCTTCGACAGCCACGTCAGCGCCAGCAACAAAATGGTCATTCCGGCCAGCACAGACGCGCCGCGCGCGCCGCGCAGATAGTAGAGCGTCTTGTAGATCACCACCGTCAGGATGAAGATCTCCAGCGCCATTTTCAGGTAATCGGCAATTACCGCACTCGGGATAGCCACCAGCGAATCCAGCATGATGTCCGGTTCACCCCTTCTTATCTCTTTTCCACCGCCTCAGCGGAGAAATTCCCACACTCGCAAAGCATCCCCTACCTGCCGCACATCGTGGACACGCAGGATCTCGACCTCCCGTTCCGCCAGAAAAAGCGCCGCGGCCACTGTCCCGCCCAAGCGGAGCATCGGGTCCGGTTGCGAAATAAAACTGCCGAGAAACGACTTGCGCGACATCCCGGCCACAACCGGGCCAAGGCGATGCAATTCGTCGATCCGGCGCAAAATTTCCCAATCCTGCTCCGGGGTCTTGGCAAATCCGAAATCGGGATCGAGCCAGATCCGCTCTTCCGGAATCCCGGCGGCAAGCGCGATTGCTTTCGCAGCCGCCAACTCCGCCGTAACGGTTTCCATCGGGTCGTCGCCGTAATCGTGAAATTCAGAGTTCTTCATATCCTGCGGAGTTCCACGCGAATGCGCAAGAACCAGAGCAGCATCCGACGCCGCCACCACCGCGGCCATATCCGGGGAGTAGCGCAACGTCGAAACATCATTGATCATTTCCACGCCGTATTCCAGCGCGGCGCGAGCCACTGCCGATTTCCGGGTGTCGAGCGAGAGAATCGCCTTGGGGCGAAGTTTCCGCAATTCCCGAATGACCGGAATCACGCGGCGAATCTCCTCCTCGTCCGGGATCACGTCGGCGCCCGAGCGGGTTGATTCGCCACCGATGTCAAGCAGATCCGCGCCGTCGTCCAACAAGGCAAGGGCGCGATCAATCGCGGTCGCAGGCGCGGAAACGGTTCCTTCACTGAAAGAATCGCCAGTCACATTGACGATTCCCATCAGCAACGGACGGGTGCTTTCGCGCATCATTTCATTCAGACGGGACATAATTCCGGTCTTCCTTCGTGTTATTCCGCGGTATCATCCGTATCGTCCGCCTCTCCGGCTTCCTCGGAGTCGGAAACCGGCGAAGTGACGTCCATATCCGCAACCGGAACGTCGGTTGTCGGTTCGACTTCTTCGTTCTCTACCGTAACGGCACTCTTATCGACCTCAACCTCAACCAGACGGGCCACACCGGTGATCCGGTCGCCGCTGTTGAGATTCATGATCCGAACACCCTTCGACGCACGGCCGACGGTACGGATTTCACTGGCCGGAATCCGCACCAGCTGTCCGCGTTCGGTGGTCAGCAAAATTTCGTCATCATCGTTGATTTGAATGACCGAAAGCACATGCTCGCCCTCACGAAGACGGATATTCACCACGCCTCGTGCGCCGCGATTCGTCTTGCGATAGGTACTGACAAACGAGCGTTTGCCCATGCCGCCGTCAGTGACGACCAACACTTCCGGGCCACTGCCGAAGACCGGAGCTTCGTCGTCGATTTCAACGTCGACTTCGATCTCCACTTCGGTTTCTTCGCCGCCCATCTCATCTTCGGTGTAAATGTGCTCGCGGATCACCACCATGCCGACCACAAAGTCGCCTTCGATCTTGAACCGCATACCGGTCACACCGCGCGCCGTACGACCCATCGGACGAATCTGATCGTCGTTCTGGTCAAAGAGGCACGCCATGCCGCGACGGGTCGAGAGCAATATTTCGTTGCCGTTCTCGCTGATCGCGGCGCCGATGAGGTCGTCGTCCTCTTCGATGACCAACGCGCGCAATCCGATGCGACGCAGGTTCTTGAACAGTGCGAGTTCGCTCTTCTTGATATAGCCTCTACGCGAAGCCATAACGATATATTTGTTCGGATCGTCGAACTCGTCCTGAGAAACAGTCAACATCGCGCAGATTTTTTCGCCCGGCTCGACCTTGATCATATTCACAATCGCGCGACCCTTGCCGGTACGCGATCCTTCCGGAATCTCGTAGACGTTGAGCCAATACATGAAACCGCGGTCGGTGAAGAAGAAAATGAGGTCGTGGCTGTCCGCATTGAACAGGTGTTCCACATGATCCTCTTCCTTGGTTTCCATTCCGATGATCCCTTTGCCGCCGCGGTGCTGCGTGCGGTAAGTGTCGGCGGGAACGCGCTTGATGTAACCGGTGTTCGACACGGTGATCACGCAACTGTGCCGCGGAATCAGATCCGCAATATTGAGATCGGTATCGTCGATCGTGATCTCCGAACGGCGCGGGTCGTTGTATTTATCCCGAATCTCGACCAATTCTTCCCGGATCACACCGATCCGCATATCGCGACTGGCGATCAAACTGCGCAGGTATTCGATGCGAATCTGAAGCTCATCATATTCAGCCTGAACCACTTCGACGGCCAGGCTGGTCAACTGATGCAGGCGCATATCAAGAATCGCATCGGCCTGAATCTGGGTAAAGGTGAAGCGAGCGATCAAATTGACCTGCGCGTCCTGCCGGTTGCGCGAATCGCGGATGATCTGAACCACTTCGTCGATATTCGCCAGCGCCTTGAGCAATCCTTCGAGGATATGGGCGCGCGCTTCGGCCTTGTTAAGGTCGAAGATCGAGCGACGGAGCACCACTTCGAGACGGTGATCGATGTAAGCCTGAAGCACCTGCGCGAGGTTCATCGTACGCGGGCGGTTATGATCAACCACCAGCATGGTGCAGCCCATCGTGGTTTCAAGCTGGGTCTGGCTGTAAAGCTGATTGAGCACCACACTGCCCATCGAACCGCGTTTGATGCCGATTTCGATGCGGAGGCCAACACGTTTACTGGAGACGTCGGTGATCGACGAAATGCCGGTAACCTTCTTGTCCTTCACCAGTTCAGCGATTTTCTCTACCAGAACGCCTTTGTTGATAGCGTAAGGAATTTCGGTGATGATAATCTGCTCGACACCATCTTTTTCGATAATGTCGGCCTTGCCGCGCAGCTTCACGCTGCCACGACCGGTCTGATAGAATTGGCGCAGCGAATGGCGGCCGCGAATGATCGCCCCGGTCGGGAAGTCCGGCCCCGGCACATGCTCCATCAGTTCATCGACGGTGGCCTTGGGATTATCCAGCAAACAGACGGTGGCGTCGATCACTTCTCCGAGGTTATGCGGCGGGATGCTGGTCGCCATACCGACGCCGATCCCGGTGGTGCCGTTGACAAGAAGCTGAGGAAAACGAGCCGGAAGCACTGCCGGCTCTTTCTCCGACTCGTCAAAGTTCGGAATCATGTTGACGGTGTCTTTTTCGATATCGAACAACATTTCTTCGGCGAGGCGCTCCATGCGACACTCGGTATAACGGCTGGCGGCCGCGGGGTCGCCGTCGATGTTACCGAAGTTACCCTGACCCTCGATCAGCGGAGCACGCATCGAGAAATCCTGCGCCAGGCGGACAAGAGCGTCGTAAATGGCCGAGTCGCCATGCGGGTGATATTTACCCATGACTTCGCCAACCACACGTGCGCATTTGACGGTGGCGTGGGATTTGCCAAGATTCAGCATTTTCATCGCGTAGAGGATACGGCGGTTCACCGGTTTCAGCCCGTCGCGCACATCCGGAATCGCCCGCCCGACGTTGACGCTCAATGAATACTGCAGATATGCGGTATGCATGATGTCTTCGATGTTGACGGGAATATCCCTGTTCTCGAGGTCACTCATAACTTTCCCTGCTTCTCTCTATGTGAAATTTGTTAAAATCATGTCCATATCATAAAACAAAGTAATATACAGCAACCCGGAGGATTTGACAAGCGTTCGCTTTTGATTTCCAAAGGAATATCCGCATATTTTTGCACAACGGGAACCGGGCGGACGTTTTCCCGCCGAAAGAGGCGGTTTTCCTTTTCCAACAAATCACTTATGTCAAACCGAATATCATAGGAACGCCATTCTCAGGTCACTTAAGCACGGGATACGCCGAGGAACGGATGAAAGGTTCGGCACAGCCGAAGCGAGCAACAGGGAGCATACGCGACGACGATGGACGCAGCGCAGCGAAAAGCCCTCTGCCATTGTCCGAACGGGCAATTGAAGAGTTGGCCGCCAAAAGCGGACAAGCAAGCCCCAACGGAGGCGCCGTGGTAGTGGAGGGACGATTCCATGATTTCGCGCTCGCCGGTAATCGAGGAGAAAGGAGGCGCGAGAAAAAGTATTCCCTCCACAAAGCCCCCCGGCATTGTCACTCTATCACCCAAGAAATATCGTGAAATCCGTGAGCCGTCTTCACGCTTTGGCTTATCTGGCGGGAAATGAATTGCGGAGGAGCCTTCGTACATCTGCTTATCTGATGGTGAATGAATTGTGGGAGAGCCTTCGCCATCAGCTGATTTGGCGGGAAATGAATTGCGGGAAATGAATTGTGGGAGAAAGGGAGAAAGGGAGAAAGGGAGAAAGGGAGAAAGGGAGAAAGGGAGAAAGGGAGAGGAGAGGAGAGGAGAGGAGAGGAGAGGAGAGGCTCCGGCTTCGCCGCGAGCGGGTGAGTTGGCTTCCAGCCAACTCCACCACGGTCGCTCCCTGCAAAATTTTCAATTTTGCTGTTGAGCGCTTTCGGGGCGACCGATTGCCTCCGGCAGCCAAAGGCTCCGCGCCTTTGGAAACCCGCCAGCGCTTTCGCCGCTGGATCACGACCAGCCGATGGGCTGGACCACGGCGGCTAACGCCGCCTTGAAAGGTCGCCATGCGGTGGTTTTCGCCATCGCATCGGGCAGCACGCAAAAGCATGCACTCCCGGAATTATTTTTTTGTTTTCTCACTCTATTTTACGATGGACTATTGACATTGGCAGAAATTTTTGCTATAATAAAATCATATCGATATGCGATATGTTGTTTGCATCATAGATTCTGGAACAAAGGCATTATGACACCATCATCTCCCGCTCGGGATTTATGAAAATACGAAATGGCGCCACTCATGATTCAAAGTAACTATAAACATCAGCAACTTTCGGAAATTTTGCGGGATGAAATCCATTCCGGCACCTTCCCGGAAGGCCGTTTCCATACCGTGAAGGCACTGATGGAACGATTCCAAGTCAGTCAGGCAACCCTGACTCGCGCCCTCCGGCCACTCTATGCCGACGGACTGATCTACAGCGTCAGCGGCAAAGGCACCTTCCTCTCGCCCAGCCTGAAACAACAATTTTCCCGACCAAGACACACACTTACAACCATTTACTGCATCGCGCCGTCGGAAGACATGTTCGACCCGGCAGGAACATCGCCGGACTGGTGCTTTACTCAACTCGTTCTCAAGGGAATCGTCGCCGCCGCCCGAAAACACAATCTTACGGTAAACGTCGCACCAATGGCTCCATCACTCGATGCGTTCCGAACTCTGGCGGATCAGGAAGGAGCCATGTTCCTCTTTCTCCATTATCCCCCTTGCGAGCAGCAAATCGAATATGTCATCAAAAAACAAATCCCTTACGCACTTTACACCAACACACAACTCAATCGCGATTTCAATACGGTGTTTTGCAATGTAGGACAGGCAACCGAGAACATCACCAGTTTCCTCATCCAGCAGGGACACCGCAACATCGCGTTTCTGGGTGACCGCCCGGATTCGACGCGCCACCGGGGATTCCGCCGGGCGTTGCGGAAACACGGAATTACACCGACACTCGGCTACAACTGGTATCTTCTGCGTGGCCTTCCGGAAGCGGCACAGCTCGAAGTGGAACGCCGAATCCACGCTTGCCCGGAAGTCACCGCCATCGTCGCCTCCACCGATCTCCGCGCCATCGGCGCCTGGCGCGCATTGACGAAATTTCCGGAAAAACGGGCATTGATCAGCATCGACAACATCTATCAATACTATAACTTCACCCCCGCGCTCACATCCATGGACATGAACCTGACAAAAGCCGGGGAATCGCTTTTAGAGATCCTGTTGGAAAAAATAAAAGACGGCAATAATCATCAACGCATCATTCCATACACATTAAAAAAGGGGGAAACCGCATGAAACAAATCTT
This sequence comes from Victivallis vadensis, assembly GCA_040393525.1. GTDB lineage: Bacteria > Verrucomicrobiota > Lentisphaeria > Victivallales > Victivallaceae > Victivallis > Victivallis vadensis_A. The sequence goes on along the minus strand of JBEBTY010000008.1, from coordinate 105,810 downwards.
CGTTAACCGCCGGGGCAACTCTTTCACGCTGATTGAATTGCTCGTGGTAATCGCAATCATCGCCATCCTGGCCGCCATGCTGCTGCCGGCATTGAGTCAGGCTCGGGAACGCGCACGCTCGGCCAGCTGCATCAGCCGTGAGAACCAGCTTTACAAGTCGTTTCTGTTTTACGCGGACGATTACAATCAGATGATGTTCTCCCACCTTGCCCGCGGAACCGGCAACATGGCTTGGGCGAAAGCTCTGGTCGAATATAATTATGCGCCGGACGCGGTCATCAACTGCCCGAGCATTCCGCAAAAAAATCCAAACAGCTACAATTATTACCGTTCTTACGGTGTCTATCGCGCTAATCTGAACGAAACGCACTACAATACCAAAAAAACGGAATGGGGCGACTTCGGAATCAAGCATAACAACAATCATAATAACTATTACATGGCGCTCGGTAAAATGAAAACCCCGGCCAACATTTATATGATGATGGACACCATATGCAACGCCACCGCCACTTCGGCCGGAGAAGGTTTCTTCGTTTTCGCTCCCGGCTGGGTCGGCACCGGTGCCGACGACGCCGCAGTCGCATTGGTGCATAACGGGCGCCTCAACGTTTCCTTCTTCGACGGTCACGCCACCTCGGCAGGCAAAGGCGACTTGAAAGACTGGGAATTCACCACCGCTGCAATCAACGGCATCATCACAGGAATCTGATTTATGAAGAATCGATCGTTTTTTGCCTCCGCAACCGCTCTGTTTCTGCTTGTCATCGGGCTTGGCGCGGAAGAATTGAAGCCGGTGTTCTGGTCCCGCGGAGCTTGCGTGCCGGAGCGCTTCACCGCGCACACCTCCGGCACAATGACCATCTCCGCCGATAAGGAAGACAAAAACGCGGTCCGTTTCGAGGTGGAGTTTCCGTCGGGCACTGACCGGTGGGTCTACCCCAAGTTTGCACTTCAGGGGCATGAGTCGCTGGCAGACGTGGATGAGATCCGTTTTGACATCAAGGCTCGGCAAGGCAATCCCGACGCCGGATATCGTCACGCTTACGTCATGTTCGGCCAGGGAATTCCTTATTACGCCATCCCGACGCCGTCCACGGAATATCGGACGATCACAGTCAAGATAGCCGACGCATTGAAAAATCCGGCCGCTGCCCGTGAAATTCAGATCGGCGTCAATCCGCGCGATCAAAAACTGACTTATTCGATCCGTAACCTTCAATTTCTCAGTCGTCGCAGTGGTTCGCTCAAACTCAATGCGGCCGATGTGGTGAAGGCCGCCGCTCCAGGCGCGGCTTTTCTACAAGGCGAGGCATTGAAGTTCGATCTGGAGCCGTTCGCCGCTGTCCCGACAAAGTGGGAGTTGCGCGACTGGAACGAAAAGACACTCCGGCAGGGAGAGTGGCCGGAGAGCGGCACGAAACCGCTGGAACTCGCAGCACTCCCCAATGGGTTTTATCTGCTCACCCTTGCCTCCGACGAGGTGAATTTTTCCGGTTCTCGCAGTTTCGCGGTCGTTGCCGACCCGACGGATCGCCCGAAAAACCCCGATCTTTATTTCGCACTCGACTCCGCGCAAAGCTGGCTCGCGCGCCCCAACGCCAAAAACTCCCGACAGCCGAAAAACGCTTACGAAATCACCTCTGAAGTTGCCTGGCGTTCCGGATTGCAGATGCTTCGGGAACGGCTGAGCTGGGGCGGCACGGAAGTGGCTCCCGGCAAGTACGATTGGAAACAGTACAAGACCAACGCCGACCTGCTCGCCGCGCGCGATATCGAAATTCTTGGCATGTACCACGACACCACAGTGTGGGCAAAAACCAACACTCCGATTCTCCCCGGCGATATGCTCGCGACCTACCATTACGCGAAAACGATCGTCGGCGCGTTCCGTAACCAGATGACCGTCTGGGAGTTCTGGAATGAACAAGACGGCAGTTTCGCCCCGGAATCCGCCTGGGACTACGCCTCGGCCATGAAAGCCGCCTACCTCGGATTCAAAGCCGCCGATCCCGCCATGCCCGTCACCATCGGCGGACTGGCCAGCACCAAAATCACGCAGTACGATGAAATCATGATGCAATGCGGCCTGGAGGAGTATTTTGACATCTTCAATATTCACACTTACAACCCCATCAAACACTTTCCCGAACTGATGGCGGGAATCGACGACTATCTAGAGCGCTACGGCGTAGCCGACAAGCCGATCTGGTTCACCGAAAATGGTTCCCGTCTGGAGGGATTCGGCCGTGAAGACAGCCACGTCCCTAATCTGAAGCGGCACTCGTTCGAGCAGGAGCTGATGATGGCCGAATATCTGCAAAAATCAATGATCACCCTGCAGGTGCTCGGCGTCGCCCGCGACTTCTTTTTCGTTCTGCCGCCCTATAATGAGAATGACGGAAAAAAAGATTGGGGAATGATGCGCCGCGACTTCACTGTAAAACCGGGATTCGCCGCCTTCTCCACTCTGGTCGACCAATTCGGCACCGCGACCGCAGTCGGCGAGGTCGATCTCGGCGAAGGTCTGGTCGGCTATCTCTACCTTCAGAAAAACGGGAGCTATAGCCTGATTTACTGGAGCCGTTCCGCACTGGACGACACCGAAGTGACCGACTTTAAAAATCCGAACCTCACTCTGGCTGAGCGTAACGAAATTACGTTCGCGCTGCCGTTCTCAAAGCAACTGACGGGGGTCGACCTCTTCGGCACCCCCTTCGCAACCGACAGCAAGAACATAACGGCGAACCGCTTTCCGCGTATCCTGAATGACGTGGAGAAACTCACTGTTACGAAACCCGCCAAGACACCCGGCAAGCTCCATTTGCACAAGAACAGTGAATTCGACAAAAGCATCGTATTTCGCACTGAATTTCTCCGTGGGATCAATCTGCTGGCAGGGAAAAGCAAGGCCGAAGCCAAACTTGGCGGATGCTTCCAATTACAGATTTGGAACCTTTCCGACCAAGCAAAAACGGGAACCGTCGCCCTCTCCGGCGTCGCCGTTTCCGGCCTTCCGGAAACAATCGACCTCCCCGCATTCGGCAAAGTCGAGTTGGAACTGACTTTGACCGATTCCGGAACATTGGACAACGAGTACAATGGCCAGATGCGCATTGACGGCATTTTTGACGGACGCAAGGCGACGCACCACGTCATTCCGCTTCAGTTCCTTGAGAAACTCACCGAATCCGCCCGATCGGAATCGCGCCCCCGAATGCTTGATCCGGTTCGCTGGCGGGCAAACGCGGCGGGAAAAAGCAAAATGGAGATCACCCGGAACGATTCGGAACAATCCATTCGCTTCCGCACGAAATTCGATCCGGCCGTTTCTGATCGCTGGACATACCCGGAATACTTGTTGGATCTCCCGCAAGAGTCGCTGAAAGACGCGATCGGGATCGGATTTGAAGTCAAAGCATCCAATCCCGATGCCGTCAAACAGATGTACGCCATGGCGGTGAAGGGCGCCGAAAAAGAAACCGGCGAAACCATTCTCCTCCCTGCCGGAAAACCGGCGAAAGAGTGGGAAGCCCGGCTGGTGATGCTTCCCGGCGACCTTGATCCGGCGGAGGTGAAACAACTCCGGTTCGGCGTGAACTCCGGCTCCTCCGACATCACCTTGGAACTTCGCAACATCCGAATTTATTACGCCAATTGATAAAAGGGAACCCGATCGATGAAACCGACTCAACTGTTACACGCCCTGTTGCCACTGGCTTTCGCCGCGACGACCACCCTTGCGGCCGCCGACCCGGTAGCGACGGAAACCGCGTTCGCCGTGATCCCGTCCGCTCCCGGAGCAGCGTTTCTGCAAGGAGAAAATTTGACTTTTTCCCGCCGACCCGACGCTCAGTTCCCTGCGGAATGGACACTGCGCAACTGGAAAGGCGAAACACTTCGCCAAGGTAAGTGGGCAAATGGCAAAGCGGCGTTTCAACTGGAAACGCTCCCCAATGGCTATTACACACTGGAACTCCGTTCCTCCGACGCGGAATTCACCGGATCGCGCAGCTTCGCGGTGCTCCCCGATCCGGCGAAACGGGAAAAGAATCCCGATATGCCCTATGCGCTGGACTCGGCTCAAAGCTGGCTTGCCCGAGTCGACAAAAAGAATCCGCATCAGCCGAACAACGCCTTTGAAATCGTCTCCGAAGTCGCCCGCCGTTCCGGTACGCAAATGGTGCGCGAGCGCCTGAAGTGGAAGGACGTCCAGGCGAAACCCGGAAAAATCAACTGGAAACTCTACAAAACCAACGCTGACTTCCTCTCCGCGCGCGGCATCACAATTCTGGGACTTTACCATGATGCCCCGGAATGGGCGGGCACCAAAGGAACCCGCCTCCCCGGCGATCTGGTGGAAGCATACAATTTCGCCAAGCATGCGACGGAGGGCTTCCGGGGGCAAATGACCGCATGGGAGTTTTGGAACGAGCCGGCGCTGATTTCCACCACCGGCGGCGCATGGGACTTTGCCTCAGCTCAAAAGGCCTCGTATCTCGGTTTCAAAGCGGCCGATCCCGATCTCCCGGTCACGGTCGGCAGCCTTCCCGGATTTCCATCCGCCTCCGGTTATGCCGATTCGGTCATGCGCAGCGGAACGGGGGAATATTTCGATATTTTCAACTCGCACTCCTATCATCGCGTTCGCGATATCCCCGACATGATCGCCGACGTGCGTGCTCATCTGGAACGCCACGGCCTCGAAAAACGCCCGATCTGGTTCTCCGAAGTCGGAACCCGCATCGACGGCCCCGGACAGCAGGTCAGCCTTCGCGAAGGGTTGAAGGAGCATTCGCCGGAACAAGAACTCCTGATCGCCGAACTGCTGCCGAAAACACTGATTCATATGCAGCTTGCCGGAGTCACGCGCAACTTCTTCTTTGTACTGCCGCCTTACAACGAATACCGCGGCAACAAAGATTGGGGGCTGATGCGCCGGGACTATACGGTCAAACCCGGACTGGCTGCATTCGCCACGCTGGTCGACCGCCTCGGCGCGGCAACTCCTGAGGGAGAAGTCGATCTGGGCGATCAGGTGAAAGGCTTTCTCTTCCGTCAGAAAGACGGCAGCAAGACGCTGGTCTACTGGCACACTTCCGCCGTGGACAACGGACGAAACGCCATCAACACATTGAACGAGCGCCCGGAACGGACGTTTTCGCTGCCGAAGCAAGACGGCATCAGAAAGGGCGTCGATCTCTTCGGCTCCCCGTTTGAAACAGACGGGGGCTCACTGACTGCAACCCGTTTCCCTGCCTATTTGGATCGAGTGACCGGCCTCACGGTATCGGTTCCGTTTCAAATCCCTGAATTGGAAGGAGCGCTGCCGAAAAGGGATCTGGACAAAACCATCATTTTCCAGACCCGGCTCTCCGACGATTTCGCAATGTTCCCGGATAAGAGCGGAGTGGATCTGAAACAGGACAACGCAAAATTCACGCTCCAGGTCTGGAATCTCTCAACACAGGTGAAAACCGGGGTGGTGACCGGCTCCGGTGGAACCGTGACCGGTCTTCCCGCAACCGTTTCCGTCCCACCGTTCGGCAAGACGGAGCTGGAACTCACTTACACCGCCCGGATCGACCGGAACTTTGAAGGAGAGCTGCGGATTGATGGCGTATTCGGCGGGCAGAAAACCACTCCTCTGGTCATCCCCGTCCAAAGCAAGCTGGCCATGGTGAAAACCGGGCAGGTACGTGCGTTGCCGCAATTGGAGGAGCTTTCCCGGTGGCGGAAAAATTCGGCGGGAAAACTCACCATAACCCGCAACGAGGCTGAACATTCGCTGGAGTTTCACACCGTATTCGCCCTGACCACACCCGATCGCTGGAGCTATCCGGAATTCGTTCTCCGCCTCCCGGAGGAGTCGCTCAAGGGAATTCGCGGGATCGGATTTGAAGTGAAAGTATCCAACGCGGCGGACGTCAAGCAAATGCTGGTTATGCCGGTGATGGATCAGGAACAGGAGGGCGGAACCTTCATTCTGCTCAAAATGGATCACCCCTCCGAACAATGGGAGGAGCGCTTCGTCCAGTTCCCCCCCGGAGCCGATCCCGGAAAAATCAAACAGCTCCGCATCGGGCTGAACTCTACGGCGGACGACATCCGCTGGCAGATCCGCAACGTGCGAGTCTATTACGCCGCACCCTAATCAATCGACATGACATCCACAACACAGGAGGATTATTCAAGCATGAAACAACTGAAACTGTTCGGCTGCCTGCTGGGCACGGCAATTGCCGTCATTGCAAGCGCCGCCCCACTGCCCGTATCCTGGGCGGAAGGACTCAACAAAGCGGCCAATTTTCAACACAACGCGTCCGGCAGCCTGAAATTTACGGACGACGTGACGGCAAACGCGGTTCGCATCGACGCTACATTTAAACCGAACGTCGACCGCTGGGCGTACCCGTTCCTCCGCTTCCCGGCGGGGAGATCACTCGCTGGAATCGAACAGATCCGCTTTGAAATCAAAGTCGATTCCGCCGATTCCGTAAAAATGGCAAACGTGATGATCGGCGAAGAAAAGCCCTACTTCGCCCTGCCGTCGCCGACCACCGAGTACCAGACCATCGTCATCGATGTGTCGAAAACCGTCAAAGACCCGGACGCGGTGAAACACCTGCGGATCGGCATGAATTCCAAAGGAAACGTAAGTTACTTCATCCGCAATCTGGAGCTGCTCGGCAAGGACTCCACGCCGGTACAGACCGCATACACGGTCACTCCGACGGCTCCGGCCGCAGCGTTCCTGTCGAGCGAAGCGCTGGAATTCACCCGCAAACCTCAGGCACAAGCCAGCGCCGACTGGACGCTGCGCAATTGGAAAAATGAAGAGATCCGGAGCGGCAAGTGGGCGGCAGGCAACGCCTCCCTTGTGCTGGATGCGCTTCCCAACGGCTACTATACGCTGGAACTTTCGTCGCCGGACGTGATGTTTGAGGGGTTCCGCAGTTTTGCGGTGGTTCCCGACCCGGCCAAACGCACACCCAACCCGGATATGGCGTACGCACTGGACTCCGCTCAGAGCTGGCTCGCCCGGCCGGACGTCCGCAACCCTCTCCACCCGGAAAACGCGTTTGAAATCGTCTCCGAAGCCGCCCGCCGTTCCGGCACACAAATGGTCCGTGAACGCTTCAGCTGGAAAGACGTACAGCCCGTGGAAGGGCCGATCGACTGGATGCAGTACAAAACCAATGCCAATCTTCTCTCAGCCCGCGGCGTCGGAATCCTCGGGATGTACCATGACGCGCCGAAATGGACGGACACCGACATCTCCCGTCTGCCGAGCGATCTGGTGAAAGCCTATCGTTTCGCCCAGGCCACGGCAAAAGAATTCAAAGGCCAGATGACCACGTGGGAATTCTGGAATGAACAGGAGGGCGGCTCCACCTCCAGCGGCGGCTGGGATTACGCCGCTGCGATGAAAGCGTCTTACCTCGGCTTCAAGGCGGGCAACCCGGACATTCCGGTTTCGGTCGGCGGCTTTGGCAGCCTCCCTTCGGTCACAGGTTACTCCAATGCGGTCATGCGCAGCGGAACCGGCGAATATTTCGACATCTACAACAATCACTCCTATTATCGCGTGAAAGACGTCCCGGACATGCTGGCCGACGTGCGGAAACACCTGAAACAGTACGGCCTCGAAAAACGCCCGATCTGGTTCTCCGAAATCGGGACCCGTATCGAAGGCTCCGCGAAACTGGACAGCATCCGTCCGGGATTGAAGGTTCACTCACCCGATCAGGAATTTCTGGTGGCGGAGTTTCTGCCGAAAATGTTGCTCAACATGCAGTTTGCCGGAGTTACGCGCAATTTCTTCTTCGTCCTTCCGCCCTACAATGAGTACGGCGGCAACAAAGACTGGGGGCTGATGCGCCGCGACTACACGGTAAAGCCCGCTTTTGTCGCCTTCTCCGCACTGACCGATCGGCTCGGCAACGCAACTCCCGAAGGAGAAGTGGACCTGGGCGACGGAGTGAAAGGGTTCCTGTTCCGTCAGAAAAACGGCAGTAAAACACTGGCATTCTGGAGCATTTCGGACGTCGACGCCAAGCTGAACGTCGCCCCCTCCAAAGATCATTTCCTCAAACGCCCGGTTACGTTGCCGAAACAGAGGGGTGTCCTGAAAGGCGTGGACGCATTCGGGGTTCCGTTTGAAACTGATGGTGGATCGTTGACCGCGACCCGCTACCCGGCATATCTCGATGGTGTGACCGGCCTCAAAGTATCGATCCCGTTCCAGGCACCGGAACTGGAAGGCGCGTTGCCGAAGAAAGATCTGGATAAAACCATCATTTTTCAGACCAAACTTTCGGACGACTTCCAACTTTTCCCGGACAAAAGCGGCGTTGACCTAAAAAAAGACGACGCCAAGTTCACTCTTCAGGTCTGGAACCTGTCGGATCAGGCCAAGCAGGGGACCATTTCCATCAGCGGCGGAACCGTAAGCGGCCTGCCGCAGAGCGTCTTGGTTCCGGCGTTCGGAAAAACGGAATTCCAACTCGGCTTCACTCCGGAAATCGACAAGAACTTCGAGGGAGAATTACATGTCACCGGTCAGTTCGGCGGCAAAAAAACCACTCCGCTGGTCATTCCGATCCAAAGCAAAAAAGCAATGATCGAGCGCGGCCGGCAAGTCGCCATGCCGCAACTGCTGGAACTATCCCGGTGGCGAAAAAACGCCGCGGGCAGCATGACCATCTCCAGCAACAACGCGGAGAAGTCGCTTCGCTTCCGAACCGAGTTCCATCCGAACACGACCGATCGCTGGACCTATCCGGAATTTGTCCTCAGCCTCCCGGAGGAGTCACTTAAAAACGTGCGCGGTTTCGGAATCGAAGTGAAAGTGTCCAAAGCCTCCGGCGTCCGGCAAATGCTGATTATGACAGTCATGGAGCAAGAGCAGGAAGGCGGCGTCGCCATGCTGCTGAAGTTCGACGACCCGACGGAAGAGTGGGAAGAGCGTTTCGTTCAGTTCCCGCCAGGCGCCGACCCGACCCAGATCAAACAGATCCGCATCGGGCTGAACGCGAGCATCAACGACATCGAATGGCAGATCCGTAACGTGCGAGTTTTCTATTCGGCCGAATAAACAGCCATGGCTCCGACGCGATTGGGCGTCGGAGCCGTTCAAAACGAAGGAGAACGAATCATGGCAGAAAGTATACCAAAAAACAACCGTTTCACCTTAATTGAACTTCTCGTGGTGATTGCAATCATTGCAATTCTCGCAGCAATGCTGCTGCCTGCGCTCAATCAGGCGCGAGAACGCGCAAGACAGACCAAATGTATCAGCAATCAGAAGCAGAGCATCACATCAAATCTAATGTATGCGCAGGATTACGGCGACCACTTCCTGGCCTACACCCGCGGTCGCTACTGGAGCCGCGCGTTGCTGGAATGGGAATATACCGGCAGTATCGCCTCTATGGGCTGCCCGTCAAACACTTCGCCGATCTGCGTTGCCAATATGAAAACCAAGAGCGATCCAGCCGCCGTGGCCTACTGGTCATGGGGGGCTTCCGAGCTGGTGGGGTCATTCTCTGTCTATCGCGGCCAGCTGGATGATGACTACAAGAACAATATCGATGGGAAGCGGGATACCCTCGGAAGCATCATGGGCTACACCAATTCGCCGGAAACGCATACGGTTCTGCTGAAACGGATGCTTCACCCCTCCAACACAACCATTGTCGTCGACGCCATTCTGGGAACCGGCGGCACAAAAATCGGCACGCCGTTCGGAGTCTTCACCCCGCATGCCTTCTACGACGGCACAAACCGGGCGGCAACCATGTTCGCCCACGGCAACCGTACCACAGCCGGCCACGGCGACGGGCATGTCGCCTTGCGCTCCTTCTCGGAGTTGCGGGATTCCCCCATGAAATTCAAGGCCGGCTATGACGCGAGTTACAATGTCCTGCCATAAATCAGCCTTAATTTTTTCTGTCCGGCAATTTATGTTATAATTGCCGGACATTTTTTTTCACCTCAAAGCACGATGGAATAAACTGGTAGATCACTTTTTCGCCATTCAAGAATCAAGCGCAAATTTACCATTTTTTATTTGCCTTTCTTTTGCCTCGATGCTATATTACTTCTGTTATTTTGTATGAAAATGCACATGCAATTGTGTTACGAGCAACGAGGGGATTCTCCCAAAGCGCCGTGCGATACCGAGCAGAGGCTAGGATTTCTCTGGGGAAATTACAGGAAACGATGAAACCAGTTTTATTGAATACAACCAAACTCTTATCGCCCTTCCTTTGGGGAAAGGTACTGAAAGGGCGAGGTGACTTGTTGCGGCAACTCACGCGACGCTACGTGGAATCCAATTTCCGTGGCACCGCCGGCGGCCTGATCTGGAGTTTTGTACAACCACTGATGATGCTATGCGTCTATACGTTTGTCTTCAGTGTTATCTTCAATTCTCGACGTTGGGGCGGAGACGCGGAGAACGATACACGAGGGGCATTTGCCATTATTATGTTATGCGGATTGTCGATCTACCGAGTATTCAGCGAAAGCATCAATGCAGCCTGCACCGAAATCGTCGGGCACCCCAATTATGTCAAGAAAATCATTTTCCCATTGGAGGTTCTCCCCATTGCACGAGTATTTTCCTGTACGCTTTTAAGCCTACCTTGGTTCATTTTGCTCAGCCTGGGAGCCATATTCATCCTGCGGAATCCCAGTTGGACGATGTTGCTTCTGCCATTGCCGTTGATTCCGCTGGTATTGCTGACGTTGGGATGCAGTTTTCTAGTGGCGTCTCTCGGCGTCTACTTCCGGGATATGAAATACATCACAGCAATTGTTCTGCAGATGCTTTTCTTCATGTCACCGATTTTTTATCCGATCACCGCGGTTCCGGAGCGTTTTCGCTGGATCATCCAACTCAATCCGCTGGTTGCAATCATTGAGCAAACCCGCAATGTGTTTCTCTTCGCCCGCCTGCCGGACTGGAGCGCACTGTTACTTGCCACATTGACCAGTGCTCTCATCGCCCAGTTCGGTTTAGCTTGGTTTGTCAAAACCAAGAAAGGATTTGCCGATGTCATCTAACAACATTGCAATCCAAGTAAAAGGCGTCTCGAAATGCTTTGAGATGTATGAAAAACCGCATCATCGACTCCAGCAGATGCTCTGCATGGGGCGTCGCCGGTTTTACAAAGAGTTCTGGGCCCTGAAAGATATCGGCTTTGAAGTCAAGCGCGGCGAAGCAGTCGGCATTATCGGACGAAACGGCGCCGGGAAGAGTACGCTGCTTCAGATTATCACCGGAACTTTAGAAGCGACCACCGGAACGGTTGAATTCAAAGGGCGCGTTGCAGCTCTCTTAGAACTTGGCAGCGGCTTTAATCCAGAATTTACGGGTCGCGAAAATGTCTACATGAATGGTGCGATCCTCGGTTTGTCCAGAAAGCAAATAGAGGAAAAATACCAGGAAATCATAGACTTCGCTGACATCGGTGACTTTATCCATCAACCGGTAAAAACCTATTCCAGTGGCATGAAAGTCCGCTTGGCTTTTGCTGTTCAAGTTGTTATCGAGCCTGAAATTTTGATTGTCGACGAAGCACTGGCTGTAGGAGACATGTTTTTCCAGCAGAAATGTTACCATTCCCTGAAGAAACTACAAGAAAAAGGCATGACATTGCTTTTTGTTTCACATAGCCTCAGCACGGTTCGCTCTTTATGCGAGCGGGCCGTTTATCTGGAAAAAGGCAAAGTGGTTGCCGTGGGTTCCGCAGGCGATGTGTGTGACCAATATTGGAATGATTCAACAACCAAGGGAGCACGAGCCAAAAAGGAAGCGGTACAGAAGAGCTTATCGGTTCAAAAAACAGCAAAAGCAGTGATGAAACCTCTGCCGTCTATCCCATTTCGAGTTGACGAAGACCTAGGCACGCGTGCAACGTCTCGCACAGGTAGCCGCGACTTGGAATTTACAGCGTTTGATATCTATAACAGCGCGAACAAAAAAACGGGGTTTGTGAAATTTGATGAACAAATAAAAATTGTTTGTTCTATCCGTGCCAACAAAGACATACCTGCGGGAACATCCTGTGCGTTTTCTTGTCGTACCAATACGACTGGTACACTTTTTTTGGTTGCATCAAGTACCTATGACTTTCTTTTACCCGCCATGAAAGCAGGTCAATGTCACACTTTGGAGATTGGATTCAAGGTCCCAATGTTACGAGGAGAATTTTTCTTTTCCACTTCATTGAAGCCAGATCAGTCGTTGGATTTCTATTATGACCACATTTTCAACGCTGCAATGGTGAATGCAGTGCTCTCTCCTGAAAAGAAAAGCACAGGAGCAACCGGTTTGTTTTATGTGGAATCCCCTAAATTTGAATTAGTGCAGCATCAGGTCAAAAAATGAACAAAGCTCTTAATGCTATAAAACAATTTCTGAAGAGACTTTTGCCGGCCACCAAAGCGGATCTGGAGAAACGATATATCGCATTGGAAGCACAGCATAAAGTACAGGCGCAAACCTGCGACAAAATGGCGGATGCACAAAAAGAAACACTAAAGCTCGTTGCGGCGCTTGGCCTATCATTGGAGAATGCAGAAAAAACTCAGAGTACCCGGAATGAAAAGCTACTGCAAACTCTTGAGAAAATGCAGGACAGTCTGAATGCCAATAACTCTATTCGCGAAAAGCAATGGCTGAGTCTGGAGCGTATCTGGAATGCCTTAAACCACCAGGATGAGGCCCGTGAAAAGCAATGGAGCAGCGTGGAACGCATCTGGGATGTATTGAAAAAACAGGACGAAATTCGCGAAAAGCAATGGAACAGTGTGGAACGTATCTGGAATGTATTGAAAAGCCAGGACGAAATTCGCGAAAAGCAATGGAACAGTGTGGAACGTATCTGGAATGTATTGAAAAGCCAGGACGAAATTCGCGAAAAACAATGGAACAGCGTGGGACGCATCTGGGATGTATTGAAAAAACAGGACGAAATTCACGAAAAGCAATGGAATAGCGTGGGACGCATCTGGGATACATTGAAAAGGCAGGACGAAACTCGCGAAAAACAATGGAACAGCGTGGAACGTATCTGGGATGTATTGAAAAACCAGGACGAAATTCGCGAAAAGCAATGGAACAGCGTGGAACGCGTTTGGAGTGTTCTGAAAAGACAAGAAGAGACAATGGAAAAACGCTGGAACAGCGTAGGTCGGCTTGGGGGATTGCTGGAGAGCGGAGCCCGGATTCAAATGGAGCAGCAAGCTAAATTTGCCGAAATCATTCGTTCGCAAACGCAAACGTTGGAGCATGCGAAAAAAGCCAAAACCGAGATACACGAGCAATTGCAGGCGGTGAAATCCGATCAGTCGAAAGTGTTGTCGAACCTTAAGCTTTGTACAGCCGAACAGCAAGCACGGTTCGCCGAGATTATTCGTTCCCAAAAACAAAATCTGGAACAAACTGAGAAAAACGGAACAAGCAACATGGAGATCCGTCAACAGTTGTTGGCAATGAAATCCAATCAATCAAAAATGTTGCTCGATATCAAGCACTATACCATTGAGTCCGTGTTTGCCCATATTTTTCATGATACAACTCGTACCTCCTCTTGGTTTCATGACAGGAATATTTCTCCCAGCCGGTTTGCGGCCAATTATACATTGCTGTACCTGTTATATCGCATCCTTGATGAAATGCGCCCGCAACAGATTCTCGATATCGGGATGGGAGAGACATCACGCTTGATCTCCCAGTATGTCCGAAACGTACCTGATGCCAAACATGTATTGCTGGAAGAAGATCGTCTTTGGATCGATGTATTTTCTTCCAAGTTCTCTTTGCCGAACAATACGGAAATCCTCCAACTACCATATGAAACCATTGATTTCATGAATGATCGGGTTCCTGTTTTCAAAGGATTGAAAGAGGCATTGGCCGGGCGCAGGTTCAACTTGATTACTATTGACGCTCCTTCTCCGAGTCAAGATGAAATTGAAACGCAATTCCGCAGGATTGACTTGATACAGCTGGTTCCGGACTGCTTGGCTGAAGATTTCATTATTCTCCAACATGATGTTGACCATCCGATGATAAAAAACAGTTCCGCATTATTATTGGAAACTCTCACCAAGGCAGGCATCGATTATGCCAAGGCAACTTATCTGGGGCGCCGAGAAACATTGGTGATTGCGTCTCGGAGTCTTGCTCATTTTTGTACCGTTTAATGAAATATCACCGAATCAAGAAAACGACATAAATGCTTACGGAGAACAGAATATGATGCAACTATCTTTAAGGAATAGCAATGCCTAAAATATCCGTTATCATCCCAGTCTATAACATTGCCGAATATTTACCGGCATGTTTGGATTCAGTAATGACACAAACGCTCAGCGATATTGAGATTATTTGCATCGACGATGGCTCTACGGACAATTCGCCGCAGATATTGGATTGTTACGCATCCAAAGACAGCCGTTTCAAAGTATTGAAACAATCCAATTTGCATGCAGGGGTGGCCAGAAACAACGGGATAGAAGTTGCAACCGGGGATTATATATACTTTTTGGATGCCGACGATATGATCGACCCCGAGGCATTGGAGAGGCTGTTTAACTATTCTCAGAAGACACCGTCTGACATCATTCTGTTTTTCTATCGGTCGCTGGATCTCTCCCGCAAGAATGAAATTAAAAATAAAACACGCCACTCTCCAGTGAAGACATTCCCGTGCAAAGTACATTTTGACGAACATTTCGCTTACTTGTTGGGTTGCTTTGTTGCTCCTTGGAATAAGCTTTTCAGACGAGCGTTTCTTGTAGAGAACAATATTCTTTTTGATGATCTGATTTGTGCAAATGACCGGAGTTTCTTTTTCAAGAGTCTGATTTTGTCAACATCAATATTGCTTGTCGATGATATTTTAATGACACATCGGATCAACAACAACAATTCATTGACAGGAACCACACGGCTGCTGAACTTCGATGTTCACGCCAGAGCATTGAAAAATGTGGTCGACTTCTGCGAAGAAAACGACGTCCCGGCAAAGGTAAAAACAATCATCTATATTTCTGCATTTACCGACATGTGTTTTTTCTATTTCAAAGCTCCGGCAAGCTACCGTGCGAGCATTCTTTCGGAGATCAAATCTTTTTGGGAGCAGCAGGATATCTCATTCATGCAGGAAAAGCTTCGGGATCATACATGCTTCCCCTTATTTTACCTTTTGCAGAAACTGGATCCGAGTAGCCCTGACGATTTTACCTGTTGCGATATTGCAATGAAGAAATATGACGCGCGCGTAAAAACAATCGATGACTTAAACCGGCGCATAAGCCTTCTGAAACCATTGGAACCAAAGAAAGTACAGCTTGAAAAAACCATCGCTGACTTGAAGGCGAAATTAGCCCGGGCAAACGACTCGGATCGCGCGATCCGAAATTCATTGTCATTCAAGGTTGGCCGGGCAATGACTTATATTCCAAGAAAAATCCGCGACCTCAGGAAAAATACCAATAAATCAGGGAGCAGACCATGAAAAATCGCCTTCCTGAAATTTCAATTATTATTCCAGTTTACAATGTAGAACCATATTTGCGTCAATGCCTAGATAGCATAGTAAACCAGACGTTTCAGAACATTGAGATCCTTGCCATTAACGATGGATCTACCGATGCGTCTTATGCTATTTTACAGGAATATGCGGCAAATGATTCCCGCTTCGTCATTCGAACTCAACCCAACAGTGGTTTAGCGGCGACACGAAATGCCGGTCTGGCATTAGCGACAGGCAAATACGTTTATTGCCTAGATTCTGACGATTTCATCGATCTCGATTCATTGGAAATATTATATCAGACTGCGGAGTCTTTCCAATTGGATTTTATCCGTTTTGAACGTAAGCTCATATTTGAAACAGAAGAACTTCGACGACGATTTGCGCCAACATTGAAAATACCTGAAGACCCCAATATTTATGGCGAACTGATGACGGGAGGAGAATTATTTGCCCGGATGTTTAAGCGTGACGAGTTTTCTCCGTCTTTATGTATTCATTTTATTCGTCGGGATTTCATAACGAATTTTGCTTTCAATTCTGGAATTCTTCATGAAGATGTACCGTTCTGTGTCAAAATGTACTTATCTGCAAAGCGCGCAAAATATCTTCCCCATACATTTTTTTCACGACGTTATCGAGCAAATTCAATTATGACCAAAGAACGCGATGCAAAAAACGTCATCGGCTATTTTGTCGGCTATTGCGAAATTCTTAGATTTGCAAGTAAAATACCGCTATCTCCTGAAGTCAAGGAGGGGCTCATTCATTATCTTTCCTATCGCATCAACTCGATCTTTGGAATTTATGCCGGCTTACCGCAAGAGGCGAGAAAGCAAGCGCAATGGAACAGCTACCAGCAGGAAGAGGTGTTTTTTGAAATATCGATGCGCCCTTTGGTGCGACGATTTGAGAAGACTGTCGGCGATTTACGAAAGAAGTTACATACACGGGAACAGCAGATTGACGCTCTCAAGAAGAAGAGCGTAATACCTTCCAAACCACAACAACCCCCGATCAATATCGCCGAGCTGGAACTGGCGGCCATACGCGCATCATTATCATTCCGGATCGGACATATGATCACTTGGTTGCCGCGTAAACTGCGAGGCGGCTGGCGTTGTCTCCAGGAAAACGGACTATCTTACACGTTGACACACTGTTTTAAAAAGGTAAAGAAAGCAATAAAACGGGAGAAAGGGGCATGACTTCTCTTTCAAACAAATTGCCGAACTTGCTTAATACGCGATCTCCTATTGGCGGAGAAGATGATTTTGACTCCATGTTTCAAAGATTGGGGAGAGTCGAAACCCTGGCACTACTCGCGGCAAAATGTGCCGCGAAGAAAAAATGGTTAGCCGAATGGGCAATGGGTTCTTCTACGCTGGCTTTTGACCAATCGCGGTCAATTAAAACCATCGGCGTATATTATCCGCGCCTGCGCAATGGCGGCGTGGAACGAAAGCTGTCATTTCTAATGCCACAATGGGAGGTGTTGGGGTATCGAGTGGTATTCTTTTCCAATGAACCCCCAACCTCCGATGACTACAGCATTCCTCCGACGATCAAACGTGTTGTTCTGCCTTACTCAAAAGCCTTGGATCAATACAAGGCACGTGCCGTTTGCTTTGAGCAAGCGCTTAAAGCAGAACAAATTGATCTCTTCTGTTATTTCAATGCCTATGCCTCTAATCTAATATTCGATACTTTGCTGGTAAAATCAGCCGGGATTCCTTTTGTTGTGGGAAATTGCGGTCTGTTTTCTCAGGCGATGGTCCGTCTGGAGATATACAACATAAGCCAAATCGTGCCGATTTATCGCCTTGCGGACTCCATGGTAGTGTTGAATGACACCGAAAAACTTTATTGGTCGACATTGGGAATCCCCGCAGTATGTATTCCCAATCCTCCTTTGCTTGATTGGCAGAACATTGCTCCTTCTCCTTTGGACGAAGATCATATCCTTTGGCTTGGTCGGCTCGACCCGCTGCAAAAGCGATATCTGGATGCGGTTAAAATCATGGCGGAGGTAATAAAAAAAATCCCCAAAGCGCGAATGTCCATTGTTGGAGACGCCGACGCATCCACCCAAAAAGAATTAGAACATGAAATCAAGCGTTTGAAACTTGAAAATCATGTCACGTTATTTGGTTTCCGCAAAGATGTTGAATTTTTTTACCAAAAAGCGTCTCTTTTTCTTTGTACTTCCGTGTATGAATCGTTTTGCAACACCATTGCTGAGAGCAAATGTTTTGGCCTCCCTTGCGTAACTTATGACATGCCTTATCTGGAATTGTTAAAGGATCACAAAGGGTATATTGCAGTTCCTCCTTGTGATATTTCGGCTGCGGCCCAAGCAATCGTGTTACTGCTAAAAGATGAAAAACTCAAGCGACAAATGGGCAAATCCGCCCGGTTGAGCATCGAAGAGTTTTCTCAACAGGATGTTATCGTTTTATGGGACAGGCTTTTTCAATCGCTGCCGCTTAAGCAAGAAACCAGTGCAAATCATGAGCAACAGGCATATCGTATCATTTTTGATACAATATTGTTCCATTTTTCTTTGGGTTGCGAGTTTCATTATCGGCAGAGGAGTGAGACAAACGCTTTAAGACAAAACAACATGACCGTACAACGGAAGCTGGGACAACTAACCGCGGAATATGAACAACTGAATTCGGAATATACTGCAATCGTGTCTTCCAATACCTACCTGACCGGAAAAATTGTCCTTTGGATGCCGCGGAAGGTGCGCGGGGGGATTCGGTGTTTGAAGGAAAATGGGTTGAAATATACGATACGTCATTTTTTTGAAAAAATTGTGACAAAATAAATAAAGACAAGTGAAAAAATGCCGAAAATTTCCGTCATCATTCCGGTTTATAACGTCGAGCCGTATCTGAGGCAATGCCTGGAATCGGTGCTGGCGCAGACGTTGCGTGAAACGGAAATCCTCTGCATTGACGATGCCTCTACCGACGACACCTGGAAGATTTTGAACGAGTTCGCAGAACGGGATAACCGGATCCGATTGTTCCGGCAGGAACATTCCGGCGCGGGAAACGCCAGAAACCTTGGGCTCGACAATGCCGAAGGAGAATTCCTCTCGTTTCTGGATGGCGACGACTTTTTTGAACCTGACATGCTGGAATCCGCATGGAAGCGGATGACGGAAACCGGAGCCGACGTCGTTGTCTTTCGAGCGGACGGATATGATGTGAAGAGCGGAAAATTCCTGCCGTACCCCGGAGCGCTGAAGGTTGAAAATCTGGCCGGAAAAGAGTGCTTTGCTCCTACGGAATTACCGGATGTCATATTCAACTCCTTTCAAAATTGGACCTGGAACAAGTTATTCCGTCGAGAATTGATCGATCGGGAAGGCATTCGTTTCCAACCGTTATGGCGTACCAACGATCTGTTGTTCACCTGTTCTGCGCTGGTTACGGCAAAGAAGATCGCCATCTTGGATCGATGCCTCGCCCACTATCGAATGGGCAGTGGCACCAATTGCCAAGCAACGAACGACTTTGCTCCACGCGACTTCCATTCAGCGCTGGTTGCGTTGAAGGAGTTTCTGACGCAACGGAATTTATTCCCGATTTATGAAAGAGGCTTCGCCGTCATGGCGATGCGGGGATGTATCTACAACCTCTTTTCCATGAACAAACTAGATTCATTTTTGGAACTTTACGTCTTTTTGCAGGAGAAAGGCTTTGCGGAACTCGGAGTGCTATGCTATAATAAAGAGTATTTCGATTCGGCAGGCGATTTCAGCGTCATTCACCGAATCTTGAATACGCCTGCGCCCGAATTGCTGTTTGAAACCCGGCGGCACTGGGTGGCCGAGTCGGAGCGCCTGACGCTTTTGGTCAAAAAACTCCGCGAGGAAATCAGTGAATTGAAAACAAAAGACCATGATTTGGAACGCCTTAAAGAAGAAAACCGACATCTTCGCAAACTTTTTGAATCGCGAACTGGCCGGATGGTTGCCTATTTAACCGGTTGGGGAAAAACGGAGAAAAAATGACGCAGGAATTACAAAGTACAGTCAGCACAGAGATCGCTCGGGACGCAATGCCGGATCTGATCTCTTTGCGCGTTCAAAGCCTGGTGTTTGCGGGAGGGAAAAGCATCCTGCCGCATGAAAACGCCACGATGGCGTACTATTTTTACCGGCCAGTTTTCGACGCCGACAAGGATTGCTATATTCTGGGCAGTTACAACTATATTGAATTTACCGGATATTTCAATCTGATTTCTTGGAAAAAGCTACAGACGTTCACTACATTGATCCATCCCCAATTGTATCTGAAGATCAAGGGACGGTTCCGGATCACCCTGTTCAGCTTTGTCTTGAACAACGGCAGCATCGACCGCAAGAATTTTCTGGTGAAGGAATTCAACTGCGAAAATTGCGAGGAAGTCCGGCTGGATTATCCGGAGAATCAGAATGAAACTCTGGCATTCAGCCTGGAATCCCTCAGCGACTGTGAAATTTATGATGGCGGATACTACGCCGAAGCACCGCAGCAGGAGGTCAACGAAACCCGGCTGGCACTGGCCTCTACCACCTTCCGCCGGGAAGAATACATCACCCGTAACGCAAACTTGATTAAACAGGAGATTTTGAGCGGAGACGACGAAATCGCCTCGAATTTCCGCATGTTCATCGTCGACAACGGGCAGACGCTTGATCCGAGTACGTTTCAGCACGACGCCATCCAGGTGTTCCCGAATCAGAACGTCGGAGGAGCAGGCGGCTTCTCCCGCGGCATGATCGAAGCGTTGGAGTCCGACTTCAAACCGACCCACATTCTGCTGATGGACGACGATGTGATGATCATGCCGGAAAGCATTCGGCGGCTCTATACCCTGCAACGGGTCATCCGACCGGAATATCGCGACCACCTGATCGGCGGAGCCATGCTTCGGATGGATCATAAGAACGTACAGCACGAAAGCCTCGCCCGCTTCGGGCCGGAGGGACATCTGCTTCTGACCCGCCCAAGCCTGCCTCTCGATAATCTGTTTCACTGTATTATCAACGATTATCAGCCGATGGCAGTAGAAACGGCGGACGCGTATGCCGCCTGGTGGTTCTGCTGCATTCCGACGACGGTGGCTCGCCTGGATAATCTGCCGATTCCGGTATTCATCCGCGGCGACGACATCGAATACAGCTTGCGCAACGACGCCAAAATACTTGCATTCAACGGCCTGTGCGTGTGGCACGAGGCGTTTGAGGCGAAGTATTCCAACTTTATGGATCTTTATCAGCCGAAAAGGAACTTTTTGATCCTTCAGGCGGCGGGCGGGAAATGCCCGGAACACAAATTGTACGAGCATTTGCAGCGTGCCTTCCGGGAGGAACTTTGGAAATATAATTACAGCGGAGCGGAAATTCTTCTGGATGCGCTGGATGACTTCCTGAAGGGGCCGGAATTCCTTGAAACGCTGGATTGTACAGAACAGCTGAAAAAGCAATCGGCAAAAAATGAAAAATACACGCCGATTTCACAGATCGAGTACAATCAGATCAACATGAATCATTTATACGGTCATCAGCATTTGCCGACCGTGTTGTGGTGGATTTTCCGGTTTACCGACAACGGACACCGGTTCATCCCCCGTTTTCTCCGCAGAAACTCGTTCGGTTATATGGCGTTCAATCATCATCAGGCACTTCGGACGCAATTTTTACGCAATCGGATTTTAATGGTCAACCCATTCAACAGAAGCCGAGTCGAGCGGGTATTCGACGGCTCTCGCGGGCGAGAGCTGATACGGCGCTACCAGCGCCTCTCCCGGCAATACGAGCGTGAACATGAAGCGCTGGTAAAAGCCTATCGGGAGCGGTTCAAAGTTTGGACCGGGGTTGAATTCTGGAAGAAGTATCTTGGAATATAAACAGGTGATTATGAATTGTTTCAGTGAAGAATTGGTAATAGAAAAAGTTCCGCGCCAAAGCTGTACCGGATGCGGTGCGTGCCGAAACGTCTGCCCGCAACAGGCAATCCGAATGGTGGAAGATCGGGAAGGATTCCCCTCCCCCGAAATTGATCAGACGCTTTGCAACAATTGCGATTTGTGCCGCAAATCGTGTCCGGTGCTGCATCCGGTTTACCGGAACAGCAACAAGCCGGAGTGTTATGCCTTCCGGGGGCCGGACGAGATGCGGGCGCAAAGCGCCTCCGGAGCCTTGTTTCCGCTTCTGGCGGAAAAAGTACTGGCAGATGGCGGCTATGTCGCCGGCGCCGCGTTTGACAGCAAGTTCGAGGTGGAACATATCGTGATCTCCAAACCGGAGGATCTCCCCCGGTTGAAAGGTTCCAAATACGTCCAGAGTGATATCAAGACGGTTTATCGGGAACTGAAAGATCTGCTGGATGCGAATAAGACGGTTCTCTTCACCGGGTGCCCTTGTCAGGTGGCGGGTTTGAACTCATTTCTGGGAAAAAAATACGACACCCTGATCACGGTTGACCTGATTTGCGAAGGAGTTCCGGCACCGGGAACCTGGCGTCGCTATCTGCAGGAGCAGGGCTTCACCGAGCGTGGAATCGAGAGCGTCCGCTTTCGTCCCAAGCGCTGGGGCTGGAAAGGGCACGCCATCGAGATCCGTTTTCAAGACGGTACGGAATATTTCCGCCGTGCGGGAGAGGATTCCTTTTTCGCGCCCTTTTTGCGCCTCCAGTCTTTGCGTGAAAGTTGTGGGAACTGCCCTTTCTCGCGTCTGCCGCGACAAGGCGACCTGACCATCGCCGATTTCTGGGGGATCGACCGTTATGACAAATCGCTGGACGACAACAAGGGAACCAGTGCGTGTCTGGTCAATTCACCGGTCGGGAAAAAATTGTTTGACGAAATCGCTTCCCGAGGCAAAACCCAATCCGTTCCGCTGGACTTTTACAAGACAGTGGCGGCGAATGTCGGCGGCACATTGAAGGTGAATCCATTGCGGAAACGTTATCAGGAACTCCTTCAGATCAAAAGCGTTCAGGAAGCGACTGACTACATCCACAGACCGATGTACGATGCGGGAGTTCTCGGCCTGTGGTATGCGACCAACTACGGTTGCGTACTGACCGGCGTGGCGCTGTACAAGGCGCTGGAAGACATGAAATATTCGCCGGTGATGATTTCCAAACCGACCTATCAATGGAACGGAGCGCAAGTACAGAACACGCTGGTCGGCCGATTCGCTTCCCGATATTTCAACTGCACCCGCCCCCGGGATTCGGAAGGGCAGATGCGGGAATTGAACGACCACGTCAAAGCCTTTATCGTCGGCTCCGACCAGGTGTGGAACTATCACTGTTCCCGCGGGCCGGGCACTGAACAGTATGTGCTGGACTTCGTCCGTTCCTCCAATAAAATGATTTCCTATGCGTCTTCGTTCGGCAACGATTATTTTGCACCGGATGAGATCAAGCATTGGCAAAAATACTACCTCAGCCGCTTCGACCACCTGTCAGTGCGGGAAGATTTTGCGGTAGACCTCTGCAAAAACGTCTTCGGGCTGAAAGCGGAGTGGGTGCTGGACCCGGTCTTCCTCTGCGACCGTAAGCATTACCACTTCTGGGCAGGAAAAGCAAAGGCGAAGATGAAAGAAAAATTCATCGTCTCCTACATCCTTGACCCGAATGAAGAAAAACGGCAGGCTCTGCTCTATGCGCAGAAAGAAACCGGATTGCGGCTCATCAATCTGATCGACGCCGACCATGCGGTGGAAAAAGCGGCTCGACTGAACCTGCCCGACACCATGGTGTCGGCGGAGGTCGAAGACTGGCTCTATTACATGGCAAACAGCGAGATGGTTCTGACCGACAGCTTCCACGGAACCTGCTTTGCGGTGTTGCTGGAGCGGAAATTCGTCAGTTTCGGAAATCTTCAGCGCGGTGTCCGCCGCTTTGAATCACTGTTGCAATTCCTGCATCTGGAGCATCGGATGATTATCGGCGCAGAACGCCTGCCGGAGTATCGCCATCTTTTATCGGAAGAGGTCGATTTCAAGCAAGTGTATGAGATCATCGAGCCGGAGAAGGTTCGTTGCCGGGCGTGGCTGGACAATGCGATCCGCTCTCCTAAAAACACGGACTGGACGGTCCACGATATCGCGGACGGATTGTACACCAAGAACGCGGCGGAGATCAAACGCCTCTCGAACCGTATGGACGAATTGAACCGGAAGATCAAACGCTACGAAATGATCATGGACGCATTCTCTTCTCCTGGGGCCTTTCTGAAAAAATCCAAGGAGTTCATCGCACGCAAAATGCGGGAGAAACGCGGCCGGTAACGGCGGTGGCGCGTCAAAGGCAGACAGGAAGGTTATGAGAGAAACGTTGAAATCAATTTCTGTTGTCATTCCCGTGTTTGCCCGAGAGGATGTCTTTGAAACGGTCGCATTTCTGGGAGAGCAGCCATATGCTGATTCCCTCCGCATTGTGGTGGTGGATAATGGGAACGCTTCGGAGCTGGCCGAGCGTCTGCTTGGGCTGGCGCATCCACGCTGCGAAGTGATCCGTCTGGAAGAAAATCGCGGAGGCTCCGGCGGATACATCGCCGGAGTGAACCATGCGATGACGCACCACTCCGATACGGAGTTTCTCTGGCTGCTGGATGATGATGCGGAGCCGGAGACGGAAACCCTTCCGTCACTTTTCCGTCATTTCGCCTCCCTTTCGGAGCGTGGCGAGAAAATTGCCGGAACCGGGTCCGCCATGCTGGGCAAGCAAAATCGCGACCGGGTCACGGAAATCGGCGCGTCGATCAACTGGCGAACCGGCAGTTTCATCCCCTTTCAACACGGCGAGATGATTGATACGGTGCCCCCCTCTCCCCGTGAGGTGCCTTATTGCGCCGCCGCCTCTCTGCTGGTGACAAAAGAGGCGATCCGGGAACAGGGGTTTTTCGTCGATGTGTTTATTCATTATGATGATGTGGAGTGGTGTTTCCGCTTGCGGAAGGCGGGTTGGAAGTTTTATGCGGTTCCGGAGTCTCGAATTCGCCACCCGGAGCCGAGCGGCAGGAGCGCCGACTGGCTTCTTTATTACGACATCCGAAACTATCTCTGGTTTTGCGGATTGTATCGACCCGCGGCGCGATGGCTGTTCCTGGGGAAGAAAGCCCTCAAGGGCTTCTACTTCCGACTGCATGGGGCA
This sequence comes from Victivallis vadensis, assembly GCA_040393525.1. Classification (GTDB taxonomy): domain Bacteria; phylum Verrucomicrobiota; class Lentisphaeria; order Victivallales; family Victivallaceae; genus Victivallis; species Victivallis vadensis_A. The sequence continues at coordinate 81,095 of JBEBTY010000008.1, read as the reverse complement.
CGCTCCACCGCCCGGTTGATTCATTGGGGAATTTCCGATGCGTTTCATGATCGCGTGCGGTTGCGCCGGGAATTGCCGATGCCCCGCTACACGCCGGTGAATTGGGAAGAGATCAACCATTCACGCCGACCGATACTGCTGATTTGCAGGAGCCGGGAGGATGCGGAAAAGATCGCGGAACAATTGCCCGATTGCCGATGCAGCAAAATCATTTACCGTACAGATAAAAACAAATGGCTCTCGCTTGCCTGCGCGATGACGGCGCAGTCGTTCGCCCAGCTCCGCCATTGGCTGTGGCGACGGAAGGAACTCGTGATTTTCGACGATGTGTTCCGTACCAATCTGATGTTGCCGCTGATGGCAAAGGACAAGATTTTCTATGACTTTTCGATCGCGCAAGGGGTACAGCCGGAGAAATTGTCATGACGGAAAGGGCCTTATGATTTGGATTGACGGCGCTTTCACCACAAAAAAAACTCTCACCGGCGTCCAGCGTTATGCCAGGGAAGTGACCGGCGGGTTTTCGCGTCTTGCATACGAGTTCCAGATAGCGACTCCGGGCGCCTGGAGCGCACTCCCCGGCGGGGTGCAGCTCTGGGAGCAGTTCCGCTTGCCGCAACGGCTGTCGTCCGGGGATACGTTGTTTGCGCCGTGCAATGTTGCGCCGTGGCGACTGACGCGGCGCGTTCGACTGGCGGTAACGATCCACTGTTTCCGGTTTCTGTATCACCCGGAGAGTTACAGCCGGGCGTTCCTGCGCTACTACCGTTACGCCATTCCGCGCGTAATCCGGCGCGCCGACCTGATTTTCACCGTGTCCGAATGTATGAAGCAACAGATTGAATCCCACTTCCCGGAAGCGACGGGAAAGATCCATGCCGTACCGTTGGGGATTTCCTCCGATTTCCGTCCCGTTTCCCCCGGGGAACAGGAACAAACCCCTTACTGGCTCTTCGTCGGCAATGCCACTGCGGCCAAAAACCTGCAGCTCCTTTGCGAAGCCCTGCGCGGAAGCGCCGAATTGCGAAACATTCCGTTGAAGATTCTGGGAACACCCCTCCCCGCATATGCACAAGGATTGAATGCGGAAGCGATTCCGGGGGAATCCGACCCGGTGAACGTCGCGCGCCGATACCGAAACGCGCTCGCAATTGTGGTGCCGAGCCTTTACGAAAGCTTCAGCCTCCCGGTACTGGAAGGATTGGCCAGCGGGATACCGGCGATCGTCTCCGACATCCCGGCACACCGCGAACTGGCCGGAGAAACGGCGCTCTACTTCGATCCGCACAATGCGACGCAACTGCGAAAAACACTGGAACGGGTCGTAGCAGACGCGGGACTTCGCACCCATCTATCCGCGCTGGGAATCGAACGCGCCAGACCATACACCTGGGAGCGGTGCGCCCGGACAACCTGGGAGCGTCTGCATGAATAGCGTCGCCGTCATCGTCTGTACCTGCAACCGTGCGGAGCATCTGAGGCGTTGCCTTGACCGCCTGAGCCATCAAAATCGCCCGCCGGATGAACTGATTGTGGTGCAAAGCGGGTCGGATCAAACAGAGGAAACACTTTTTTCCGCCTACCCCGGGCTCAGATTTCTTCGGGTTGACGAAGATAACATCGGCAAGGCCAGAAATGCCGGGATTGAAAATTCCCGTTCCCGATTCGTCCTCTTCATTGACGACGATGCGGAGGCTCCGGCCGATTGGGTGGAGAAGATGGCAAGCGCCTTGGACGGAGAAAACACCGGAGCTGTAGGCGGAAGCGTGATCGACGGGAACTCGCCGGATCAACACTATGAATTCCGCAATGGAGTGATCGACACATTTGGCCGCCAGATCGCGGTAAGGGAAACGACGGACGCACTTTCTCCGCGATTCCACCCAAACGTCAAGGGCTGCAACTGCGGATTCCGCCGGGAGGCGCTGGCGGCGGTGGGAAATTTTGACGAATACATCGTCTTTTCGTTCGACGAGTCCGATGTGATACTGTCGATGCTGCAGCGAGGCTGGCGCGTCCGCCACATCGACACACCGGTCGTTCATTACTCGGCAACCGGAGTTTACCGGAAGCGGTCGATCACAGAGAAAAACTGGTATGTCGAGATTCGGAGCCAGACTTATTTTGCAATGAAGCACACACCCGGCGTGTCGCTTCGGTTCCGGGCGAAATTGCGGGTCCGGCTACGGATCTGGAAAATCCGGCTTGCCACGAGCCTCCGTTTTTTGCGTGGGGAATGCACATTCCGCCGATACCGGGAGATCAACCGGGAGCTGCGTCGTGGATTCCGAGACGGAATCCGCCGAATTGCCGATGCAAGACCTTGATTTCACTGTCCGTGGGTGATACAGTATCAGCGTAGGGTAAATCAATTATTTTTCAGGAAAAAACATCATGTTTACTGATTACAGCAAGGTTCGCCATCTGATCGTTGGCGCCGGATTTTATGGAGCCGTCACCGCCGAACGCATCGCGTCGGTCCTTCAGGAACCGGTTCTGGTCATCGACCGAAAGAACCACATCGGCGGCAATTCCTGGTCGGAATTCGACCAGAAAACCGGAATTGAGGTCCACTGCTACGGGTCGCATATCTTCCACACCTCCAACGAAAAAGTCTGGAGCTATATCAATCGTTTCGGCTCCTTCACCAATTACCGGCACAAGGTGCTGATCACCTGTGGCGACCGGGTGTTTTTCATGCCGATCAACCTGAAGACCATCAACGAATTCTACGGTGTCAACCTTACGCCGAGTGAAGTGCCCGGACTGATCGCGCGCGAAGCCGGCGTAATCGAGAATCCCGCCAATCTGGAAGAGAAGGCGATCTCGCTCATCGGCAAGCCGCTTTACGAAACCTTCATCAAAGGCTATACGACCAAACAATGGGGATGCGACCCCAGGGAGCTTCCGGCATCGATCATCACCCGCCTACCCGTCCGCAGCAATTACAACACTGATTATTTCAATGACCCCTGGCAGGGGGTTCCGCTGGATGGGTACGGCAAGCTGTTCGAGCGGTTGCTCGACCACCCGAAGATCCAGGTGGAACTCAACACCGATTTCCGCGAAATCCGGGAGAAATTGCCGAAGGATTGCCGCATCGTCTACACCGGAATGCTCGACGAACTGTACGGCAACCGCTTCGGTGAGCTGGAGTGGCGCACATTGCGGTTCGAGAAGGAAACCGCCGACGTTTCCGATTATCAGGGAACGACGGTGATGAACTACGGAAATGCCGATATCCCCTACACCCGGATTCACGAGTTCAAACATTACCACCCGGAACGCAAAGCGGTGTTTGAATCCGGCAAGACGATCGTCTGCCGCGAATATCCCAAGGACTTCAGCGCCGGAGATGAGGCTTATTACCCGGTCAACAGCGACCGCAATCAAACCCTCTACCGCCAGTACCGCGAACTGGCCGACGCCACAACCGGCCTTCAGGTCGGCGGCCGCCTCGGCGCCTATCAGTACTGGGATATGGACAAAGCGATCGCCAACGCCCTCACCGACTTCCAGCGGAACTTCGGCCGCGACTAACCAAACAACCCGCCAAATGCCTGCGCGCCCCGGACTCAACCCGAGCCGGGGCGCAATGTCAAAAAGAGGGAGGGTTATTCTGTATCAACTACCCTGTCCGGCATTCGGATTGAGCCAATAGGTCAAGTTGTACGGCATCGCTTTCAGTTCTTTGCCGGAGTGCATTGCAGCATGCCCGTCGGCGAACGCCGTCGCCGTGCGCCCATTGTGAACTTCAATGATGGCCGCATTATCCGTCGACGATACCAAGCCGCCATGCCGGAATCGCGGGAATGTCTTTTGAGTCGACAAACGATAGCTGTCGGCAAATACGATGGCGTCGCCCGGATTTTTCATCCGCCCCAGAACCAACACATAGAATTCGTACCCCGCAGAGGCGTCCCGTCTGAAAATGTAGTCGCCCAATTTATCCTTGCGCGTGGTATCCGAACTCCAACTGTCGCTGGACTCCATTGCATACGAACTGGCCCAGTAATCCGTCAGCGGAGCATTCGATAAAGAGGGGCATTGCAGCGCGGCTCTGGAAGTGTAGCCGCCGCCCTCAATCGTAAAATCACCATTGCTGTCCTGCGTATTGGATAGGACAGCGGTCCATAGCCCCTTATCCGTACCAGCCACTTTGCAGCCCATGTAACCAACGTAAAATCCTTCGTAATCCCCCGAATATTGCGACTGGGCTAGAATCCCTTGTTTTTTGTTGCTGATGCACTGGGTGCCGCGAGCGCTTTCGCGCGCCCGATTCAGTGCAGGCAACAGCATCGCGGCAAGAATCGCGATGATCGCGATCACAACGAGCAATTCAATTAAAGTAAAATTTTTTCTCATGACCTTCTCCAAAGTTAATCGGACAACATCCCTATCGATAATTATACTAAAAATCAATGCGTTATGCAAGAGGGAAAAGAGAAAAAAAGTGACGTTCAAACAAAAAAAAAGCCGAAGTGACGATAAAAATCACTCCGGGTTCTCTAATCAGCCGTCAGCAGCAATCAACTGCCGGTTTTCACCGCACCGTTGGAATCAAACCATATCTTCAGATTATAAGGCATGGAATTCAGCTCTTTACCGGTGTGCATCGCCGCATGTCCATCCCCGAACGCAGCGGAGGTGCGCCCGTTGTGCGCCTCACTAACAGCAGCATCGTCACCGGATCCGGCAGTGGCACCCCCATTCATCAACGCGTCATATCGGAACCGCGGAAAAGCTCTCCCGTTGCTGCTTCGGTAAGTATCCGCAAAGATAAGAGCATCGCCGGGACTTTTCATCCGAGCAATGGAAAGAATATAGTGTTCCCCCGGAGGCGAACCTTTCCGAATGATATAATTCCCCAATCGCTCAGCACGAGCTGTTACCGTCGTCCATGTGGAACTGGTTTCTATTCCGAATGTACTGCTCCAGTAGCTGAAGGTGGTTCCGTTGTTGGCGGACGGGCATTGCAAAGATGCCTTCGGGACATAGCCGCCGCCATCAATGGTATAGTCTCCATTGGAATCCACGCCGTTGGACAAAATCGAGAGCCAAAGCCCACGATCCGTTCCCGCAACCTTGCACTGCATATAACCGATGTAATATCCCTCAAAATCGTTGGAATATTGCACCTGAGCAAGAATGGCTTGCTTCTTGTTGTTGAGGCATTGGGAGCCACGGGCGCTTTCACGTGCCCGGTTCAATGCCGGCAACAACATCGCGGCAAGAATCGCAATAATTGCGATCACCACGAGTAACTCTATCAGAGTAAACGGTTTTTTCATTGATTTATCCTTCTTTATTCCGTTGAATCAACAGTAATTGGTCCGCATTATAATTATAGTGAATCCACCTCCAACATACAACAATGCGGCATAAAAAAAAGATAAAATTCACTTATTTCGATCTACTCTGGCCAAAAATAAAAAAACAGGCATATCTTTATGCCTGTTTTGGTTTCTGCTTAAACCCAAAAGAAAATCATGACGAAAGAGGAGGTGCCTCTTTCGTCATGACTCTTTATTTCCCTGTTGGGACAGAGAGAGCGCCTGATTTCAAATCAGTCCAGAGAGTGCCGGGGCCGGCATAGATGATCTGGGTTTTCACCTTCGGATTCAGAGCATCCACCATGCGAAGCTCGGTGAGGATACTCTGTCCGCCGAGGGCCTCCGCGCGGAGAAGTTCGCCCTGCGCTTTTTCGTTGTCTACCAGGAACTTCACCTTGACGTTGGTTTCCCCCAGGAGCTGTGCCGTGCGGGCGAGGATCTCCGACTTCTTGAGTTGCAATTCCGCAACTTTAAGCTGAGTTTCCGCCTGAAGCTCCGCAACGGATTGGTTGCGCTCCGCGGCGATTTTAGCGACGAGTTTGGCAGTTTCCTGATTCACTTCGCTGCGGCGCTGCTCGATCAACTCGGTTTCGGTGTTGAGCTCCGCGAGCTTCCGGGCGGTATCCTGCAACGATTTGTTGGTCAGATTTTGCTCCTTCGCGAGGCTGACCGTGCGAATCGGCGTGAGGATGCTCAACGGAATATCCACATTGCGAATGATCGCATTGTGCACCACGATGCTCCGCGCCTCAAGCGTCTTGCCAAGCTCCTGGCTCAAGTCATTTTGGAAGATTTCACGCCCCTCGCCCATGATGAAATCCTGCGCCCGGTAGCTCGAACCCTTGAGGCGGGAAATCGAAAGAACCTGCGGCAGAATAATCTTCTCCACCACCTGCGGCAAATCGCCGTAGAGCAAATAGATTTTCGAGAGATTCTCCGGCATCAGCTCAAACTCCACCGTCATATCGAGCGCCACTTTGAAGCCGTCGCGTGACGGGAACTCCACGGCACGGCTGACGCCGAAGATCTGCGCTTCAGCGGGCAAAGCCGCGTCATTCAAAACATTTTTCCGCCCGGCATCCCTTTTCTCCACACTCTGCGCCAACTGCGGAGGAGCGGCTTTCATCTCCTGAATCGCTTTTTGCTGGCGAAGTTCCCGCTGAAAGCTGAGCGTGCTGTGCTCCAGTTCCGAAAGCGCCAGATTCGCGTTACTGAGAAGATTTCTGGTAGAAACAATGCTCTCATTGCTCCCGGCAGCCATCGTCACCTGATTCATGCCGATCTCGATCACATTGACCTGATAGGCATAGCGGTTCAAATAGTAAAGACCGGGCTGGAGAATGTCGCGCCAGACGCCGCGTTCCCCGAACCCGGCGAATTCGCCAGGTTTCGGTAAAGCGCCGCTTTGAGAAGTGATGACTCCGGCAAAACCAACCGGGATGCTGATCGCATCGACGATTTCGACCGAATACCCCTCCGGATTCAGTCGATAAACGCCGGGACCGAGCACATCACGCCAGACGCCTTTGCTCTGGCGATCGGGAGCGATGATTTCGCCTGCCGGAAGTTCGGCGCCGACTTTCGCGGTGACGATCCCCACCTTACCGAGCGGAATCGTGACCACCGGAACGATTTTCACCTCATACTGAACGGGGTTGAGGAAATGCCGCCCTTCGGCCAACACTTCGCGCCAGATTCCTTTTTGTCCCTTCTCCACCAAGATCGCGCCGGGCGCGGGCGCAGTCCCCTCTTTCGAGGTGACAACAGCCATATATCCCGCCGAAACATAGAAACGGCAGAATACCCACTGAAAAACAAAGTAGCCGAGCACCACAAGAATCAACAGTGTGATGACGCTGCCGACGATGGTGCCGTAGCGGCTCGACGATGCGCTGGAACTCTTCGGGGCGGTGTTTGCGTTGCTCATTGTGCGCCTCCTTTCACAGGTGCCGCGAAGGGCAAGCCGAACAGACCCTCTCCCGCACTATTGCTGATGATGGAGCTGATTCCGGGCATCAGCTTGGCATACAGCATGGCGCGAACATAATTTTCACCGCCGCCATACGCTTGAATCTGTCGTTTAAGAACCTCCGCTTCGCGTAAGTTCTGCTCGGAGATCACCTTGCGCTCCGCCTCCGCGGCGTTGAGCCTGGCTTGCGCGTCAGCCTGCGCGGTCTTGAATTCGACTTCGGCTACCTTCAACAATGTTTCCGCAGCGATGATCTGCTCCATCTGCCTTTGCTGCGCTGAGATCAGAGCGGTGATACTGGAGGTTTCGGCGGCGGTTTTCTTGCTGTTCTGCTCGGCCAACATTTTCTGTTTGGCGAGTTCCGCTTCGGAGCGAGCCTGTTCGATCTGCTCGGCATATTTGCGGGCATCCTGCTGGGCCAGTTCGCGATTCCGGATGATTTCGGCGATTTCCTGCGGAACAATGATGTCGCGGATCAAAATGGAGTTGATCTTGACACCCCACTTCCGGCAGTTCTCGCGCAAGTATTTCTCCAGCTTGGCCTGAAAAATCTGGCGGCTTTCGCCGATGATGAATTCCGTCGCGCCCTGCTTGCTGCCTTCGAGGCGAGCAAACCCGTGCACCGAGGGGAGAATGAGCTTTTTGAGAATATCCTCCATATCACCGACCTCATGCGAAAGGCGGGAAGCAAGCGCCTGATCGACGTTGAATTCCACCGTCCCCTCCAGCGAAACCTGAAACCCGTCGACGGTCAGAAACGAAATCGCATCAGCTCCGGAGAACTCATGCCGCTGGCTCTGCGTGTTGACCAATACCACACTGAAGATAAAGGGGTTAATCCGGTGCGTTCCTTCTTTGAGTACTTCACCGAGCACGCCCTTCCGTCCCGACTCCACAAGGAAGCCATGTTCTTTGGCATAATCGTTGCGAACACCGGAGAACACATCACTGCCGGAGAGCGAAGTGACCACGCCGACATATCCCGGCATGATCCGCACGTCGTCGTAGATGCGAACTTCGTAGGCATAAGGATTGACGCGGTGCTTCCCTGTGCCAAGCACATCGCGCAAAACGCCTTTGCTCTGGTCGTCGGGAGCGATGATTTGACCGCCTTCGAGATCCTTGCCGAATTTACGGACGAGAACCGCGAATTTCCCGGCTGGAACGTCGGTGATGGGCAGAATTTTCCAGTCCCAGACATAAGGATTGCGGAAATAGCGCCCCTCTCCGAGAACATCAAGCTGAATGCCCTGTTCGTCCGGCGCGGATGCGAGCAGTTGTCCCGGGGGAAGCGGCTTCCCGGTTTTGCGGATCAAAACCGCGATTTCTCCGTTACCGGGCTCGATGCGGCAGCCGAACCAGAAGATCAGCGGAGCCAGCACCAGAACCAGAACGGCGAGGAAGATGCCAAGTGCGGCAAATTTCATCTCACTGCTCCTTTCCTGATTATGGGTTTATCATGCAGTTGCGACAATATTCCACATCAAGCGGCCGGATGCAAACCGGAAAGGAGCTTTATGCGATATTTCTTACCATTTTTCTGTTCAACACCACATAATTCGGCAAAAATAAAAATGATCCCACTTAAACCCGGCTCAACAGGTGAATTTGATTATAGCCGTCGAGCGGTTTTTGCAAAAACAGCACACGGTTCCCATCCGGCGTCAATTGCGGATGGGGGTGATTGAACTGTTTGGCCGGATCGGTCTCCATCGAGTAAATAATCTGCTTGGTTCCGGCGCGGAAATCGATCCGAATGATGTCGCTCCGTTTCGGCGTTTTGCGTCGGGTGTTCCCCCACCACATGGTGTCCATGACAAAAACATCGCCATCCGCGTTCCCGGCGCAGTGCCAGTAGTCGTCCGCGTCGGCAAAAATCGCTTTCCCATCCAGATCGACAATCAAAAGCCCACCCGGCAAGCCGGGTGAATCCGGGTAACGGACGGCGCCGATGACGGTTCCGGTGGCAAATTCATGTCCGACACACTCCTGCAGCGCCCCGGTTTCTCCGTGTCGCGTATGGTGATAGAGAATGCGTTTGTGCTTTTTCACAGTATCGAGCAAATTGAGTCGATCGTCAATCCCGAGGGTGTTACCTTCGTGACAGTAGAGGATGGTATTCTCGCGGCCGGTGAATTGAAAATGTCCGGCGTTATACCTCCCGAAACTCATCTGAAACAGAACGTTGACGGTTTTCGCATCAAAGATCAGAAGTTCCACATCAAGCGGCGGTTCGTTCATCGAACTGCGAAACGCGCCGTAAGCAAACCGGGTGCAATCGGGACTTTGCGCCGCGGAACGCAAATAGTAAGCGGTGTTCGGGTAGCGGAACACCACCTCCTCGCGCCCGGTATCGATCCAGGTTTTGACCAGTTCACAGCCGTGCGGCATGATGATTGCCCGCTCATCGTTCCACCAGAGCATCGCAAGCGGTTCTTCGTAATTGTCGATCGCGTTCCGCCGGGAGAGCAGTTCGCAATGCTCCGTGACCTTGCCGGAATCGGCACGACAGGAACAGAGCCACAACCGGGAGAAATCATCGTTCGCCGCAAGGAAAATGAAAAATTCCCCGTTTGCATCGTTTCCCCATGGCGAGGAGGTGTAGTAAGGCAAAAAACAATGGCGATCCGGCAGCGCGACAACCAGATCGTTCCAACGGTCGGCTCCCGGTTTCAGCGTATTCCGATCAAGCGGTTCCATACATTCTCTCCTGTCAGGTGTTGCCCATAGAGTATGACGTAAGAATACCGGAATGTCAAGCTCGGAATCCGTTTTTTCCCTGAAATCATTTAAGAACGATTCTTGAAAATACCCTTTTTCATGTTATATTAATCATATGATCCAAACCGGAAGGGGAAGCCCTGACGGACGAGGATTTTTTGAACAGGAAGTGTCATTCTGAACGCGAGGGTACGTCCCGGGCGGAAAGAGGCAGGTTTCACCGGATCGGTGTTGCAATCGCAATCCCCTCCGTGTTTCCCCTTTTTTGCCGGGAAGCACGGAGGTTTTTTATGGAAAGCAGTCGGATCGCCCTGATCGGCATCATCGTCGAAGATACTGCCGTCAGCGCCGAACTCAACCGGATTCTGCACGACTATCAGGATTATCTGGTCGGCCGCATGGGAATCCCTTACAAGAAACAAAATGTCGCCATCATCAGCGTGGTGGTCGACGCACCTGCTGACAAAATCAGCTCTCTATCAGGAAAACTCGGAATGCTGCCCGGCATCAGTGTCAAAACCGTATACTCCAAGAAGTAACGGCGTGAAACATACGGAGAACAATGAAAATGTATGACCCGAAATCGCTCAAAGCCGAGGAATTCATCGACGACGATGAAATTCTCGCCGCCATCCGGTCCGCGAAGGAAAACCGCCGCAACCGCGAGCTGATCGACGCCATTCTGGAAAAGGCGGAACAACGCAAAGGCCTCGACCACCGCGAAGCTATGCTTCTGCTCGAATGCGATCTCCCCGAAGAGAACGAGCGGATTTACGCGCTCGCGCAAAAAATCAAGCAGGAATTCTACGGCAACCGAATCGTGATGTTCGCGCCGCTCTATCTCTCGAATTACTGTGTGAACGGCTGCACCTATTGTCCCTATCACCATCAGAACAAGACGATCCGGCGCAAAAAACTCACGCAGGACGAAATCCGCCAGGAGGTGATCGCGCTTCAAGACATGGGTCACAAACGGCTCGCACTGGAAACCGGCGAGGACCCCGTCAACAACCCGATCGAATATGTCCTCGAAAGCATCAGAACCATCTACTCGATCAAGCACAAAAACGGTGCGATCCGGCGGGTGAACGTAAACATCGCCGCCACCACGGTCGACAATTATCGCAAGCTGAAAGACGCGGGGATCGGTACGTACATTCTTTTTCAGGAAACGTACAACAAAAAGGCTTATGAGGAACTGCATCCGACCGGCCCCAAATCCGATTACGCCTGGCACACCGAGGCGATGGATCGCGCCATGGGGGGGGGAATCGACGACGTCGGCATCGGCGTACTGTTCGGCCTGAACCTCTATCGCTACGACTTCGTCGGGCTCCTGATGCACGCGGAGCACCTTGAGGCGGCAAAAGGAGTCGGGCCTCACACCATCAGCGTACCGCGCATCCGCCCGGCGGACGACATCGACGCGGGAGCGTTCACCAACTCGATCTCGGATGATATTTTCGCTAAAATCGTGGCGATTCTCCGTATCGCGGTTCCTTATACCGGAATCATCGTCTCCACCCGTGAATCACAGGAGGCGCGCGAAAAAGTACTCAAACTCGGGGTGTCGCAGATTTCCGGCGGCTCACGCACCAGCGTCGGCGGCTATGTTCACGAAGAAACGGCGGAAGAGAATTCCGCTCAATTCGACGTCAGCGATCGGCGGACGCTCGACGAGATCGTCAATTGGCTGCTCAGCCTCGGCTACATTCCGAGTTTTTGCACCGCGTGCTACCGCGAAGGGCGCACCGGCGACCGCTTCATGTCGCTGGTCAAATCCGGCCAGATCGCAAACTGTTGCCTGCCGAATGCCCTGATGACGCTCAAAGAGTATCTGGAGGACTACGCCTCGCCCGGCACTCAAGGCAAAGGGGAAGTCGTCATCGCGCAGGAGTTGGAGAAAATCACCAATCCGAACATTCGCGCCGTCGCCGCCGAGCACCTTCAGGAGCTCCACGACGGCAAGCGCGACTTCCGTTTCTAGGCTTAATCGTAAGAGAACGCGTGCAGGCAGTTGGTGACACTCAAGCCACCCCACTGCACGCGATATATATCGCCCTCTTCGTGCAGCTCAGGCTGTCTGGAGGGTGCGGCGGCCGGAGCGAGGATTTCCACTCCGCCGCCGATCATCGCGGTCAGCGATTCGTCGAACTGCTTCCGTGTCTCCGGGCCATCGTAAAGCACGGCTTCCACCCAGACTCGATCGGCGTCGCGTCCGCTCCGCCACGTCACCGGGTTCCCTGCGAACATGCCGGGCAACCCGTGAATCACCACGCGGTAATTGCCGGATTTCATCGTGCGCCCGTCGGAGAGCAACTCCGCGTCTTCGGCCGCCAGCTCAAACCGCAGCGCCAGTTTCGAGAACGAGAATCCGCCGTCCGCGGAACGCCCCAGCCCGATGTGCCAGTCGCCACGGTCAGTCAGCATATTGAATGCAAAAGCGACGCGGGTTTTCTCCTGCGCCAGCCGCACGCCGCCGGAAGCGAAATCTTTGCCGTCTTTGCAGAAACGCATGCGGAACATCGCCGGCGTGTCCCCTTTCCCCGATGGCCAGTAGGCAAGCAACGGACGACGCTGTGTCCAGAAACACTCGCGATTGATCGAGCCGAACGTCAACTCTGGCGTCATATAAGTCGTTCCGACAAAGCTCTTCTCCGCATCCGCCCGCTTGACGAAACGCTGCACAATCTCCCGCTCCTCTTCGGTGAATCTGGTGAAATAATGCCGCAAATTTTCCGGACACGGCAAATGGCGAATCCCGTCGTAAGTGAACAACAGCAACCCGGACTCCGCCTCCTCCCGCTTCCTCGAAGCCACCCCGGCCGTTTCTTCCAGAAACGCCATGGTCTTGGGGGAGAGAAATTCCGAATAAGCGCGCGATTGCGGCCCGCCGAGTTGTCCGGTCGCCGGGTGGAATCGTTTCCCGATCTCCTCCCAGATATACGCATGCAGCGTATGGGCGGCAATAATCAGTCGCCGATTTTTCTTCACCAATTGCAGAATGCGTTCCACCTCGTGCAGTGCGACAAAGGTATAAGTGGGGCTGTTGTATTCATTCAGTCCGCCCTGCTCCCGGGTATAAACCTGAAACGCCTCCAACCGCCGCGCCGCGTACTCGCTGAGCAACGGAATGCCAAGCAGCTCCCCGGCACACCCGGCCACCGCCGCGCCCATCAGCGCAATGTTGGTGTAATGAGGCTGCATGTTACGGCGGAAGATCGACCAGGCCGCCCGTTTGAGCGCGTCGGCAATCTCCGACTCCAGCTCCGCATCGATCCGGTCACGGTACTCCGCCAGCATATGGCAAAGCGCCGCGCCGATAAAATCCGCCCAGTTCCAATCCGGCGGGGCCATCATCGGCACCGGCTCCTCGCAACACCATGGCCAAATCCCATAGGCAGGATCGTAAGGATCGATCACCTGAAACGACAACACGTTGCGAATCACCGCCGCAGCCCGTTCCCGATACGCCTCGTCGCCCAATTCCAGCAGCGCGAGCGCGTAGTAGATGTTCGTCCGGGTCTCGTGTACCCAGGTTCCGGTAGGAATCCGGCTGTGGTATCCGACTGACTGAAATCGGTTTCCCAGCAAATTCTGTCTGGAATCGAAATCGGCTTCTTTCGCTTCGATCAGCTCCCTGAGCTTCATTCTTCCGCCCTCTCCTGTTCTATTTCAGTTTAGCAACGGCTCTTTTGATACTCGGCCCAGCGCCCTCAATCACTTTCTTATCGACACAGAACGCAAACCGGACGTAGCCCGGACCGCCGAATCCGCGCCCCGGAACCGCCAACACCCGTTCCTCCTGCAGCGCCTGGATAAAATGGCTCTCATCCGCCACCGGCGATTTCGGGAAAAAGTAAAACGCACCGCGAGGCAACGTAAATTCAATCCCCGCCTCCGTCAGCACCTTCGCCATCGCCGCGCGACGTTCACGGTAGACCTCAAGATCCACCTGTGCGTCCATGCACTCCATCAAAATCTTTTGCGCCAGCACCGGAGCATTCACAAACCCGAGAATCCGGTTGCAGAGAATCAGCGCCGCCATCAGCTCCGCCGCCCCTTCCAACGTCGGCGACACCGCAATATAGCCGAGCCGTTCCCCCGCCAGTGAAAGACTCTTGGAGTAGGAACCGATCACCACCCCGTGCGGAAACAGCTCCAGCATCCCCGGCAGCTCCACCCCGTCGAAGTTCAAAAAGCGGTACGGCTCGTCCGAAATGACATAGATGATCCGCCCGTGCTTCTTCTCCGCCGCCGCCAGAATCTCCGCCAGGCGGGTCAGCTCGAAACGGCTGTAAATCTGGCCGGTCGGATTGTTCGGCGTATTGATGATGATCGCCCGCGTACGCGGCGTAATCGCTCGCTCGATTGCCTCAAGATCCAACTCAAATATAAAATCCCGAGATGGAACCGGAACCAGCTTGCCTCCCGAATTGGCCGCGTAAAATCCGTATTCGACAAAGTAAGGCGCGGGGCAGATCACCTCGTCCCCCGCCGAAAGCGTCGCACGGAACAATACATTCAATCCTCCCGCCGCCCCGCAGGTCATAAGCACATTCGACGCCGGTAACGCAACGTTTTGCTCCAGCGAAAGATGCGCGGCAAGTTTTTCCCGCAACGCCGGATACCCGGCATTGGGCATGTACCCCAGCGCGAACGGCTCCCCGGCATTCGCCGTGATTTGCTCCAACGCACGCTTCACCTCCACCGGAGGCGGCAAATCCGGATTGCCTAAACTGAAATCGTAAACATTATCGGCGCCATATTGCTTGCGCAACTCGATTCCCGCCTCAAACATCTTGCGAATCATCGAACCGCCGGAAAGAAATCCCTTGACCTCATCGGTAATCAACTGCATATCCTGATCTCCTATTTCATCCCATTTTACGCCCCGATTTCATAGGGGGGCAAAATGCGACCAATCACCCGATTTCGTATAATCTAACACGATTCACAATTCGCTGCAAGGCAGGGGTTGACAAAATCAATACAAATACGAAAAGAAATCTTCAGCCCAGGAGGAAACATGACAATACCCAGATTCCACAATCCGGAAGAACGCCCCGCCGACGCCGTTGAAAAAGCATTGCTCAAGCGCGCCCTCGGATTCACCCACAACGAAGTCCAGACCGAAGAAGTGTATGACAAAGAAACCGGCGAACCACTCGCCACCGGCAAACGCAAAGTCGTTTCCAAAGAAGTCCTTCCCGACGTCCGCGCTCTCCTCTTCTGGCTCAAGAACCGGCGCCCCAACCGATGGCGCGACCGCATCGAATCCCCCGAGGATACGCCTCCGTTTGAATTCGATGAAGAGGATGAAGAACTTTAAAAGGGGATGTTTCCGGCGACACGCCAAAGGCGGGAAGATTTGTTCCGGTGATTCATGTATCGTGAACGCTCTGAGCCTCCCGGTTGCCAGGCAACACATTACATGGCCATCGCCTTGCCCCAAAGCATCATATGATTCTCAATACATTATACAAAAATCCCCTTTGTCGTCGACAAAGGGGATTTTGCATTACCCGTCACCGGGCGCCACCCGGTCCGGGGAGGGTTGGGGCAAAGCCCCTATCTCCTCAGTTGACGGTGACCGATTCGGGGCCGACCAGATAGAGCATCGCCGGACCGGCGGTGAACTTGCCGGACGGAACCGCTTGCTTGGCGCCAAGATGATTCTGGGCGTCGGTGACGTTGCCCTGAATCTGGATCGTGGCTTCTTTCGGAGCGATGGCCCAGATGGCCCAGACTTTTTTACCGTCGGGGCGGGTCCAATTGGCGGTGTAGACGCTATTGGTCATCTTCATTTCCGGGACGGTCGATCCGGTCGGGCAGAGCTTCGTCAAGGTTTGATAAGCAACGAACCCCGGTTTCGGCGTGAGGTTCTTCCGGACGATGCCGAAGTGCGCCTCGCGCTCATCCGGTTCCCACTCGCCGGAGCGGAAGTTATACCAGAACACGCGGTCGATCCCCTTTGCGAACGCGATCAGGTAGGTACGCGGCAGCATCTCAGCCTGGCGTTCTTCCGGAACGGACTCGCTCACGGCGAGAGAGGTACAGACAATGATATTGCCTTTGAGGTCGCTGTTCAGCTTGTAAAGTCCGACGACCGAGCCTTTGAAATCCTTGGTTCCGGCTTCCACGATCGGAATATATTCATCGCCCGGCTTCAGATTGCGGGAATGCAAAAAGCGTTCCGATGGTTTGAAGCGAACCTTGAATGCGTTCTCGAATCCCGGCGCGGGTTTCTGGTAGGTTTCCTTCTTGGGAACGCCTTCCTGCGTCCACCAGGCATCCCAGCCGATATGGAGCTGAGGCAGGAACTTATCATTCACCTGAATCTTTGTCCCAGCCTCTTTGCCGCTGAGCTGATAATCATAATAGAACGGCAGCCCGGAGGGGAGCAGCAGCGTCCCGCCACGCTTGACGTAGTTGACCAAATCGGGAATATGGACGCCAGGGAAAGTTTCGTTGGCTGCGGGGATCAGCACCGGATAGCGTTCCACGCTGAGATCCTTCAGCTGCGCGAGCGTCACAGTTTCGATTTTCTTGAACATCGGGTAGCTGACGGAGGGATCAAAGTGCATTCCGCTCTGGAACCCCATTTCGATATCGCTGACGATTGCCGCGGTCACCTTTGACGCATCGATTCCGGCACGCTGGAATGCGGCGGGGAGAACATCCGCGTAAAGTTCCGGCGGTTTCGCGGTGGACCAGCCCACTTCGGTGATCCAGATCGGTTTGTCGACCTTGTACTCCGCCATCAGGGACTGCAAACCGTCGATCTGAGCGATCATTGACTCCGGGGTTTCCTGCCAGTTGTAGGGATGGATGTTCATAACGTCAAAATGCGCGCCGGCACCCGCCTTGAACGAATCTTCGATATACGCCAGAGGAACCCCGGCGGTTCCGCCATAGAGAACGGTCAATTCCGGGTCGATCTTTTTGATTTCCTCATACGAACGCTTGAGCAGCACGGCATAATTCGTTCCACTCGGCGTATCGCCCCAGAAATGGATGTTCTGCTCATTCCAGACTTCCCAGATACGGATGTCCTTGGAATAACGCGAAACCATCTTCTGAATGTACTCACTCCATTTGTCGAGATGCTTCCACGACGGGTGAGCCCACGGAACGCTGTAGTCGAGAATGGGCAGGATATTGATGTTGTCTTTTTTCGCCTGCGCCATCAGTTTATCGAGGTGAGCGAACGTCCATTCACCCTGCTTCACTTCGACACGGTTCCAGTCGAAGTCGGTACGCACCCAATTGATGTCCGCTTCGTGCATACGCGCAAATTCCTGCGCGGCGATGGGCAGTTCCCCTTCGCGACTCACATGAGCGCACACTCCGTACGGGTTATCCATGACGGCGGGAGCCGCCGACAAGGAAATCCCGGCCGCCATCACGGCGAAAAACAAACTTGTCTTGCTTCGCATCAATTTCTCCCTGTTGATTTTATTTGTCGCATTCAATCATAAATGCGCTGGAAATCAATTTTTTGCCGTCAGACTGGAATCACGCCAAGCGGTGAGATTATACGGCATCGCCTTCAATTCCTTTCCGGAGTGCAGCGCCGCATGACCATCGGCAAACGCCATGGAAATACGACCGGAATGGATCTCATGCAACCCGGAATCTCCATCAGTAGTTACTTCGTTATACTTGAAACGCGGGAAAGGCCGGCCATTTCCCTGCTTCCCCGTATCACCGAAAACCGGACTGTCCCCGGGGGATTTCATGCGCGACACATTGAGCCCGGAGAATTCGGGCCCCCACGCTTTCACCATATAATCACCGAGTGCATCTTTGTGCGCCTGATCAAAATCACTGTATTCAATGCCAAAGGTACTGTACCAGTGGAATCCGCCGGCCGTACTGCTTGGCGGATAGGCGTTCTGGGCGGACGGGCATTGCATACTGGCCTTATCCCCGTAGCCACCGCCGGCAATCGTATAACGCCCACTGGCATCGGGGCTGTTGCAGAGAATCGCTGACCAAAGCCCATACGCCGTATCTGCATTATCCTGTCGATAGGCAATATAGAAGTTGCTGTAGTCCCCCGCATATTGAATCTGCCCCAGCATCGCCTGTTTTTTGTTGTTGATGCAGGCAATGGCTCGGGCCCGTTCTCGCGCCTGGTTCAGCGCGGGAAGCAACATCGCCGCAAGGATCGCGATGATCGCGATCACTACCAACAGTTCAATCAAAGTAAAATTCTTCTTCATAAGCGCTTTCCTTGTTCAACATCCATTGCCGACTTCACCGCGATGCGACGAAACACTTGCAGCGTCTCCGCCTGATGGCAGAGTAGCATAAAACCGCAATATCCAGAGCAAGAAACTGCCTCTGAGGAAACAATTCCATGAATATTATGACACAGCAACCCAGCCTTTGCAACACTGGGCTGAGTTTTTCATTTGTTTTTGTCATTCGCGAGCACAAAAAAAGCGCGAAGAAAAAAAATCTTCGCGATGGGAGTAGAATGTGCCGGAATTATTTGACGGAAGCAAGCAGATTGCGGAAATATTCTCCGGCATTGGCAAGATCATCGGCATCGGGATGCGTGGCAGCGCGTTCCCAGCGGGCGAGCCGCTCCGGACTCGGGCCATGCGGCATCCAAGTGGGAATTCGCTTCATCCACTTCATCATGCTCTCCGAAATGCGCCCCTGGCAGAGGAACGATCCCACCAGCTCATTCCCCTCAAAGCAAGCGTTCGATCGTTCAACACAATCGTTCGCGTGACCTGAGTCGGCATCGGCTCCCAGCGTGAAGAAGTAAGCGACCCGCTTCCCATTCAGCTTCCGGATATAGCGAAGCGCCTCCGAATTCGGGCGTCCTTTATCGATCCAAAATCCAACGATCACACAATCGAATGCCGAAACGTCAGGCGCCTCGGCGACGGAGGCAAGCGTGGCCTGTTCACCGAGAGCGGCGGCAATGGCCTCCGCCACAGCTTTCGTGTTCCCTGTCCGGGAGGAGTAACTGACCAGAATCTTCATTGTTCCGTTCCTTGTCGGTTGAATTCGTTCCGGTGCCGGAACAACTGCTTAATATTCTCGATGATCGCGTTGTGCCAGAACTGCCCGGCAAGCGTCAGATTCACCCAGCCATCCACCGGAAGCGTAACCAATCCGCGCGCCTCATACTGCTCCAGCAAAGGGCGAAAAAGAGCGGCGAGATCGCATTCCGCAAATCCTGTCGCCCGTTGAATTCGTTCCGGGTGGAAGGCGCAATCGATGCGAATTCCGCCATCGATGCGATTCAGCACCGCCGCATACGGATTCACGGCCGAAACCTGCGTCAACGGTTTGCGATTTTCATCCATCATCGCATAATACCGTTCAAGGCTCCCGCCCTGATAGAAGAAAAAGTCACCGACCGTCCCGCCACCGCCGCATCCGACAGGCAGACAACAACCGTTGAATGCCTGAAGACGGTTGTAACAGTTCCGTTCGCGCTCGTCCATGGCGAAATGCTTGAGCGCGATCCGGCGCGCATGGTTCGCCTCCATCAGTTCCACACCGCGAACAAACATGTCCGCCCGTTCCGACGCTCCAGGAGGAGCGGGCAACGTGCCGACTTCCACCGCCTTTGCCAGCGGCGTACCCGGCATCAGGATCAGCGGATAATGGTCGACGCCGGAAATCGGACACTCTTCAAACAGCATCCGCAGATCGTCTTCCCACATCTGCATCGATTGCCCGGGCAATCCATAGATCAGGTCAACCACGACCGCGGCCTGGTTGGTCTTCATCAGCGTTTGCAAAACCGAGATGACTTCCGCCCGGTCGGAAACACGCCCCATTGTCCGACGCAATTCCGTTTGAAACGTCTGAACGCCAAGCGAATAACGGTTAACGCCGTAATCGGAACAAACCGCAATTTTCTCCGGCGTCAGCGAACTGACCCGCCCTTCCAGTGTGATCTCGCAATCATTGCCCAAACGGAACCGGCGAAGCGTCTTTAAAATGCGTTCCAGATTCGCGGCACTCAAATCGCTCGGAGTTCCTCCGCCGAAATAGACGCAATTGACCGGGAAGTCACGCACACTCGGCAATTCCAGCATCCGCTCCAGCTCCCGCACCAGGTAATCCGTATAGCGATCCAGCACGCCCGGCGCGCTACCATTCACAAAGAATCCGCAATATTTGCAGTGCGTGGTACAAAAAGGCGTATGCAGATAAATCGCCCGCCGCTCCGCGGGGCCGGAATCGGCGGCGGCCCCTGCCCAGACTGCGTCATATCGTTCACGATCGATTCCGGAATTCAGTTTCGAGGCGTGATTGTTGGTCAACGTCACTTCCGGGAACGAGCCGTACAACGGATTATCGGTTTCCGACGCCAGGCAGTCGGAGAGGCGAAACCCATTGCCGTCGTCCGGCTTGCGCGATGACTTCGCGGCCAGTTCCCGCACCAATTCGACGGTGACTTGCGACAAGTCACGTTTCCGCGCCTCTTTTTCGGCGGCGGCGGTTGCAAATTTCACAATAAACGGGGGCGCTTTTTCGAGCAGTTCACGCGCCTCCGGCGTCCATTTCATCTTTTTCACTCCGAACCCAAACATCTCATCGACTCCCGTTCCGTTCTTTCGCGTTTCGCTTCCGGGTTCCCAGCATCAACACATGGGCGGAAACCGCTATCCCGACTGTCAGCAAAACGCCCCGATACCAGAGCGCATCGTTCAAAAATGCGGAAATGACCAGCGTCCCCCACAAAAACACAAGGCTGACGACTTTTGTCCGAACCGGCACGCCTCCGCCGGAACGGTAATTCTCCATATAGTGCCGCAAGTACGGATAACGCAACAGCCAGTCGCGCAACCGGGGGGAACTACCGGCAAAACAACCCGCGGCGGCCAACAGAAAAGGCGTCGTCGGCAACAGCGGTAGAAAAATCCCCACCACTCCAAGCCCCACGCAAGTCCATCCTGCCGCCAAAAGGCAGACGCGACGGCTGTGGCGTGAAATTACACTGGTCATTTTTTTCATCGGCATCACTTCGCTCAAACGATTGCTTTCACATATAACATACTATTAGAATAGACTAATTACAAGTTGAGAACGAAGAATCATGGAGTGATCGAAAATGGTCAGATCAGCGCAGGAGCCGCCTCCGGCAGATAGCCGGGATCAGGAGGTAAGCTCAACTTTGCCGTGGCAAAGCGGGCCAGTTCATCGCACCGATTGTTGTTCGCATTGGAGGCGTGCCCTTTGACCCAGACAAATTCAATTCGGTGAGTTTCCTGCAACGCAATGAGACGTTTCCACAGATCGGCGTTGACAACGGGTTTCCGGTCAACTTTGCGCCAGCCATTGCGTTGCCAGCGACCAATCCAGTTCTGCCGGTTCGCATTGACGAGATAGGAGGAGTCGGAGTAAAGAGTGATTTCGCACGGTTCGCGGAGAATCTCCAGCCCCGCGATCGCGGCGTAGATCTCCATCCGGTTATTGGTGGTCTCAGCGAAGCCGCCGGAAACCTCCTTGCGGTGACGGCCGTAAATCAGTATGGCGCCATAGCCGCCGGGGCCGGGATTTCCACTACAGGCGCCATCGGTATAAATTTCAATTTTCTTCATGCTTCGTAATGTAGCGCAAAATCGCGAAAAAGCCACGAAACCGAGAAGAATAACCGGGAATTTCCCGCCACGCCTCCCCAAAAGACGGAAAACAGTCGATCTAGTACCCTTTCCGCACCAGCGTGACGAGAATTTTTCCATCTACGCCAACGTCGGAATGTGGAGAAAAAAAGCTTCAGAGCCTGAAGCTGAGAACACGGCATGGAACCCGGGTGAGCAGACAAATGAAAACACCCGGCTCCACCCTCTACGGTTGAACAAAAAAAGCCGGAGAAGGATTCAAACTTCTCCGGCTTCTTTTTCGGGACATCCGCCCGATCCGTGTCTTCACATCAGATCTTGCGGAAAGCGAGGACTGCGTTATGTCCGCCGAATCCGAGGTTCAGATTCAACGCAACGTCAACCTTGCGCTCTCTCGCCTGATTTGGCGTAATGTCCAGATCGCAGTTCGGGTCCGGCGTTTCATAATTGATCGTCGGGGGAATGATTCCGGTTTCAATCGCCTTGACGCAGGCAATCGACTCCAGGCCGCCCGCTGCGCCGAGTGCATGACCGGTCGCACCCTTGGTGCTGCTGATCGACACCTTGTAAGCGGCATCCTTCAACGCCTGCTTGTACGCCAGAGTCTCATACTTGTCGTTGAGCTCGGTGCTGGTACCGTGTGCGTTGATGTAGTCGATGTCTTCCGGGTTAAGCCCGGCGTGACGCAGTGCGGAGAGAACCGCACGGGCGGCGCCGTCGCCTTCCGGATGCGGAGCGGTGATGTGATGGGCGTCGCCGGTCGCGCCGTAGCCGACCACTTCCGCCAGAATCGTGGCGCCGCGTTTCTTCGCGTGCTCATACTCTTCGAGAATCATCACGCCCGCGCCTTCGCTCATGACAAAACCGTCACGATTCAGGTCAAACGGACGGCTGGCATGCTGCGGATCATCGTTGCGCGTGCTCATCGCCTTCAGCGCACAAAACCCGGCTACGCCAAGCGGAACCACAGAAGCCTCCGCACCGCCGCAGATCATGATATCCGCGTCATCGCGCTTGATCGCCCAGAACGATTCCCCGATCGAATGACAACCGGTCGCACATGCAGTGACCAGCCCGAGGTTCGGGCCGCCCGCGCCGCAGCGCATCGAAACGTTGCCCGAAGCAATATCGCCGATCATCATCGGAATCAGGAAAGGTGACACCCGACCGGGGCCACGCTCCTGCAACACACGATCCTGCTCGCTCATCGTGGCAAGCCCGCCGATACCACTGGAAACAATCACGCCGACGCGATTGACGTCAACACCGCTTTCACGCAGATCCTGCGGCAAACCGGCGTTGATCAACGCTTCGTCAGAGGCAGCGATCGCATACTGACAGAAAAGGTCAAGACGCTTCGCCTCTTTGGGATTCATATATTTGTTGAAATCAAAATCTTTGACTTCGCCGGCAATTTGAGTCCGATACTCTGCGGCGTCAAACCGGGTGATTGGCCCGATCCCGCAACGCCCGTTAATCAGAGCATCCCAATAACTCGAAGCGCTGTTCCCGATACAGGAAATCACGCCGTAACCGGTAACGACTACCCGTCTGTTGTTCATACTATCTTGCTCTCCTTCACTCTCCCTGCGGAAATCAAGCCCGCCGGATATTTTTCAAACAAAAAACAGGACCACCTTTGCGTATGTTATTACGAAAAGTGGCCCGTTTTCCGGGTGCTGTCGCACCGCTCACGCACCGGCCAGGCCTTCCAGCTCAGGAACCGTGCGGGCAAGGAGGGTTACTCCTGGCTCTTGCCGTCGACGTACTTGATCGCGTCGCCGACGGTGGTCAGCTTTTCCGCATCCTCGTCCGGAATTTCCGAGCCGAATTCTTCTTCCAACGCCATAATAAGCTCGACCTGGTCGAGGGAGTCAGCGCCGAGGTCCTCAATGAACTTCGCTTCCGGCGTAACCTGATCCTCGGAAACACCGAGCTGCTCGACGACGATTTTCTTCACTTTGTCAGCAACAGAAGACATTTTAAATCCCCTTTTCTTTGGTTATCTTTTCAACGTCAATGCCGTTATTTACTATTTTTCACTTCAGCATACTAGTAGTTTAATATGCCTCCGGCCACGGCAAATGTCAAATTTTTTTATTGAAATATTTCAGTTTTTTCCTCCCCGCCGCATGAAAGACGGGGAGAAATGAAAATTTACATCAACATGCCGCCATCAACATTGATGACCTGCCCGGTCACATAATCCGAGTCCGGCGAACAGAGGAAATAGACGACCGACGCAACGTCTTCCGCCTTGCCGCCGCGACCGGCGGGGATCACCTTCAGGAACGCATCGCGCGCTTCCTGCGGGAGCTGCTCGGTCATCGCAGTTTCGATGAATCCGGGCGCAACGGAGTTCGCCTGAATATTGCGCGTCGCGAATTCCTTCGCCGTGGTCTTGGCCAGCGCGATCACGCCCGCCTTCGAGGCCGAGTAGTTGGCCTGACCGACGTTGCCCATACGACCGACCACCGATGCGATGTTGACGATCTTGCCGGCGCGCTGCTTCATCATCGGACGAACTGCGGCCTTGGTGAAGTTAAAGGTTCCCTTGAGGTTGACCGCGATCACCGCGTCCCACATCTCTTCGGTCATTTTCAGCATCAGCGTATCTTTGGTGATGCCCGCATTGTTGACCAGAATATCGAGGCGACCAAAATCCGCAACCACGGCAGCTACCGTCGTTTCGGCGTCTTCAAATTTCGCGACGTTGGCGGCGTAGGCACGGGCTTCAACGCCCTGCGCCTTGAATTCATCCGCCGTGGCCTGCGCCACATCGAGGAGAATATCCACAATCGCCAGTTTCGCGCCTTCCGCCGCGAGGCGGGCCGAAATCGCTTTGCCGATGCCGCGCGCACCGCCGGTAATCAGGGCGACTTTGCCCTCCAAACGCTTCTCGTTGCTCATCGATCAATCCCTTTCTTGTATTTGGAACAAAATTTGTGATCAGAGCGTGAACGCTTCGAGCGTTTCGACGCTGTTGACATTAAAGCACGGCACTTCGGCAATCGTCCGGCGCATCAGGCCGGTCAGCACGTTGCCGGGGCCGAATTCGATCATGGTGTCGCCGCCCGCCGCAACCATGGCGCGAACGCACTCTTCCCAACGAACCGAACCGGCGACCTGCGCCGCAAGGTTCGCTTTGAGCTGCGCGACATCGGCAGCCGGAGCCGCGGTGAAGTTGTGGTAAACCGAAGTCGCCGGAACGGTCATCGGAACCGCGTCCAGCACCGGCTTCAGCGCCTCCCCGGCCGTAGCCATCAGGCGCGAGTGGAACGCACCCGCGACGTTGAGAACGATCACCTTGCGCATCCCGCGTGCCTTGAGTTCCTCCACCGCCTTGGCGAGAAGTTCTTTCTCGCCGGAAATGACGATCTGGCCGGGATTGTTGTAGTTCGCCACATCAATGCCGCACGCCGCACACACTTCGCGGATCACGGCGACATCGCCGCCGAGCACCGACGCCATGCCGCCCGAAGTGGAGCGGCAGGCTTCATCCATCAATTCCGCGCGGCGGGCCAACAATTTGAGCCCTTCGGCGAACGTAAATGCTCCGGCGGCATAAAGCGCGGCATATTCGCCGAGGCTAAGACCGGCGCACGCAACCGGGGTCACGCCCGGAAATTTCGCCTGGAACGCATCCAAAGCGGCACAGCTCATGGTATAAATCGCGGGCTGGCAATAGCGGCTCTCGGTCAATTTTTCGGCCGGGCCGTCAAAAACGATGGAACTCAGACTGTAGCCAAGCACGGCATCGGCCTCTTCAAACCGAGCCTTTGCCGCAGGAAAAGCATCAACCAGATCCTTGCCCATTCCGACGGCTTGCGCCCCCTGCCCCGAGAATACGAAAAACGGCTTCATCAGCACCTCATTTTTATGTTTCGGTCTTTCTTCTTTTAAAAGAAAGTAATTTTCACTAAAGTAACACCGCTCCGCTGTTTTTGCAAGTTTTCGCCCTCGTAAATCCGGCAAACAGGAGCCGGAGGAAAGAACCGGCTTCAGTGATTCGGCGCCACCGGACGATCCGGACTATACGAAGTCTGAGCATGACAGGCGAAGGCACTCTGAATTGTGATAAAATCAGGAGTTGCGTTGCTTTCCGCGTACCGGGTCGAACTGCTGGAGTTCCTGCAGATAGGCATGATAATAGCCGAGATAGAAAGCCAGCGGGCGGGTGAAGTTTTTACCGGCCAGACCAGCAAGGAACATTTTGGAAATGCTCTTTTCGCGTTTGAGAATCTCCTGCGATTTCACAAACTGCAACCGCTCCTCCGGGCTCAAGCGCGCCATGATCTGGCGCATGGCGGTGACCGCCTGCGGCTGGCGCATCCAGATGTACATCATATCGAGCGCGTTGACGTAGAAGAGCTTCATCAAATTGTTCCGCTTCAGTTCCGAAAGTCCCGGAAAAGAGTCGCGCGTCTTCATCAATTCCGGCAGATCCTCTTCCGGCAGAAGGAGTTCAAGTTTTGCGATCAATTCAAACAATTCCCGCAATTTGGCTCCGAGGTCGCCGAGGCGGGCGGTGATGTTCCGTGTCCGGTCGGCTCGTGCCTCGATCACCCCGCCGATGATGTCCGACGACAGTTTCGACAAGATCGCCGCCCATTGTTGCAGGATCGCCTCAATTCCGGTGACCCCGAGGAGCCCCAGCAATCCGCCGAGAAAAAAGTTGAACATCAGCGCCACCGGAATCGACAGCGGGGCGCGCAGCCAGTTCCCCCAGATTGCCGCCTTCGGGAAGGCACGCAACAGGTTGTGCCCGGTAATGTAAAATCCGTTGGCCAACGCAATGCCGGAAAACACCAGCACCGGATTCGATTCCGCCGTCCAGCCGCACCAGTTCTTCAAAATGATCGTCTTGACCAATCCATCGAGAATCGGCAGCGAAATTCCGGTGTAAAACAGTGAATCAGCCACCCGCTGCCACGAGATGAAGTCGTTCCATTTCAACAATGGGGAACTCCGCAACCCACCTCCGGCCACAATGGACTGGATGATGTTTCGCACCCCGGTGATCCCCAGCCAGATCACGGCGCCGAAGTACACCAGAAACCACCAGTCATAGGAACCGTAGTAGAACGTCAGGAACGCCGCGAGAAACCCGATCAACACCTTACACGCAATCTTCAGATTGCTGTCCAGATAATGCCAATATTCCCCCAGTGTGGAAACGGGGCGCATCAACGGACTCTCCGGGCGCGCTGAAAAAAATCCTCCCAGCGCGGCGAGATTGCCGACGCCGCGGTCGATCTCCATCGCGGGGTCGGGGCAGTTCCACTTGACCTTGACCGTACAGCCGAAACCAAAAAACCGGGTTACCTTTCCCCAGAAACCGTGGAGTTCACGCGGCAGATAGCTGAGCTGACGATAAACCGAGGAGGTGACTTCAAGCAATGTCAGCTCCGGGAGCATTCCACGGCGAATCGACCGTTTGACCGGCCCGGGCAGCGTATCGACCACGACAAACCCCATGCCGTGCACCTGCCGCGAAGGACGGCTGGCCGAATCACTTCCGAGCGATGCGGTCAGCGGGGAGCGCTGATAGAAATCCAGAAATCCCGACATATCGCGCAAAATGTGCCGCATTTTGCCAATCCGGTCGTCGCGGTCGTCGCGAGCGGAGTCCGCCAGACGGCTGATCGCCTGCCGGATCAGGTTTTTAAGTTTGAATACGCTCCCGGTATTCAGCGCGTGCCGAAGCTGGTTGATGAGGTCGTCATCCGGGCGTTCGCCCGCCAAATCATCTTTCAAATTGAAGATTTCAAGCGTGGTGATTTCTCCGCGACAATCGTAGAGAATTTCAATCACATCCTCCAGCAACAATCCACTCAAGTTCAAGGTCATACGGAAGCCGGAGGCCACCTTGTGCAGCTCAGTGATCAGGTCATAAGGGCTGTAGCGGTGAATCTCGGGCAATTCATTGAAATCCCTCGGCGGCAGATCCCAGCGGCTCCGATCGACATAACGGGCGCGCACCAGCTCTCCGGAAAGGGCGCCGAGCCGGGCACGCAATTCACTAAGTCTTGAATTTTCGCCATCTTTGCGATTTTTCGCAGCTTCCAGTTCCTGTAGTTGCGCCTGAAGCAGCTGGCGCGTCCGGGTCGACAGCAGTTCGCCAATGTGCTCCAGCGAGGGCTGCCCGTATTGTACCGACGTCGAAAATTCCTCATGAGAGATCGGCGGTAGATCGATGCCGTAGAAACTGTTGAGGCGCACCCGCCCGTCCCGGTTGAATTCATCAAGGATTTCCAGCACGACCTTCCGGCGGTAATTGGCTGCCTTGTGGCACTTCCGGGTGAATTCTTCGGTTTTCGGGCGGTCAAGAAACTTCAAATAATCACTCACGCCGGAGAATCCGCGCGGCGCCCAGTTCATTTCGATAAAACGCCCGCGAAACAGCGAACGGAACTCCACGCCGATCCGCACCTCAACATTCATAATCCGTGCGGCACGAAGCAGTTCCTCGGCCGCCTCACGCGGAACATAATTGTAATAGATCACCTGAATTTTGACGATTCCCTTGATCCACGCATCCATAATCAAATGCGTGGGGGATTTGCGGCCGCGGGTGTTCGCGTCGTGAACATGCTGGTCAAACGTCACCGGCGTCCAATCCTCCGGCATCTCCAGCAAATGATAGCGCCGTAAAAGGCGACGGATAAAGAGTGGATTACCCAGCATCGCGGTACGCATATCGTGCGCCAGCTGAAGGCGGCGGTACATATCGGCCCGCTCCCGGACAAGATCCTTAATCACCTGCAACAGCGCGCGCGCCGTATTGTAGCGAAGCAGAACATCAAGGCCGTCAACCACTTCACTGCGGAGCGTCTGGAGGGCGAAGAGCCGTTCCTCCATCGCCGGAATCCCGGCCTCAAACGTATCCAGCAACCGAAGCATGGTTCGAGCCATGTGAATGGCGCGCGGCTCCACCAGCTCACGGATCCCGCGCGGATGCAGATTCTGCGCGAACCCCGCCGTGGAGCGGCCACTGCCGGGACGACGCGCAGCAATCACCTCGTCGACGGCACGCACCAGCGCATAATCCGCAGCATCAAATAGAAATTTAGGTCTCTTGAAATCCATCACCGGAAAAATCTTGAAAATTACGCATAGTAAACTACCAGGTAAACAATCTAACACAGTTCTAATAAAAATGCAAACCCGGTTTTCATTCCCGATCATTTTTTTCTGCGGAAGGGATGAAGCGAAGACACAGAAAAAGCCGGGCGCGATCGCGGCGCCCGGCTCCTTGGCTCTGGTCGTCTGGTGTTACAATGCGGCGAAATTCACTTTGGTTCCTTCCGCCTTGTATTCCCGGCCGTTGTAACGGAATGCGACCGGATCTCCGATCGTCCAGAACGCCAGTACGCGGACGCCATCTTCGCGTTCAAACAACAGTGCGTGAACGGTTTCCGGCGCAGGCAAGCGCGTCACGAATTTTGGGGCACGCCCCAACGCCACCGTCATCGCCTGATAAGCAAAGTAGGCCGGCTTCGGCTCGTAATGCCAACGGACGATACCGAAGTTGTTCTCTTTTTCCGCCGGCGTTTGGCCGTCGCTGTGGAAGTCGTAGAAATAGATCCGTTCCACGCCGTTCTCCAGATAAGAGAGATAGATCGTTTGCAGCAGGCGAGCCTGCTCCGCCTCAGTATATCCGCCAGTGAATTGCAGTGTACAGGCCAGAATCGCACCTTTGCGATCCGGATAGGTGTACACCGCAAGACCGTCGCCAACGGATTCATTGTTTGAATTCCGCGCCTGAACCAGAGGCAGGTACGAACCGCCCTCCGGCAAATTCTCAGCAGTCAGATAGCGAGTGACGTAAACATCACGCAGATCGACAATTCCGGCTTTCGCTCCGATTTCGGTGGTCTTTACATTCGAGGTATGTCCGGGAATACCTTTCTTTGTCCAGTGCGCCTGAAATCCGATGCCGAACTCCGGATGAAGCTCTTTGGCCGCTCCGCGTGTCGTCCAGTTCCCCGCCTCGTTGCGAAAGCGAACGTTGTAGAAGGGAACGTCGCCAAACGCCAGCAGAATTCCGCCTTTCTCCAGATAGCGCAGCATCGGTTCGCGGAACGCCTCCAGAATGGTGACGTGCTCGCCGCCGATAAAGACCGGGATCTTCGCCGGGTCCAGCACGGCAAGTTCTTCCGGCGTCACCGGAACAATGGTCGCACCGGGCAGCCAGGCGCGTGTGGTCAGAAACTCCTGGTCAGGATCGTCGGAAACCGGGGCGCCGATCACCGGGTTCGCCGGGAGCGTGCGGCCGATCTGCGTCGCGGTAAACGCGATTGCCCGGTTGATGACGTCCGGCTGCTGGGTGAGCAGATTGCTGCGATGCGTGGCTCCGCCGCACTCGGTGATCCAAAGCGCGGTGCCCGCGTCGCCGTTCTCCGCCAGAATGCGCTTGAACTCGGCCATCCGTTTCGCCTGAAACGCACTGCGCTCCGGCGCATCTCCGTAAGGATGCACCGCAACCGCATCGAAATATCCTTTGGCTCCAGCTGCGTACATGTCGCGCAGATAACCGGCGTTCCAACTGCAAAGACCTCCGACCATGACGACATTTTCCGGATCGACGGCCTTCAGCTCCTCATATGCAATTTTAAGCAGCGGAACATATTGCGCGGCATCAGGATGCGGCTTCCAGAATCCACCGTCCTGTTCGTTCCATATCTCCCATATTTTGAGTTTCCCCTTGTAGCGTTCCGCGCAGGCGCGGACAAACTTGCGCCACTCCTCCGGGTATTGATAAAGCGGTTTCGCGTCGGGGCGCGTCTTCTCGATCTCCCAATCGTATCCTTCGAGAATCGGCAGATAGTGAAGCCCGTATTCATCGGCTTTCGCAATCAGCTCATCATAGGATTTGAAATTGTATTCGCCTTTTTTCGCGGCGATCCAGGAGAATTTCATGTCGTGGCGAAACGAAGTCATTCCCGCGTCGCGCATCATACCGAACTGCTTGTCGATGTTCTGCCACTCCATCGGAGAATGCGGGTGGCAGCTGATACCCCACGGAGACGCTTCGGCGCAGAGTACGGCCACAAACAGAACTGCAACTCCAAGCAGATGTTTTCCCAAATTCATATTCTTTTTCCTTTACAGATTGATCGGCCCGAGTTCCGCCGACACGAATTTTTTTACTTTCATCGTCCCTTGCCGCATTTCGATCTGAGAGCGCGCCTCGGCGTGCCCGTCTAGAAACGTCAGGTTGCTGCGATCACGGTGCGCAAGCCAGATGCCGCCCTCACCGCTCTCAAAATCATTGCATCCCCAACGCGGATGGCTGCGCGGAACACTGTTCCAGTCATTGGTTCGCAACTTGGCGGTATCAGCGTAGACATGCAGTTGCGACGGCACTTTGGCGCGCCCCACCTGATAGAAAGAGTTACTGCTGTTGACGTGGTGCACGAAATCACCCCACTCCGCCTTTCCGGCTGCGTAGGCAGTATCCCACGGCGGCCCCCAGAAGAGTCCGTTGGTCTGCCAACAGTCGAACTTCCCGGTCGCATAGCTGAACGACTTGGTGCAGACAAACATTTTGCGGTTCCCATCGGAGAGATAGGAGATTTTATCGGCATGCGGCGTAAAGGAAAAATCGTCCGCGTCGCCGTTCACCTTTCCGCCAAGCAGAATATCCAGGAAAAGCCGTCCGCCGGAACCGACCACCATGAGCCCGTTGTTGTCGTTGGCATACAGCTGCTGCCCGAGCATCACTTGCCGATGATTGTTGAGGCAATGGCTCTGACGCGCGCTCTCGCGCGCCTGATTCAAGGCGGGCAACAGCATGGCGGCGAGAATTGCAATGATTGCAATCACGACCAAAAGCTCAATCAGTGTAAACATGTTTCGCTTCATCTTTATTTCTTCCCTTCGTTTGAGGTGTTGATGTTCTTCACTGTAGTTCCGACATGAATCTCCGGCACGATCTTATATTGTTCCACAGCCATGGAATCCTCCGCAAAGTGCTTTCGCACCATCTCCACCGCATAGTGGATCACCTGATCCCGGCGAGTATTGACGGTCGTCAAATCAACTTTCAAGCCATGCAGGCTATGCCCGAGAGAAATCAAGCTCAAGTCCTCCGGAACCGAAAGGCCGCATTCGCCGGCAACGGAGTGAACCGCCAGCGCCGGAGCCTCCGAAACAATGAAAAGCCCGGTGAACTTCGGCTTCGGGTGGTTGCGAAGATATTCCGCCATAAAATCCCGACACCGAGTGGGAGCATGTTCCCCGGAGAGTATCCCCGGGTCCAAAATCTCCACATCGAGTTTATACGCCTCGGCACATTTCAAAAATCCGGCGACACGTTGACGGATGCAAGGCTGATCCGGCTCGGAGAGCAGCACCGCGAATTTACGGTGTCCATTCAACATCAGGTGAGTCATCGCCAAAAAACCGCAACACTCGTTATCACTATCCACAAACCGGCAATTTTCGATCGGTGCAGCCGTGTGAATCAGAATGGTCGGTACCGGGGTCGACATCACCCGATTCAGGCAAGCGGTCGTGACCATCTCCTGCGAGTAGGGACGAAACAAAATCGCATCCGCCTTTATGGTTGACAGCATTGCGACCGCGTCGTCTCCCTTATGATACGTGAACACCTCCGCCTCGAATCCGACGGCAAGCGCCTCGCGGGAAAACGTCTCCCGGAGGTCGTCCAGATAATCCCCTTCGTCACTTTGTGGAACGAGCGCCGCGATTTTGTTGAACCGGCGGCTCCGGCGAACAAAGTATCCGCTGCGATCCCGCGCCTCAAGCACGCCCGATTCGCACAACCGTTCCATCGCCTGCCGGACAGTGATCTGGCTGACGCCGAATTCCTCCATGATCTGCCGAACCGAGAGAAACCGATCTCCGGTGTTGCACTTGCCGCAACGCTCCTGCAGGAGCGTCATCAACTGATCCACCCGGCTGAATTTTGTATTGATCTCAATCATGCGGAGCCCTTCAACTGCATCTTTTTTAAACACAGTTATATTATGACACAAAAAATCTTCAAAGTCAAGACGCAATCTGGAATTAAGTGAGAATTATCTGCGGAATCGCGAAGCCGGGTCAGAGTTCTGTATGACGAATGTCCGCTTTTTACATTTTTGTAAAGCCAACAAAACAAAGAGAACAAAGATTGTAAAGAAATCGAAGTCCCCCTTCCTGCGTCACCATAAAATACGCTCAGGATAAGAGTTGGCACGGCACTTGCTATTTACCTTCCGTACCCAATTCAACAGGGAGGTGGAATCATGAAACTTATCATTGCCTACATCAAGCCGGAGCGACTGAATGCGGTAAAGCAAGAGCTTTACAAGCGCAACGTCTTCAAGATCTCCGTAACCAACGCACTCGGCTGCGGACAACAAAAAGGTTATGTGGAGGCATACCGCGGCGCGATTTCCGAAGTCAATCTGCTGAAAAAGATTCGCTTGGCCATCGGGGTCAACGATGACTTTGTGGACATCACAGTAGAGGGAATCGTCGCCGGGGCCAGAACCGGGAACATCGGAGATGGCAAGATCTTCATTCTTCCCATGGAAGAGTGTATTCGGATCCGTACCGGTGAACGCGGGCCGGAAGCAATCGGCTAGAGTCTTACATTTATTTTTCGGAGATCATCATTATGTGGAACAAGCAAAAAACAATTCTGGCTCTTGCCGTGCTTGCCGCGACAGTAGCTGTAACCGCGGATGACGCTATTGTTACCGCAACCGCTACTGCAGCCGCGGCTCCCACCGCGGGAGAAGCCATCTTTTATGTGGACAACCTCTGGATTCTGATCGGCGCGATGCTGGTGTTCTTGATGCACCTCGGATTCGCCACACTGGAATCCGGATTGTGCCGCGCCAAAAACTGTACCAACATTCTGTTCAAGAATGCGATGCTTCCGCCGATCGGATTCATCACATTCGCTCTGGTCGGTTTCTCTTTGATGTATCCGGGAGAATCCTGGGTAATGGGCAAAGTGCTCGGCTTCGCCGGGTTCGGAATCGGCAGCAGCGCGGATGCGAGCATAACCGACGCGATGGCCTACAACGGGCACTTCACATACTGGAGTGATTTCCTCTTTCAGGGAATGTTCGCCGCAACCGCCGCAACCATTCTCTCCGGAGCCGTGGCGGAACGCATCAAGGTAACGAGCTATCTGGTTTTCTCCACCATCTATGTCATGCTTGTCTACCCGATCAGCGGATCGTGGGGATGGGGCGGCGGCTGGTTGGCTGACCTGAACTTCCATGACTTCGCCGGTTCGACGTTGGTTCACTCCGTCGGCGGCTGGGCGGCGCTTGCAGGCGTAATCATGCTCGGGCCCCGTATCGGCAAGTATGTGAGCGGCAAAACGATGCCGATCCCCGGCCACAGCATGCCGCTGGCGGCAATCGGTGTATTCTGCCTGTGGCTCGGTTGGTTCGGATTTAACGGCGGCTCGATCCTTTCGGCGGAACCGACTCGAATCTCTTTCGTGCTGGTAACGACGATGCTCGGAGCTTCTGCCGGACTTCTCGGCGCGATGTTCTGCGGAATGGTGCTGTTGCGTAAACCCGACCTCTCCATGACGCTGAACGGCTGTCTTGCAGGTTTGGTGGCGATCACCGCCGGCGCGGACTGCGTCTCCCCGACCAGCTCGATCATCATCGGCGGAATCGGTGGAATCATCGTAGTTCCCGCGGTTCTGATGTTCGACCGGCTGCAGCTCGATGACCCGGTTGGTGCGCTCTCGGTGCATCTCGTGAACGGTATCTGGGGAACGCTCGCGGTCGGCATCTTCGCCGTGGCGGGTAGCGGATACACTTTCATCTCTCAGTTGATCGGTGTTGTGGCGGTTGCCGCATTCGCCTTCCCGGCGGCACTTCTGATCTTCTATGTCATCAAGAAGACCATGGGATTGCGCGTCAGTGCGGACGAAGAGCTGCGCGGACTGGACATCGGAGAACATGGAATGGAAGCCTATCCCGGGTTCCAGATCTTCTCGAACCAGTAAAGATTTCCCCGAAAACAACCGGATTACCTCCTCACTGATCCGGTTGTTTCAGCGGGAGCCGGTACGGAACAACCGGTTCCCGTTTTTTATTTCCCCAAATCTTCCAGATTCAATTCACTGCATCGCCCTCGAAATGTGACGGCAAAACGATTGCCGGAAAGCGAAACAACCTCCGGGAGCGCTTCGCCGCGACGAAGCGGAAAAAGCAGCGTGGCAAAACGGAAATCCACAACCTCTTTCGCCGTCATCGAAACCGTCGTGGCCGGATGCAGGCGAGTGTCGTTCCGCCCGACAAACCAGCCGGAAAGACAAGGCTCCGTCTGACCGGACACAGTTCCTACAGTCAACTTTTCAGGGAAGAGCGGCAGCAGCAAAACATCATATGTCCGGCCGAAATCCGAGAGCAGCGCACCGGAAAATTCAGAAACCGGATCCATCTTCAGGGTATCGAGATGAAACAAAAGCCGATACTCGTGCGGCTTCCCGTCGCGGGAAGTCAGCGTATCGAGCACGCAGAAGAAATCCGGCTTGCAAAAACGCACCTCCCGGGCATGAATCGCCGGGCGCGTTCGCGCCTCTCCGAATTCGGCATCATAGACGCCACGAGCATAATCCAGTTCCGGCGTAGAAACCCAATCAGCGTCAATTGGCGCCTCCAGACGGCGCGGTTCCCTGCGATTTTGCGAAAGCCCGTCCACCAGCACCGTATTGTGACCGGCAGCCGAGAGCGCGTACTGCCGGGCGGCGGATTCCTCGTACTGCCCGCCGCCGTCGTCGAAAATCAGCTCTTCGCCACCTCGATAAAGATTGATATTGAGCATATCCTGATGGATGTGCGCCATGCCGAGCGGCCCCACGTCGAAGCAGAGATATGCGGCATCCGCCTCCCAGTCGGAACGCATGGCGATGAATCCGGCCCAGGGAAGAAAGCGCGAGGCGCTCTCGCCAGCCGGAGGATGCCCTTCCCGGCGATTGCTCGCCACCCAGCGGAAATCCGCACGTTCCGGGGAATATCCGGCCGCATCGGCCACCACCAATCCGGTGTGCATGGTGTAGCAATCGTTGGTGCGCGGCTGGGTAAACCCGGGCGTGGTGAGCGCCAGATAAGCGTCGGCGAGCCGTTCCGGCAAAACCGACAATTCAGGCGGAAGCTCATCGAAAAACTGTTCCGCCTGCGCAAGTTTCACCATCCGGGAAACACAGGAGAAAGCCACGATGTGATAATCCGGCGACAACTCATCCTGCATCCCGTCCGGCAACACCTGCTGTGAAATCGCCGATGCGAAAACCGCTCCCGCCTCTTCCCGAATCCGGGCGCTATCCTGAAATTCCGGAAAAAGCGCGGCAAACGCATATGCTCCATTCATCTCCATCAACAGCCAGTTCCCGCCCGTTTGATGCGCCATTAAATGGCACGCCTGCCGGTGCATGGAGGCCAACATCAGGCAGATATTTTCATCGGAGAAACCGGGTTCCTTGCGAAACACTTCAAACGCCCTCGGCCATGATCTCAATAGTCGCAATCCGGCTTCGATCGTGCGCCACGCACTTCCCGGAGCGTTCCAATCCGCCGGACAATCGGTCTGTGCGATCCAGTCGCGGAGCTGTGTGTCGAACGCTTTCACGTAGGCTTCGCCGCCATTGGCGACAAAGAGTTTCGCCATATCGCACCAATACACATGGCGATTCAACTGCCAGAGCCATTCGTGATTGACCGGCCCATGCCGCAACGTCGGGTTGAAGAGAAAATCAATGCGTCCATTCAGGAAACGCCACGGAACGTTGATCTCCTCAACTTCCCCGCGAATCGCCCGCTCCCCCCGCTCCGCATGCAACGGGAACAAGTCGGGAAGAGAGAAGAACGCCCGACCGGGACGCGCCCGGAAATAACGGGCGACTGCGCGAACCGCCGCCGCGTCGTCGTCGACACACAGCGCGGCGGAATAATCTTCTCCGAAAAATCGCGGATCAAGATGTTGAAACAGCTCCTTCAGGTGCGCGCTTCGCTTTTCGGCGGAAAGTTCCGGGAGGAGCGAGGCATTCGGGCAAATGTTCTGCATATCCGTACATGTCCTTTTCATCAGAGCGACTCAGGGCGGTTTGAAATTTCAAGGCGCTGACGCATCCGTGCCCAGTCAACCGAGCGCAGAAGCGTGGGGAGATTGGAGTAAATTGACGAATGATGCCCGTATTCCGGACGCATCATTTCCTCAATCGCCGCTTCAACTTCCCAATTCTGGAACGCGATGCGGTAAGAGGCCACGACAGTGCCGGTACGGTCGGCGCCGTGCCAGCAATGAACCAGAATCGGCCGGGGCGCATCACGAATGATCTTCAACGCCTCGAAGATCTCCTCTTCGGTGAAGCTCCCGGCATTGGTTCGCAACCGGAACTCCTGAAGCGCGGTTCCTCTGATCTTCGAGCGGTCGCTGTGATAGTTCCGCAAATTGAGAATGCTTTTCATCCCGGCTCGTTCCATGGAGCTGAATTCGCGCTGCGACGGCTGCTTGGAACGGTAAATTCCTCCTTCGGCATCCACAGTTTGAAGAAACGCCAACTGCCCGACGCCGAACGTTTCGACCGCAACAGTGCCATCAACCGTTTCCGGAGCGGAGTGACAACCACCCGGCAACAGGGCGACAGCGATCAGGACACAGCAAAAAAGGGCACGCTTCAACATAAAACCTCCTTGGGGTACAGCACATCAAAAAATCACACGACTCAAAGTGCTGAAAGGAAATATTGCCCCGAACAAATGTTTTTCAACCTGTCTTACCGGAAAAACGGCAATTCTCCTCGATTTCCGTCAAAACGCGATTCCGTTTCTGTTTTCTTTTCTTTAAAAGCAACCGGGAAAGCGGAAAATTCCTTGCCAAAAGCAGGAATCCGCAGTATTATAAAGAAGAGAAAGCGCGGAGCCTTTCACTCCGTGCGGAAACCATCGGGAGAATTATCATGAAAAAAATTCTTTTCACCGCCTTATTCGCAACAGCCGCCACCCTCCTGCTACCAGGTTCGTTGCATGCGAACCCGCTCTCGGTTCTTCAAAACACCCAGATCAGAACCCAGCAGACGGTCAGCGTGAACAACCTCGCCAACCTCTACCTGACCGCAACCAATTTCTTGCAGGAAAATCAGAAATATCCGAAACTGGATGAACTGAACCTGCCGGTTCGCTCCCTCGCCAACCCCTACCATGGTCTCGGAGTCTCGCAGCAACTTCCGGAGAAGATCACCGACGCCACCAGTGGTTACGCCTACTTCGGCGCGGCGTTGAACGGCACCAACCCCGCTGCCGTCGCCGGAATCACTCCGTTCGCCTTTGAAAAACCGACCATTCGCCCGGATGGAAAAATCGTGATCCTGTATCTGGACGGCAAAACGGCAACCGTCGACACCAAAGCGAAAAACGTCGCCGGAGTCATCGCCGAACTGAAAAAAGGCATCGAAAAACCCAACGAAACCGTCTGGGGCGCTCTTGAAAAAGCGGCGAAAGCCATCGACACGGCAGTGGAAGAAGCGGAATAATTCCATGGCCGACGTTTCGATCCGCAAAGTCGCGTCCTACGACGCCGACCTAACCGTCGAACTGCGCGAACTCCTCGCGCCGCTCGGCGGCATGGAGGCGTTTGTGAAGCCCGGCGAAAAGGTTCTGCTGAAGCCCAATTTGCTCGGCCCCTTTGCGCCGGAGAACGCGGTGACCACCCATCCGGCAATCGTGGAGGCGGCCGCCCGGTTGGTTCTCGAAGCCGGTGGGCGCTGTTTTGTCGGCGACAGCTCCGGCTGCGGCAGCCGCGAAAGCGTGCTACGCGCCACCGGGATCGGCGAAATCGTCCGCAAGCTCGAACTGGAATGGGCGGATCTCGACATCCCGGCCGATTACGATTTCCCGCAGGCGAAAGTCGCCCGACACATCCAGCTCGGCGCACCTCTGGCGGAGATGGACAAGATCATCAATCTGCCCAAAGCCAAAACCCACGTCCAAATGATCGCCACCGGAGCGATCAAAAATCTTTACGGCTACCTGCCGGGAACCAGCAAAAGTGAATACCATTACCGGCTCAAAACCCGCGAATGGCTGGCGGAACTTCAACTCGACCTCGCTGTCGTCCTGCCGCCCGCGCTGTCGATCATGGACGCCATCGTGGCGATGGAAGGCGAAGGCCCGTCGGGAGGAACGCCGCGGCATCTCGGTTTTCTCGCAGCGTCGTCCGAAACGGTGGCGCTCGACATGGTAACCAGCCGCGCGATGAATCTGGAGCCGGAAACGCTCCCCCTTCTGGCCGCTGCCAAAGCACGAGCGTTCGGAACCACAGATTTTTCCCGGATCACTCTTCATGGCGCAACGTCGGAGGAAATTCATTGCCCGGACTTCAAAGCAATCCGGCAACTGAAAAATCCGCTCGGGATTCTGCCGTTGCCGAAAAAGTTGCTGGACTTCATTCAACGCCGCTGGAAGGCGGTTCCGCACATCGAAAAAGCGAAATGCGTCAAATGTATGCGCTGCCGCGACGGTTGCCCGGTTCGCCCCCCGGCCATCGATCCCGACAAGGCATTGGTGGCGGAACCGACAAGCTGCATCAAATGTTATTGTTGTCATGAATTTTGTCCGGTCAAAGCGATCAGTGTCAACCCGACCTTTCTGGAGCGTTTCGTCTTGACGCCGCGTGTCCGGACAATCGCCGCCCGACTGGCCGGTTCCCTCAAACGATCTCAACACAACCACTCATAGCACACCTCAAACAAGGAGCTGAAAATGCACTGGATCAAACAACTCGGATTCCTGCTGTTGCTGGCGCTGACCTGCACCGTCGGCGCGGCGGAAAAAGTCAAGTACGTATTCCTCTTCATCGGCGACGGCATGTCGTTGCCGCAGCGAATGGTGGCGGAAGATTTTCTGCTGAAGACCAATCAAGGGAAACTTCTGATCAACCAATTCCCCTATCAGGCGCCGACCACGACCCGCGCCGCCAACTCCCTGATCACCGACTCCGCCGCAAGCGGAACGGCAATCGCCTGCGGAGAGAAAACCAACAATGGCCGAATCGGCATGGACCCCGAAGCCAAACGCAATCTGGAATCCGTCGCCGAAGTCGCCCGTGACCGCGGCAAGAAAGTCGGAATCGTCAGTTGCGTCACCATCAACCACGCCACTCCGGCCAGCTTTTATGGCCACCGCCCGAGCCGCGGCAATGCGTATGAACTCGGACTTGACCTGATCGCCTCCAACTTCGACTACTTCGGCGGCGGTGGACTCGACGCGCCGAACAACAAGAAAAGCGCGGAATTTCAGGGCAACATCTACGAACTCGCGGCTGAAAAAGGTTACAAAGTCGTTTCTGATCTGGAAGGCTTCAACGCCCTGACGCCGGCGGACGGCAAAGTATGGGCACGCGGCGCCAACGGCCCCCTTCCCTACGCCATCGACAGCGAAGCCAACGGAATGACGCTCCCGGACTTCACCCGCAAAGGGATCGAACTTCTGGATAATCCCAACGGTTTCTTCCTGATGGTCGAAGGCGGAAAAATCGACTGGATGTGCCACGCCAACGATGCCGGAACCGTGCTGTGGGAAGTGCTCCGCTTCAACGACGCGGTCAAAGTCGCCTGGGATTTCGCCCAGAAGCACCCGGAAGAAACCCTGATCGTCGTCACCGGCGACCACGAAACCGGCGGGCTCACTCTCGGTTTCGCCGGAACCGGATACGTTTCCAAAGTCGATCTTCTGCAAAACCAGAAATGCTCGCTCGATCAGTTCAAAAAGCGCGTTTCCGAAGCCAAAGCCGAGTCGTTCGACGAGCTGAAGCCGTTGATCGCGGAATGCTTCGGCCTCCATTTCGACGCGGAGAAGAAAGACGATCTTTTCGTAAAACCGGAAGAGGAGAAAAATCTCCGCGCCGCTTTCGACCGGAAACAGCTCCCGATCGCCGTTGTCCAGCTCTTCGACAACAAAGCGAGCCTCGGTTGGACCAGCTCAGCGCACACCGCGCTGCCGGTCATCACCTCCGCGCTCGGAAAAGGCGGCGAAACATTTCAAGGAATGATCGATAACGTCGAAATCGCCAAAAAACTGAAGCCCCTGCTGTAAGCCATGCGACGGAAAGCGTTCTGTTCACGCGGCGACCTGATTTCGATCGCGATATTCACGGTGCTCTGCATCGGCATGTGGTTCGTCGACCTGACGCCGCCGCATCCGCAGTCGGAGGGAACCAAAGAACGCGGACGGGTGCTGACGGTGGACAACAGCCGGATCATGCAGCTGGGGCTGCTTCAGAGCGGCCCCCAAATTCTCACGGTCGAAATCCTCTCCGGTCCGTTTGCCGGAGAGGTGTTCCCCGCCGCCAACGAATTGCGCGCCCAGAAGGAATTGGACAAAATCTTTGAAGTCGGAGATATCGCGTTGGTCGGCGTCCTGCATCACGCGGAACCCGGAAAAACCATGCTCAACGCCCAGGATCACTACCGGCTCGGCTGGAGTGCCGTACTTTTCGGACTCTTCGCCGTCTTTCTCGTTCTCTTCGGCCGTATCACCGGGTTCAAGGCGCTGCTGAGCTTCGTGTTCAGTTGCCTTGTCGTCTGGAAACTGCTGGTGCCACTCTGCCTCGTCGGATACTCGGCACTCTGGCTCACCATCGGCTGCGTCACGATCCTGACCGCGGTGATCCTGTTCCTGATCGCCGGATGGTCGCGCAAATTCGCGGCGGCATTCGCCGGCTCCATCCTCGGAGTCCTCGCCGGATGCGCCATGGCGGCAATCTTTACCGCACTCTTCAAAATCAATGGCGCCGTCATGCCCTACTCCCAGGCTCTGCTTTACTCCGGATACGAGTACCTGAGCTTGTCGGATATCTACATTGGAGCAATCATCCTCGGCAGCTCAGGCGCCGTCACCGATCTCGGAATGGACGTCGCTGTAGGAATCGAAGAAGTGTCTCTCCATAACCCGGAACTGTCCTCGCGAGAACTGATGGCCTCCGGAATGCGCATCGGACGCAGCGTAGTCGGAACCATGACCACCACACTCCTCATGGCATACGCCGGGGGATACCTGACACTGATGATGACCTTTGCCGCACAAGGAACCGAACCCATCGACTTCATCAATAACCCGCACGTCGCCAGCGAAATGGTGAAAACCATGGTCGGCAGTTTCGCCCTCATCCTCGTCGCCCCCTTCACCGCATTCGCCGGGGGCATCATCTTCGGCAGAAAACCGAAGGGAAACGGAGCGCAGCCCCAACCCCCGCCGAAGGAAGGCGCTTCGCCCTCCCTCCAGACCTCCAACCCGACCGGGTAGCACCCGGCGGCAGGCAACGCAAACTCCTTCTTGTCGTCGACAAAAAGGAGTTTGCGGAACGTGTTGGGAAACAGACGGTATTGTTGAGCAAATATAATCGAAGCAAAACGGCGATACGGCACTGCAACAGACGGTTCCCCGCGCGGCTCCCCCGGTCAAACAAAACCATCGATTCCCGCGCAATGCACCAAAAGCGTGAAACCTCTCACCTCCACGCCCACTCTTGCACCTCAGAACATCCCACGTCCTGCAATGGGAGGCTCTGAGAATTCAGGGCGTTCCGTTGCTCCTCACGACCTCTGAACCATTCAAACAAGCCTTCCAGCATTTGGCGGTACGCCAAATGCGCCCGCACCTGCACGCTGCCGGTCGAGGGTCTGGGGACGAAGCGCCCCCCCCCAGCCGCCGGAGGAATCTCCTTCCTCAGGATTTGCGACAACGCTTGATGGCGACACGGCCGGAGCGGGCCATTTCCACGATACCGAAATCGCGGACGAGTTCGATGAAGTTATCGAGTTGATCGGAGCGACCGGCGATTTCGATACCGAGTTCGCCTTTGCTGACGGAGACGATGGTTCCGTTAAAAATCTCGACCAACTGAATCAATTGCGACTGTTTCTCGGGAGAAGCGGTACGCAGTTTGACGAGAGCCATTTCGCGTTCGACGAAGTGGCTGCCGGTCAAGTTTTCGACGTTGATCACGTCGACTAACTTTCGGAGTTGTTTGTCGATCTGCTCAAGAACGGCGCTGTCGCCGGAGGTGACAATCGTCATTTTGGAGAATTTCGGATCCTCCGTTTCGTGAACCGTAAGGCTGGTGATATTATAACCACGGCCGCTGAAAAGTCCTGCGACCCGTGCCAGAACTCCAAAGCGGTTCTCCACCAGAACGGATAAAGTGTGCGTCTCCTGTGCTTCCATAAAGACCTCCCAATAAAACTCGGATGTATTCTCTATAAGATGCTGCAAGAATCGGATTTTTCAACCTGTCCCGCAAAAATTGTCAAGGGAATCCGGCCTTTCCGCTCCACTGCGACATCG
This sequence comes from Victivallis vadensis, assembly GCA_040393525.1. Classification (GTDB taxonomy): domain Bacteria; phylum Verrucomicrobiota; class Lentisphaeria; order Victivallales; family Victivallaceae; genus Victivallis; species Victivallis vadensis_A. The sequence goes on along the minus strand of JBEBTY010000008.1, from coordinate 38,146 downwards.
CAGAAAGACTCTTCAATGCCCGGGGCGTTTTTTTGCATTCGGAGGCAAAGTGCCGCTATTTTGTCGAAATTCGCGCGGCGAGCAGCCGGTGAATTTGCGGAAACAGCGGGAGAAATAATTGCTGTCCGCAAAACCACTCCGGGCGGAGATTTCCGCCATGGGCAACCGGGTATTCAAAAGTAAGGCGCGAGCATGTTCGACCCGGATTCGGTTCAAATAAGCGATGGGCGCCTCGCCAACGCCTTTCAGAAACAAACGATACAAGGTAACCTCTGAAATGGAGGCGCTGCGGGCGATTTCCGCCAGTGTCAGCGGATCTCGGTAATGTTCCTCCAGAAATCCCAATAAGCGGCCAAGCCGGAGCAGATCGTTCTGTTCTTCCGGCACGACTGCGGCAGTAAAATATTGTGCTAAAAACCAGACCAGATCCATAAAAACGGTCAACGCCCGGAAGCGGTGGCCAGGGACGGGGTGATCCAGAGCATCTTCCAGTCGTTCGATTTTTCCTTCGATCCGCAGAAGTGTTTCCCGGTCGAGTTTCAAATGCCGATAGGAGCCGCCGGGAAGCCGCAATTCCGGTTCCAGCACAAACAGCGCCTGATACCCTGGGTTGCTTCCAAGATCGCACAGGGGAAAGAGTTCCGAAGAATAGAGCAAGTTTACCAGAGAAAAATCGGAAACCGCGGTATAGGAGTGCGCCGTACCCGGACGGATCAAGAAAACATCTCCCGCAGAAATATCATAACTGCCTGCCGGAGTTGTATGTCGGCAACTGCCGGAGGTGACAATCACCAATTCGCAAAAATCATGACTGTGCATCGGACGACTCCGGGTATGGTCGTAGCGCATCGCCAGCAGCGGGAAGCCATCTTTCCAAAGCAAATCGCCGGAACGGCAGGGGATTCCGGATGGAATATCCAGCGCGGATTTTGTCATGGTGCGCTCTCCTTTTTCATGATGAAAGAATTGTACTTGTTTTTGACAGAAAAGTCAAGGTGATTCTTGAAAAAAGACGTATATTCAATCACAAGACAACAGGAAGGAACCGTCCATGCAGGAAGAATTCAAAGCTCCCGGAGCCGCATACCGCAGCCTGGCATTTTGGAGTTGGAACGGCGCGATGAATCCCCAAAAACTGCGCGCCCAGATTCGCACGTTCCGCCAGATCGGCCTCGGAGGTTTCTTCATGCACTCCCGGGTCGGATTGGAAACGCCCTATCTGGGAGATGAATGGTTTGCTTGCATCCACGCGGCCATCGACGAGGCGGAGAAACAATCCCTCATCCCCTGCCTTTACGACGAAGATCGCTGGGCGTCCGGCGCGGCGGGGGGGCTGGTGACGTGTGACCCGGAATTCCGGGCATGGGTACTTTATCTGCGATTCCATGACGGGAAAGCGCACCCGAACAGCTTCGGATTCTGGGGTGCGGCCATCGACGGCGGCACGGCACTTCATTTGCGTTTTCACGGCATGTCGCCTCTACCGGGAAAGAATGGAGAGACTATTTTTGAAATTTACGCGGACGAAGAACCACACTCCGACTGGTTCAACGGTTATACCTATCTGGACACGTTGAATCCCAAGGCCGTGCAACGGTTTATCGACACCACATATGAGGTCTACCGCGAAAAGCTCGGGAGCAAATTCGGCGGCGAAGTTCCGGCTATTTTCACCGACGAACCGCATTATTGGCGTTATATCAACGGATTGGAACACGGATTAACGGCGGCATGGACGCGCGAATTGCCGGAATTATTCCAGAAACGCTTCGGGTATTCGCTGACCGGACACCTCCCGGAACTCTTTTTCGATTGCCCGGATCGGGAATACTCTCCGGCGCGCTATCACTACTGGCTGTTTTTGACGGAGCGTTTTGTGGACTCCTTTTCCCGCCGGCTCGGGTCATGGTGCGAAAAACACGGCATCGCCCTGACCGGACATTTGCTGTGGGAAGACACCCCCGCCATGCAAACCCGCTGCGTCGGAGCCTCGATGCGACATTATCCTTATATGCAAATCCCCGGAATCGACCAGCTGACCGAATATTCCCAGCTTTACGACGCCTGCAAGCAGGTGGCAGCCGCGGCACGGCAATTCGACCGGCCGCTTCGGATCAGCGAAGTCTACGGATGTACCGGCTGGGATATGACCTTTGCCGGATACAAGGCGATGGCCGACTGGCAATACGCACTCGGCATCAACCGCCGTTGCCTGCATCTGTCGTTCTACACAATGGCGGGTGAAGCAAAACGAGATTATCCCGCATCGTTTTCGCATCACTCCTCATTTGCCGGGGTACTGCCGTATCTGGAAGACTACTTCGCCCGGCTCGGCGTGATTTTGAGTCATGGCCACGAAGTCCGCGACCTATTGGTGATCCATCCGGTCGAATCCGCCTGGGTGCTGATCAACCGAAATTTCAGCAAAGCGACCGCGCTTGATCGAAAGCTCGCCGAACTTCGCAATCAACTGCTGGATCTCGCACTCGACTTCGATTACGGAGATGAGGAACAACTGCTGACGCATGGCAGTACGGAAGGCGACTTACTGCATCTCGGCTCCGCGGCTTACCGGGCAGTGTTGCTGCCGGAAATGGAGACGATCCGGGCAAGCACTCTACAGTTGCTCCGCAGTTATCGCGACGGTGGCGGAATCGTCGCCGCATCTGCGGGCGCGCCGAAATTGGTGGACGGCCTGCCAAGCAATGAAGCGGCGGAATTCTGGCGCGAATTGCCGCGCGGCATTGCACCGGTGGAGGCCCGTGTTCGACGAATCCGGCTTCTTGACCGCGACGGCGCCCCGATCCCACGCCTTTTGCACCAATTGCGGGAATCGGATGGCACGTACGATCTTTTCCTCTGCAACACCGGATTTACCGAACCGGTTCCGGACGAGCACCGGGTTCGTATCGCGGAACGTACGCGGGCGCTGGACTTTGTCGCGATTGAATTCCTTACAGAATCCAACGGCTATTGGTACGAACTATGCCCGGAAACGGGAGAGATGTGGGAAGTCGATACGGAAACATTCCGCGGCGGCTGCCGAATAGAAACCTCGTTCGCTCCACTGCAAAGCCGGATCTTCCGTTTTGCGCCCCGGCCGCTCGCCTCTGTCGGAACCCGGATGAAGTTTCAAACCACCCGGATACAGAAGCTGAATCCGCCGAAATGGGATATCGTGCCGGATGAGCCGAATGTGCTGGTACTCGATCACGCCGCATGGCGAATCCGGGAGGAGGAATGGAACCAACCGGATTTCATTTTGCGAATCGATGACGCAATCCGACGCAACCTCGGCGTCCCGATTCGAGGCGGACGGATGAAACAGCCATGGGTGATGAAGCAAAAACAAGGCATTTCCGCGCCATTGGAACTGGAGTATCGTTTTTCGATTGCGTCCTTACCGGAGAACGACTTGCACCTCGCGCTCGAACAGGCGGCCGAATGGCGGATCGAATGCAACGGCATTTCTCTGAGCAAAGATTCCGGGGAAGGTTTCTGGGTGGATGACGCGATTTGCAAAATCCGGATTCCAAAGGAGTCGTTGCGCCACGGAGAAAACATTCTGTTCCTCCGGCAAGAATACAACTCAAACGGAATCGGGCTGGAAGCCATCTACCTGCTCGGTGAATTCAGCATTAAGCATAACGTCCTGCATACGCCGATTTCCGCATTACAACTCGGCGACTGGACCACACAAGGCTACCCGTACTACGCAGGAAACATGGTTTGGCGAACGACGTTCCGCCACGATGGGGTGGGACGGGTGCGGCTCTGGGTCGGGAAACATGCCGCAACCGCATTGCGCATTTACATCAATGACCGGGAGGCGGGGATTCTGGCTTGGGCGCCTTACGAACTTGATCTGGGAGCCTTGCCACCGGGGGAGCATACGATCGGCATCGAAGTCGTCGGCTCCCGCCGGAACGCATTCGGGCCATTCTTTCTCTCCAATCCGCATCCGTCGCGATTCGGAGCGGCTGAATTTCGGGAATACGCCCATCCAGAGTATCGGAACCGAACCGCGTATGGAATTTTTTCTCCACCGGAACTGTGGATCGACACGACTCAGGCGGTCTTGTCGAATCCTGTCGTCATACAATAACCTTATCACTCGGGAAAATGAAACAGAAACATTCACAGATTACTGACTCTTGCCTGACATCTTTCTTACATTCGGATGATATTTGTATACCGGCGGCTATCCGCCCGCCGAAAAGAATGATAACTCAATACAGAAAGGTTCCAGGATGAAAAGCACACAGAACACAAACACCGCCACTCAGCAAAGCCGATTTTTCACCTTAATTGAACTGCTGGTTGTTATTGCAATCATCGCTATTCTCGCCGCCATGCTGTTGCCCGCGCTCAACTCGGCACGGGAACGTGCCCGCGGGATCTCCTGTACAAGCAATCTGAAGCAAGTTGGAACGTTGTTCCAGTTTTACGCCAACGATTACAACCAATTTGCATTCTCTCATATGAAATACAGCGCGATTCTGCCGATGGCGGCCGTATTCAAAGAGATCGGCTACACCAACGAAGACAATCCGTCCTTCATGCGTTGCGCCGCCATGCAGAGCAGCACCGATTACAAAAGAACCTACGGCGTCCTTCGCACCGCACTCACCGGCAGCACCTGGTACAATGCTCCCAAGAAGCAGGAGTGGGGTGATTTCGCAGTCAGCAACTACAACAACGGCGACAATGGGATCTATGCGTTGAACCGCATCAAACAGCCGAGCAAGGTCCCATTTTTCGCAGACACTCTGATTCCCCTCAACGACACGGCCAATCCCGGCTTGGGAGGAGCGTATTTTGTTCTTGACATGCGCGTACCCGGCTATGGCGGCGTGTCGTTGAACCACTTGAACGGAGCGAATGTCGGGTATTTCGACGGGCACGTGGAACGCCGGAGCGAACGCGAGCTTGCCGAAATCGGCTTTACCTACATCCTTCGGGACGGCTACGGCGTAACAATATAAAACAGAAAGTGGAAGGATAAGATTCATGAGTTACCGCGTTCTTTATATCCTCGCACTGATGTCGTTCACATCGCTGCAAGGAGCGGAGCGGCCGGATGCCTCGACGGTCTTCCGGGCGGAAGCGCCCGGGACCGCGTTCCTTACCGGCGAAACACTCCGGTTCCATGTTGCGGAAAACACCGCAGCCCCGGCACGCTGGACCCTGCGCGATTGGCGCGAAAACACCCTGCGGAACGGAGATTGGAAATCCGGAGCACAAGCATTGGAATTGCAATCGCTTCCGTGCGGTTATTATCTTCTCGCGGCAGAGGCGGCGGACGGAACGCCATACCCCGGCGTCCGAAGTTTCACGGTACTCCCTGTGCCGGTTGCCGCACCGGAAGGCTTTTTTGCGCTGGACACGTCGCAAAGTTGGCTGGCGGCACCGAAAAAAGAGAATCCGCGACACCCGGCTAACGCGTATGAAGTCGCCTCCGACCTCGCGTTCCGCTCCGGAGCGGCCATGATACGCGAGCGGATGCGCTGGCGCGACGTGGAAAAACATCCGGGGCAATATGATTGGATGCAGTATCAGGTCAATGCGAACCTGCTTGCCGAACGGGGTGTCGCGATCTCCGGCATGTATCACGACGCACCGGCATGGGCGAAAACAAACACCGAACGGCTGCCGGGCGATCTGTTTGCGCTCCATCGCTTCAACCGGGAGCTTGCCGGGCAGTTCCGGGGAAACATGAAAAACTGGGAGTTCTGGAACGAGCAGGATCATCACTTTTCCACCGAATCCGCCTGGGACTACGCCTCCGCACTGAAGGCCGCCTATCTTGGATTCAAAGCGGGTGATCCGGAACTCTCAGTCGCCATCGGCGGGATCGCCATCACTTCACTGAAGCACTATAATGATGTCGTCATGGCCAATGGCGCGAGCGACTATTTCGATATTTTCAACGTTCACACTTACCAGCCCTTGCGCGATTATCCGCAGTTGTTGCGGAACATTCATGCGTTCCGGGCAAAATACGACCTGCTTGACCGGCCGCTCTGGTTCACCGAAAACGGTTGCCGGGCGGAAGGCAACGGACAGACGGAGAGTTTTCTCAAGGGCATCAAGGCGCACTCGTTTGAACAGGAACTGATCGTTGCGGAATATATCCCGAAAATGATGCTTTATCTACAGTCGCTCGGCGTCGATCGGGATTTTGTTTTCGTCCTGCTGCCGTTCAACGAACAGGCGGGCGGAAAAGACTGGGGGCTGGCGCGCCGCGATTTCTCCGTAAAACCCGCCTACACCGCATTTGCCAATCTGGCCGCGGGGCTTGGCCGTGCCCGGTTGGAAGGGGAACTGAAGGTGGCAGATTCAATTCGCGCCTTTCTGTACCGACAACCGGACGGTTCGCAAAGCCTTGCCTATTTCAGCTTATCGGAACTGGATCTGGAGCCTGAGGTGAATTACGCCGATCGCTCGAAAACAGAACTTCATAAGCGGTCGTTTTCTCTCCCGTTTTCCGAAAGTATCTGCCATGGCGTGGATATCTTCGGAACGCCGTTTGCATTGCAGGCAAACAATGGTAAAGTAATTGTGACGGCGAGCCGCATGCTCTCCCGCCTCGACGGACTGTCCGGATTGAAGCCCGACATCCCGTTTCAGGCCATGCGAAAATCGAAAGCGACGCCGGCGGCGAACATGGATCGCTCTATCGTCTGTCGCGTGGAATTGTCCGATGACTTTGAGCTGATGCCTGCGCGTGACCGCGCGAGCGTCGCCAAAGAAAAAGTCGCATTCACGCTCCAGATTTTCAACTTTTCCGATTCCGCCAAACAGGGACACGTTGAAATTCACGGGGGAGCGGTGGAGGCATTGCCGGAAAGCGTGCGATTGCCCGCGTTCGGAAAGATTGAATTGCCGCTCCGGTTTACTCCGGATTGGGGAAACGGCTCTGATGGAGTTCTCCGGGTAGAGGGAGAGTTTGAAGGAGAACGCATCTCTCCACTCGTGGCGCCATTGCTGAATTTTCGGAATTTTCTCGCATCCGGAACGCAAAAACCATTTCCACGCATGGCGGACGCCGCCAATTGGCGGCAGAACTCCGCGGGGAAAATGACGATCCGGAACGACGCCTCCGAATCCGCGATTCGGTTTGAAGTCGAATTCCCTCCCGGGGTCGACCGTTGGGTCTATCCGGAATACGCGCTCTCGTTACCGGAGGAGTCGCTGAAAGAGAGCTGTGGGCTTGTATTTGAAGTCAAAGCAGAGCAAAACCCGGATAAAATCCGGCGGATGGTCGTCATGGGAGTGGAGGGGCCGATCAAACTTGTCGGCAAACCGCACTATTTACCGGGACGAGCGCCTTCCACGGAATGGGAGGAGCGGGTGATCTGGTTCGATCACCCCGGGCTGGACCCGGCTCGTCTGAAAGCGCTTCGATTCGGGTTTAACGTCGATGCAAACCAACTGGTTTACTATATCCGCAATGTTCGGATTCTTTACAAAAACAAATAGCAGGAGTTTCTTACCATGCCGTGCTTTCTCTCACACCGCGGTGAATCGGATGACGCCCCGGAAAATACGCTGGAGGCATTTCAGCTTGCCATGGCACGCGATTCCGACGGCATCGAGCTGGATATCCGGCTGACTGCCGACGGGGAAGTGGTATGCGTGCATGACGAATCCCTGAAGCGCGTGGCCGGCGTGGATCTCGCTGTGGCGACAAATACGCTGAAGGAGTTGCGCCTCCATCACCCACTCCCGTTGCTCGCCGAGGCGCTTGATTGCCTGAAGCCAGGAAAGCATATGCAGATCGAACTGAAAGGCTCCCCGGAACAGATTGCCCCACTGAGCGAAGTACTGCGAAACCGGCGGGGAGATCACGCAAATCTGGCGCTGAGTTCGTTTGAAGAAGAAACGATTTTTCTGGCGGCGGATCGGTTCCCGATGTTGCCGCGCATTTTTCTGACCGATCTCGCACGGCACTTCGGCAAGGGTTTCCCCGACGCGGCGCAAACGGCGGAATTGTTGACGCGGCTTCGCTGTACCGGCATCAGCTTTCTGGCGACGACCGACGCTGACGCCACATTTGTCGACACACTGCACAAGAAGGGATTCCGGGTGGTCTGCTGGGGGGTATCCTCCGACGAACTCGGCCTTGCGATGGCTCGAATCGGCGTGGACGCAATGACCTGCAACCACGCAGTCGCCCTGCGCGAAAAATGGCGCAACGAAACGGCTGGCAATGCGCTCCCGGCGACCTGAGAGAAACGATTCCGAGAAAAGTCGCAAGGTTGAAAAATCGACACGTTTTCATTTGATATGAATCGGATGACGGTGTATGTTCCCGATGTTTTAAATCGTGCCGATTCGTCTTCCAACATCGGCCACAAGGGAACGCATCGTGTCTTATTGGGTTCATGATCTTGACCCCTTCGTGCTTCGGCTGCACAACGAATGGGGAATCCGTTATTACGGGCTGGCTTATCTGGCGGCGTTTGCCTGCGCCTTCCTGGTGTTGGTTTATCTCCACCGCAAAGGCCGCTCACCGCTGGATGGGAGCGCCATCCAATCGGTGATGTGGTATCTGATTCCGGGCGTGCTGATCGGCGGACGCCTGGGATATATGGTGCTGTATCACTGGCACTCCTTTCTGGCCGATCCTCTGGTGATATTCAAAGTATGGCAAGGCGGGATGGCCAGTCACGGCGGTTTTATCGGGGTGGTCATCGCCTGCGCTTTGGCCGCCCGGAAAAACAAGATTTCATTCTGGCAGTTGAGCGATCTCTTGTGCCTCGTGGCACCGATCGGCCTGTTCTTCGGACGGCTCGCCAACTTCATTAACGGGGAACTTTGGGGGCGGGTTGCAACGGTGCCATGGGCGGTGATTTTTCCCCGAAGCGCCCCGGCCGGAACCTCTGTGGAGCTGATTGCGGCAAGACACCCCTCGCAACTCTACGAAGCACTGTTGGAGGGAATTTTGCTCGGCGTATTCATCTGGTGGAGATTCTACGGAACGAACGCGGCTCGCACTCCCGGACGGCTGACTGGGGAATTCCTGGTGGTTTATGCCGTCCTGCGTATCTTCGGCGAACAATTTCGGGAACCTGACGCAAGCCTGATACTCGGCCTGAGCCGGGGGATCTTCTACAGCCTTTTCCTGCTGGCGGTCGGAATCGTCATCCTGAGCCGCCGCCTCCGAACAAAGGAAGGCGCTCACGCCTGAGGCGTCGCGCTCATTCTCCGTCCGACAGAAAACGGAACTTGATCACTCGCCAGCGAAGATCCTGCTTCGCCTTCAACCATGTCGCCAGCTCTTCTTTGCTCTTCAGTTTCGCCAGCTCCACGATTTCCGGCGTGGTGGAGCGGAAAAGAACCGACAAAGCCTTTTCCACACCGAATTTACGCAATTTACGCATCGCGCCGAATACACGGCCGCGCGCCTTCGCATTGCGGTAGAGCAAAAACGCCGGGTAGGCCAACCCCAAAATCCAGAACGGCCAGACCGGAAGAGACGGCAACACAAAAGATTGCACCAAAACCGCTCCCAGCAGGATGAACACCGGAAAAATGAAAAACAGCGCATCCGTATCGCGGATAAAGCAGTTCCCGAGATAGCGCCGAAATGGACTGGGGCTGGTTCGATAAGCAAAAAACTCCTCCAGCGGCACATCGTGCAACGACTGCCGCATCGAGTGGCAGAGTTCATGAGCCAGAAGTTCACTGCGCCGGTAAAGAAACCAACGCACCCGATCGCGAAACGCACCCCGGATCAGAAAAAAGGAAAACGGCAATTCCGTGTCACCGATCATGCAGCCGCCCCAAAGCAGCCCAACGCCGCGTGTGATGAAAAAGCCCGGCACATGTGTGATCCGAAAATCGAACAGCGCACTGGTGATCTCACCGGCCTCCTCGACAATTTCCGCAGGAATCCGTTCATCGGAACGCAGAAGGAACTCATCGAACACCTTCAATTCGTCCTTTTCCGACAACTCCTCCTCGAACTTCTGGTGCGCCCCCCGGATCGCCGCGACCCGTATCTCGAAATCGGCCGCCGCCTCCTCTACCCCCGGCAAAAAGCCGGAGGCGTCAAGCGCGGCAAAATGCTCCAATTCCGCAGGGGACATCGCTTATTGCTCCTTCCGCGAAACATCGTCTCCGCCAGAAGCATCTGCGTTCGCATTGACGTTTGCATTCGCATCGCCGTTGGTACGCGGGGGACGGTCTTCCCGAGGCGGGCGGTTCCGCCCATTGCCCCGGTCATTGCGGTCGCGGCGTGAATTATCGCGACCGCCTCGATCCTGATTGCGATCCTGATTATCGCGGCCACCTCGATCCTGATTGCGATCCTGCCCACCACGTGATTGGCCACGCTCGCCGGAGCGCCCTCGATCTGAGGAGTTCAGCGTAATTTCCGAGCTGTGGAAACTCGCAAGGCTCCCGGTTTCCAACTGAACCATAACCTTGCGGGTCAGCAAGTTCCGGTCGCAGATCCGGCCGCGGCCCTGCGGAGTGTCGCACCAGTTGCCACGCTTGGGCATATCGCGTTCCAGCTCTTGATATCCCTCGTGCTCGAATTTCAGGCAGCACTTCAAGCGCCCACATGCGCCGGAGATGGTCGCGGGAGTGAGCGAAAGATCCTGCTCCTTCGCCATCTTGACGTTGATGGAGTTGAATTCCTTGAGAAAACGGCAGCAGCAAAGTTGCTGACCGCAAACCGCGATACCGCCATAAATACCGGTTTCATCCCGCACGCCAATCTGGCGAAGTTCGATCCGGGTTCCGAGCGCCCGGGAAAGCTCTTTCACCAATTCACGAAAATCCACACGCCCGTCAGCGCTGAACTGTATGACCACGAGCTTCCCGTCCAGCGAATAGTGCGCGTTCAGAAGTTTCATCGCCAACCCGAGATTGTGCACCAGATCCCGTGCCGTCCGCATCGCGCCGCGCGCCTTCATAAAGTTCTCGTTGGCTGTCGCCAACTCCCCGATATCGGCAAGGTGAAGAACCGCCGGAAGCGCATTCCAGTCGAGATTCCCCGGCGGTTCGGGAATTTCGCGAACGATTTCTCCGGCGTCGGTGTAAAAATCACGCCGAAAAACGCAGGTATCATGCGGCGAAAACTCCAGTTCCGCCGGAGCCTTGACCTCAAGGGTGCTGCCGTTATCAAGTTTTATCAACAGGAGCCGGTTCATTCAGATCTCCAAAAATTTATCATTTATCGTACAAACTTTAAATATAGCAGGGGTTGTAAATCATTGCAAATGACATTGAACAATCAAAAGTTCCATAAATTGGCTGCCGGGCGCAGGGAGCACTAAAACCCGCGGCGGAACCGGGTTTTCTCCCAGCAGTCGACGCACGCCGTCATCACTCAGTTGCCGGAAGTTGGGCGACGGCGATAAAATCAGCGTAAACTCTTTCACGCCATGACTACGCAGCATCGACAGCAACTCGTCGATCCGGCTGTCGTTTTTCAAATAAAACCACCGGGCGTTGAAGCGGGAAAACGCACGTGGCGTCTGCTCCGGCAGGAAGAATACATCGCTGACAATGTGAAGTGAGCTATTCTGAATGATGGTTTCTTCGGCACGCGCAACGTCTTCCGCCACGCCGAAAAGGGAGCGGATTCCAATCGCCTGAAGCGTCAGCGCGGCCAAAATCAACGCGACCGCGAGAGCCACCGACTTCTTCATCCGGGCAAACCCGATCACACTCAGAAGAAACAGTACCGGAAAAATCAACAGATAGTGCCGTGCACCCCAGATGATTCCGATGTCGCTCCTGGTCAACACCAGCGGCAAGGCGAGGCAGTAAAGCAACGACGCCAGCACAATCATCCGACGCGGACGCGGCCCCCGGCAAAGCAGATCCCGCCAATGCAGGAAAAATCCGGCCAACAGCGGCGACGACGTGACGAATCCGACCGTCAACCCCGAAGCGTATGCCGAAGCCGGGTTGAACCAGAAACACCAGAGCAAAAATGCCCACGAAACCACTGCCGCCCAGGCGACAGACAACTTGAATGTTTCCGCATTCCGCAGAAAGCCCGCGACCGGGAGCAGAAACATCGGCAAAAGCGCGACCCAGTAATACCAGACCGTTTCCGGATTGCCGGAGTTGAACTTAAACAGATAGATGAAAATTCCTTCCAACACACCGAACATCTGCTCCGTCAGCGTCGGAACCACCTCGACGTTATGCGTGTAATAAAGCGCCCCGTGCAACCCAAGAATGTGACCGTAAACCATCACATTATAAATCCAGAGCGGCAACGCAAGCGCCAAAAATCCAAGACCGAACGGAATACAGCGCCGCCAGAAGCGCGGATAGAACGCCAACGCCGCGATTCCGGCGGCAAGCGCAATCAGGTAAAACTCCTCGCGCAACCAAAGTCCTGCACCCAGCAGAATGCCGGCCAGAAACAGTTGCCGGTTTCGCGCGGCCAATATCGCCGCCAATGGAAATACGGTCGCAAGCGTCATCTCCCAAAACGTTCCCGAGTAAAACAGCAATGGCGTGCCGCAGAGCAAAAGCCCGCAGCAAACAGCCTCCTGCTTCGGCGAAAGTCCGAAGCGGGAGAGCAATGCAAGAAAGAACGCCAGCACCGCCATCGTTCCGCCGATCGGCAGAATCCAGATTCCGGCCTCCCCGAACAACAGGTAGCCGGGTAACGCAAGCGCGGAGAAAAATTCCGGGTAAATCGATCGAACCTCACCGTTCATCACCTGAAAGTGAAAGTTCCCATCCGGCAGGAAACGGTGTTCGGGGTCAAAATCAATCGCCGAACTTTCGATCGTCGGAGACAAACGCCGGGAAAGATTGTCCAACACAATATATTTGTTCCCGTTGTCGGTGATCCAAACCGGCATCGACGGAAGCAGGGTCGCCAGAAGCAGCAAAAGCAACAGCGCGCCTGCCAGAATTGGCAGGCGCATCTTCCAGCGCTCTGCTCTGGTTTCAAACACCCGGCACCCTCCCGCCGTCGGCCTCGAACTTCTCAACCGCCGCCGTACAACTCAAACGGAAACACCATTTCAGCGCCTCAAAGAGCGGCAGCAACGGATCATGATTCTGAAGCACGGGATCGGAGGAATTTGCCTCGAACCATTCCAGATACGCCTCTGCGCAATCCGATGCAAGCGTCAATTTTTTGAAATAACCGGTCAACCGCTCATCGGCATAGATCGGAATTTTGCCATCCAGCATACCGAGCAATTCAAATTGGTTCGGCTGGCGGTTGACCAGATTGGTCACCGCTTCCGCCGCCTTTGCCCCGACAAAGGTGAAGACAGAGGAAACTTCATCCGTTGACAATCCGGTTTCGCCACGCTGCCGGCGCTCGTTAATTCGCGTCAACATTTTGAGAAACAGCTCTTTTTCCGCCTCCGCCAATTCCGGCACGGCCACCATGCCACCCTGAATGCAGCCGCTCTTCCGCGACGCTTCAATCATCGCCAGCGCCGCGGATTGTGCCGCCAGCGACCGACTGAATTCATTTGCCATAACTGATATATCCTATGCGTTAGAAAGATCCAAACTCCAGATCACCGAAGCAATCGGGTTCATGAAAACAGACCCGCTTGACCGGGCGCCACGAAGCCCAATGCGGATGACTGGTTTCATCGCCACATTTGTAGGCGTTTCCGCGCCAGACGGTTCCCGGCGCCGGAGCTGGCGAACCAAGCGTTTTCGCAAACACTGAAAACGGCAGAAAGAAACCGACTTCATAATCGACCGGCTCCGCAATCTCCGGCTCCACGCGATTCGGAAGCGTATGGAAAATGCGAACTCCTTCGACTTCGCTCTCCGTCAACGGCCGGGAGTCCTCCATTCCAGGACGGCGGCGGTGATCCCGAATCCATTGCACCAGCCAAACACCCGACGCGCTGAACTCAAAATTAAGATACCCGAATCCATTGGACGGCTGGAGAAAAAGTTCCACGCAGCTGTCGCACCAGACCGGACCCTGAAATTTTTCCGCCACGCACCGGACAAAGCGATCCCGCACCGAGAACAATCCGTAAAGTCCGGCGTGGTCATACTGCAACCGAAGGCGCGTTTCCGGCCGGTGGTCACTCCCTTCCGGGCGAAAAACATCAACATTCAATACCCCGCAACAACTCCAATCGCCGGAGTCGAATCCAGCATCGAGCGCAGGGGGCCTCTCTGTTCGGCAGATCCGGTATCCCATTGCCGATCAATCCTCGTTCATCTGGTAGATTTTGCTCATATTGAAGCTCTGGCTCAATCGCGACTGCGGCCCGTTGTCCGGATAGGAGCCGGGGCGGATGGTCTTGATGAACATCGTCCGGTCAATGCCGCCGCCCTCTTTCATCGTGTAGAGCGCACTCGCTCCGGGAGCGTTGTTGATATACCGCATGTTCCGGTTAAATTCCTCCACGCTGCGCACGTTGCCAAGCCCGATCGCCAACATATGAAGCGCATCATACCCCTGCGCCTCGCAGGTGGTCGGGTAAACGAAGAAACGCTTGCGAAACGCCTGGCGGAACTCCTGTTGCTCCGCCAGATCGAACTCTTCCGAGTACAACCCGACAAAGGCGCAATCCCCCGGTTCCGCCCCGGCGGCTTCGAGGAACGAAGGCTCATCCCAGCTCTCCGGACCAAGCAGAAGTCCGTGGTACCCGAGTTCCCGGATATATTTGACCAGCCGCCCGGCGTTTGCCGGTTCCGCCGGAATCAGAATCGCCTGCGGGTTGTAGGCGACCAGCTCTTTCAGCTGTTTCACAAACTCCTCCATATCGCCCCGGAATTCCACCATTTTCACCACGCGTCCGCCCAAATCCTGAAACGCATTTGCCGTCGCGCGAGCCACATTGCGCGAATAAACGGCATCGTTGTCCTGATTGATCAAAATCGCCATGCGCAGATGTTTCCGCCAGTACCAGCAATATGCGGCCAATGTTTCTCCCTGCTGCCGGTCGGTAAAGCACACCCGATAGATCATCCGCGTATTGTCCGTCAGCTCATCGCCGGTCGCCAGCGGCAGGATGGTCGGGATCAGCAACGACTCCACCACCGGTTTTACCGCCATCGCCTCATCAGTGCTGTAAGGGCCGACCAAACCGATGATCCCTTCGCTGAAGAGAGCCTTGGTCTGAATACGTGCCTCGTTCGGCTTGCTTTGGGTGTCCCGCACCACAAGTTCGACCCGGCGGTTTGAGATTCCGCGCCCGGCATTCAGTTCGTCGCGAGCCATTTCCACTCCGCGAAGCGTCCGGTTGCCGAATTCAGCGTCATCTCCGGTCAACGGAAGCAGCACGCCGATTTTCACCGGCTTCGCCGCATCTTCGGGAATGATCGGGTGCGGAAGCGGCGTAAACGGCGCGCACCCGGCCAAAACCGCTGCAAGCACCGCAGTAAACAACAAAATCAAGTTCTTTTTCATTCCAGACTCTCTCCATCGATATTCGGGGAAATTGCTTTTATGACAATGGCTTCTATTTTTGAAACAATATACGGCAAAAACAGGATAGGCAACAACATAAAAACTGCTAAAAAAGTGAAGAACATCGGAAAGAACCAGGTGGAATAAAAGGTATATTCAACAAAAGACGACTTATCCTCCTGATAAAGAATCGTTATCGTTGTATCCAGAAGATCTTTTTGCTCTTGCCTGCTCATTGTGTTGCTGAATTCGGCAGTCCGGGTTTGCGTTTGTCCATTCCGATCAGTAAAAGTAACAACCGCATAAGATTGGTGATCTTTTACCATAAATCGGGTGATGACCCCTTCCGCCCGTATCGAATCGCTCAACTGCGAACGTGTGCGGAAATAAGATACGGTTGCGAGCGCCAGGAACAGAATTAAACCAAACCACAAAACCCCATGGGCCACATGGCGTAATTTATGGTTGAGCTTAAACCAGGCTTTACAGAAAAGGTAAAATTCGTTCGGTTTTGTCTGCATGCTTATTCTTTCTCTTCCGCATCAACGCCGCGCATCCCTAGAGCAATCAGCTCCGGATCGCCCGGCATGATGCCACGTTCTGTGGCACGGATAAATTCGACAAAATGACCAACTTCCGCCGGCAGTTCCGGCATGCCCTCGATTTCCGCCAGCGCGTTCGACCCGTTCAATCCCTTGAAGAAGTAGGTTTTGATCGCCCGGCGAACGGCGGCGCGGGTATGGTTGTCAAATCCGGCACGGCGCATTCCGATCACGTTCGGCCCGCAAACGCATTCGTTCTCGGCCAGCATGCAGTAAGGGGGGATGTCCTGCCGGACAATCGTGCGCGCTCCCACCATCGCCAGCGTTCCGATCCGACTGAACTGGTGAATCAATACATAACCCGAAAGCACCGCCATGTCTTCGATGACGACATGCCCCGAAACCGCGGTCTGATTGGCCACCGTCACTCGGTTGCCGATCTGCGCGTCGTGCCCGACGTGAACAAACGCCATCAGCAACGTACCGGAACCGATCCGCGTATAACCGCCCTCGAACGGAGAACGGTGAATCGTCACATATTCGCGAATGGTCGTATCGGCGCCGACCGTGGTCCACGCCACGGTTCCCGGTTGAAACCGGTGATCCTGCGGCTCCTCGCCGACCAGTGCGCCGAGATAAACCCGGCAACGCGGCCCGAGCGTGGTATGACGGGCGATCTTGACATGCGAATCAATCCAGCAACCGTCACCGATGACACAATCATCTTCAACAATCGAGTACGGCCCGATCCGGACGCCCTCGCCAATCCGAGCATCGGGGCTGACAACTGCGGTCGGGTGAATATCGTTCATGGCGCGCCTCCGTTGTTCCGCTTCAGCTTACAATGGTTCCGGCTTCGGTATCTCCGGCCAGAACCCGCGTGAACGCGTCGGGATCGGAGAAGTTGAAGACGATAATCGGCAAATCGTTGTCACGGCACATCGAGAACGCGGTCGAATCCATCACTTTAAGCTGACGCGCCAGCGCCTCGTCAAAGCTCAACTCGGTGTAACGTACGGCGGTGGGGTCTTTGAAGGGGTCTGCCGTGTAGATTCCGTCCACCTTGGTCGCTTTGAGCACCGCGTCGCAGTCGGTTTCCAACGCCCGCAACGCGCTGGTGGTGTCGGTGGTGAAGAACGGGCTGCCGGTTCCTCCGGCGAAGATCACGATCTTCCCGGCTTCGAGCGCCCGAACCGCTTCGTCACGGTTGTAGCGCGGCGCCACGGGCTCCATTCCGATCGCGCTCTGCACGATCGCTTCTATGCCCGCCGCACGGAAAAAGTCACGCAGACAAAGCGCGTTCATCACCGTCGCCAGCATCCCCATATAGTCGGCGTTGACCCGATCCATTCCGCCGGAGCGCCCCATGACGCCGCGCCAGATGTTGCCTGCGCCAACGACCAACGCGACTTCAACGCCCCGATCCGCGACCGCCTTGACGCGATCGACCACGGCGCGAACCGCCTCGGCATCATAACCATGATCCTGATCGCCCTTCAATGCTTCGCCGCTGAGTTTCAGCAAAATCCGGTTGAAGCGGAATTTTTCGTTCATTACCTGACCCCTTGCCCCTTGAAATTTTTGTTGAATAATCTTCTGCCGGAGAAATATACCCCGTATTTCCCTATTTCGCCAAGAAAAAGCACATTGAAATGGTGTTTTTATAAAAAAAACGTGTATATTACCTCCATGTATTCGTAACAATTCAGGAACCATACAGGAAATCACGGATGGAAAACGATACGAAACTCAAGGTCGGCGTCATCGGAGTCGGCGCACTCGGCAGACACCACGCCCGGCTTTATGCTCAAAGTCCGAATGTACAGATGGTCGGTATTTTTGACGTACAGGCGGAAACCGCCTCCAAAGTAGGAGAAGAATTCAATCTCCCGGTGTTCTCCGACTGGCGCAAACTGGCGGAGGAGTGCGATGCCCTCAGCGTCGCGGTTCCGGCCAACTACCACGCCTCCACCACGATTCCGCTTCTGGAAATGGGAAAGCATGTTCTGGTCGAAAAACCGATCGAAGCCGACCTCGCCCTCGCCGAAAAAATGGTCGAAGCCGCGAAAAACAACAACGTCGTTCTTGCCGTCGGACATGTCGAACGCTTCAATCCCGCAATGGATTTTCTGGAAAAGCATGCGGCCAACACACGCTTTATCGAAGCGCACCGCCTCGCGCAATATCCGCCGCCGCGTCCGGGTTTCCCCCGTCGCGGAACCGAGGTCAGCGTGGTGCTCGACCTGATGATCCACGACATTGACCTGGTGCTCACAATGGTGGACTCCGAAGTGGAGCGCTTTGATGTGGTCGGAATTCCGGTACTCAGCAAGACCGAAGATATCGTGAATACCCGGATCAAGTTTAAAAACGGCAGTTGCGCCAGCCTCACCGCCAGCCGGGTCAGCCAGGAGCCGATGCGCCGTTTCCGCGTATTTCAGGAGAACTGCTATATCTCGATGGATTACGGCAAGCGCTTCGGTATGGTGCTCAAACGCAACCGCATCGGCCTTGCCCGCAAAGACGTCAATCTCGATGAGAAAAACGCCCTCGCCGCCGAACTGGAAGATTTCATCATCGCGGTGAACAAAACACGGGCAGCCGGTAAAGTCTGCGATGCGAAGGTTTCCGGCGAAGCAGGTCTGCGCGCTCTTCGGCTCGCCACCGCGATCGAGGCGGAAGCGCGCCGTTACAACGACCAGTACGGGTTCACGTTCGCACCCTGCACGCCGGACGAACTGAACTAGAGCCGGAGCCACGCCCGAACATGAGCCAGACAATTGCGTCACGGTCGAAAATCAACCTCTATTTGAAGGTGCGAAAGCGGCGGAACGACGGCTACCATGAGCTGGAGACGTTTTTCCTGCCGCTCGACGCTCCTGCCGACCGGCTCATGCTCGAATTCAGCGATGCGCCCGTTCTCCGAGTCAAAACCTCGCTTCCCGGGCTTCCGGAGGATCTCGACAATCTCGCCGGGCGGGCTGCGCTCGCTTATGCCGAGAGAACCGGAATCATCCCTGCTTGGTCGATCCACATTGAAAAGGTGATTCCCGTCGCCGCCGGAATGGGCGGCGGCAGCTCTAACGCAGCCGCCGTATTGCGGATGCTGAATGATCATTATCAAAAACTGACCGAAATCGAACTGGCGCAACTCGCGCTCGGCCTTGGCGCCGATGTTCCGTTTTTTTTGAATGCCCGCCCGACGGTGGCGACCGGAATCGGTGAACAGTTTCGCTACCCCGAAGGCGATTTCACTACGCCAGCGATTTTGATCGTCAACCCGCAATTCCCAGTCAGCGCAAAGTGGGCATATCAGCATCTTAAGCCAGAGCAAATTGGCGAGGACAATTCCGGCAAGCTGGAGAATATCATCACGGCACTGCGCAACAATGATCCGGGAGCCATTGCGAAAAATCTTCACAACGATCTCGCTCCGGCGCTTTATGAAAAATTTCCGCTGCTCTCGATTCTGCGCGATTTTATGCTCAATCACGGAGCGCTTAACGCGGAAATCACCGGCAGTGGCCCTTCACTCTTCGCCGTATGCGCCGATTCGGAAGCCCGAGAACGGCTCCGTAATTCGTTGCTGCGGGCTTTTGAAAGTGTTGTTGTATTTTAGTTTAAGTGGAGTGGGGGAGGCTCCGCCTTCGGCGCGAGCGGGGGAGTTGGTCTTTGGACACCGCCAAGGCCAAATGGCCCTGAACCCGTGGGCGGATTACCGCCCGTTATCAGGTAGGATTTTTTCTTTATGAGAGGAATTTATGTTTGAGATAAAAGCGCGTTGCGGCGCGGCACGGCGTGGCCAATTAACCACTCGCCGCGGCACCATTCAAACTCCGGTGTTCATGCCGGTCGGTACCAGAGCGACGGTAAAAGCGATGTCTCCGGCGGAATTGGAAGAACTGGGAGCCGAAATCATTCTCGGCAATACCTATCACCTGTTTCTGCGCCCGGGCATGGAGCTGATGGCTCAGGCCGGAGGGTTGCATAAGTTCAGTAACTGGAATCGCTCGATCCTGACGGACTCGGGCGGGTTTCAGGTATTCAGCCTGTCGAAACTTCGGAAGATGGAGCCGGACGGCGTGAAGTTCGCTTCGCACATCGACGGAACCCGCTTCTTTCTGGGGCCACGGGAATCGATGGCGATCCAGCGTACGCTGGATTCCGACATTGTGATGGCATTCGACGAATGCACCCCCTACCCCGCGACCTTTGAGCAGGCGGAGAAATCCCTCGCCGTCACCACACGCTGGGAACGGATGAGTCGTGAACAGCCATTGAACGACGGCCAGATCCGCTTTGGAATCGTGCAAGGATCGGTCTACCCGGAATTGCGGAAACGGGCGGCAGAAAGTTTGATCGACATCGGATTCGACGGCTATGCCATCGGCGGTGTTTCCGTCGGAGAAAGCGAACCGGAAATGTTGGAAGCAGTCGACGCTGCGGCGCCATTTCTTCCGGAAAACGCTCCACGGTATCTGATGGGCGTGGGCACACCGCGCCAGATCGTCGAGAGCGTGGCGCGCGGGGTGGACATGTTCGACTGCGTAATGCCGACACGGCTGGGACGGCATGGCTCGGCATTCGTCGCCCATGGAGTGACGATTCCGGTCAAAGCGGGTCGGTATGCGGCCGATTTCACGCCGATCGACCCGGAATGCACCTGCTACACATGCCGGAATTTCACCAAAGCGTACATCCGCCATTTGTTCAATGTAGGAGAGATCCTCGGGGTGCGACTGGTGACGCTGCACAATTTGCACTATTTCTTGAATTTAATGCGCCGTATCCGCGCCTCCATCGAGAACGGAACGTTCGAGGAACTGCGCCGCGAATTTGCCTGAAGCCTTCGTTACGAAACGTGATCGACGTATTGATCCGGCGCATGGAATTCTTCCAGCGCCTGCCAGAACCGGCCGTCCAAAGCATGCTTCAGCTTGGCGACCGGAACGTACCGGGCCATGGTAACGGAAAAGTCGACCAAGGCGGTCAGCAGTTGCTGCCGTACTCCGTTCGGCCGCTCCACTTCCCACGAGTTGCTGAAGTCATGCAACCCGGCCAGAATTGTCCCCACCTGCTCGAAACGGGTAAGAGGAGAAACGCTGTCCGCTCTCCCGGCGTGCTCCAGTTGGAAAATCGAATGCAATCGCGTAAAGCGGTTCCAATTCACCGGGTGAGATATGCTGCGCCCCGGAAAAAGCTGGCTCCAGGTCGGCAACGCCTGTCCATAATACCGGTTCCCGTTTCTGGTCACAAGCACCATATCGTCACACAACGCTTCCCATGGCTCCGGCACACGCCGGGCACAGGTGCTTTTTCCGGCTCCACTGCAACCGGTGAGCAGAACGCCCTCGTCCGACTTGCATAAAAGCGCTCCGTGTATAATAGCAACCTGACCGGAAAGAACCAATGGCAGAAACCCGTATAACACAATTCGCGTCAATTGCAAGACCCGCCGAGGAGAGTCCGGTTGAAACTCCGGATTAATGAGAATTTTAACCCCACTGGGGGAAGAAAACGCCGTCAGCCCCCTGCCTTTGCGGATTAACGAAGGCTCCATCTGGTCAACTGTGGGGATTCTGGATTCCCGCACCCGAACCCGGGACAGAACGTCCGCACCGCCCGGCGGCAGCACCGGATCGGTCAACAAACTCGCGATCTCGTTGCGGCGGCTTATCGGAACATCTCCGTCAAACTCCCAGACAACCCGCCCGAAATCGAATAATTGTATACTCAGAATCATGTCCACTCCATCGCTTCAAAATCAAAATCGGGAGCGATCTCCATATAATGCCGCAAGCAAGAATCGGTCGCGATTCTCCCCTGTCCGGAAATATTGTCCACACTGGCCGGGCACTCAGGCGTACAATATGGAGCCCATCGGCATCCCGCGCACTGCGGGAAACGATCCACCCGCCGCACCGTGCTCTCGCAAAAATGGGAGATCGTCGGAGAATTTCGCCAGATATCGGCGAGCCGATCCTTTCCGACCCAACCCAAAACGAGACCGGGAAGATGGTTGCAAAGTAAAATCGCTCCATCCGCCCGAATCGCCATACTTTTCTGAGGGGCGGGGCAAGAGACGCGTTCCCGGCACTCCTGACCCGGATTGTCCCGCAGCTGCCGGATCATCCGGGGCCAGCGAAAAAGACAGCCGCCGATCACGGAAGCATCGACGCTGAACTGCTTCGGGTAACGTTCCAGCACCCGCTTATGCTCCACAACGGCCTGAAGAAAATCGCGGTCAAACAAAGTGAACTCGGCATCCGCGCCACGGGCGTCGGAGAAACCGGATACGACGTTGGAAACCACGCGGGGAACCCCCTTTTCTTCCACCAAAAAACGCACCGTTTCCTAACATGATTTCATCCCAGGCCCCAAAATATCGTTCACCACGCCTCTCCCTGTGCAGAAAACCAAACATCCAATCCAGTTTTAATATAGCCGGGTTACCGATGCAATACAACCCCAATACGCGCCCGATAGAAATCGTCCCCGAAATCGCAATCTCTGCGGCTCCGGGGACGCTGAATTACGGGATTATTCTAGCGAGCAGAACTGCGGGGAACCGGTAAGGTAGACGATTGCGGGCGTTGCGGTCAATTCCGTCAAGCCATTCGGCAGCTTCCGGGACACGGCAGATGCCCCCAGCAGACCACCGGCAATCGCGAAATCGCCGGAACAAACCACACGCGTATCTTCATTCGGAGCCCAGACCGCATGAACATTCGTCCCATCCGGCTTTTGCCAATTCGCAAAATACACTTCGCCGTCACGACGAATCGCCAGATTCTTCGATCCCGCCGGATACATTCGGGTCAGCATTTGATACGCCAGATATCCGGGTTTCGGCTCCAAATGATTGCGAATAATCCCGAAATGCGCCTCACACCCCTGATCCCACTCGGTCGAACGAAAACTGTACCAATAGATTCGTTCCACACCGGCCGCAAACGCGATCAGCATAGTACGCGGAAGAAGCTCCGCCTGAATCGGCTCAGGAACGCTTTCCACAAGAACGCCATACACCGCGTGTCAAACTTTGCCGGGAACAGCGGTGCCCGGTCATCAACGAGCGGAACGAAGGCAATGCACGACCGGGCGACGTCAGTTCAATGCGCTCGCGCATCTCCTGATACAACCGCTCTACTGTATGATCGATGTTCTTCGGCATAACTCCACGTTCCTTGTGCTATAACAATAGTATATTGTTTTTACACAGCATTACAAAATCTGTGCAAAATAAAACCGGAGAAATCTCACAAAAAAACAGGGGAACCGGCATAGTACCGGTTCCCCTGAAAAAGATGTCACTTTGCCCATTTACAATTGGCGCGCCAACTCCGCCACCTTCGCCGAAGCGGCGACAGGCATCAGGTAGAAACAGAAACGGTGTACGCCGGAGTGAATCCGGTAGCGATGGCGGGTATCTTCGCCGCAGCTCGCAGTACCAAGTCCACGCTGGCAGAGATCCAGGTTGAAGAAAGTCACCGGGCGCGCAACCGGATCATTGGAGTGCAGCGCCGCCTGGAAGTCCGCCGGGGTGTTGTGGTGTGCCGAACACTCCATCAACTGCGGGACGACTGCCATCAGCCCGACCTTGCCGTTGTCGATCGCCGCAAAACGGACAGCGGTGTGATTGCCGCACTCCTGCGGAATCAGATACTCCTGGAATTGCTCGCTCACGCTCTGCTTATAGAGCGAAATCACGCTTCCGGCACGACGGTCGCAATAGTTCTCATACGGACCGTTGCCGTAGAACGTGAAGTTCTCAAATCCGTCGGCCAACGGAACCGACCAGCCAAGACGCGGCATGTCGGTGAGTTCCGCCGGAACATCGAATTCCAGATTCACCGCCAACACCCCGGTCGAAAGCAGCGTCAGGCTCCGTTTCACCGTCAGTTTCGCCTTGTTTTTCGCGGTATAGACCGCGCCGGATTCCAGCACGAGTGTCCCCTTCTCCAGGCGGGTCGATACCGGCAAGTCCTTGCGTTTCAGGTTGTCCAATCCGTAGAGCTGAAGCCAGCGGTAACCGACTTTACGCTCATCCGTCTTGGCAAAGCAACGAATCACGTCGTTGTCGGTGGTACCGCGCATAAACTGCTCGGCAGGCGTCGCGGCGAGAAGTTCCACACCGCGGAAGTTCCACGACTCCGGCAAGCCATCGGCGCCAAAGACGATTTGGGAATCACCAACCGTCACCGTATTGTCATTGCGAACGATCTTCGATTCCGGCAACGTGGAGGCGGTTCCAACCGGCGCAGCCAGATCGAGTTGGAATTGTTCGTGACCGACTTCGTATCCGGCCTTCGCCCAAAACGTCGCATTTTTCTGCTTCGCGGAGAAAATCACAAACGCTTCCTGATTGCGCTTCAGTTCCGGCAGTGTCCACGGAACCGTGAACTTCGCCTCACCCTGCGGCGCGACGGAGGGCATTTCCACCACGCCCTTATCGACGATTTTGCCGTCCACTTCGATGCGATAACTGAACTCCAGCTCATCAAGCGTTTTGAAGTAATTGTAGTTAATCAGCTTGAACATGCCGCCGGAGAGTTCGTAAGCGCGAATCGTGAACGGTTTCGCCAGATACTTGAATTCATACGCCATCGTGTGCGGTTTGCGATCCGGCCAGACCATACCGTTACCGATGAAGTTAAAGTCGTTCGGGGTGTCGCCGAAATCGCCGCCATACGCGTAGAATTTGCGACCATTCGCATCAGTCTGTTCAATGCCCTGATCGACCCAGTCCCAGATGAATCCGCCCTGAACCCGACGTTCGCCGCGGAAATACTCAAAATAATGCACCAACGAACCGTTGCTGTTACCCATCGCATGCGAATATTCGCACAAGACGAACGGGCGGTGGTCGTTTCCGGCCAGATATTTTTCAATCGCATCGAACGACGCATACATCGGACAGACCGTGTCGGAAATATCTGCATTGATTCCCGCAGTGGTTTCCCACGGCGACCAACCGTCGCGGTTCCAGATATGATTGCGCATCGCACCTTCGTAGTGAACCAGGCGGGTGGGATCGTAACGGCGAATCCAGCCGACCATACCGCCGAAGTTCGCGCCGATTCCCGACTCGTTCCCAAGCGACCACTGGAAGATGCAGGGATGGTTTTTGTCGCGAACGACCATGCGTGAAACACGCTCCATCATTGCGGGGAGCCACTCCGGATCGTCGGTGATGAAATCATAGAACGCATGGCACTCAAGGTTGGTTTCGTCGATCACATAAATGCCATAACGGTCACAGAGCGCATAAAAGCGCGGATCATTCGGATAATGCGAAGTACGCACCGCATTAATATTGAGCTTTTTCATCGTTTCAACATCAAGGCGCATCAACTCCGGCGGCACGGTTTTGCCACGCTTGGTGTCGAAGTCGTGGCGGTTCACGCCAAGGAACTTGACCGGCTGGCCGTTGATCAGGACATTGCCGCCCTTCAACTCAACTGACTTGAAGCCGATGTCGCTTCCGGTCGCCTCCACCGCCTTTCCCGTGGGATCGAGCAGCGTGACCGTAACACGGTAAAGGTTCGGCGTTTCTGCCGACCAGAGCGCGGGAGCCGGCACAGGAACCCGGACAAACCCGGTGGGAACTCCCTTGTTGGCGATAATTTCGACCATCGCCGGCTTGTCAAGCACCGCTTTGCCGCCGGCGTCATAAAGACGAACCGCCGCTTTGTACCCCTCAGGGTGAATCTCCCGCGAGAAGCCGACGTCGACCTGAACTTCAAGAATTCCGTCGGTATAATCGTTCTCCAGCTTCGTTTTCACAAAGACGTCGTTGATGTATTCCTTGCCGGTATGGTAAAGATAGACGTCGCGGTAAATCCCTGCCATCCACCAGTGATCCTGATCCTCGATGAAGCTGGAATCCGACCAGCGGATCACGATCACCGCCAGCGTATTTTCGCCAGTACGAACAAAATCGGTCACATCAAATTCCGCACAAGTACGCGAATCCTTCGACATCGCGACTTCCACACCATTCACATAGAGGAAGAAACAGCTTTCAACCCCACTGAAGTGCAGGACAAAACGACGCCCCTTCAGCGCCTTATCGATCTGGAACGTACGACGATAGACACCGGTCGGGTTGTCTTTGGGAACAAACGGGGGCTGATGCGGCCACGGCATCTGCACGTTGGTGTAATGCGGCTTGTCGTAACCTTGCATCGTCCAGTTACCCGGAACGGTGATTTTGTCCCACGAGGAATCGTTGAATTTATCTTCGGTAAAAGTATCTTTCACTTCTTCGGGGCAGTTGAGGTAACGGAACTTCCACTCGCCGTTCAGATTCATGATCTGCGGACAATCAAACGGTTCATACGACGGTTTCTTCGCGAGACGCTCGGACTCAAACGGAAACAGCGTCGCGCGGCTGCGCATCCGGTTGATGCTGGTTGCCATCGGCTTTTCCCAAAGCCGAACCGACTTGCAATCGAACAGTTTCATGATATATTTTCCTTATGAACATTGGTTCCGGTTACGTGATTTGAGAATAAGATATCACGTTTCTTGAGGAATGAAATAGGTTCTTTGGGGAAGTTGAATATGTTTTCCGGTAATTTGCCGACCCCGTTCACCGTCTACCGCACCATCGGCGCGGCCTCCGGCGAACGGTTCGGCGTCGGCGTGATGGACAAAAGCGGCGAAACCAATGATTATCTGAACCGCATACACCCGGAATATGTGCTGGTTCTGCTCCTGCGCGGACGCGGAATCTATCGAACAACCACCGGAGAAACATTTCCACTCTCTTCCGGTTCGGTTTTCCAACGTTTTCGCGGCGTACCACACACCACAATCATCGACCCCGAGAGCGAATGGCGCGAATGCTTTCTGGAGTTAGGCGGTACGGTTGCGGGCGTGCTCGCGCGGTACGGTTTTTCCGATCCGACACGACCGGTTCTGGAGATGACGCCAACCACAGCGATTGTCGATCGCTTCATCGAACTGGGGCAGGATTTCCGCTCTGCCCCGGACGCCGAACTTCAGAAGCGTATTCCGGAAATCATCGCGCTTGCCTGCGCCTGCCTCGACGAATCACGGAAAAAGGAAGAAGATCCGCGCCGGGAACTCATCTCCGCCGCCTGTGCCTTTCTCGGCCGTGATTTTCATCAACACGCCGATCTGGAAGAGTTCTGCCGCCGCCACGGATGCGGATACGAGAATTTCCGAAAGATGTTCCGTGCCGAAATCGGCATATCCCCTCACCGCTACCGAATTCGACGACGCCTCGACGCGGCATGCGCATTGCTGAACCGCCGCGAGCTCTCCATCGGAGAGATCGCCCAACGGCTCGGCTACGCCTCCCCCTACGAATTCTCCGCACAATTCAAGCGCTACATGGGCAGCCCGCCCTCCGGCTACCGGCAATAAATTCGCCAACCAGATAGAATCAAGACAAATAATATGTCTTCTGGTCGCCGTCCGATTGAATCACAAGGAATCCTTTTTCGACTAATTGCGCCAATAGACGCCAACACATGGTGTCCCCCATAAACGGGTACTCCTCATATTCGCCAACAGCACGGAATATCTCTGTCCCGCAGTGCTTTCCGGAACGAATGGTTTCGAGCAACTGCCGCTCGCTCCGTCCAAGTCCATCGGAACCGGGAAATTCCTCCCGATACCGCATCAATGCTTTTTCAAGGAACGGGAAACGGCTGAGATCCGATGTTGCAAGAAAATTCTTGAGCGCATCATCCCCTTCGGTAATTGCCTGCCAGGCGGCGGCATAGAGCACAAGATCAGCCGAAGCGAGCCGAAGCGACGCCGGTTTTTTCGCCTCAAACAGCTCGGGGTGATTGCCCCATGCAATATCTTCGCAAATCAGAAATACGGCAGCCGATGTGCCGCGCAATAAAAATAGAATACGGGCAAGCATCACCTGATCGTACATACAGGCGTCGAACCAGAGAAACACGGAATCTCCTGCTGTCTGCGCCATAATTGTTCGATCCGCGCGAAGCAGAGAGGCCAGCAATTTTTCAAGATCCAGTTCCGGTATGCGCTGATGAAGTTCTTCGGCGCGAACACGCTCAAACTCCTCCAGTGGCACATCGATTCCCGGCAGGCGCCCCTCCAGATAATTTTCACGCCAAACCAGTGCCGGAGAATTTCCCCCGCCCTTCCGCCACGCCTCCCAGGCGCAGTCCCCGTTGAAAACATTCAATTCCATATCGCCCCCTGTTATATCCTCTAACAAGATAATGCGTCCACGGAGAAAAAGCAATCATCCCGAACCTTAAAAAATAAAAGGTCGATCTGTTCGCAGATCGACAAATATAAAAATGACTGACTCCAAAACATTTACAGTCATGCCTTGGAGTCGCGGGATTATGGAATTATTCTTCAGGTTTTGTCTTTCTCTGAACTCCATCGGTAAATCCACGTCCAGTCACCTCCGGCCCCAGCCCGACTGTCTTCTTCATCGAATTTCCCGGATTCATGACGATATTGTCTGCAATGTCCAGACCCGCTGTATGCGCGGCCCAAATCAACACATGATAATCCAACGCCTTTTCTGTAGTATTTCGACTCGGTGCCATCATCGGATTGACAAAAACATTGCCTGTTATCTGCACATCGGCGGCGGTCGTTACGATAATCTGGGGGCCATCGTTGTCTTCAAAACGATTGCCGATGATCGCAATGTTCCGATGGCCGCCTTCCTTGCGCGGCAATCCCCAATATGTACCGGCCCAATGCGATACGTTCACAACGCCGGCCCAACTTTGAATCGTGGCATGATTCACATTGCGAAACACATTATTTCGCAGCACCAGTCCTTCGGCATATGGCCCTTCGCTGAAGCTGAATACTTCCGGAATCGAATTAATGCCGCCCATCAATATATTTTCAAACAGACAATTTTCAATGATGCCACTTCCTCTGACCAGACATCCCCGTCCTCGTTTATCCCGAAACGTAGAGTTGCGAATCACAAACCCATTGCTGCATTGGTCAAAATCGACGGCATAAGTTCCTGGTTCTGCCGTGATTTTTCGATCAAAATTCAGCTTCAACACCTGGTTCTGCCCCGGTTTTGAATAGGCGAAACTGCCATGTTGATAAGGTTCGACTGGTTCGTTATAATGTTCCAACGGCTCAACCGACACCAGTTTTGCGCGATCCGCCAAGGAGAATCTGGAGTCATAGAAACCAATCTCGTTGCCAGAGCCCCCCGTAAAAAGATGCGCTGAAACAATCACCGACGTCCCGGTATTCTCAAGGACAAAAAGCAATTTACTGCTGATATTGACCGCATCATCGTGTGTCCCCTCAAAGAGGCAATTCTCCAATGTCGGTCCGCGTTTGACATTATAGCTCATAAAGCCATCTGCGGAACCGGAGAGCAACGGCTTCTCCGACGCGCCCTCCGGCGGGTCCGCATAGGTTAACGTATAGTTGTAATAGTTGCCGCCATCGCCTCCCACTTCCATAATCGCGGCTCCGATGCTGTTTTTTTGAACAATGTTCCTGTATTGGAAGTTGGAGCAACGCACAACAGCAGTTTCAATGCCCTCTATTCTACGCCAGACCACCATGTCCCCAAGGGCAACCTGTGTCAGATCGGAATCATCCTTCAGGTGCAATCGCAATATTCGCGGTGCAACCTGTTCGATCGATGTCAGGTAGGCATCCATGACATTTTGTTTCAGCTTGCGTGTTTTCGGATCAAAAAAATTGATGACCGGAGAATGATACCCCTCGCGAATATCCATAGGGTATCCATCGTGGACTTTTATATCAATGCTCTTCCCTGCCGACGAAATCGATAAAATATCCCCTTGAGAAAATGACGGATGCTTTTTGGTCAGAATGGCATTTTTAAATACAACATTGCGACAGTGTTCAAAAGAAATGCCGCCCTTGTAATCTGACTCAAAAATAAACGTTGAGCCGGAAGCGTCTATTTCCAGGTCATGCAGATTCTGAAACGTCAAATGCCTCCCTGCTCCATCCGATGCTCGTAAGAAATAAACGGCCTTGGGAATCACCACCTTCCGTGCGCCTTTTTCCATCGCATCGGAAATCAGTTTTGTAATTTTCAAGACATCCTCCGATGCGACAGGATTGAATGCTCTCAGCGATTTTGCCGCCAGACTGATTTCGGAATTTTCCTGACAAATGATCTCTTTTTTCTCGCCATCCACTTCACATACCAATTTGAAGTGCTTAATAAATCCCGGCGCCGTATCGCCGAATGTCTGGTTGTTCACCTGTAACCACAAGTTTCCCTCGGCAATCTGTTGCTGAACGATTACCGAAACATCGACCCAAGATCCTTCCGCACCATATTCGGCCTTGACAATTCTCAATTCCTGAGAAAATGCCACCGTTGCAACCACCATACTCAATAAACAGGAAATCCACACTTTTCTCATTATCGTTCCAATCACAATTTCAAATTATTCCAACGGCTTGCTTTCAAATACAGGTGTTCTCTCAATTCCGTGGGAGATAGGTCTGATCTTTCCAACGAGAGAGGTTATAGACGGATCCTTTCAACTCTAGACCGGTATGCAAGCCGGCATGGCCGTCGGCAAACGCCACGCTGGTGCGTCCGGAATGAATCTCCACCACTCCCGCACCCCAATAATCATCATACGCATAGAAGCGGTTCGACGGAGTACCGGTAAGCTCTTCCGCGGTATCGGCGAATACTACAGTTGCCGAGGGAAGCTGCATTTTACCGAGATTCAGAAGATGATGCTCATCCCCTTGGGCGCTGCTCCCGCCTTTCATAACATAATTCCCCAAAGTATTCTGGCGATCACCCCACATATCGCTGTAATCAATACCGAAGATGCTGCTGAAATAGAAACTTCCCCATGCTGAACTGATCTCATTTACATTGGCAGAAATTTTATTTTGCGCGGACGGGCACTGACAATTCGCAGGGCTGATATAACCAAGCCCAAGTTTCGTGAACCATCCAATATCCTCTTGCCCATTGCTGAGAACCGCGGCCCACATCCCAAACGAAGAATCCGGCGAATACACATAACCGACATAAACATTACCGTAATCTCCGGCATACTGAATCTGTCCCAACATCGCCTGCTTCTTATTGTTGATACATTGAGCGGCACGAGCCCGTTCCCGCGCTTGGTTCAACGCGGGAAGCAACATCGCCGCAAGGTTTGAGAAATAAACTCCATTCAGTCTTTCCCATTCGCCGAACAGGTGAACCTTGTCTCTGGTCATGACCGAGATTTTGTTGTTTCCGGCCATTCCCTCAATGAGGTTGAAAGCAGAAGGGATGTTTTGATAGAATGGGGCCAGCCTTCGACAGAATTCCATCGTGTCGGAACCTTCCTCCGATTCTATCGGCAACATGCCGTTATGGATTAAAGCGTAATTCGTTCTTACATTGGTATGCTTCAGGAGCTTCACGTCTTTCGTGAGACTGAAGGGGTGTGTCAAGCCCGGCGATATTCCGCCGTGTGTTGCTATCCTGAAATGGAGCAGTAAATCACCTTCAAAGTCCGCAAGATGGTATTTTTCATAGGCCGTGACGAATTGTTTCCAAGTCATGTAGCCTTTATGAATCCCTATGGAGTATTCCCCATCTGTACGCAGGGCGAAACCTGCTCCATCGGGGTTTGCGTCCCAGCATTGTTTCAAAATTTCCAGTGAGGGCAAAATTGTCTCTTTCGGCTTGTAGATGGCTACGCACATTTTTTCACCTCCATGAGGTTGTTTTCTTTGAGATAGTTCACGGCATTGGAATAAAGCGGGTTCGACTGGATGTAACCAGTGAAATTTTCAAAAGCGTCCCCGGTTGAAAGAATGTCACGTTGCTTTTCGATGATAGCAAATTTGCGCTCCTCTTCGTTTCTGCTTTTCAGCTCAGGTGTGTTGATTCCCCTGAGGCGGATGGAGATGTTTTTTCCGGCGATGGCCGAGTGTTCGTCGATATCACAGGCGAAGGTATCGCCGTCGATAACCCGGAGGAGTCGGGAGACTTTGACATCGGGATAAAGTTTATCCTGTGTCTGCGGATAGGTGGCGCATCCGGCCAGAAACAGGATGACGAGCATCAGGGATAACATTTTTTGCATTTCTTCGTCTCCGTTTTTACCTTATGCCGAGATAATTGGGAAATCTTACGCGGCAGACGAAAGAAATGTAAAAAAAGAGGTGCCCCCCATGCACCATTTCAAGGCACCGCCAAGCGCCTCCACGTGAATGCAAAAGGGAGCACCAAAGCAATGGCGCTTTCCCTTCAGCAACGATTCACGTGTAAAAAATTGGCGGTTTTTGAAATGAACGTCTGCTGAAAAGTCAAAACTGACTTATCATATTCAATTGTAAGATTCGGTTATTTCTCCGACATATCCTCCAATATTTTCCGTATCTGTTCCTTCAGGACAGGAACATCGGCTTTTATTGCATCCCAGATACGGGACTGCGATATCTTCATATAATCGTGAACCAGAACATGGCGCATCCCGATGATGCTGCTCCAAGGGATATCAGGATTATTCTCCCGCAACTCCTTGTTAAGCTTCGAGGCCGCTTCTCCGAGAATGGCAAAACACATCCCGACTGCCAACTGGTCTTTGAGGGAAGAATTGAACTCCTCTTCCGTAATTCCGGCACTCAGTTGTTCAATATTACGAATCGTATCGGCAATATGCCTGAGGCGTTCCATATCGTCGTTCATAAGAGCACCATGTCCCTTTGAACGTTCTTGCCGAAACGGTCGTCCTTCAAAACATCGGCATCAACAATATCGACTTTCCCCGCAAGAAATTCACCGATATCATATTCCGCTCCGGCATGGTCGAAAAGGGTGGCTCCCGAAGCAAATTCAGCGATGAAGTCCACATCACTGTCAGGAGTTTCTTCTTTGCGGGCACAGGAACCGAACACGAAGAGTTTTTCCACCTTGTGCGCTTTCGCTATCCGGTAGATTTCTTTGCGTTTTGCTCTGAGTTCGTCCAGTTTGCACATATTCTAACCTCGCCGATACATATACTTCCACTGTAATATAAACTCTTTCGAGAAAGATTCAAATCATTGGGAAGGCAAAATATCTATTTATGGGACTGCAACTTGCGAAACAGATGGCGGGCCGAAACGTGATATACTTGCGGTTGAAATCCTCAAAGAAGGTGCGAAACCGTCTGGCGTAGCCGTCCTTGGGATTGTAGTCCATCTGGGGCCAGAGCTGGACCGCCATGTCCTTCTTGTTTCTACGGTCAAACTTCCGTTTCGCCGCATAGTCCAGAAACCCGAGTTGCAGGAGAACCGGATGAATCGGCGTCGTCCGTATGCTGCTCTCGTTTTTCACTCGTGCTCCGGTTTCTTCGGATTCGGCAAACTCGAAGCAGGGAATTCCATCCATGAGAAGGATGTTGTTGGTGAAAAGCTGACACGCCTCATTCTGGCGGCAGCCGCAATAGAGCATAATCAACGGAATCCACAGCTTGAAGGGAGCCCAGGCGTTGAGCTTGTCTTCCCGGAGCAGGGTAAAGATTCTCTGCAACTCTTCAGGAGCATAGGCGGAGCGTTCATTGCTTACTTTTCCGTCAATCTTGTGTTGCAGACCGGAAACCGGGTTCGCCGTTATATACTCGCCTTCCACACACCATGAGAAAAACCCGCTCAAATCCGCGAGGCGGTGATTGACCGTCTGGAGAGAAAGCTTTTTCGCGTCTTTACAGGCAAGAAGCTGTTGAAGCGTCATACCTTTGAATTGCGGCAGAATGTTACGCCGGGCAGGAAGCTTCATCAGAACATTGTCCCGGAAATTCCGCATCTCGCGCTTGGTCAGTTTGCGGATGTCGGTCTCTTTGCCGTAATACTCACAGAGCAGTTCCAGCGTGTTCTTGACATCAAGAGCACCCTTCACGCACCATTGATGAGGAGCGTCAAGATATTGCTTCGTAAGGTCGCCGATGGCATCGACCTGTTCGGAGACGATGATTTCCTGCGCTCGGGGATAGTTTCCGCTCAAAATCGTCTGGTAATCGTTTTCGGAGAATTCACTGCTGAAGCGTTTCCCCTCCAGCCGCTCACGCTGAACCCGCGACAGATAGAGCATGGCGTTCAACATTGCCCGAGTCAGCACGTTGAGTTCCGCTTCTTCCGGCTGAAGGTCTTTGAACAACTCCTGCGCCATGCCGCGCCCCCACCACGCCTGAGTGTCATTGTTCAGGATGGCCGCTTCCGTCTTGGCGCTTAATTTGAGCATGCCCTTTCGCGCGTCCGCGCGAGTCCCCTCGCAGATGGGGCCGAATCCGGCAAAATGTCGTTCCTGCTCTTCGAGCTCATTTTTGATGAAATCGGTTATTCTCTTTTGAATTTCTTCTTTCGGAATCATACGCGCTACTCCGGAATCAATCAGACTTCGCAACTTTTCAGAGGCTAACTTACTGGCCGCAACGGCCTTTTTCAAGTCGCCGGTCCGAAGGGATACTTTGATTTCGAGCTTTTTTCCGGGAAGGCGGTAGCGGAAGTAGTAAATGCCGCTACGGTTGATGAGATGACGAACCGAGAGTTCCATGTCATTTTCTCCGTTTGTGGCCCAATTTGTGGCTCACAGCGGCAGAAAAACAGCAAAGACACCGTTTTTGTCGGTCGTTGAAAATAAGGGAGTTAAAAAGAAAATGGTCGTCCAATCTCCGTTCTTTCTAATTTTTCAGCAGAGAATTTGAGGCGGGACTAACGTTGAGCAAAAGGACAAAATCCGCTGCTACAAGACCTTCGCTGACGTCGCTTAACGTCATCTGTCATAAAACTGAATTTTCAAACAACTCGCATTGTTGCCGATGCTGGGTCGCTTACGCCAAAATTTCCAATTTTTCTGAGAAAATTATTCATTCACTACAGATCTTCTCGTTCTTTCAATTGCCCGGTCGCAGACCGGAACTTTCAACGTAAGCGCCCAACCAGCTGCATCTGTTTTTGAGATAGCTGACGTGCTATGTTCTTCAGTGACCCCGAACAACAGGAGGACGGCATGGGACGTGAAGGACGTGATTATTGGGTGGAGCAGCTGGCGGAGTATTGGGAAAGCGGATTGACGATTCAGGAGTACAGCGAATTGAAGGAGCTGCCTTACGAAAGTGTACGTCGCTGGATCCGGGTGCTGCAAAAGGCGCGCCAGGCCGACGCGGGCGAATCGGAATCGCTGGAGCTGGTGGAGGTCGCGCCATTGATTGCAGGATCGGGGAATACGTCCGGGATCCGGTTGCTGGTCAACGACATTGAAATCGCGGTCGAGAAAGGCTTCGATGGCGCAACGCTGTCCGAAGTGCTGAATCTGATTGGAGCGCGCTCATGTTCGGCGTCGGCGGTTCGGTAAGGGTCTATTACTGCCCGACTCCGGTGAATCTGCGAAAGTCGTTCGACGGGCTGGCCGGAGCCGTGGAGCAGCACATTCGTCAGGACCCGCAATCGGGGCACATGTTCGTGTTTTTCAGCCGGAACAAAAAGCTGGTAAAGATTTTACAGTGGCAATCAGGCGGCTTCACGATCTGGATGCAGCGGCTGGAAACCGGAGGCTTCCACCTGCCGCAATCGGCCGACG
Organism: Victivallis vadensis; assembly: GCA_040393525.1. Classification (GTDB taxonomy): domain Bacteria; phylum Verrucomicrobiota; class Lentisphaeria; order Victivallales; family Victivallaceae; genus Victivallis; species Victivallis vadensis_A. The sequence goes on along the minus strand of JBEBTY010000008.1, from coordinate 2,667 downwards.
GCAGGATCGAGTTGACCCATCGCGAACTCACGGCGGTCCTCTCCGGCATCAAACCGAAGCGGTACTACAAAAGATATGCGGAAAAATCATCTGAATCCACTTGAATTTGAGCGTAAATCCGGTATATTCCCATATGGTTTTACCGGCAGTTACAACACTCGACGAAGCAAAGAGCGTCATCAGGAATCTGGCTGAGGAACTTGAAAGACTCGGCAACGAAGTCGCATGGTTTAAACGTCAGATTTTCGGGGCGAAATCGGAGCGTTTTCTGCCGGATTCAGATGAAACGCAACCGCTGCCGGGCTTCGAACCTCCCCCCGCCGAAGAATCCGTTCCGGCGCCGCAAAAGGTGGCGGAGCATGAACGGAAGCCCCGTCAGGAAAATGCGTTGTCCGAAATTCCCGCCGGCCTGCCGCGCGAGGAGCGAATCATCGACGTGCCTGAAGCGGAACGCGAGGGACTGACGCTGATCGGCTATGCGGAAAGCGAACGGATCGCCTACCGGACAGGTCTGTATGTGATTCATTTCAAACGGGCGAAATACGCTGATCCGGACCGTCCAGAAAACGGCGTGACCACAGCTCCGGCTCCGGGCGATTTTTTCGACACCGACAGCGGCCGGACCCGGTACGACGCCTCGTTCGTCGCCAAGGTGGTGGCGGACAAGATCGAGAATTCGATTCCGCTCGAACGGCAGGCGAAGATGTTTGCCAACGAGGGACTGCCGGTGGCTCCATCGACCCTCGAATACCTCTACCGAAACAGCGCCGGGTTGCTCGAACCGCTTTATCGCCGGATGATTGAGCTGATCATGGAGTGCGAAATCCTGCACGTCGACGAAACCTTCATCAAGCTGCTGGTCAAGGGTTCCGGCAAAAGCAAGCAGGCGTATCTGTGGTGCCGTGTGACCGGCTGCGGTCCGCCGCTGGCGGCATTCCATTTCGCGCCGTCGCGGTCGCGCGAGGTGGCGGAGCTCCTGCTCGGAGATTATTCCGGCACCGTCATCCGCGACTCTTACACCGGATATGAAACGTTGGAAAACTGTGGCGTGGCCTGTTGCTGGGCGCACGCGCGGCGCTATTTCGTGACCGCGTTCGACAACGGATTCGGCAAGGCGGAAGAGCCGTTGAAGCTGATCCGCGCGCTCTACCGGATCGAACGCGAGGCGAAGCGCAAAGCGGAAGTCAAAGGCACGGAGACGGCGCTGTTCCAATTCCGCAAGGAGGGACGCCGGGAATCGCGGAAGCTCGCCGGACAGTTCTTCGCCTGCTGCCGGACGTTGAGTGGAGAAGAACGTCCGTCATCTCCGGTCGCCAGGGCGGTGAATTACGCACTCAACATTGAGGCGGAGCTGACAAGATTCCTGGACGATCCCAAGCTCAACATCGACAACAATCCGGCCGAACGGCTGAACCGCGGAATCGCACTGATTCGCAAGAACAGCCTGTTTGCCGGAAGCGAAAAAGGCGGCCGGAATCTGGCGATCCTGTATTCATTCGCGGTCTCCTGCAAAGCCAACGGCCTGGCCTTTGGAAACTGACTGAAAGACGTCCTGCCGCGCCTGGCAAGCGCAACCCCGGCCGAATTCGACGACCTCCTGCCCCATCGCTGGAAACCGACAGAATAATTCACCAAAATCACGCAACCACGCCGTCGCTCGCCGCCAGACATGTAGCTGGCTGGGCGCTTACCACTGAAGAACATAGCACGTCAGCTATCTCAAAAACAGATGCAGCTGGTTGGGCGCTTACAGATGTTCGGCGTCATCCGGATCAACAAAAGTTCGAGCCTCGAATGGAGCCGCTGCATCGGCATCCGCAACAGCCACGATCAGACACTCGCAGTCGGTTTAACCGCAGGGATTTCGGTATGCGTGTGCTCGAATTTGTGCTTCGGCGGAAGCATGGTTCTGAAGCGTCGTCACACCAGCCGGATCGAACTCGAAGGGCTGGTGACGGAAGCGATCGATGCGCTTGGCGATGAATTCCTTACGCTTGAAACGGTGGCCGAAGACCTGAAGCTCCAGTACGTCCGGGACGATGCGGCAAGAGCCGCTATCGTCAAAGCGGCGGAGGCCGGAGCGGTCAATTCGTGCGACATCATTCCGGTGTTCCGGGAGTTCAAGAATCCCAGCCATCCTGAGTTCGAAGAGCCGACCCGCTGGAGCCTGCTTAACGCCTTTACGGAGAATGCGAAAAAGTACAGCCCGGCGCGGGCGGACATCTGTCATCGCGGACTGACCCGCCTTTTCGGACTTGACGGCAACTCGCCGACTTTGTGGAAATGTAAGCGCCCGGTGAGCTACATGTCGGCATCAAAATCTTCGAGAGTGCCAGGAGAACTTGAAAAATTATGCGGGAAGCGGCGTCCAATTGGGCGGCAGCAGGGATTCGGCTTGATTTGCCGGAGTTGAAGAAAGACGCGGAAGCGTGTCTTCCAGCCATTTGCGGAAACAGATGTTGTTCGCTTTGCATGATGCGGCAAAAGAATAGAGGATCGCCAGCCGCTGTCCGCCGGGTTCGCTTCCGGCGAAGAGACTATTTTTCCGAATGATCGCAACGCCGCGATTGAGGCGTTCCGCCGGGTTGTTGTCGATGTTGAGGCGCGAATCCTCCAGGAACTTTTTGAGTTCGGCCTCAATGTTCAATGCATAGGCGACCGCCTTGG
>JBEBTY010000007.1:0-141875 GCA_040393525.1 Victivallis vadensis | reverse complement strand
TAGCATAATAACAATAATGAGAGAAACACGGTGTTTCTTTCACGGATTCAGGATACGGGTGAAAATTGAAGCCATAGCGGCAATCTTGTTATCGTGAGCAAAATCATCGAACCGCCTCCTCTCCTGTCAAGCGAGTTAAAAAGGAGTTTCACTACACGCAAAATATCCCAGGCAAAAAATTAAGGTTCTGAAACAAGCGCTCCAGGTGCCGCCCCGGCAACGCCGATCCCGAAAGGGATCGACGTTGATGTGCAATCGCTCCGTCAGGCGATAGACCCCGATTATTTCTCCACCCGAAATCGGTACATTCTCGTACCGATTTCACAAGCAGCCCGAACCATTTCCAACGCAGGGCGATCGCAAACATTCCGGGACTGTTTTCCTGAAAATAACTCCATCACCACCCTCGAACGGCATTACTTGGATTTCTGCAAGTCAAGCTGATTGAAAAGGAGATGGTCTACAACTCCCAAAATACCTTCTCCCCATTTCAGATATCCATCCATCCCTTTTGAATTCGCCTCGCGAACCGCAAGAGAAAAGCCGATTTTAGATTGCGGCTCCAATTGTAGTTTGCACTCTTTCCCATCCAGGGTAACTCGATAGCAGATATAGTTGTCATTCAGGTTTTGTACTTCGACATTGCCGTTTATACCGGTCATTTTTATACCGTCGGCAGAAAGCCCTGCCGTGACTCTTGTCCACGGACGGTAGGACTTCCCAACGGGTGCTCCATTTTCATCTCGTTGTTGCAATGTAAACAGAAACCCGGAACTATTGGCAAAATTGTCGGCGACGTGTTGCGCCGAATCTTTGACCAGCAACACTAACGTCAATTTGTCATCAGTATATCCAGCAGCAAATGACGCCCGAATGGTTGGAACCAGAGAACCAACCGGGTGCCAGGCTCCCAACCCTCCAAGTTCCAACCAGTTGAGGTTTTTCTTATATTCCTCCACGGTAGCAAATTTGGGAATGTCTGTCTTACTGACCGAATAGCATTCAGGCGCATAAGGTTTGACGGAGAAACATAACCGTGTCGCATTTCGATTTTTGTCTTCAACCATAATTGCCGCATAGTCGTTACTCGCTTTCCAGCCGTCAAAAGCAATTCTGAAACGATAATCTTTGAACTCTTTGGAGGAAACAGCCAGTGCACTATCTTGACCCAGCAGTTTTACGCCATCCGGAACTTGAATTTGCGGATCAAACTCTAACTCGGAATCACCGAAGTTGTTCACGCGAATAATCAACTCAATATTCTCGGGGTTTAACGCAGAAACTCCATATGAAGAAATAAAGAATTGCTTTAAATCACTATTGGGCTGTAAAACCAGTGGCTTGGCTGCGCGTTTCTTATTTTGTGCCATATATTTATTGGTCAACTGATAGTATTGCATGGCCCGAGAATCTGTATTGATGATTTTTTTTGCGGATGAAGGCAAATAAAGATAGGCGATTCCGCAAGAGAGATCAACTTTGCTGTCTTTGATCATCATTGGAGAACCATCCGGATATGCGGCATTCAAGACTTGCAGTTCTTCGGGAAGTTGTACCGTCCTTTTCTCCGAAACATGAGAATAGAGAACACAAACCAACCCCGCCGGCCCTTCAAAAACATGAGAAAAGAAACCTTCGACTCCTCGTAATTCCCCCAGATACTGGCTGTTTGAAATCGCACGCGTCAAGTAAAAATATGCTGCACATTGACGCATCGGAGTTGCCTTGGAATCCATTGTTCCAAAGTTGTTAAGCCCTTCTTTATAATAGCGAAGTTCAAACAAAACATAGAGCTGTCCTCCCCAGGCGCGAAATTCTACCGCCTTGCCGATGATTTCAGATGCGGAGAAAATATCCGCCGCCACAGGGGCGCGGGAGAGATGCGACGGCCTCCAGCTTTTCCCGGTTTCCGTCAGATAATATGGGATCCCATAGGATTCAGGGGCACGTGTTTTCTCAAAAGCACGCATTTTACAGATTTGGTCGCTGATGGTATTAGTATCCATATAGCAGTGAAAACTGAATGCGTCGGCATCATCGAGTAATCCATTATCCAGGTGTTGCCCGTAGAAATCAGAATACAGCCGTGGTTCTGCAAAACACCCCGCAACAACTTTAGTGGAAACTCCTGCATCATAAAATCCACGCGAAATCGCTTTCCCAAAGGAATTGACATATTCCGGGGGGAAATAGTTGCCAAACCAGATATCCGGTTCATTCCAGTATTCAAACATGGTGACGGACTTGGAAAATTTTTTCATAATCGTCGACCAGCTTGCCGCAGCGGCAAAATAATTGTTCGGAAAAAGCAAATCGCGTTGATACTCATAGCCTTCACTGCGCTTCTCCCAATCTCTGAGGTAACGCGGGGTATCGTGGACGGTGTCAATTGCAGTCAAACCTTCTTCTGCGAAAATATCGCGTACCATACTGAAACGATTGTCAAACTCATATTTCCCCTCTTCAGGATTCAAGGTTGACCATTTGATTCTATCTCTGGCAACCGTGACGCCATTTTTCTTCAATAATCGGCTGAATCCGACCAACTCCTTCCTGGCGACATCAGAAGTACCACCTCGCCACGAAAAACTGGTGTCTGCTCCAAAATAAGAGTCCGTCGGCGAGCCGTGAAGCGGATGAAGAACCAAGCCACGCCGATAGTCAGCAGCAGGAAAAATGATTTCAAAGTATCCGACTGTTTTCGGCAATGGTAATTCCAGACAATTCTTCTCTTTCCGAAAAACAGCTTGCCCTGACGAGATCACGACGTCGTTGTAATTACGAATTTCGTATTTTAATTCTTCTTTCGTCGGCTCATCCTCGGAATCGAGCCTTAACTCATAAGGAGAAGGATCGTCAGGGGTACGAAAATTTTCTTCGACACTCTTCCAGCTGCTGGAGAACTTCAACTCTGCCTGGGACGCAATCGCAGAGATCAATAGGAACAAGAATAACACTCTCTTCGTCATGGCATTGCAACTCCATATTCATTAATAACATACGAAATATTGTACTCGGTGCGTAATTCTTGCAACGATCCGCTTCTTGCCGCACCGTCGGCAAAAAGCAGATTCGCTCTTTGTCCATGACGAAGCGCGATGCCGCTTCTCAGGTCAGTATCCGTCGTCGGATGAAAATTATTGCCGCCATACGTTTTATTCAGCACTAAAGTATCCCCCATGATTACTAATGATGAAACAGATTTCATCAGTCCTCTGTTGATATATTCCGCATTGCACGAGGCATCCGACATCCAGGAGCGCGTGTAATAATTGCCGTATTTTTCTTTTAAATCAGCGCTCATACTACCGGTTTTTGCAAATGTAATCATTCCGTACTTATTGTTATAGGCGCCTGGGTCTAAGTCATCGAGAGGGCAATTGGCGAGGGACCATGTACCGTAATTACCATATTGGTAGTCGGTTTTCGTCGGATGCCTGAACAATGCCACCATCCAGAAATAATTCGTCCAACCCGTCTTAGGATCTCTGCCGCGATAAACATTCCAATTCGCATTATCATCGGCATACATTGCAAATGCAATTCCACATTGCCTTTGGTTAGAGATGCACTTTGTCCCTTTTGCCTTCTCCCGTGCCTGATTCAATGCGGGGAGCAACATTGCGGCAAGTATCGCAATAATTGCAATAACTACAAGAAGCTCGATCAGTGTGAAATGAAACAACGATGAGCAACATGGTGGTTTCGTTGTGTTTCTCATGTTTCGGTCCCTCCTGATATTAGTGGATGAATGCGGCATGTATGTTCTCCTTCGATTTTATGATCTGAGTTTCAGCACAACTCCTCCCTGTGCTTGTTCTGGGTCGAAATCGGCAGAATTAATTCCGGATTAATCAATATCTGCCGATAGTTGGCTTGTGGGTTCTTCATGCGCCAGAGCAACCCATCCACTGCGGCGGTGGAGATTTCGGCAATGTGCAAGTCGATTACCGGCAGCGCTGGATTAAGATCCCGAACCAGATAGGTATTATCACATGAGATCACTTCCAATTCCTTCTCTCGCCGCTCAATTCCGGCAAAATTCAACATATGGCACACTTCATAAGCCATCTGGTCGCAAAAAGCGAAAATCCCGACCTTGTGGTTAAATGTCGCAATCGCGGCAAGCAAAGTTCGCAGATATTCCTGCGAATTACCCTCTGTTCTCTCAAACGATAATTCAATAAACTCAACCCCTGCATCCCGCATTCTCTTCCGGCACCCTTCCAACCGCGCGTGGCTCTCGGGACGATAGGCCCACTGAGAATTATAAGCGAGAATGGCCTTGTCAAATCCTTGTCCAATCAGGTAATTGGCCGCCATCTTTCCCGCAAAAAATTCGTTCGGCTTGTAACTGTCCCACGGACCAAGATCAACCTCCTCATTCATAACCGCGACTTGAGCAATGTGATAAAACTGCGGATATTCCCAGGGATGGAAGCAGTAATAATGAATCATTCCGGAATAACCATCCAAAATGTTCGGATCAGCCTTGACCTGCTCTACATCAAATTCATGAAACTCTACTTTCAACTGAACCAATCGCCTCATCATGCTATTGCTTATGATCTGCGCCACCGGATCATTGACATCCGCATCTGAAGTGAGCATTGCCACTTTTCCTGCCGATGGTTCCGATTCCTTCGCCCGCTTCTGGTAATTGCGAACTTTGAATCCGGTTTCTGCAGCAATCTGTTGAACCCGATCGCGCAATTCAGGTGAAATGGTCGGAGAGTTACGCAATGCCAATGAAATCGACACTTTTGAAACCCCAAGCAATTTTGCAATATCCGTCATACTCCGTGGAGTTTGTTGTTGCTGCCCCATTGAAATCGCCCCCTGTAATTCGTTGCTATATTCATTATACCAAAAAATGAAAGAAAGTCAATAGCATAAAGTAAAATAAGTTAACTTTTTCGCGTAATCAACTTAACTTTAAAAGTAAAGTTAGCTATTTCAAAGATGATGCTTCCCATTCCAAGCAAGGCTTCATCCTGCCGAATCTTTTTCTTTTCTGCGAAATCAGGAGCACCAATTTCATACTCTCTCCATATGGTGTCCATAAAACGGAAAGTCATATCTTTGATGGTACTGCCGCTTTCCCTACGGCCGGGAATACAATCTCTGCTGCAGAATCAACACTTCTTAAAACACCCGTCACTTTTTCGTCATTTTCTATTTTGAGCGTAAAAGCAACGGCTTTTTTACAGGATGCCCCAAGCATGCGGTCAGGCTATTCTTCCGGGGGGATGCTCAGGTAATAGTAGGGACCGGCTTCAGGGAAGCCGCCGACCGGGCGGTAGCCGGGGAATGGAGACGGGGAGATCGACAGCACCAGAGGGCGAAATTCCTCCACTGCCTGCATCGCCTTTCTCGCGTAATCGGGATCGACATTGTTTTGCCAATTTACATACATCGGACGAAACCCCGGGCGATCGGAGAAAAAGCAGCCGAAAATTGCATGAGGTGTCAAATTCAGGAAAAGTCGGTCATCATATTGTGCCGGAATTCGCTGAATCGAGCGCGCGATGTTTTCGTAGTACGCCGCTTCTTCCTCTTCCATCCAAATCCAACGCACGTGGGGGAAGGTGACGGTTCGACGTTGTGGAAGCGTTGCAAATCGATCAATCGCACCAAGCATCCGGACGCCAATCGACGACGCCGGCCAAGCCAGCAAAAGCACCAGCAATCCTATCCGCATCGCTTTGCGCCACGGTCGCTGCCAGATTTGCTCCAGCAGAATCACGAACGCGCCAAGCATCGGGATTCCTCCCCAGTAAAGATGCCGGATACATGGTACGGGAGCGTATTGGTGCCATGACGCCAATCCCGCAATCAGCACCGAAGCAAGCAGCAACGCCCGCACATCGTCGCGAGTTCGGCACAACCGCCACAGCATCCACCCCAGCATACCCAGAGAAACCAATGGAAGCAGCACGAAAACCGACCGAAACGGAAACAAGCAGCTCAACACAACCAGCGGGTTCCCTTCCTCACTTCGTTCGCGCATAAACCGCGCCGCAAATCCCCAGGTCTGCTGCAAATAGTCCGTCCATGCGCCATATACGGTCAGATAAATCGTAAACACCGCCAGCAATGCGCCGCAACCGCCCAGAAACCAACCGTACCGCCGGAACCATTCCCGCGGAACAAAACGACGGCACCACGCTTCCAGCGCCAATGCAAAAATCCCCGCCAGCATCATCACCAATCCGCACGGCTGGCGGAAGCCGAAGGCAGCAGCGGCGGCCAGACCGCAAAAAAACAGTGGTCGCAACCGCCCCGACTCCAGATAACGCAACATCAACTCCGCACCCAGCAGCATACAGCCCAGCGCATAGACCGACGGCCAAGAGTGCATCTCCCAAAGATAGAACGGCGCAAGCCCCAGAAACAATCCGAACAGCACCCAACGAAATGCCTGAGAAAGAAAACGGCAATACAACTTATCCAACAAAATCGCACACCAACCGTAGCACGCCACAGTCAGCAGCCGCAAGAGCAACAGCTCCGCACCGAACAGCTTCACCACCAGTCCCTGCAATACCGGTGTCAGAATTCCGTATTGCGAAAATGTGTCGCGAAACACCACGGCCCCGTCAGCAACATCCATCGCCGGAAGTAACATGACGCCATCATGATGAATATCCACACTGAAAAAAGCGAACCAGACAAACGTCAGGCAACAGATGGGGAACAAAATCCAGCGACGACGCGACAGAAACGGTTCCAACGCGGTCGCTCCGCAATCGCATAATTCGTTTTGATTTCGCATCGTTCAGTGGCTCCCTTCAAAAAAACAGCGCGCCGTTTCTAGCGGCGCGCCGTTGAATGCAATGACGGTAAAACCGCCCGGTTATTTGCCGAGATCCGCCGGCATCGGAACGAGGTACTTGACTTCGTATTCCTTTTCCAGATTCTCGAAGTACTCGGCGGTGGCTTTCTGGCGAGCCTGATCCGCCTCCATCCCCTTACGCGCCTTCAGGAAGGATTCAATATCGCCCTTCACATCTTCGAGCGGGGTGACGCGACCTTCGGTCTGCAACGCATCGCGACGGATGATGTGGTAACCGAAATCGGTCTTAACCAGAGCCGAAAGCTCACCCGGCTTCAGAGCCGCAACGGCAGCGTCGAATTCCGGAACCATCTGTCCCTTGTCAAACGCGCCGAGCGATCCGCCACGGGCGCTGCTCGGGCAGGCACTGTTTTCCTTGGCCAGCTCGGCAAACAATTCCGGCTTGTCCTGGAGCTGCTTCAACAATGCACCGGCTTTTTCCTGCGCCGCCTTGTCGGCCGCGTCGGTTTTTTCGGTCGGGGTGATCAGGATGTGGGAGGCACGAATCTGCTCCGGCTTATCCGCGTCTTCCTTGAATTCATTGGCGTTCTCGTCATAGAACTTTTTGATCTCGTCCGCGGTGATGTTCGTATCGGCCTTGATGTTGCCCATCACTTTGTCTTCCAGAAACTTCTGATTAGCGACCTGCTCCTGCAGGATCGGATTCTTCGCCATTTCGCCGACATACTGCTCCAGGGTCTGTCCCTGCGCCTGAATATCCTGCGTGATGCGTTCCAGCATCGTCTTATCCATCTTCTTGAGCTCGTCGGTGAGAATCTGCTTCACCATTTCTTCGGACGGCTTCACGCCGGCCTTGGCCATTTCGGCATTCATGATCTTCTGAATGACCATCGTCTTGGCAATGCCCGGAAGCGCTTGATTGAACTCCGCGGCAGTCACGTTCGGCGGAAGCACGCCGCCCGGAACCTTCGCCAGAATATCGGCAATCAACATATCTTTGGTAATCTTCTCACCTTTGACTTCGGCGATCACAGCGGGAACACCGGCAAAAACATCTTCCGGTTTCGCCGCTTCCACAACCGGAGCGGCCGGGGTCGCAGGAGCTGCGGGGGCTACGGGAGCCTTCGCTTCTTCGGCCATTGCGACGAAACCGCCGCAGGCGATGCCGCCGGCGATCAGAAGAGTCATCATTTTCTTATTCATCATTCCATTCACCTCTTTCGTTTCTCAGAAAAAACCTTCGACGTACCTACTCAACAAATTCCGATATCCTTGCGGCAGTGCGGCATCCGTTGCTATTGTCATTCCTAAACTAATACACTCGCGGTATTACATTTTCAAGTCATCATTCGGGGATTCTCTGAAGATATTTGCATTTACAGGCAATGATCGGCCGGAAGATTCGCGCCGCGCCAGAGCCGCTTCTGCGTCCACGGTTTCGCCGATTCCGTCCAAAACGGTTCCCCGGCATCAAGCCCGAGCGGAAGAAACGCGGCGGAAGCGAGATAAAGGCTTCCGGTCGAAATATAATCTTCGCCCTGATTCAGCTGCGGGGCACAAAGCCCGATCGCCAGAAAGCCATCCTCGCGGTACGATGCTTCCCCCAACGTCTTCCGAATCACCGCTCCCAGCGCCGAGCGCGCTTGCCCGGCAGGAACCGGCAGCTCGCGCCGCAATGCCAGTTGTGCCAACAGATGAAACACCCCGCAGCGGTAGGCGATCGAACGGCCAACAGCAAAAAAGCTGCCGTCGGGAGCGACAAAACGCTCGAGAATCTCCCCATAACGATTGGCGCGGGCGCGGATTTGCTCCGTCGCCTCCTCGTCAACGATTTCCGGGAACGCATCACACATATCCAGCAGCATCGGCTGAATCACCAGGCTGTTGTAAAAATCAAGCGAAAACAAGGGGCCGTCCTGATAGAATCCGTCACCGACGTACCACTGCTCAAACTGGCGAAACCCGTAATCGACGCGCATGCAATCGTACTCCCCGGTCAACTGCTTCAGCGCGGCTTCGATTGTGACCGAAAACAGTAGCCAATTGTTGTAACTGGGTCGGATCTTGCGGCTCAGAAGAAACATCCGAATCAGCTGTTCCCGAACCGGTTTCGGCAGTTTCTCCCCCAATTGCACCGGGGCGCGCAACACCGCCTGCGCCAGAAACGCGGCATCGACCAGTGTCTGGGTGCAGGGGGCGAGCATCTGCTCGAAATTCCCGTAATCGGGAGAGGTGGGATCGACTTGAGCCGCAATCAGTTTGCGGGCTTGCTTACGCGCTTCCGCCTGCATGGCCGCCTCCTGCGAATCGACGATCTCCAATTCCAACCACGGAGCCATGCCGCAGAGCAGCCGCCCGGCGGCTTCAAAGTGAGCGAAGGGCGAGCGCCCGGCGCCCGGATGTTCCTCGACCGTCATAACCGCCCGGAGCTTCCGGGTGCTTCCGGCCGAGAGCACCGGCTCCGCCATGCGCATCAAGTAAGAGAGAAAGCCGTTCCGATCCATTCCCCGATTCCTTTCAGCTGAAATCAATAAATTCAAGTGCGATTCTGGCATTTTTTCCACGCAATCCGATGCGAACAAGATTGCAGAGTTTCACTTCTCGCCGTTCTACGATGATCCGGTCGGCAAACGTCGGACCGATGCAGGGAATCCGCAACAAAGCCTCGCGGTCAGCGGAATTGATTTTAACCGGAAAAAACTCCGGGTGCCGCTCCGCCCAACGCCGTTTCGGATCGAGATCAAGATCGAGGTTTCCATCCGCCCCGAATTCCATTTCATCCGCGTCAAAATGATAACGTCGCAACAGAAAATCCGCCTGATACAACCGATGCTCACGGGTCAAACGTTCGTGATTGGAGAGCACCAACTGCAACGTTTCCGGACGCGGAGCCAGCGGAATACCGGAACCCGGCTGAAAGGCGGAGAAATAGACCCGTTCAAAGCGGAGTCGTCGGTAGACCGCATCGGTATAGCGAACGATTTCGCGGTCGCTCTCGTCCGCCGCGCCGACGATGAACTGGGTGGTACACTTAATTCGTGAATAGGGGCTGCCTTTCTGCGTCTGCTCCGATAAAAACCGCAGGGGTTTCACAATATCGTTTTCAAAATTCTTGTACTCGGAAAGTTGCTTGAAATAGCGTTCGCCGGGCGTTTCAATATTGAGTGAAACCGCGCTGGCCAGTTGCAATGCCCGGGTAATGGCGGCTTCGGAGGCACCGGGAATAATCTTCAAATGAATATATCCGCGATACCGATATTTCTTCCGTAAAATCTCGGCGGCGGCGGTCAATCTCTCCATGGTCTGATCTGGGGTTCCGACGATGCCGGAGGAGAGAAAAATTCCAAGCAACCAACGACGACTGAGGTGATCCATGAACAATTTCGCCACTTCATCCGGCAACAACGTACAGCGCCGAACGTTGCCGTCATGCCGCAACGGGCAGTAGCGACAATCGCTGGAGCAGGCGTTTGAAATCAGCGTCTTCATCATGATTCCGTACCCGCCGGCGGCGAGTGGAACCGGATAGAGCCAACTCCCATCCAATCCTCTGCGCCGTCGCTCCTTATCGCTGGAGGAGCAGGCGCAGGCGAGGTCGTAACGGGAGTCGTCTGCGAGAAGAACTAATTTCTGAAGTGCATCCATAGTACCAACCAATATACGCTGTGAAAAACTAAAATCAAGCCCTGATAAAAAGTACCTGAAATAACTCCTTTGCCCACTTCATGAGCCTACCTTACAGGCGGCGAGAGCCGCCGTGGTCCAGCCCATCGGCTGGTCGTGCTCCAGCGGCGAAAGCGCTGGCGGGTTTCCAAAGGCGCGGAGCCTTTGGCTGCCGGAGGCAACCGGTCGCCCCGAAAGCGCTCAACAGCAAAATTGAAAATTTTGCAGGGAGCGACCGCGGTGGAGTTGGCCATGAGGCCAACTCACCTGCTCGCGGCGAAGCCGGAGCCTCTCCTTTCCCTTTCCTTTCTCCTGCAATTCATTTGCTGCCAGATAAGCTGATGCGGGAAGGTTCTTCCACGATTCATAAACTGCCGGATAAGTCAGGGTGCGAAGGCTCTTCCACGATTCATAAACTACCAGATAAGTTAGGGTGCGAAGGCTCTTCCACAATTCATAAACTGCCAGATAAGTTAGGGTGCGGAGGCTCTTCCACAATTCATGGACTGCCAGATAAGTTAGAGTGCGGAGGTTCTTCCACAATTCATTGACTGCCAGATAAACCAAAGCGCGGAGGCGGTTCCCGGGTTTCACGATATTTCTGGGGTGGTAGAGCAGCAATGCCGTGGGCTTTGTGGGGGAAATGCTTTTTCCCCCACGCCCCCTTTATCCACGATCACCGGCGAGCGCGGGGTCGTGGGATCGTTCCTCCACTACCACGGCGCCCCCGTTGGGGGCTTACTTGTCCGCCTTTGGCGGCCAACTCTTCAATTGCCCATTCGGGCAATGCCAGAGGGGCTTTTCGCTGCGCTGCGTTCGGCGGCGTCGCATACGCTCCTTGTTGCCCGCTTCGGCTGCGCCGAACCGTGCAATTCCCTCTCATCCGCTCCGCGGCGCATACCGCGCTTAAGTGACCTAAGGATATTATTCGTAGAGGGAGAGGGAGAGGGAGAGGAAGAGGGAGAGGCGCATACCGCGCTTAAGTGACCTAAGGATATTTTGTGTAGAGGCGAGGGAGGGGTGCGGCGCATACCGCGCTATTGTGGGCAGACGATGTTGTCTAGAGGGGAAGCGAGAGAAGCGGCGTATACCGCGCTTAGGTGACCTAAGGATGTTGTTCGTAGAGGGAAAGGGAGAGAAACGGCGTATACCGCGCCTTGGGGGTAAACAATATTGTTTAGAAGAAGAGATGCGTTTTTGGGTAACAGGCTCCGTGAGAGGCCCAAAGAAACATTGAGAGGTGCGAGAGAAATACATCCGTCATTCCCGTCTAATTTTTTTCAAAAAAAACACCTCCGAAACATTGAAAAAAAGCAGAAAAAAAGTTATATTTTAAACCATCGCTTTCGGCAGATCCCTGTCGCGCAGCGGCAATCCTATCATACAGGACAAAAAACACCGATGCCCACAAAATCAGAAGTCATTTTAGTGCTCGACTTCGGATCGCAGTACAGCCAACTGATCGTCCGACGTATCCGCGAATGCCACGTCTACAGCAAACTCGTGCCATTCAACACCCCTCTCGAAGAAATCCGCAAGGAAAATCCGGCAGGAATCATCTTAAGCGGCGGCCCGGCCAGCGTTTACGAGCCAGGAGCTCCGAGTATTGATCCCGCCCTCCTCGAACTGGGCGTCCCCGTACTCGGCATCTGCTACGGCATGCAATTGATCATTCACACGCTCAAGGGCGAAGTTTCTCCCGGCAAGGCGCGCGAATACGGCCGCGCCGCCATGCGGATCGCCGACCGCTCCGACCTCTTCCAGAACATCGGCGAAACGCTCAAAGTCTGGATGTCGCATGGCGACAAGGTCGTGAAGACCCCGGCCGGCACCGAGTGCCTGGCCTCAACTGACAACACCGAAAACGCAGCGATTCGCATCGCGGGGCGGCAGATTTTCGGCATTCAGTTCCACCCCGAAGTCACCCACAGTGAATCCGGCGGCACCATCCTCTGCAACTTCTGTCGCAACATCTGCGGCTGCTCCGGCAGTTGGACCATGGAATCTTTCATTGAACGCTCGGTCGCGGAGATTCGCGAAAAAGTCAAAGACAGCAAGGTCATTCTCGGCCTTTCCGGCGGCGTGGACTCCTCGGTCGCGGCGGCACTGATTCACAAAGCAATCGGGCGGCAGCTCAACTGCATCTTCGTCGATACCGGGATGCTCCGCAAAAACGAGCGCGGTCGGGTCGAAAAACTGTTCGCCGACAACTTTCAGATGAACCTCACCACCGTGGATGCAGCCGAACGCTTCTTCACCAAACTCGCCAGCATCGACGAACCCGAAGCGAAGCGAAAAATCATCGGCCGTGAATTCGTCAACGTATTTGACGAAGCATCTGCAAGCATTCCCGATGCTCAGTTCCTTGCACAGGGAACCACCTACCCCGATGTGATTGAAAGCATGCCGATCAACGGGAATCCGGCGGCTTTGATCAAGAGCCATCACAACGTAGGCGGGCTCCCCAAGGAGATGAAGCTCAAATTATTGGAGCCGCTTGCCATGCTTTTCAAAGACGAAGTCCGTGAAGTCGGCCGTCAATTGGGTCTGCCGGAAGACGTCGTCATGCGACAACCATTCCCCGGCCCCGGCCTCGCGGTGCGCCACCTCGGTGCCGTCACCGAAGCCACCGTCGACATTCTTCGCAATGCCGATGAAGTGGTGGTGGATGAAATCAAGAAAGCCGGACTGTATTACAAGGTCTGGCAGGCGTTCGCCGTGTTCCTCCCGGTCAAATCGGTGGGCGTGATGGGCGACTTCCGCACTTACGATTATGTGATCGCACTCCGCGTGGTGGAGAGCAATGACGGGATGACCGCCGACTGGGTCAACCTTCCGGACGATCTGCTTCGCCGCATCTCCAGCCGCATCGTCAACGAGGTAAAACATGTGAACCGCGTGGTTTATGACATCACCTCGAAGCCGCCCGGCACCATCGAATGGGAATAAGGAAGAGTTTTTTCCTTGCATAGCAACATCATTTGCAACACAAAAGCGCGGTACTTGCCGCGCTTTTTCTTTTCCATCACAAATAACATCGTCCGCCTACAATAGCGCGGTATGCGCCGTTTCTCTCCCTTCCCCTCTCTTCCCCTCTACGAACAATATCCTTAGGTCACTTAAGCGCGGTATACGCCGTTTCTCTCCCTTCCCCTCCCTCTCCCTCTACGCAAAATATCCTTAGGTCACTTAAGCGCGGTATGCGCCGCCTCCCTCTCTCCCTTCTCCTCTACAATATCCTTAGGTCACTTAAGCGCGGTATGCGCCGCGGAGCGGATGAGAGGGAATTGCACGGTTCGGCGTAGCCGAAGCGGGCAACAAGGAGCGTATGCGACGCCGCCGAACGCAGCGCAGCGAAAAGCCCCTCTGGCATTGCCCGAATGGGCAATTGAAGAGTTGGCCGCCAAAGGCGGACAAGTAAGCCCCCAACGGGGGCGCCGTGGTAGTGGAGGAACGATCCCACGACCCCGCGCTCGCCGGTGATCGTGGATAAAGGGGGCGTGGGGGAAAAAGCATTTCCCCCACAATGCCCACGGCATTGCCGCTCTACCACCCCAGAAATATCGTGAAACCCGTGAACCGCTTTCGCGCCTTGGCTTATCTGGCAGTCCATGAATTGTGGAAGATCCTTCACTCCCTGACTTATCTGGCAGTTTATGAATTGTGGAAGAGCCTTCGCACCCTGACTTATCCGGCAGTCAATGAATTGTGGAAGAACCTTCCCGCATCAGCTTATCTGGCGGCAAATGAATTGCAGGAGAAAGGAAAGGGGAAAAGGGAGGCTCCGGCTTCGCCGCGAGCAGGTGAGTTGGCCTCATGGCCAACTCCACCGCGGTCGCTCCCTGCAAAATTTTCAATTTTGCTGTTGAGCGGTTTCGGGGCGACCGGTTGCCTCCGGCAGCCAAAGGCTCCGCGCCTTTGGAAACCCGCCAGCGCTTTCGCCGCTGGAGCACGACCAGCCGATGGGCTGGACCACGGCGGCTCTCGCCGCCTGTAAGGTTGGTTCATGAGGTGGGCAAAGGAGTTATTTCAGGTACTTTTTAAGGTAATTTCCAGTGTGCGACTTCTTCACTTTCGCAACCTCCTCCGGCGTGCCTTTCGCTATGACTTTCCCCCCTTTGTCACCGCCCTCCGGCCCCATGTCAATCAGGTAGTCCGCCGTCTTGATCACATCAAGGTTGTGCTCAATCACAATCACCGTATTGCCAAGGTCGCGCAAACGGTAGAGCACCCGAAGCAACTGATCAATATCAGCCAGGTGAAGCCCCGTCGTCGGCTCATCCAGAATGTAAACTGTGTGGCCGCGCGGAATCCGCGCCAGCTCCGTCGCCAGCTTTACCCGCTGCGCCTCACCGCCCGAAAGCGTGGTCGCCGGCTGGCCAAGCGTAATATATCCCAGCCCAACCTCCTGCAATGTCTTGAATTTACGCGCAAGCGATGGAACCGGCTGAAAAAAATCTACAGCCTGATTCACCGTCATATCAAGCACATCGGCAATGTTCTTCTTTTTATAATGCACACCGAGCGTCTCCTTGTTGAAACGCCGCCCGTTGCAAGCCGAACACTCTACGTAAACATCAGAGAGGAACTGCATTTCGATTTTACGAATCCCATCGCCTTTGCACTCCTCGCACCGGCCACCCTTGACGTTGAAGCTGAATCGCCCGGGCCCGTAACCACGCACTTTCGACTCCGGCAATTCGGAAAAAAGTTTGCGGATTCCACCGAAAGCGTCAGTATAAGTCGCCGGATTCGAGCGCGGCGTTCGCCCGATCGGACTTTGATCGATCACAATCGCTTTGTCGATGTGCTCCAGCCCCTCCAACGATGCGTGCTTCCCCGGCGGCAAATCCTGAATCTCCTGATGCGCATTCAAAGCCCGCACCAGAATCCCATTAATCAGTGAACTCTTCCCGGAACCCGAAACCCCAGTGACACAAGTGAACGTCCCGAGCGGGATGTCGGCATCGGCCTTTTTCAGATTATTCAGCTCCGCGCCGCGAATTCGTATAAACTTCCCGTTCCCCGGATTGCGGGTCTCCGGCAGCGCAATTTCGCGCCGCCCGGCCAGATAGTCGCCAGTCAGCGAACGCGGGAACGTCGCAATCTTTTCCGGCGGCCCTTCCGCCACCAGCTCGCCGCCATGCACCCCTGCCCCCGGTCCGAGATCAAGCACGTAATCCGCGCGCTCAATGGTATCGAGGTCGTGCTCGACCACTAAAACCGTATTGCCGATATCGCGAAGTTTCTCCAGTGTGGTCAACAGCCGATCGTTGTCGCGCTGATGCAGCCCGATCGACGGCTCGTCCAGAATGTAAAGCACCCCCACCAGACCGCAACCAAGCTGTGTCGCCAGACGAATCCTTTGCGCCTCGCCGCCGGAAAGTGTGCTCGACACCCGGTTCAGCGTCAGGTAATTCAACCCGACGTCGTTCAAAAAGGCAAGACGGCTGCGAATCTCTTTCAACACATCCCCGGCAATCACCGCCTCTTCACCTTTCAACGAAAGTTGATCGACGAAATCCCGCGCAGCCTCCACCGAAAGCGCGTTGAACTTGTCAATTCCAAGTTCACCGACCGTGACGCCAAGACTCACCGGGTTCAACCGGGCACCGTGACAGACCGGACATTCGCGCGGACTCAAGTAACTACTGAGACGCTCACGCACAGAATCGGATTCCGTTTCCTCCATCCGGCGCCGCATATTTTCCAGAATCCCCTCGAACGGCTTGCTCCAGCGGTACTTTTTACCGTGCATCCGGTAGTCGAATTCCAACGGTTCCTTACCGCTTCCGTTGAGCAAGATGTCCCGCACGCGCTCCGGTAATTTTTCAAAGGGAGTGGTCAGCATATCCGGTTCTTCCAGCCACTCCGAAATCTTGCGCAACAGCAAGTTATAATAAATAATCAAGTGCCGCGGCCCACGGCGCCAGCCAGGGATCGCCCCGTTTTTGATTGAAAGTGCAGGGTCGGGAACCACCTTCGTGGCATCCATCACCTGCTGAACGCCAAGCCCATTGCAGTGCGAACATGCGCCGTAAGGAGAGTTAAACGAAAAATTGCGCGGCAACAACTCGCCGTAAGAAACACCACACTCTGTGCAGGCGAGGTTTTCGCTGAAGGATTCTTCACGAAATTTCGGTTCCTCCCCCTCCGGTGCATCCAGAAGCACAGTGAGCGTTCCGCTCCCGTGGCGCAGCGCAAGTTCCACCGAGTCGGTCAGGCGCGAAACGTCGGTCTTTCCGGTGATCAGGCGGTCAACAACGGCTTCAACAGTGTGCCACTTGTTTTTTTCGAGCGCTGGAAGCTCTTCTTCATCAAGAGGAACGATCTTCCCATCAATCCGGGCGCGAACAAATCCTTCGTTGCGGATCGTATCGAGCACATCGCGATGCTCCCCTTTTTTTCCACTCACAAACGGAGCGAGAATCATCATCTTCCACCCCGGCTTCAGCTCCATCAACTGCCGGGCGATCGCCTCCGCCGATTGCGACTCGAGTTTGCGCCCGCAATGCGGACAGTGTGGAACGCCGACATGTGCGTACAGCAATCGCAGATAGTCGTAAATCTCCGTCACAGTGGCAACAGTCGAACGCGGCGTCCCCCCCGCCGTTCTCTGCTCAATGGCGATGGCGGGCGAAAGCCCCTCGATATGCTCCACCTTCGGCTTCTGCATCCGGTCAAGGAACTGCCGGGCGTAGGCGGAAAGACTCTCCACATAGCGCCGCTGCCCCTCGGCATACAGCGTGTCGAACGCCAACGACGATTTGCCGGAACCGGAAAGCCCGGTGATCACCACAAGCTGGTTGCGCGGAATCGTCACATCGACGTTCTTCAGATTATGTTGTGACGCGCCGCGAATCCTGATTTTCTCAAACATGGAACTGCGATCCTTTCTTCGATCCCATTAATATATAACAGAATTGAAATTTTCATACCGCAAGTTGAAAAATATATATGCTACTTTCAGAAATGTCGCGACAAAAAAACCGGCCTCTTGCGGAGGTCGGTTTTTTCGGTGTTCCTTGCGGAAAATCAGCGAGCGTAGTATTCGATGACGCTCATGATCTTCACGCTCACCGGAATCTCTTCGAGCTGCGGCGCGCGGGTCAGCATCGCCTTCAGATTCTCGAGGTCGACTTCCATGTAAGCCGGAACGGTCGCATTGCCCTTCTTGGCCATCTCGGCGATCGCCGGAGATTTCGCGGCGTCGATGGAGATGGTCTGGCCTTCCTTGACAACACAGCTGGAGCGGTCAACGCGCTTGCCGTCGATGTAGATGTGACCATGGTTCACCATCTGCTTCGCAGCGAAGATGGTCGGGGCAAAACCGGCGCGATAAACCATCGCATCGAGGCGTTGCTCGAGGTTGCGGAACAGCTTTTCGTGCGCCTGGCCAAAGCCGGACTTCGCCTTCGCATAGGCGATCTGGAGCTGCTTCTCGCTGATGGCGTAGTAGTTCTTGAGTTTCTGCTTTTCCATGAGCAGTTCGCCATAGGTGGAGAGTTTCACCCGGCGACCCTTGCCGTGCGGACCAGCCGCATACGGACGCTTGACGCTCGGGCAAGTGGCATCTCCCCAGATGCACTGACCAACGCGCCGACAAAATTTGTGCTTCGCTCGACTTGCGGTTGCCATAACCAATCCCTTTCGTTATCTCCCGGTCTTACCGGGTTTCTTGATTTTCGCGGAATCCGGGTGTCAAGCCTTCAATCAATTAATTGGGGCCCGGAATCCGACCGATACAGAATATTGAATATATCATAAAAAGGGGTCTTCGTCAAGTTGAAATCGTGAAAAGAACTGATTTTTTTCAACACATTTTCCATCCAATTTCGTCTTTCTTTGTAGAAAAAAATGACAGGGACTTGACATTACGAGGAATTTACACCATAATATATACAGAAAGCTGTATAGATATAAAACTGGATGATATCAAATGACGCAAGAGAGAACGCCAAAATATGAACAGATTGCCGAACTGATCCGCCGCCGGATCGGTCGCGGTGATTATTGCAGCGGTTCTCTGCCCGGCGCACCGAAGCTGGCGCAGGAACTGGGGGTCAGTTATATGACCGCCCGGCAAGCCATGCGGAGTTTGATCGAGCATGGAGATGTCATCCAGGCGGAGAACGGGCGACTGACGGTACCCGAAGCGCCTTCCGGGGTTCCGAAACTCCGGGTGGCGTTCATTCACCCCGGCGCGCCCAATGAGAACAAATGGTATCGGGCGATTCAAGGCGCCGCCAGAAAATACCAGTGCAGCTACCGGGATATTCAATACTTGTACAGTGACGACGCGGTGATCTTCGAGGCGCTGGATGGAGAATTCGATCTGATTTTCATCCAGCTCGCGGGGTTTTCGCCGGTTTTGCTCGGCAAGCTGATCCGCAACCGCGAACGGGTGGTTTCACTGTTCACCGACTTGACCCGGCACGGAATTCGCTGTTTCGACGGGCTGACGTTCGACGCGATCGGCCCGCTTCTACAGCTTCTTTCCATGCGCGGTTGCCGTACCGTCGACTTTTTCGATACCGTTCCAAATGAAAACCCCAAGCAGGTGGTCTGGCAGCGGGAGCTGCGGAATCTCGGCATGACCGGGAACGCTTACGGCAGCACACCCCGGCTCCCGATGCCATCCCGCGAGTACAGTCGTGAGTTTCTCGATCGATTGATCGCGGAAGGGCGCTTGAAGAATACCGACGCACTCTTCTGCGGTTCCATGCCGGTGGCGCGCGGAGCGATCCGGGCACTCACCGACCATGGAATCCGAGTGCCGGAAGATATGGCGGTGGTTTCTTTCGGAAACCCCGAGGAAGCAGTGCTCAATACGCCATCGGTCACTGTCGTCAACACTCCGGAGCTAAGCCCCCTCGTGGATCAGATTTATGAGCATTACCTCGGAATTTGCCCGGCGCCCAAGCGAATGTTTTACCGCTTTGAACTCTCCGACGTCGCCCCGGAAAAGTTGATTCTCTACGGCGAATCCGTAGCAAATTACTATGGCACAGAAAAGTAGAAGGAGCAAACGTGAACAATAAAAAATTTACCCTGATCGAACTTCTTGTCGTAATCGCTATCATAGCAATCCTGGCGGCCATGCTGCTGCCCGCGCTGAACCAGGCGCGAGAGCGAGGACGAAGCGCAAAGTGCATCAGCAACCTGAAGCAAATCAACATGGCCATGCAGTTCTACGCCTCAAGCCACGACGGCTGGGGGCGAGTGATCTCTTCCACCGACACGAATGACGAGTACTATGCCAGCCGCTATTTCTTCGGCCCCGTCTACGAAGGGCGTGCGCATCAGACATTGCTCCCGTACCTCAGTGGAAGCCTGAGCGCGGTCTTCAGCGGCGGCGCGCAGACCGACGACATTCTTCCGGTGGCCATCTGCCCCACCGGAAGACGTGATGGAACAAGTTTAGCCGCTCCCCGAGACAGCAACATGCCGAACAACAGCTATTCGCTCAGTACTTACGTCAACCCGTCGACGGCCAATCTGGCCAACAAGCGGTACAGCAAAATGGAGTCGGCCAGGAATCCGACCCGCCAGATGCTGGTCGCAGAATCCAGCCTCGACGGATTCGATGGTACGCTCCAGGTGATCCCCAGCCGCGCAATCGGAATCTGGTCGAACAACATCATCGCCCGGCGACACTCTTTCGGCAGCAACATCGGCTTTATCGACGGCCATGTAGAGCATTGGAAGGCCCCGGAAATTTTGGCAATCAAGACCGGTAGCGAAAAGGCAAGCAACCTGCCGCAGCCGTTCTGGCACGATCGTGATTCCTGGTAATGGAAGAGGAGAAAATAAAACGGTGAAATCTTTTTTCAGCATTCTTGTTCTGTTCGTCGCCGCGCTTCTTGCGGCCGCCCCCAAACCGGCCTTCGACTGGAACGGCGTCGGCTCCGCCTCCGATAACGAGTTGCGCCAATTCCAGGCGAACGGCTCTATCGCCAATCGTCCGCTTCCCGCATCCGGGGAGAAGTTCAACGGGGCGACTCCAATTCGCCTCGATGGAGAAACCATGTTGGCGATCCTCTTCCGTCACACCGGCGCGCAGACCATTCGCGTACTGGTGAATTACCCGGTCAAACCACAAGGAGCCGTGATCTCGCGCCATCGCACCGAAGAGGGAATGCGTGGAATCGAGGCCGGGTTTGCCGCGCAAAATTTCTACACCTTCGACGGCAGTCGGCCTGCCGCGCAAATTTCCGGCGGCACCCGTGACTTGATCCGTTCGATTTTCGATGCCAAGGTTCCGGAAGCACTGCCCGACCGCTGGTACGAGTGCATTCTGCGCTTCAGCCCCTCCGATCAACTGAGCTACCGGATTCAGGAGCGCGAAAGCGGAAAAGTACTGTTTGAACGCTCTGTGGATACCCCGAACATCACCGCGCTCTCCGATCACGCCGGGGAAAACCTGCTCGGATTCGGCGGCCGTCGCAACAGCAGCAAAGGCTGCACCATGCTCGCTCCAGCCGGAACCCGGATCGCCGCAATCACCGTATGGGACGCCGTACTGGAAGATGATGAACTTGCCGAAGCGCTCGGTCTCTCCGCAGGAGCAGCCGCTCCCCGGACACCCCCGGTCACCCGCTATGTAAACGGCGCCGCCGGCAACGATTCCAACGACGGGCTTACTCCTCAAACCGCGCTGTGCTCCATCCAGCAGGCCGCCGACCAGGTCAACCCCGGCGATACGGTGGAGATCGCGCCGGGAATCTATTACGGAACCGTTCGCTTTGCTCGCGGCGGCACCGAAGCATCCCCCATCACGTTCCGCGCCGCCGGGGAACCCGGCAGCGTCATCGTCACCGCCGCCAATCGGGAGATCCGGGAAAAAATTAAGAAATGGACGCTGGAAGACAAGGCGCTCGGCCTCTATAGCATCCCCTTCTCCCATCTCCCCGCCCGAGTGCTCTATTCCGGCACCGACCTCTTCCCGGCCTCCTCACTGGACGGGTTGAAAACCTTTCTGCTGAAAGACGGCTATCCTGCTCCTGAAAACGGTTTTTATTTCGACGAACCCTCCGGCAAGCTCTTTGTCCGGCTTCATCCGTCGAAAAAATACGGTTCCACCGATCCGAACGAACATATTATGAGCGTGTCACCGCCTCCCGCAGGAGGATCAAACGGACACCATGTGTATCGCGTGGAGGACGGTATCTTTCACATCGGCGTCAAAGAGCCGATGCACCTGATCTTCTCCGGCTTCCTCTTTGAAACCCCGGGAACCGCCGGAATCGTCACCAACGGCAGTAACATCACAGTGCGCGACAGCATTTTCAAAGGGTGCCGTGCGGGCGTTTGGGGCTTCTCTTTCCCCTCAAGCATCTTTGTCGAACACTGCCGCTATGATCAGGCGCACACCTATGGCGACGTATTGGACACCATTGCCAAATGGGGGAACACCGATCTGCCGAAGAAACACCGTTTCTACTTCTGGGCTCGCAAAGGCATGAATTGCGACATGGCCAAAATGAAGAATTACGAAACCGGCATCGTCGGCGGCGTCGGAGAAAACTGGCACGTTCGCAACAACCTCATCATCGACAGCTTCGAGGGGGTATCAAGTTGGTGTGTCAGCGACTCCAAGGGAATGCAAATTTACGGCAACATCTTCCGCCGGGTCGTCGACAACGCGGTCGAATCCGAGAACCACGCCGCCGACATGCGAATCTATGACAATCTATTTGAAGACGTGTTCGAGCCGATTTCGTGGCAACCGCTGGATGGTACTCCGTGGCCCGGCCCGGTGTTCGTTTATCGGAATTTGTTCACCGCGACCCCGGAGTTCCGCCCGCTGGCGGAGGCGCTCCAAATCAACGGCGCATTCAAAATCGGCGCAGCGGGACGAAATTGGGAGAAGCCGCATATGGGAAACGCCCCGGTGGAGCAGCTGGCCACCAAGGTGTCAAAACGCTTTGTCATGCCTCCCGATCCCGGATTTCTCGCATTCAACAACACCATCCTCTGGAATTACGGCACTTTGTTCACCACGCCGCAGCCGGTGTACGGCGCGGCGGCGCGGGAGCTGGTCAACTTCCGCTTTTTCAACAATATCTTTCAAGTCGGCCGGATGCACCTCCGCCCGGATTGGGCAGGAAGCCTGATCGAATTCTATCGGAACTTCGTCACCGGGTTTCAGACAAAAGACGCTCAGGAAGCCATCATGGCGGGTGACAACGGCATCACCGATTCCGATCCGGCTTCGGTAAAATTCCTCGACACGAAGCGCGGCGACTTCGGCCTTCGTGCCGACAGCCCTGCGCGCGGCAAGGGGCTTCTGGTCTTCGATGAGCCGGACGCCTCGCTGGATCTCGGTGCAATTCCTTACGGAACCCGCCGTGAAACCGTCGCCGGACCAGGTGGAGCGCCCGATCTCGCCTCCATGGGAGCGTTTGCCCGGAGCATTCAGTTCCACCCGGAGCTGATCCGTTCCGCCGGGCCGGAAGCAGGGCGCTGGGGGGTGTATTCCTTGAAAGGGCCGGTGAAAATCGCACTCGGCAAACTCACCCAGGCTCCGTCCGAAATCCGACTGGTTTTCCGCACGACGGAGACCGATGGTTCCACCCAGTTGCTGCGTGGCGGCAAATTCTCCGTCACCCTGCGGCAGGAAGCCGGAAAATCCGTACTGGTGCTCGCAGACGGAGTCAAGGAAGTCATTCTACCGCAAGAGGAAACGTCGCGCGATCTCTGGCGCGCCGTGGAGCTGAATCTCACGACACAGGGCCTGACCTTGCCGCCGGCGGGAACGCCGTGGTATGCGACGGTCGGGCGCAACCCGGTCTATCGCATCGAACTGCTTTAATCAACGTCCGAACAGGCGCGCAAGCCACCCCTTGCGCGCTTTCGGCGTTTCAGGGGAGAGGTTCCGTAACAATCGCTGCGGATTCCGCTCGAACACCACTTCAGCAAACAAGGCGCCGAATCTGGATTCGATGCGTTTCCGGCATTCACGAAGACGGCATTTGCGCCGGACTCCGTGTGCATCGGAAGCGATGTAATGGCAATGCCCACTTCGCAGCATCCGTTCCGCCATACGGCGGCGATCCGCCCCATTATGTCCGAGGATGCTGTCGGCGTTCAGTTGGAAAAACACGCCAAGCCCGGCCAACTCAACACAGTCGTGCAACTCCGTCAGATAGCGTTCCGGGTGCGCGATGATAACCTGATATCCACGCCGCGCCAATGCAAAAAAGAAATCGTGAATCGCAGGCGGCAGCGTGGGGCAGTTTAACTCGATCAGCAAAAATGAACTCTCTCCCAGCGGACGTAATTGCGTCGATTCCATCGGGAAATTGCGGTAAGCGTACTCCATCCCCGGCAACAGCCGAATTCCAACGGATGCAGCGGCAGCCTGCAGCTCCGTCAGCCGCGACGGAATCGCGGCCAGAGCGGCCTCGGAATAGTGCGGCGTACAGAAAATCGTATCGACGCCATTTTCCGCCGCCGCCTTCAGCATCTGCTCGGCAGTGGCGAAATCCTTGGCGCCGTCATCGATTTCCGGCAGAATGTGACAGTGAATATCGACCATCACGCCGGCGGCGAATCCTTTTTGCTCTTCTTTTCCTTTTCGGGAGTTTCTGTGGTCCCGTAGCCATAACCGTAGCCGTAACCGTAGCCGTAGCCGTAGCCGTCGGAACCACGCATCGAATAGCGGTTCAACACAACACCGAGGATGTTGATGTCGAACTTGCGCAACTCATCCACCATCCGTCGAACCGCGTCGACCGGCGTCCGCCGCGAATCCGCCACCACAATCGTCCCATCCGCCAATTTGCTCAACAGAAGCGGGTCGGCCATGTTCATGAAGGGGGGAGAATCGAGAACGATATAATCGTAATCGGGCGCCAGCTGCTCCACCATTCCGGACGCCTGAAGAATTTCCAGCAACCGGGTGGGATTGGGGGGAACCGGTCCACTGCGGATCACTGACAGCGTCGTGCCGAGAACATTTTTATGAATCACCTCAGGCAGTGTCTTTTCGCCCAGCAGATAGTTTACCAATCCCGGCTGGCGCGGCAGATCCAGATAATCGTACTCCGGCTTTCGCAAATCACAATTGACCAGAAGAACCCGCTTGGAGTTCCCGCTCAGCGTAAGCGCCAGATTCGAGGCGGTGAAACTTTTCCCATCCCGGGGAAACGCGCTGGTCAGCACAATCACCTGCGCCCCCGATTTCTTCGGCAGCGAGTAGAGCAGATTGGTCTGCAGCAGCAGGAAGTTCTCCACCACATGGTTGTAGCTGTAGTGATCGCTCTGCGCATTCGGCTTACAAACCAGATTCGCATTTTCATTTTCTGTACACGTAACAACTGTACCGAGCGTGGGCAGATCAAGTTCAGAACTCACCACGTCCGAATTGCGGAGCGTATGGTGGAAAAAATCGCGCAGACAGAACAGACCGAACATGACCCCGGCGCCGACCAGAAATGCCATTATCGTATTTTTCATTGTATTGGGAGCGACTTTCCGGGCAAACTGCGGTTCGTCCACCGTCTGCACCCGGTCGATCTTCATGAATTTTTGAACCGTATCTTTAAACACATCCGCGATGATCCGCGCCGCCGCCACCGCTTTTTCCTGTGAAGGACTGTAGACGGAAACCCGGATAAAACGGGTTTTTTGCAATACCAGTGGGACAAAATAATACGGGATTCCCTTCAACTCCGGGCACTCCTGATCCAGTCGCGTCCGAACTTCCTTGGCAACGTTGGCGCTATCCAGAAACTGCTGATAATCATTCACCAGCAATGTGCCGAAAGCGATGTCCTGATACGTCATGCCACGAGCCGACGCCACCGGCATTCGCCGCTCCGCGGCATCTTCCTCCGCCGCTTCCCGCTCGCCCCAGGCAAACAAGGAAACATCCGCTCGGAACGTCGGGGGAATGGCATACCGGCAAATCAGAAATGCCGCAAAGCCGCAAACCAATCCGACCAGTAAAATCCACAAAAAGTTCCGTCGCAGATTCCGCCAGAAAAAGAATAAATCAATTTCTTCCATTCGTCTCATGCTATATATTCTCCTAAAACTAAACAAAAGTCAAGCGCAAAACTCTTCTGTTTCGCGCCGATGATACCAATCGACATGACTTGAAAACCCATGTTCCTTCAGTGAATTTCATCGTTTCGGGGAAGGTTTCCGTCCTTCCTCCCGAAGCCGTCAAGCGCGGCTGAATGTCTTCAGGTAAGCCCGGCAGGCGACAGCCTCCGGCTTGCTCCCTGCTCCGTACGGAAACGGAATGGTTCGCTGAAGTCCGAAATACTGATCCAGCATCTGCCAGATATCGGCTCCGTCGCCCACCCAGTACGGCGCTTCTTTGACCGGCACCACACGTTCGGTGCGATTGTTTACCACAAACAGTTTCCCCTGCGGCTTCAGGCAGTTGAAAATCAGATCCATGTCCTGACTCGGGGCGATACAATGCTGGAGCACCCACACCGCAAAAACCGAATCCACCCGCAAACCGTGCGCGCGCAACAATTGCAGTTCTTCCGGAGAAACCGCGAGAAACTTGCCGGGGCTGTTGACGTACTCAGAGGCCATCCGCCGCATTTCCGGCGAACTGTCCACTCCGATCACCTTCGCTCCGCGCACGCACATTTCTTTGGCCAGCCGGCCAATTCCACAACCGTAATCCAGCATCAAATCTCCGTGCCGGACTTCCAATTCCCGCAGGATCATTTCGGCGAGCACCGGGGTCTCCTTCTCCCATCGAAAGTCAGTCGAGCTTTCGCCCGCCGGGAGCACAAGTTCCCGCGCCTGCGACAAAGTCGCAGGACGAAAAGCATCTGGATTGTAGTTGAAATTACTCATTATTTTTTCGCTTTTTGCGCGCCGTCTTTTTTCTCTTTCGCATCCGATTCCGCCGGAAGTTTCCCCTCGGCAATCATCTTCGCCCGCTGTTTCTGGAATGCCGGGATGCTCTCGATGATCCGGTTCACATGTTTCGAGCTGATCATCCTGCTGCATTCAAAGTGCCGGTCGGTTCCTTTGTGGCGCGGGCACCAGAGGAAGTCAAAATGATCGAAGTCGATCCGCATGTCGTTCCAGCAACTGTGACAGGCGTGATAGTTGATGACCCGGTAAGGGGTATAAAATTCGTTGGTCGGGTGAGTGAAACCGGAGATCATCACCACCGGCACCTCGCACCCCCACGCCAACCAGGCCAGGCCGCTGGAGAGGCCGACGAAGAAATCGGCGTCCTTCACCAGATCCACCCGTTCCTGAAGCGGTTTGGCACCGGTGAAATCCTCCGAACCCCACGGAATGTGATTGTAGTTGGTTCCCGTTCCGGCAACCGGATCGCGGTCGATACAGAGCACGCGGTACCCGTTCGCTTTCAGAAAGCTGACCACGTCGCGCCAGCCGAACGGATTGTTCCAGTACTTCGCCTGCGAACTGGCCTGTGCCGCAATGCAGACGTAGGGTTCTTTGATTTGCCGGGGAGCCTTGAGGTTAAAGCGCGGCGGAATATCGTCCGGCGAAACGCCGAGGATGTAGCCGGCGGTACGATGCAGACCGATATAGCGGAAGTCGATCGGCTGATTGTCGACGTTACCGCGGAAGAAAAGTCCCATATAGTAGCAGGCATAGGGCTGATACTGCACCGTGTCGTCCGGCCCGATGAATTTAATGTTCGGGTACTGATCCCGAACCAGATCGGCGATCCACGGCGTCATGACACAGATCAGCTTGCAGTTATGCTTCTGTTGAAAACGTTCGACATAGCTGAACCAACCGACCGAGTCGCCAATGGTGCCGACGGGGAGCTGAATCATCACCTCCCGATCCTTCGCGTCATAATCATGCACGAAGATCGGCTCGGTGCCGTCTTTCTCGTAAATCTCCAGCCGGAAGCGGATGAAAAACTTTTTGACGCTGGTAACCGAAACACCCGGCTGCACCATCGCGTTATATAAAATCACCCCGGTGTCAATATCCTGAAACGACACACGATACTCGCGCCCGTTCGCGGGGACGGACACTCGGAGCCCTTCGTTGAAGTCAAACCGGATGCCATTCACCGCAGCCATCGTCGGAACATTGGGAACCTGTCCGTAAATGGATTTCGGCTTGGCCGGTTCCGATTGTTTCGGAGCCTGCTGCTGCGGCGCCGGCGATTGTCCTGCGGACGGAGCAATATTCCCCTGAGCAAGAGGAGCTATGGCAATATTCAAGCCGTTCTTTGCGGGCGCGGCCCCCGGCCCCAGCGACAAATTGACATCCTTCATGATACAGCAGAAATCCTTTCCGGCGACCGGATTCCGGTCTTATTCCATTGTGTTCGCAGATCCCATTCCGCATCTCACCGATCGCGCAATTCCGAAAACCGAAACACGCAAAGGGAATGCGGCCTCGGCATTTTGTCGGGACCTTTTGATTCCATGAAGGGAAGTATACATCAACAGATGCTGATATGCAAGCCGAAAACGCGTGGTTTTATCGAACAAACGTACAAAAACAAGAAAAAAAACACGCTCACAACGTGCTTGCCAGAGCCATACTTAACACATTTCTTCTCCTGCCTTTCCTTTTGCGGCGGGGCGCTTTTTCCGATATTCACCCACTGTACCGTCCGCAAGCAGAATTTCACTGTTCTGAAACGCGGTTTGGCCAGGCCGCATCCGTCGATTCATCGCATCGTGTCCGGCGGTGCAGAATGCCATGCAGCGTCCGCAAAGCGTTGCGCCGTAAGTCGCCTCGGCGTGTTCGCTGATGCGAATCGCGGCGTCGCGGCGATGCCAGAGGTCGTCATATTGCCCGGCTTTATCCTGCCCCTCCACCTCCGGCACATCCACTTTGGGATTGAAGGCGGCGCCGGGCCACACCTTGGTGCTCAAACCGCGCCCCATGCGAGTGCATTTTTTACCATCGACATT
This sequence comes from Victivallis vadensis, assembly GCA_040393525.1. Taxonomy (GTDB): domain Bacteria; phylum Verrucomicrobiota; class Lentisphaeria; order Victivallales; family Victivallaceae; genus Victivallis; species Victivallis vadensis_A. Next base: position 113,525 of record JBEBTY010000007.1, on the reverse strand, counting down.
CGCATACCGGTAGACGCGATCCCCCATTTTACAGATATGCGGAGGATTCAGCGTAAGCGCGTGCGCGGGGCAATTGCGAATGCACTCCAGGCAGCCGTCACAGATCGACTGATCCATCAGCTTCTCCGCCGGCTTGAGCGGAGCGGAGGTCGGAATTCCGGCAAACCGCTGGCGGCTTCCGAATTCCGGGGTCAATGCCAACCCGTTCAACCCAAAAGTGGCGAGCCCCGCGGCGACGGCGCAATGACGGTGCGAAAGCGGGCCGAAGAAAGGGCGCTTCTCGCCATACATCGTTCCGCGAGCCGGAACCGGCATCACCGCATACCCCTGGTCTTCCAAAAAGCAGCTGATCCGATAGATCAGATAATCCAGTTCACGGTTCAAGTATGCGTAGCCAAACATATTGTAGCTGTAGTTTGATTTTCCGCGACGCATGATTTCCAATGCGCCGTCGGGAATGTGAAGTGCGACAACCACAACGCTTTTGCAGCCGGGCAGATTGTCTTCGGGGCGAAAGCCCTCTTCCAGCGTTTCATTGAGGAGCGCCGCGTCCGCAACGCCGAACAGAGAGGCGCCAAGTCCTTTGGAGAATTTCTCCAACTGCTCCGTAAGCTCAAGATCATAGACCATTTCTTTTGGGTTGTTCATCATACACCCCCTGTTTCAGCGTTTGCGGGTCCAGAACAGGACCTTGCTTTGAATGCGATCGAAAATCGCCATGATGACGATCACCACCGCCGAAAGAAACAGAATGCCGCCAAGCACTTTGCCGTATTCGGCGAAATCAGCGTAATATTGCACGTAAAAACCCATTCCCGCTTTCGCGCCGAACATTTCAGCGACGGTCAGCAGAATGAAACTGAAGATCAATCCGGAACCGATTCCGGAAAAAATCTGCGGCATCGCTCCGGGCAGAACCACTTTGAAGATCAATTTCCGCCCGGAGAGTTCCAGGCAGCGGGCGTTGTCCAGCCAGCGCGGCTCCAGAAGCGCGATTCCGTGAAGCGTATTCATCAGTACCGGCCAGAAAACACCGAGAAACACAATGGCCGCCGACGAGAGCCAGAACGACGGCAACACCGCAATCGCATAAGGAATCAGCATCGTCGGCGGAATCGGGTTCAGCGCGCGAAACAGCGGCTTGAGCACCAGCTGCACTCGCGGGCGAAGCCCCACCGCCACCCCGATGGTCACACCGGCGAGCACAGCGGCGGCAAATGCCGGGAGCAGCAGCCGCATGGAATAAAGCAACCCCTTGAATAACTCGCCGGTGGATTGGTACATCTCCGGCAAAATCACCCGCCAACCGGGAAACAGCACCGGATCGAGTGTTTTTGTCACATCGGTCAACAGGCCATAGGCCAGAAGCAGCGCGAGAAAGATCAGCGTGGCGCCGACGGTCGCAATTCGGGCGTCCCGGAATTTCCTGATTCGTTCATATTCGTTCCTGTTCATTATATGCCCATCCCGTCGTTATTTTCCTCCGCGAGCGCGAGTTGCGACAACACGGCCTTATCCAGTTCCTGCATCAGCTGTTCACGCAGAAGCGAAAACTGCCTGCTGACGATGGAGTTGCTGCGGGAGCGCGGACGGGGTAAATCCACCGTGATGTCGGCGGCGACATGCCCCGGATTCACGCCGAGCACGATGACGCGGTTGGCCAGAATCAGCGCCTCATCAACATCGTGGGTGACGAAAACCACCGTTTTGCGCCGGTCGCCGGAAGTCTGCCAGATATTGAGCAACATCTCCTGCTGGCGGGCACGGGTGATCGCATCGAGCGCCCCGAACGGTTCGTCCATCAGTAAAATCGGGGAATTCAGCGCCAGCGCGCGGGCGATTGCCACGCGTTGACGCATTCCGCCGGAGAGTTCCCCGGGAATTTTGTTGCCGTTTCCGGCAAGGCCGACCATTTCCAGATACTCTTCCGCAATATGACGGTACTCTTTTTTCGATTTCCCCGGATTGCTTTTCGCCAGCGCGAGCACCAGGTTTTCGATGCAGGAGTACCACGGAAAAAGGCTGTAATCCTGAAACACGACCGCGCGGTCGAGCCCCGGAGACGTCACCTCTTTTCCATTGGCGAACAGTGTCCCCGTGCTGGGGCGCAGCAGGCCGCTGACCAAACGGAGCAGCGTGCTTTTGCCGCAGCCGGAGGGCCCGATGACGGCGACAAAATCGTTCTCCGCGATTTCAAGGTCGATTCCGGAGAGGACGGTCACGCCTGTGTAGGCGAACGAAACGTCATGAAATTGAATTGCCGTCTTCGGGTTTGTCATAGATTTTGTTCCTTGTACCGTTCGATCAGCGTCTCCCAGAACGGAGAGGGCTGCTCTTTGCTGAGTTGCACAAGCGCGTCATGATAGAGCGTGGTGTCGATGGCTTTATCCAGATCGATATCTGTTTTGGCGTAGCCGATTTCCTTCATATAGTTCCACATCCGCGTGACATTTTTGCGATCGGGGTCCACGACGAGTCGCTGGTGGGGTTCCAACACAAGGTCACGGGCGAGCTGTTCAGAGAACTTCTGCTGGATGATACCTGCCCGAACAGCTGCTTCCGGATCCTCTGAAAATTTCTTCTCGGCCAGAAGTTCGCCTTTCAGGAAATTGACCAAATCGGCGCGACGGGAGTGAAGAACGTCCTCAGTCGTAACAATCCGGCAGCAGGGATGGTTGGTAAAGAGATCGTTGCTCCAGAGCGGGATGTCCAATCCGGCTGCTTTCGCCTGTCCGAGAATGTTGGTCGCGCCGATTCCGATGTCGACTTTTCCGCTTTTGACCGCTTCGAGCACATCGACGGGGCGCTTAAATTCAATCAATGTCAGATCCTTCTCCAGATCCAGCCCGGCGGCCTGAAATGCGCCGCGAAACACCACGTCGGAGGTGAAAATGCGCGGAGTACCCACCACTTTCCCTTTGAAGTCCTGAATCGTTTTGAATTCACCGCCCCTGCCTGCCTTGGTGATGATCGGGTGACCACCGGAGAGATTGCCGCCGATGATGACGATCTTTGATCCTTTTGCCCGATAAGTGAGCGGAGCGCTGGTGCCGAAGGAGACGCCGATGTCGAGCTTGCCGACATTCAGCGCGTTCAGGCCGTCGCTGGAGTTCGTGAACAGGATGAATTCCGGATTGCTCCCGGCCTGCTTGAAATACCCCTCGTTCTCCGCCAGCATGGGCAGCGTGGAGCTGCCACCCTGCTGGTAACCGACGCGAAGAACCTCCGCGCCGTGAACGGTTGAAAACAGCGTGACGGCAGAGAGAGCGGCAAAAGCCGAATGTTTCAGATTTTTAATGTTCATAAATATTTTTTCCTTGTGTTACTTTGAAATATTTGCGGCAGGAATGGCGTCGCAACAGGAACCCCACTCCAGCTCATCCTCTTCCGTGTTCTGCGTCGTCGCGCATCCGGCGGCGAACAGCAGAAGAAGGGCGATGGCCCATAACGAATATTCTTTCATGCTTTTTTCTCCCGGACAACCGGTCCCGGAAACGTTTTCTCATCCAAGATCCGTTTGTAATAAAATTTCGAGGTATAAAGCGCCACCGCCGGATTGTGCCCGAGCACTCGATCCTTGACGATGAACGTCGTCACCGGCGCAAGACTGTGGCGGCCGAAAATCGCATCGTGCCCGACACAAAGCCCGATCGTCACATTCAATTCCGCGCCCCACTCGTTCAACACCTGCGCCTGAAGCACCGGGTTGCAGCAGGATTCGTTGCATCCCGGACAAATTTTCATCTCATCCGGCAGCCCGATCTCGGTCTTGTCGATCGCCCCGACTTTGCAGATGACGGTTTTGGTTTCAATTCCGGCAGTGCGGACGATTTTCGCATAGAGCGAAGCCTCATCCAGAAGCCCGATGCAGCTGGCGATGCCGAGCTTGCGAACGTTGAGTTTCTGAGCGAAACGGATCGTCTCCTCCAGCCGGGTGAGCCGTCCGTAGTATTCGCCTTCGATCTCCGCCGCCGCGCGAGCCAGACGGCCATCGACGTCGTCGCCGAGATAGAGCGCCTTGGTTTTTTCTGCGGCGTCGGCAAACTCTTCACTCAGGCAGAATGCGGGGTATTGCTTTTCTTTCCGATAGCAGTTACGTACGCCGCACTCGGAGCAGCTGAGGTTGCATTTTTTCTCTTCCATGATGATGTTCTCCTAAATTCCACTGCCGTTGGCTTGAAGCAGGTTGGATTCCAAACGGCGCTGAACGTCGTTCCGGTAAAGTGCAAGCAGTTCGCTTTGCAATTCCTTGATCTCCGGCAGCAGAAACAGTTCGCGACCGATCGCTTCCGCCGGGCGCGGCACCTTCCGGTCGGCGATGATCCGCCCCGGAGAACTGCCGAGCACGATGATCCGCTGCGCCAGCAGCACCGCTTCGTCTACGTCGTGGGTGACAAAGAGAACGGTACGTTTTTTGCCGGAATTCCGCCACAGTTTCAGCAGCAGATCCTGAAGCATGGCACGATTCAGCGGATCGAGCGCACCGAACGGCTCATCCATCAACAGAATCGGGGAGCTGACCGAGAGCGCCCGGGCAATCGCCGCCCGCTGCCGCATGCCACCTGAGAGTGCGCCAGGGTAATGGTTGAAGCACTCTCCCAGGCCAACCACCTCCAGATACTGCTCCGCCAGTGTGCGCACCTCGGATTTCGCTTTTTCCGGGAATGCGCTCCGCAGGGCAAGCACCAGATTTTCTCCGGTACTCATCCACGGAAAGAGCGAATAGTCCTGAAACACCACCGCACATTCCCGGTTCGGGCCGGAAACGGCTTGACCGTCGATGCGGATCTGTCCGCCATCCGGCGTGACAAGCCCGGCGGTCAGCCGAAGCAGCGTTGACTTCCCGCAACCGGATTGACCGAGCAGGCAGACGAACTCTCCGTCCGGAATGGTAGCGGTGATCCCGTCAAGCACAGGCTTGTTGGAGTAACGGAACAATATGTTTTCAAACTCAATCATGGTTCACCTCCCGGTAACGGAGCAATCTCCGTTCGATCCAGTTGGTTGCAAATGTAATGACCGTAATCACGATGCTGATAAAGATGATTCCGACGATCACCCGTTCGTAATCGGCAAAATCCGAGAAATTCTTGACATACCAGCCCAATCCTTCGGTCGCTCCAATCAGCTCCGCAGCAGTCAGCAGCAGAAAGCTGAACACCAATCCGAGAGATGCGCCGTTGCAGATCCCCGGCATCGCGCCCGGCAGAATCACCCGCAGAAAAAAAGTACGCTTCTTCAGATGCAGCATCCGCGCCGAGTCGATCACATCCGGCGAAATCTGCCGCACCCCGCTGATCGTGTTCGCCAGCACTGGCCAGAGTGCGCCGATGAAGATCACAAAAATCGAAGCCGCGGCAAAACTCGGCAGCAACGCGATCGCATACGGAATGTAAACGATCGGCGGAATCGCCGCCAAAACCTTGATGAACGGGCCGCTCGCCTCATGAAGCCGCAACGAGTAACCAACGCCCAATCCCAATGGAATAGCCGTCGCCAGGGCCAGAAGATATCCGCTGCTCAACAGAAACATGGAGGAGAGCAGGCCACGACCCATATCCGGCAGTTCGACGATGAAAAGTCGGAACACCCGTTCGGGCGGCGGAAACAAAATTGCGTCCGCGATTCCGAAATTTCCACTCACCAGCTGCCACGCCAGCAATACCGCGACCACGACACACGCGCCGTCAGCGGTCGACCGACGACGACGAAGCAACGCATAGAGTGCGATTGCCGCGCCGAGTCCGGCGGTGAGCCACGCGGAACGAGTCAGGGCGGATACGAGCAATGCCGCCGTTGTAAAAATCAAAATATAGTTCATGGTACAGCTCTCCTTCCAAGCGGGTATGGAGCAAATACCGATTCGCGATCAGGAGAATCGATATCAGTTATTCGCTTTGTTAAAGCGATCCAACTCCAGATAGCTCGGGTCGTTCGGGTAGCGTTTCAGGACTTCGTCCAACGCTTCGCGATAGATTTTGAGTTCGATGTGACTGTCGAGATCGATGTTGTTTTCGGGAAGATACCCGATGTTGGTCATAATGTTCCAGAAGTCCTGGGTCCCTTTCTTAAGCGGGTCGGGGTTTGAATCGAAGGTGTGATTGGTATAGGTGTCTTTGCGAATGATATCCGCATCGATCTTCAGGCCGTCCGCGATAATCTGCACGGTTTCGTCCTGATTCTCACGATAGAATTTGTAGGCGCGGATCAGTCCGATCAGGAAGCGCTTGTACGCATCCGGATTCGCTTTGACCGCATCGGTATTGCCGGTCAAGCGGCAGCAGGTGTAGTGCGGGTGAAAGTCGGCGATATAGTTCGACACTTTCAAGCCGTACTTTTGTTCCGCGAGCGAAAAGTGAGGGCTGAAGACGATTCCGGCGTCGACCGCGCCTTTGCGGACGGCTTCCACGACGGCGCTCTGGCCGGGCAGCTCGACGACAACGATATCTTTGTGCGGATCAAGCCCCGCGTCTTTCAGCGCGCCGCGAAAGATAACGTCGCCGGTGGTCAGCTTTCCGAGCCCGATTTTTTTGCCTTTGAAGTTTTTGAGATCCTTGTAAAGCTCGGCGTTCTCCGGCTTGGTGATGATGGCCTGTCCGCCGATCATCATTCCACCGAAGATGGTGAACTCCGCACCACGAGCGATAAAGAGCAACGGCCCGGCGGTGCCGAACGTGCCGACTTCGAGCTTGCCGCTCTTGAGTGCGGCGAGTCCCTCCGCAGTGGTGCTGAACTGATAAAGTTCAGGCTCAATCCCCTCTTCCTTGAAATACCCCTTGTCGCGGGCGATGAAATGCAGCCCGTGCGCAGGTTCCGCGATGTACCCGATGCGGAATTTGTCGGCCGCGCCGACAACAAACGCAAACGAGAGCACAAGAAATGTAATGGTTGATTTGATGTTCATAATCATGATCCTTCTGCTAGCAATAAAAAAAAAGACACATGGGTCAGGGCGATTTTGTCTTACCTGCCCCGCCGTCCGCCGCCCGCCACCCCGGGGGGCGGGGCAAAGCATCTGCTCCCCCGCACCCCTGAATTGCGTTTTGTTACTTCAGCTCGTTCGTGTCAATCAACAACTGCTGGAAGCCGATGTTGTTCACAAAGCTATCCTTGTCCGTGACTTCCACAACCTTGCCGATGTTTTCCTGAATCTGCGTATCGATCTTGTCGAACGGCTGTGCATATTCCGCCCGGGCAATCAGCACCAGCTGAGAACGCTTCGTCGATTCGCTCTCGGTCGAAAACAGCCACCCCAGAACCGGAATATCTTTCAGAATCGGCAAACCCGCGACGCCGCGCACCACGCTCGTCTTTTGAATTCCGCCAACCACAAAATCTTTTCCGTCATGACCGACCTGAATTTCGGTATTGAATTCCGATTTGCTGACACGGGGGGTGCCGTTGCCATCCCAGCCGATCAGTGAAGTTCCCGTCACCGACAGTTCGAGCGTCGTACTTTTTGCCGTCACCACCGGGTTGACTTTCAGCTGAAAACGAAAGCTGTCGTCCGCTGCGGTGACCTGCGTCTTGCCGTGCTCCAGCGTGAGGTTGCCCGGATCGGGAACTTCCGGTTTTTTCGACGGAACCTTGTCGTTCAACTCACTGTCGTCAATCGTCTCCGAAACATCGACATAGAACAAACCGGAATTAACCAGAAGCTCCGAGTCGGCACGGTTCTTCGCCAGCAACACCCCTTCGGTGACCACTCGCGCTTTGCCGATCGTGCTCAGGAAATCCAGATACTTGGTGTTCCATTTCGGATTGAAGTTAAAAAAATCCGTCCGGCTCGAACCGGAGTTGTTGATTCCACCCGCAAAGGTCGACGCCCAGTTGTTCCGGTAACGTCCGCCCGCGGAGAAGAAATCGACTCCGTCATTGTTCTTCCAGCTCTGGAAATCGGCGCCGATCTTGTCGTCATTTTCGGCATGGATCTCCAACAATTTGTAGGTGATACGGACTTCCGGCATCGGCTTGTCGTACTGCTCGAGCATCGCCCGAACTGCTTGCCATGACCAATACGGCCCGGCAAACACCAGCGCATTCAACTGGCCATCCACCAGCAGAACGTCGATTCCGCCTTCAAACTCCGCATCGGTGCCGCTCGCGCCGACCTTCACCACCATATCGCGCAGATTGGCGGCGGAGTTGACTTTGGGGAAGTAGATGAATTTGGGACGACCGCTGGAGAACGAGATCCCCGGCAAATCGAGCCGCTCGATGATCTTGTCGATGCTCTCGCCGTTGCCGGCGTCGTCAAACCGGTAATCCTCAGCGGAAACCAGCAACAACCCGGTGCCGTCATTGAATTTCAGCGCCTCGACCTGAACAGGGCTGTCGCTGATCTTCGTCCCCTTCACCACCGCGAGCAGATAGCCGCGAAGCGCGTAGGGCTCGGCATTTTTGAGTTCATACGCCTTGGTCAGCACACGCGGATCGGTGTTGTCGCGAATGAAACGAATCGCACCGACGGAGTCTTTGACGTCCAGCCGCAACTGCGCCTGAACGGTGGAGTTGCCGTACCCCGCGGTCGGTTGGTTATTGTTGGCCGGAGAAGATCCAGGGATCGCCTGCGGCGTCAACGTGATGTTTTGATCGGCGCCGAAAGCAGAGCCAAATGAGCCCAATAATCCGATCAGGGCAAAAGTCAAATATTTTTTGTTCATAAGGAAAACTCCTGTCAGTTACTGGCAATGGCATTCGGGGCGGCCGGAAGGGATTCCGGATGAACCAGCTTTGCTTCGGCAGTCACAATGATGTAGACTTTTTCATGAAGCGTCGTGGTCGTTCCGAACAGATACTTGAGATACGGAATCTTGATGAGGAACGGAATGCCGATCGTCTGCTCCGCCTCGATCTCCCGGACATAGCTGGAGAGCAGCTTTTGCGTTCCGAGCCCGAGCGTCAGGCTGCCGGTGGTATAACTGGCATTCCCCAGCTCAACCCCGCGGTTATTGCGTTCCACCACATCTTTGGAGAGCAGCGAATACTGGAACACCACGCCGCCTTTGTTCTTTGCGTAGAACGCCGCGTCGGTCGGAATCCCGCCGGTCGCATCGATCTCATCCGGCGATGCGCCAAAGCAGATCACCGGATTCTTCACCACCAGTTCCAGCGATGGCGCATAGCCGGTCACCACCTGCGTGCGGTCATCATCATCTTTGAGGATATTCTGATAATCGGGCGTCAACGTCGCACGATAGGTACGGTAACGGTTCAGCGAAGCGTCGTCGAAAATCGCGGTATTGACAAACGTGATGTCCGTATTCGCCACCAATTTCGCGTCACCCGACTGCTGAAGCAGGCGCAGGAAGCTCAAATCGAATTGTGGAGCGGTCAGGAAACCGCCGTATCCCCAGCTTGTGGAGAAGTTTTTCGCCACGTCGACAAACTGCGAACCCGCACCGATCAGTTCCAGAATCGCCTCGTTGGAGAAAATCTTCCCGCCGCTGTACGCTGCCTCAAAGAGGTTCAACCCCGGACCATTCTTCCACGCCAGGTAATCCAGCCCGATATCCCGAAGCGTGCTTTCGCGCACTTCGTAGTAATTGAGCTGCAAATTGACCTGAGGAACCGGACGGTCGAGCCGTTTCGCCCAGGCGAGAATCCCCTGCGCCGCCCCGTTGTCATCCTTCCAGTAGATGGTATTGGTGTCTTTGTTCAGGTAAACGATACCTTCCGAGGAGCGGATTGCGCCATTGAGAATCCGCACGATATCCTCCGCCGCGCGATAGCTCGGCGTATAGGCGATGCGGGTGACGCCGGTGCCCTGAATCACCGAGCCGAATTCATCCGCCTTGCCCGGACGGTCGATCTGGGCGATCAACGCATCCACGTACGGAAGAAACTCCTCTCCGGTAGAAACGATCAAGAAATTCTGTTTGGTCGGTACGCTGTTGACGCGTTCCACTTTTGACTTCGTGTTGTAACGTTTGACGGCCGCTTCGACATAGGGACGAACATCAGTCGCCTTGACATGTTTCAGCTCATAGACTTTGCTGGCGATCTCCGTCTGCCCGTCATCCTGCAAAAGGCGGATGGTGCGAACCTCGTCCTGCGCAGCAAGCACGGACGCGCCGGAAACACCCAGCGCGAGCGATAAAAAAATTGTAAAGTGTTTTTTGTTCATAACGATTCATTCCGATCATATGTTGATTTGTTACAGTGGTGCCACAAAAAATGCCGCTGACCGCAACATCGCATTCGGAGAATCGTGTTGTTCGAGTGCGGATGGCCGGGGTTCCGGAAACGATGGCTTTTGCGTGAGGTTTCCTTGATACACTTCCTTTCCTAGACGGGTTCCAAACTGTTTCAATCATTACCATTGCGGTAGTGTATTAAAAATATACACCGATCTATTTTCATTTTCAAGCGGCGTTTTCAAAAAAAATACATCATTCTTTTTCGGTGCTTTTCGCCCCTCTTCCCTGGAATGATACCGTTGGAATCTTATAAAGATTCCACCTCCAGAGGGAGATCGGCAAAAGAGTCAAAAAAACGAAAAAAAACAAAAAACACCTCTTGAAATGAATTTACTTCATGCTATTTTATTAAAGACTATCTGAAAGGTCGAGATTTAAATGTAACGAGAAAGGGCGGATATCGTGATCAACAAAAGAGCAAAACGGATTCTGCGACTGGCTCCGGCGCTGTTGTTGCCGGTGATTGCCGGGTGCGCATCCACGCAGGCCGCGGCCGCCCCGGAAGAGTCGAAAGCGATCGCCGGGAACCCGGCGCCGGAGACGAATGGAGAAGGATTGTTGCGTGCGTTTCTGGCCAACGACGCGAGCGCGTTCACGGCAGAACTCCCCACGGTACTGCAAGAGCGGTTCGGGCAAAAGGAATTCGACGCAGCGCGCAAGGGGATCGGTGACACGCTGGGTGACACGGTTTCTTATGAATACCTCGCGACGCTGGCAAACCCGTTGCTGACAGTCTCACTCTGGCGGGTCCGTTTCGAGCGCAAGAGCGCCGAAGGGAAAGTGATTCGCCAAGATGCGGTGTTTCGAGTAATTTCCGGAGTGGAGAACGGTTCCTACCGGATTGTAAGTTTTAATTTTCTATAACCAGGGGGCCGGTTTCGCAATCGGCTCGAAAAAGAAAGGAGGTGGGGCGCTCAATGAACGTTAAACAGGAACAACAGGATGGCTGTATGATTGGATCGATTTCATTTGGCAGGAGAAGTCAATATGAGCAAAAAAATAAGACATTTGTTCCGGGAACTTTTTCCCGGCCGTTCGCCGGGATACGGCGCCGCCACCTCGGCGGAAAAAGTGGAGTTTCTTCTCGTCTTTCATGACTCACAGTACGGGCCGGCAAAGCGGGAGCATGGAAAAGAATCGAAAGAACAGGCTTGACGAAGCGGCGGAGTTTTACGAAATCGCTTCTGAGGAAAGGAGTTTACAATGAGTCGTATCGCTGGCACAATTTTGGAGGAGATCGGTGGCACTCCTCTGGTTCGCATCAACCGACTGAATACCGGGAAAGCGGACATCATCGCCAAAGTCGAATATTTCAACCCCGGCGGATCGGTCAAGGATCGTATTGCACTGGCCATGATCGAAACCGCCGAACGGGAGGGCAAGCTGAAACCGGGCGGGCTCTTGGTCGAACCGACCAGCGGCAACACCGGAATCGGGCTGGCGCTGGTTGCGGCAGTCAAAGGCTACCGGCTGATCCTCACCATGCCGGAAACCATGAGCGTTGAGCGGCGAAAACTGCTCGCCGCTTACGGGGCGGAACTGGTGCTGACCGACGGGGCGACGGGAATGAAAGGCGCAATCGCCAAGGCGGAAGAAATTCACGCCAACACCCCCGGCTCAATCATTCCGCAGCAGTTCGACAACCCGGCGAACCCTGCCGCGCACCGGGCGCACACCGCCGAAGAGATCTGGCGTGACGCCGACGGAAAAGTCGATGTCTTCATCGCCGGGGTCGGCACCGGCGGAACCTTGACCGGAGTGGGGGAAGTGCTCAAAGAGCGCAACCCCGACGTCAAAATCTATGCGGTGGAACCGGACGCCAGTCCGGTTCTCTCCGGGGGAAAGCCCGGCCCGCACCGTATTCAGGGAATCGGCGCAGGATTTGTCCCGCGCATTCTGGATACCAAGATCATTGATGAAATCGTTCCGGTTTCGGCCGGAGATGCGGAAAAAACTGCACGGGCAGCAGCCCGGCAGGAGGGCCTTCTGGTCGGTATCTCTTCCGGCGCGGCGCTATTCGTCGCACTGGAATTGAGTAAACGGCCGGAGTTTGCCGGAAAACGGATCGTCGTACTGCTGCCGGATACCGGAGAGCGCTATCTTTCCTCCCGGCTTTTCGACGAACAATAAATCATTATCACAATCAGGAGACATGCCCATGAGCAATCGCAAATACCATCTGGAAACCATCGCTCTTCACGCCGGCCAGGAGAAGCCCGACGGCGACACTCTCAGCCGCGCGGTACCGGTTTACCGTACCACCGCGTATAATTTCAAGAACTCAAAACACGCGGCTGATCTCTTCGGCCTCCGGGAGTTCGGCAATATTTACGCCCGGTTGATGAACCCTACCAATGACGTGCTGGAGAAACGCCTTGCCGCACTGGATGGCGGCGCCGCCGCCATCACACTTTCAAGCGGAACCGCGGCGATCTTTTTCGCCCTCACCAACATTGCCCGGACGGGAGATGAAATCGTCTCGGCCAACAACCTCTACGGCGGAACCTACACACAGTTTGACGCGATCCTTCCGCAAAGCGGCATCACGGTTCGCTTCACTCCGGTCAATGATTTCGCGGCGGTCGAGGCGGCGATCAACGCCAAGACCCGTGCGGTCTACATCGAAACCGTCGGCAATCCCGCCCTTGAAGTAGCTGATATCGAAGAGTACGCGAAAATCGCGCACAAACACAAACTGCCATTGGTGGTCGATGCGACTTTCACGCCGCCGACGCTGTTGCGTCCGATTGATTATGGCGCGGACATCGTGATCCACTCGCTCTCCAAATGGATCGGCGGGCATGGAACCGGAATCGGCGGCGTGGTTGTCGATGCCGGCAAATTCGATTGGAGCGACCCCAAATTCGCGCTTTACAACGAACCGGATCGCGGATACCACGGTCTTCGTTTCGCCCACGATCTCGGGGATCTGAACCATCTGGCCTTTATCCTCCGTCTTCGCACGGTGGGACTGCGCAACCAAGGACCGACGCTGTCGCCGGACGCGGCATGGATCTTCCTGCAAGGCGTGGAATCTCTGCCGCTCCGCACGACGAAGCACAGTGAAAACGGTCGTAAGATTGCGGGATACCTGAACAAACACCCGAAGGTGGAGTGGGTTCGTTACCCGGGTTTGGACGGCGACGCGCTGGCGAAAAAATACCTCCCGAACGGGGCGAACGGCATCGTGGTCTTCGGCGTCAAGGGTGGTAGCGCCGAGGCGATCAAGGTGGTGGACAACATCGAACTCTTCAGCTTGCTGGCCAACGTCGGAGATGCCAAGAGCCTGATTATCCATCCGTCAAGCACGACTCACTCGCAATTGTCTGACGAGGATCAGCGCAAGGGTGGGCTCCAGCCGGAATTGATTCGCCTTTCGATCGGTCTGGAACACCCGGACGATCTGATCGGCGCATTGGAAGACGCGCTGAAGCTGATCTAACGCGAACCACCAACGGCATACGACCTTTCAAGGCGGCGAGAGCCGCCGTGGTCCAGCCTATCGGCTGGTCGTGATCCAGCGGCGAAAGCGCTGGCGGGTTTCCAAAGGCGCGGAGCCTTTGGCTGCCGGAGGCAACCGGTCGCCCCGAAAGCGCTCAACAGCAAAATTGAAAATTTTGCAGGGAGCGACCGCGGTGGAGTTGGCCATGAGGCCAACTCACCTGCTCGCGGCGAAGCCGGAGCCTCCCTTTTCCCCTTCCCTTTCTCCTGCAATTCATTTGCCGCCAGATAAGCCAAGGCGCGAAGGCGGTTCACGGGTTTCACGATATTTCTGGGGTGGTAGAGCGGCAATGTCGTGGGCATTGTGGGGGAAATGCTTTTTCCCCCACGCCCCCTTTATCCACGATCACCGGCGAGCGCGGGGTCGTGGGATCGTTCCTCCACTACCACGGCGCCCCCGTTGGGGGCTTACTTGTCCGCCTTTGGCGGCCAACTCTTCAATTGCCCATTCGGGCAATGCCAGAGGGGCTTTTCGCTGCGCTGCGTTCGGCGGCGTCGCGTACGCTCCTTGTTGCCCGCTTCGGCTACGCCGAACCGTGCAATTCCCTCTCATCCGCTCCGCGGCGCATACCGCGCTTAAGTGACCTAAGGATATTGTTCGTAGAGGAGAAGGGAGAGAGGGAGGCGGCGCATACCGCGCTTAGGTGACCTAAGGATATTGTTCTAGAGGGAAAGCGAGAGAAGCGGCGCATACCGCGCAGCTGTGGGTAAACGATATTTATTTGCAAGAGAAAAAAAAGCGCGGAACGTACCGCGCTTAACGATCGAAAAATATCCTCTGCGAAAACTTACTTCGCCTCACGGCGGCGCATAGCGGTATACTTCATCACCAGCACAATATCAGTCGCCACCATCAACGCATTGAGAACATAAAGGGCAATCACCCAATCCAGATGCGACAGCTTGTAAATGATTCCCGACAAATAGCCGATTTCCACCAGCCAGAGAAAGGCAATGCTTTTCCCCACCGGGTTCTTGACCTTGACCGTTTTCCAGATCGACACCGGCCAGCTCGCGCCAAAACAAATCAGCATGATGGCTTCAAAGAGGTTCATTTCGGGTTGCCTTCCATGGCTTTGGGCGGAAATGGCGGGTAAGAAACGCCTTCCAGCTCCACCTCTTCTTCCGGTTCCGGTGGGCGAAGCTCCCCTTTCCAGAGGCCGAGGCGATGTTTTTTATACGTAAAATCCGACGGCAGGAGATTGCTCCATGTTCGATCGGGACGCTGCGGAAATTCGGTACCGAGCAGATAAACCACCGGCTCCCCTGTCGAGGGACGCACCGGTTCCTGAAGTTTTCGCACCGTTGTACCGGAATAGTAAAGTTCGCCGTAGAGGTCGAGAATATTGCTTTTATACAAAATCCCTTCCGGTTCCGACGCAAGTACAGTTGCAATCCGTTGCCCCAGCTCCCGCTTCTCATGATCTTGTGCGCGATAGGGTTGAAGTACCACCCAGAAAAAGATGCCGGCAGCAACCGACGTCCCCAGCAGCATCAGCCAGACCGGTCTGGTTTTCCGTCCGAAATGCAGATAGAGCGCCAGAAGAAGCAACACCACAACCGCTCCGATGGCAATCGTCCGGTAAGCAACCGAATCACTGAATTCCGATGTATGTGTGATACTGATGAAACGGCTCAGAAGGCCATCCGGAACAAAGCAGCCGACTGCAACTCCGATCGCCGCAAACGCGACGAAGTATTCACAAAAAACCATCCACAACCGAATTTTCCGTCCATATCGCCGCATAGCGAGATCGTAGTTGATCCCCACCAAAATCGACAGGGGAGCGAGAAGGAACAGAAAATCCCGCGGATCGCTCTCCGGCAGAATCCAGAGCAACCCGAATGTCGCGATGCTCAGCGTTCGCAGATATCGGCTCAATATCGGCGTTTCATCAAGCGCCTGAAGAGCCACACAGAACGGAATCCACGCAATCAACGTCCACGGCAGTAACCGCAGCGCAAATTCAAACGGGAACGCCAATAATTTCAACAAATATCCCCAGAACGAGCTTTCGTTCCACCAGACCCAACCGAACGGAACCGCGCTGGACGAGGTCCAATAGGGCAGCCCCCAAGCGAGAATCGTCCCCACCAGAAGCACAATCCCGATCAGGAAGCCGATGTGTCGAAACTTCGACTTCACCGACAGTGGCCGCCGGAAAAAGAACATGGGAAAAACGAAAAGCAGAATCATCCAGAATCCGCCCGCCAAAAATCCGAGCGACAAAAGCGCGAGTGACCAAATCCAGCCCATGCTCCAATTCATCCGTCGCACTCCGTACTGAAAGAACAGCATTTGAGCAGAAATCAGCAAAAACACTTCCAGCATAGCCGGGTCGCCATCGACACTTTTCTCCAGAATCAGGTTCGAGCCGAGAAACATCGCCGCCGCTGCCAATCCGGCACGGGCGGAACGTTCGCTGGCCGCAGAGAACCCGACCACCGCAGCGGCAGCTCCGGTCATGATGACTGAAATCAGCCGCAACGCAAGTTCCATCTCCAGCCCCAACCCTCGGTGAAGCAACGCCGCCAGCGCGGGAAAAAGCGGATATGCGTTTCCGATGGCGACGCCGTGAGCGGTCACAATCAGGGAGTCCGGCGTAAATTCCGCCGCCTGCGCCGCATAGAATCCCTCCAGCCGGAACAGTTCGCGCATACCGAGAGCCCAAGGCTGAAACAAAATCAGGAACGCAAAGGCAAGGATGAAAAATCCAAGCCAACGCGGAATATGAGTTTCCCGGTAAACGCCCATGCGCCCCTTTCGCAGTCAAATCGTTGAAATAACACCAAAGGTGTAATGTACCATTTCAAGCAAGGTTTGTCAATGTGTGCCGCACTCGAAACCGACGCGAAAATCATCGTTGCCACAATCCGTCCAAACGCAATTGATTTTCGCTCGGAGGCGGATATATTAATGCCATTTACAACCGCCGGAGAACAGCATCATGGTTTTGGGAATTCTGCTTTTGATCGCAACCGGCGCAAGCTGGGTCGTCACCGGCGCGGTAGTCGGCAACGCCGCGAAACACAACCTGCCGGTGAACACCATTCAGGCCGTCGCCGCGCTCCTGTCTATTTTGATCAGCGGAACCGTATTGCTGTTCCTCCCGGACAACGCCTGTCCGCCTGCCGTCCGGATCTGGACGGTGCTCTCTCTGCTGGTGTCAGGGTTCTTCAACTATTTCGTGCTGGAGTGGATGGGAAAAGCAATGAAGGCCGGGCCGAACGGAATCGTCTGGGCGGTGATCCAATCCGCGCTGATCTTCCCGTTTCTCGTTGGCGTCACCTGTTTCGGAGAAACATTGACGCTGCCGCGAACCGGCGGATTTCTGGCCATTGTCGCTGCGCTGATCTTTTTCGGCGCCGCCGGAGATAACCGCACGCATGGCGGCAACTGGCGCGGCGCGGCGTTCCTCGGGTTGCTGGTGGCCGGAGTCAGTCAGGTGTTCGCCAATCTGCCCAGCTTTTTTCCGGAGGCGCAAAGCGTCAGCAGCGTCAGCCGCGCACTGGCGGTCGCCATCGGAACTCTTGTCGCGTTTTTCTATTGCAAACGGAACACGCTCTCCCTGCTGCCCGGCGAACTGAGCAGTCCGCAATTGTGGCGCTTCGCCACCCT
Organism: Victivallis vadensis; assembly: GCA_040393525.1. Taxonomy (GTDB): domain Bacteria; phylum Verrucomicrobiota; class Lentisphaeria; order Victivallales; family Victivallaceae; genus Victivallis; species Victivallis vadensis_A. The sequence goes on along the minus strand of JBEBTY010000007.1, from coordinate 96,206 downwards.
TCTGGCGGCATCCGTGCTGGCCGCCGGATATTTCCTGCTCTATCGCGGGTTGGATCTGGTCGCGGCGGCAGGAGCCGGATCGATCAGCTACCCGGTGATCGTGTCAAGCTGCATCGTTTCGTTTACGCTGTACAGCTTCCTGATCTTGAAAGAACGAATGAAACCGCTCCAACTCGTCGGGCTGGCACTGGGACTGACAGGAATCGTACTGATTACCGGATAAAAAAAAACGCGCCCGGATTTTCTACCAATCCGGGCGCGATCGTCACTCTGTTATTTCTCGTCTTCTTTCTCCAGACGAGGAACCAGATGCAGGCATTTTTTCGGACAGACCTCGACGCAAAAGCCGCAGAGGATGCAGCTATAGCGCTGGAACTGCCACGAAGCGTCCGGCTTCCGGTTTACAGTAATCGCGTTGGCGGGGCATTTCTTGGCACAGATGCCGCAGTAAATGCACTTGTCCGCTTCGATTATCAGTTTTCCCTTCTCGCCCGGGAACGGATCGCGAACCTCCGCCGGATAGTTCCGGGTCACCGGCCGACTGAAGGAACGCCGAACAATATTGCGGAAAATTGTAAACAGTTTCATCTCAACGCTCCGTACAGCTGACACAGGGGTCGATTGACAGAATAATCACCGCGACGTCGGCCAGACCGCATCCGACCAGCATCTTGAGCATCGGCGCGACGTTCGCAAATGTCGGGGTGCGAACCCGGACGCGCGCCAGCTTATCGGTACCGTTTCCACGCAGATAGTAGAGAACCTCGCCACGCGGCTGCTCGACGCGGATGGCCGCTTCGCCGGTGGGGTTGCCCTTGAACGGCGTCTTGAGCTCCGAATCCGGCATGGTCGCCAGAGCGGCGCGCACCAGTTCGATCGACTGAAACAGCTCACCGATACGAACGTCGGTTCGGGCGTAGCAGTCGCCGTCCTTCCGGACAACCGGCTCAAACCCAAGTTCGCCATAAGCGGCGTAACCGGTCATGCGATGGTCGCGGGCAATGCCGCTGCCGCGTAACGTGGGGCCGACTGCGCCAAGCTCGTACGCCTGCTGACCATCGAGAACGCCGACTCCGACCAGACGCTTTTTGACGGCGTAATCGTTCAGCAACACCGGAGCGAGTTCCTTCAGTTCCTTCTCCACCTTGTGAAGTTGGCCAAGGACGTATTTTGTCTGATCCGGGTCGATATCCTTGCGGACGCCGCCGATGCAGCAGCTGCCGAGCATAATGCGGGCGCCGGTGGTCGCTTCCATCGCGTCCATCACGTGTTCCCGCGTCTGCCAGAGCTGCATGAAGAGGTTCTCAAAACCGAACGCATCGGCCAGAAGCCCCATCGCCAGCAAGTGGCTGTGCATCCGGTGCAATTCACACCAGATGACGCGCAGATAATGCGCGCGCGGCGGCACCGGGATGTTCATGATCTCTTCGATCCCCATGCAGTAAGACATCGAGTGCATAAAACTGCAAATCCCGCAGACGCGCTCGATCAGGAACATATCCTGCTGAAAGTCCTTCTGCTCGGCGAGTTTCTCCAATCCGCGATGGACGTATCCGATCACAGGAATCGCGGAGAGAACTTTTTCGTCGCTGATCTCAAGACGCAACTGGAGCGGTTCCGGCAGCACCGGATGCTGCGGACCAAACGGAATCAACATGCTCATAACGCGCCTCCTTCACTCTTCGTCACCACTTTTGCCGCTTCGACCCCGACGCCGGGAACCCGGCAGAACGGAGCGACCGGCGCATCGTCGGCCAGCAGCAGATGGCTGTGATAATCTATCTCCATACCGGTCACCGTAATGCCGAACAGATCCTGAATTTCGTTCTCCACAATCAACGCGGCGAAACAGGCGTGGGAAATACTCGGCAAAGTCACGCCGTACGGCAGCTTCAAACGATAGGTTTCCAACTGATAATCCTGGTCGAAGTGATAAAACACATCGAATCCATCGCCGCAATCCACCACGGTCATCGTCACAAAACGATAGCCGCGGGGGAAGAGAGAAGCGATCTTCTCAAGCTGGTTCTCCAGCGTCAACTCTTCATGAATTTCCATCATTTTCCCACCACCTCTCCGGTTGGTTCCACACTCTGGACGGGCGCCGCCGGAGTGACCGGGGCCGCCGTCGCTTCCACGGCCGGAGCCGGGGCCGGACGCACCACTTTCAACGGCAGCTCAGGCTGCTCGGTTTCCGAATCCTGGCGTTTTTTCTCCAGGATCTTAACCGCTTCGATGATTCCGTCGATCATCGCTTCCGGGCGCGGCGGGCAGCCGGGCACGTAGACGTCGACCGGAATCACCTTGCCCGCGCCGCCGATCACATTGTAGCAGTCGGCGAAAATACCGCCCGTCGCCGGGCAGACGCCCATCGCCACCACCACTTTGGGCGACGGCATCTGGTCGTAAACGTTTTTCAGCACGTGCCGGTTCCGGTGATTGACCGAGCCGGTCACCACCAGAACGTCGGCATGCTTCGGATTGCCGACGTGCAGTACGCCAAACCGCTCGACGTCGTAAGTCGGCGTCAGGCAGGCGAGGAATTCGATATCGCAACCATTGCAGCTATTGCAGTTGTAATGGACGATCCAAGGGGATTTTGCAGTTGCTTTCGCCATAATGTCACACCCATAACCAAATTAAGTTTGCCAGTGCCAGAGAAAGCGGCACCGTCCACATGAAACGGAGCATCCACGTCGCCGTCAGGCGGGGGAACGCATTGTCCATCACCGTCAGGAACAGGAAACCGGTACTCGCCAACGACAATCCGACCAGCGGATTGCTGTGCCAGAACGCCCACATCAGCCAGAAGAAGAAAGTCACTTCATAAAAGTGCGCAATCTCGATCAACCCAAGAAACGGGCCGGCGTACTCCAGCGTGACGCCTTTGACGATCTCCTGATGCGCGTGGTGCGAGCTGGCGAGGTCGAAAGGCGACTTCTCCAGTTCAATTCCAACCACGAAGACAAACGCGATGAAAAGGAGCGGCATCGTCAGCAGCAGCGGCTGGTTCAGTTCCATCACCCGCGAACCGAGAAAACTGCCGGTCTTCAGGTTCACCGCCAGAATCATCAGTAGCAGAATCGGCTCCAGTGCAAGCATCTGGAGAATCTTGCGCTGGCTGCCGATCCAGCTGTACGGAGAACGCACGCTCATCGCCCCAAGCACCAGACAGATCACCGAAAACGCCTGAACAAACAGAACCATCAGCAAGTCACTGCCCAACGCCAGCAGAAGCAGCGCCAGCATCATAAACACCAAATGCAGCATCGCATACATAATCTGCGGGCGGTGCAACGCAATCGGCTGTTTTTGAAACAGTTTAATGGTGTCGTAAAACGGCTGCATCACCGGCGGCCCTTTTCGACCCTGCATCCGGGCGGTAATCACCCGGTCGATTCCCATGAGCAGCGCACCGGCAAGCGGAGCGAAGATCATGACCAGCGTCCCGAATAAATACGGGTTGTTGCAGAATTCAGCAAATTGACTCAATATCAGATCCATAATCCGGGACACTCCTTAGATTGCGGCAATGGTGTTGCCGATTAAGACGATGATGATCAGCCACGCAATCCAGCAAAGTCCCCGGGTCGCAGTCTGCTCGTTGATGATGCCGCGGAAATAATAGTTGGCCACCTGCGAGTGCTCGATCTTTCCGCCCACCGAATAGAAGTCGTAGGAACGGATGTCCTGATCCTCATTGCATTCCGCGATCACGACGTTCTCTCCGCAGAGGAACGGACGGCGCACGTTTTCCTTCTTGAACCGCCGCCAGACGGCGAAGTAGTAAACGATGAATCCGATCGCCATCCCCGCGAAGATAATCACTGCGGAGAACTGGCCGGCTTCATCCAGTGCCCTTTTCCAACCGGGATTCGAGGCGAACCGATAGGCCGACAGTGACATCGGAACAAAAACCTTGGTATAAATCAACATCGTCGTCACGCCGGTGGCGAGCACCAGGAACGCCAGAAACGTGAGCGCGATGCGCATCGACGGCGCAATTTCTTCCTTCGGCAACACCTCGTGGTAACCGGTGTGCTGAACCCGGCCAATCCACTTCGCCCAGAAGTAAACCGTCAAAGCACAGCCCATGACCATGAAGATCAGCAGGAAAGGCGAACGGATCGTCGCCTCGATCGCCAGCCACTTGCTGAGCAGCATGCCGAACGGCGGAAGCAACATCGACATCATTCCGAGCAAAATCACGAAGGAGGTGAACGGCATTTTGAACATCATGCCATCCATGTCTTCGATATCGCGGCTGCCGATGCGCTGTTCGATCCGGCCGACGCAGAGGAAGAGCAACCCCTTGGAAATCGCATGGAACGTGATGATCGCCAATCCCGCCGCATACGCCAGCGGCGAGTCGATTCCGGCACAGGCGACCACCAGACCGAGGTTGGAGATGGTCGAATACGCCAGCACTTTTTTGCCATTACTCTGCGTACAGGCCAGCATTGCGCCGCCGACAAACGAAAGCGCTCCGGCAAATGCGATAATCAGCATCACCTCACCGTTTTCATAGAAGCCCGGCACAATACGCAGAACCAGATAGACGCCCGCCTTGACCATGGTGGCCGCGTGGAGCATCGCCGAAACCGGCGTCGGCGCGACCATCGCACCCAACAGCCAGCTCTGGAACGGGAAGAGCGCCGACTTCGTGAACGCCGCCAGGCAGAACAACACCGCCGGGAGCAACGTCAAACGGGTATCGGCAAAGAGATGCAACAGCGTATCGCCGCCGGTGTAGAGCTTGAGCACGAAGATGCCCCCGAGCAGCGCCACACCGCCGAAACTGTTGATCAACAACGCGCGAGTCGCGTTGACCCGGCGCGCCTCGCCGCCGTCCTGACCGATCAGGGCGTAGCTGCAAAGCGTCGTCGCTTCCCAGAAGAAAGAGAAATAAGAGAGCTGATTGGAAACCACCAACCCGACCATGCAGCCGAGGAAGAGCAGAAAGAAAAAGTAAAATCTCCCCAGCGACCCGGCACCGGCCGGTTTGTGATGCTCATGCTCGCGCATATATCCGATCGAGAAGATCAGGATCGCCGCGCCGACCACCGAAGTAACCAGCAGCATGATCCGCGAAAGGTTGTCGATGCGGAACAATACGACCGCCGATTCCGCCGCGCCACCACCGACAAAGTGACTGCCGACCGCCAGAGCAAATTGCAGTATGGAGAAAAGGATGATCCAGAAATTCCGGATCTTGATCGCCACGGCCAGAATGATTGCCAGAATCGCAAATTCAAGCAACGACCCCAGCTCTCCGACTCCGCTGGAAACCGTGTAGCTCCAGATTTTCCCCACACTGTCGACTTGCGTCGACAACGTCACCAGCCAAAGCCCGCCACCCGCGACCAGCAACGCACAGGCGGTAACCAGTGCGAAGCGCAAACGGTCGGAGCCGATCAGAGCGGCCAGTACCCCGCCGATCAGCGGAACGCCGATCAAGCCGAACAATACCCATTCTGTCATCATCCGTTTAACTCCCTCTTATTCTAAAGTTTTGGATTTCTTGACACTACATTTCAAATAATCGACCCACGCGGCGAAACCGTTTCCAGTACGCGCGGAGACTTCCAGAATTTCCGCCTCCGGGTTCACCGTGCGCAGATTGGCCAGGCAAAGCTCCCGATTCCATTCCAGAACCGATGCGAGATCCACTTTGGTCAACAGCACCAGCGATGCAACGGCGAAAAGACCGGGATATTTAATCGGTTTCTCTTCCCCTTCCGGCGTGGAAAGCAAGGCGATTTTCGCTTCTTCGCCAAGGTCGAACGCGACCGGACAGACCAGGTTGCCGACGTTCTCAATCAGCACCAATCGGATTCCTGCCGGAACTGCATCTTCCAGCACCGCGCGAATCTGCTCCGCGCTGAGATGGCAGCTGTCATGCGTTTCGATCTGCGTGACGGTTGCGCCATGGTTGCGCATCCGCTCGGCATCGACGTCGCCATACTGGTCGCCGACGATCACCGCGGTCGGAACACCCGCCTCCCGGAGCGCGTCAAGCGTCTTCACCAGAAGCGTCGTTTTGCCGGACCCGGGGGACGAGATCAAATTAAGCGCGGTGATGCCGCGTTCCCGGAACCACGCACGATTCGCCTCGGCGACATCGTCGTTGGCCGCCAGCACCGCCTGCTCCAACGGAATAACCGTACCAGACGCCTCGTGCCGGTGCGAATAAGGGTTCCCCGCAGCATCGTAATGAACGTGCTCCTCGCCCCCATCCGCATCGTGGTGATGATGGTGATGGTCGTCGCCGTCGCCATGCGAATGATGATGATGGTGACTCCCACCGCCACAACCGCAGTTTTTACACATTTTCCACCTCAATATCCTGAATTAGGAGTTCCCGCCCTCCCTGTCGGCGAAGCGCCTGCTTGCCGCAAGAGGGACAGATCAGCATTAATTTTTCGGTTTCCGTATCTCTGCCGCATTCTGCACAACGCAGAATCAGCGGTAACATCTCAACATCCAACGCGCACCCGGAAAGTTCCGGCGCGCTGTTCGCCAACGCCATCGGCCAGACATACCGAAGCGCTTCCGGGTCGATCCCGGCCAGCCGCCCCGCACGCACCCGAACCCGGAGCGGCATCCGCCCATCTTCCTTTTTCCATGCGGTCAGGGTTTTGACCAGCGCCTCGGCGATCGACAACTCGTGCATTTCAACAGATCCTCGGAAGCTGCTCGCCATCGGGAACCACCAGCAGCCGCCGTCCGCCCCATTCGCCCCGGAGCGTCACCCGCTCGGGCGTATCGGTCAATTCACCGATTTCCGCAGCGGATTCCCCGCCGGGCAGTTTGCGCCATGCTTCCAGAACCGCATCGCTCTTCTCCGGTTCGACCACCGCCACCATGCGACCTTCGCAGGCGACAAACAAGGGTTCAATGCCCAACATGCCGCTCAGCGCGCGAAACGCCGGGCGCAACGGAAGATCCGCCTCACGCAACTCCGCACCGACCTTACTGCCGACCATCATCTCCTGAACAATCGCACCAACGCCGCCACGAGTCGGGTCGCGCATATACTTCACCGCATCGGGCGCGACAGAAAACGCCGCGGCGACAAACGGCCCCAAACCGGCACAATCACTCACAACCCCTTCGCCCCCGATCCCATGCCGGGCGGCGAGAACCGCCATGCCATGTTCCCCGATTCCGCCATTGACCAGAATGCGGTCGCCGGGGCGAAAACGGTCACGATCAAGACTCAATTCGGGATTCCGTACTCCGATTCCAGCCGTATTCACAAAAATCCCGTCCGCACTTCCGCGCGGAACCACTTTGGTGTCGCCGGTCGCAATCACAACGCCGCAAGTTTTGGCGGCGGCGGCAACAGAATCGAGAATCCGCCCCAGTTCTTCGCGCGAAAATCCTTCTTCAATAATCAGCGACAGCGCCAGATAGCGCGGCGTGCCGCCCGCCATATAGAGATCGTTCACCGTCCCGCAGACCGCCAATTTGCCGATGTCGCCGCCCGGAAAAAACCGGGGAGTGATCACATAGCTGTCGGACGAAAACACCAGTCCATCCCCGATCGGCAACGTCGCTCCATCGGGCAACCCGTCCAGCGGGCCGTTGCCGAAGCGGGAGAGAATCTCCGAAACAATCAATTCCGTCTCCGAACGTCCACCGCCGCCATGCGCCATGGTAATTTTCCCGCTCATGCCACCACCTCCCGGTAACGGTATGCAGCGGCGCAAGCGCCTTCTCCACTGACCATACAGGCGCCGACCGGGGAATCCGGCGTGCAGCTTTTGCCGAACAGCGGACACTCTTCGGGCGAAATCGCTCCGCGCAGCACCATGCCACAGCGGCACCCCGCCGGTTCGCGCACCTCAATCTCGGGGAGATCGAAGCGCAACGCCGCGTCGAACCTCTGAAATTCCGAGCGAATCTTCCAGCCGCCGCCGGGAATGTTCCCGATGCCGCGCCATTCGGAATTCCCTGATACGAAACAGCGCTCGACAAGCTCGAGCGCTGCAGGGTTGCCATGGTCGGCGACCGCCTCAGGGTAGTTGTTGACTACGGCCCGTTTGCCCTCGGCGGACAATTCAAGAAGCAGCAAAATGGAGTGGAGCATATTCTCCGCCGAGAACCCGGAAATCACACCGGGCAGCGAAAGATGCAAAAAACCGTCGACGCCAATCACCGAAGCAACGTGGCCGGGAAGCAAAAAACCGTCCAGCCGATTGCCGGAATCGCGGGTCAAAAGATCGAACACCGGATGAATCCGTTTGAAATCGCAAAGGATGGAGAAATTAGCAACATCACGCTCCGCCGCACGTTCCAGAATCGCGGCTCCGGCACAAAGCGTCGGCTCGAATCCGACCGCAGCCAGAACCACTTCCTCATTCGGGTGCGCCAGCGCATAGTCGAGCGCTTCTTCGGGAGAATAGATCACCATCAGTCCGGCTTCCCCCTGGAGCGTACCGGTCGAGCCGGGAATCCGCAGCAGGTCGCCGAACACGGCAACACGGACGTTTTGGCGGCAAAGAGAGATGGTGCGATCAATGAACCCGGGACCGGAAACACAAACCGGGCAACCGGGGCCGGAGAGCAACCGGACGGAATCCGGCAACAACGCACGCAAGCCGAATTTCGCCGCAGCGAAACTATGACTGCCGCAAACCTCCATCAGCCGGATGGGACGCCCGAATCGGGACGCGACGGCGCTCAAGGAATCGCGCCAGAATGAAACCGGAGCGTTCATTGCATCAAGCCTTGCTTCAATTCCTGCAGCAATCGCAATTGTTCAACTGCTTTCGCATGGTCGAGTTTTTCAATGGCGAATCCGGCGTGAACCAGAACATAATCGCCGATTCCACACTGCTTCATCAAGCGTAAATTAACATGCCGCTCGATTCCGTCGTACTCCACTTTTCCGCGGGATTCCGGCAGCAGTTCCACTATTTTCATAGGCAATGCCACACACATATTGACTCCTGTTTCCATTCATCGGAAAACATATTTGCGTCGAGCGGTTCATGCGTACAAGCGCACGAGCTGACTTAAAGACGGCGTTTTTAAAAAAAAGATCGTCATTAATATACTCCATATAGTTCGGAAAATCAAGCAAAAATCAGCAACTCCCCGCAGAAAGAGCAACTCCCCCGCCCCCGACCCAGCCATCCGCGAGGATTTGCCCGATGGCGATTCCGCCGTCGTTCGGGGGAATCTGCTGTGGCAGCAGCACGCGCCGCCCCTGACTTTGCAACGTTTCGACCAGAAGCGCAGAAAGAAAACGATTCTGCATCACGCCGCCGGAAAGGATAACCGGGAGCACCCCCGCACACTGAAAGCCGCGGGCAAGCATCGCAAGCGCCGCTTCCGCAACCGTGTGATGAAAGTCGCGGGCGGGTGAGACGTGCCGGGTGAAATCGTCATGCCAGAGCGGCGCCCAGTCGATCCGCAGCAAATCGCCATCCATATCCGTGTTCCACGGGAATGGGCAAATGATGTTCTTCGGTTCGCGCCACGCGGCGGCTTCGAGGCGAATCGCGGCCTGCCCCTCATAGCTGATTGTCTTCGGCGCAACTCCGATCGCCGCGGCGAACGCGTCGAAGAGCCGGCCGGCGGAGGTGGTATACGGCGTGTTCAACTTGGCTTCACATTGAAGTTCGATCATTTGATCCGCCTTCAATCCAGCCGCCCAACGCCTGCCCTGCCATTGCCGACGACAGTCGCGGATCGCCGCTTCGCCGCCGGGAAGCGGCACGGGAGCAAACGAAGCCAGACGACGAATGCCCTGCTCCCGGTCAACGTGGAACAACTCTGCGCCCCAGAGGGTGCCGTCGCTCCCCATTCCGGTTCCGTCAAACACCAGAGCCAACGCCGAGGAGAGCCGGAATTCGTACATGCCCGCCAGTGCATGAGCATGATGATGTTGGACACGGAGCAAGGGCAAATTCCACTCCGCCGCCAGCTTCTCTCCACATACCGTACTGTAATAATCAGGGTGCAGATCGACGGCGATACATTCCGGCGGCTCAGCGAGCTGCGCGACAGTTCGGCGCACCGCATCCTCCCACTCATCGGCAGTATCCGCGTTTGCCAGCTCGCCGTGGTGCGGAGAAAGCAGCAGACAGTCGCGTCCGGCGGCGGCAAACGCATTCTTCTGCGCTCCGCCCAGCGCCAGAATCGGACGACGTATTTCGGCGGGGCACGCAAGCGCCCAACCGAACCCGCGGGCACGCCGCCAAAGCTGAAGTCGCCCGGCATTGACCACTCCCAATGAATCGTCGTGCCGCCAGAGAATATGGCGTTCGTGCGTCAGGATGAAATCGGTAACGACTCCCAGATCACGCACCGCTTCTTCGACGCTCAGTGCCGGGGGCGCACCGGAAGCATTTCCGCTGGTCGCCACCAGAAGCTCACCGCCAAACGCATCCATCAGGAGCGTATGCAGCGGAGATGCGGGCAGCATGACACCCGCCTCCTCCGGTCGATCAGGCGCGAGCAATTCCGGGTGAAAATTCCGACCGGATGGCTTCCACGGCGCAAGAAGAATCGGAGCCGCCGGGGAGCACAGGAATTCCCGCGCATCCGGCGACAACGCAAAGTGCGCATCGGCGGATGCAAGATTTGCTGCCATCAGCGCCAACGGTTTTGCGGGGCGACGCTTGCGCAACCGGAGCAGTTCCACCGCGCGGCGATTGCGCGGATCGACAAGCAGTTGGAAGCCGCCAACCCCCTTGAGCGCAAGAATTTTTCCCTGATTCAAACTTGCCGCCGCCTGCAACAGAGCCTCGTCACCAAGTGCAAGGCTCTCGCCGGAGGCATCCAGCAATTCGAGCTTCGGGCCACAGAGCGGGCAACTGATCCCCTCGATATGAAATCGGCGGGTTGCCGGATCGTCATACTCGCTCCGGCATTCGGGGCAGAGCGGAAAATCGCGCCACGCGGTGACCGCGCGGTCATACGGGAGCGATTCGATCACCGTCGCCCGGGGGCCGCAACAACCGCAACTGTTGAACGCATAGCGATAACGGCGGTCGCCGGAGGAGTGAAGTTCCGCGAGGCATTCAGGGCAAGGAGCAAGATCGGGAGGAGTCAGCAAATTAACCCGACCGCCGGATGCGGGACGGGCGGAGTTGAGGATGGTGAATTCCGAAAACGCCTCATTGACCGATTCCAATTCGCCAAACAGCACTTCTTCAATCCGGCTACCTGGCGGCAAGGCGCCGGCAAGCTCGTGCCGGGCGCGGCACAGAAGCTCTTCACTCCCCTGCCAGAGCAGTTCCACTTCGCGAGAACGGTTGCGAACCCAGCCGCCAAGACCGAGCGTTCGGGCAAAACGATAGAGGGTCGGCCTCATACCGACCCCTTCCACCGTGCCACGCAGAATTACCCGCTGCTGAAAACAAAGATTCCCCATTTCTCCTGCCATAATGCGGTTCCATCATGGGGTAAATATATCATGAGCCGGGCGAAAAATCAACCCCTTGCTCCGGAAAGCAGCGGCCACTCCTCGACCCAGAAAAGCAGATTGGCCTGCCGGATCAGTTGAACCGCATCGCCATCCGGCCGAAGTCGAAAGTTCCATTGATAAGGCGTTTCATTACAGGAGACCAGCACTTCCAATTCTTCGTTCGAGTTCCAACGGGCGCTGGCGGACATACGCAACGGGGATCGCTCGCCCCAGCAAAGGTGGTTATCGAGCCGCTGTCCGAATCCGGCGCGGAGCATCTCGCCATCCAGCGTCAGCTCCACCCGGTCGGAGAACGAAGCAAATTCCAGAACCCGGAACCCGAGGGAATTCTCCGCCAACACATAACGGCAAGGCGAAACCGCTCGCCCCGAATCAAACTCGCCAAGCACCGGAAGCGTCCAAGCATCGGCTTCCCGGCGAAATTGTGCGACACTTCCCGGCGCGGCAGGAAGTTCCACCGCTCCGGCCGCCGGAAGCAAAATTTCCCACACACGGTCGAGCACCTGCTGCATATTCCGCACCCCGGAGGTAACAGCAATCGCCATCTCCTGATCCGGCATCGCAATGGCGTATTGCCCGAATGCTCCGTCGCCACGAAACGCATTGTGCCGACAACGCCAGAACTGGAACCCGTAACCGAGCTTCCAGTCGGGTTGGTCATTCATCGAGTTATCGGATTGAACCGAGGTGGCGAGCGCCAGATAATCCGGCGGAATCATCTGCTTCCCGTCCCGCTTGCCGTCGTCGAGCAGGCATTGAGCGAAAGAGGCAATCTCCTCCGTCGTCAGATGGAACCCCCAGCCGCCGACTTCGATTCCGGCGGGAGAAAGCAACCAGTCGCGCGGAGCGATCCCGAGCGGAGCCAACAAGCGCGGACGCAAATAGTTCTGTAACCCCTCACCCGTCACCCGGAACAGAGCCGAGGCCAGCATGTAACTCGCCCCGGAATTGTAACAGAAGCGCGTTCCGGGTTCAAACTTCAGGTTCGAGGCGAAAAATGCCTTTTCCCAATCCGGCTCGAAATTCATATCATCCATCGCACAATGGTCGTGCCCGGAGGTCATCGACAGCAGATGTCGGATGCGAAGACGAGAGAATTTTTCATCCATCCCCTCCGGCAGTTTGTCCGGGAACAGCTCGACCAGAAGCGTGTCGAGCGACAATTTCCCCTCGGCGCAGGCGAAACCAACCGCGCATGAGGTAAAACTCTTGCTCAGCGAAAAAAGCATGTGCGGTAACTCAGGCGCATACGGCTTCTTCCATGCTTCCGCAATCACGCGACCGTGCCGCATAATCATGAAGCTGTGAATGGAATCCAACTCGTCCAGCGCCCGAAAAAAAGCGAGAACCGCGGAGGAGGAAACACCTTCCGCCTCCGGCGTGGAACGCGGCAGAATGTGCGACATGATGAATCCTCCCATACCCGTCAGTTGTAAGTTTTTCTCAAGTGGTTGACCTCAAGCGCTTTTTCAAGCGCGGCGAGGGACGTTTCCGCTTTCGGCGAAAAGACCAATTCCTTCGGACTGCCCGGCAAAAGCGTCAATGAGTTGTCACAGAAGATACCGGGAATTCCCGGAGTGTCCAGCGTGACGAAGAACGCAGGCCGGTCGGTCGAAAGACGAATCCGGTACTTGCCGTCCTTTGCAGATTTCACCTCCGCCTTCACCTTCGGCTGATATAGCGAACAACTCTTGAATGCGGCGAAAAAGAAACTGTTCTCATGGGTGAATGTCGCGCCGTCAGCGCTCTCCGCCGTCAGAGCCAGCATCATAAAGCTCTCCTCCGGATTGAATCCGGCAAGTTCGCTCTCTTTGAATGTCTTCACACAGCGGCTCTCTCCCGCTTTGAGCGCGGCGGAGAATTCAAACGCCTTCAACTCGCCGCCATCAAAGCCCAACACCGCCGCTTTGAGCGTGACCTTGCATTTTTCCCGCAAGTCGCTGGTCACATAGAGCCGGGTCAATCCATCCGCCGGGTCCTTGTAGGCCACCGCGATGACTGGCGCGTAGAACCGTTTTGCATGATACTGAAGCTGTTTCCATTTGCCGCCGTATTCGATGCTCGCCCACGAGGCGACCGGCCAGTTGTCGTTGAGCTGCCAGAAGATCGTTCCCATGCAACGAGGTTTCAACGTCCGCCAGAATTCGACGCCGGTCTTGATTGCCAACGCCTGCTGAACCTGCGAAAGGTAGAGGAAGTCGCCAAAACTTTCCGGCATGCGGAAGTATTTGCCGAACATCCCGATGATCGGGGCATTCCCTTTGTGGCACTTCTGGTGGTGATCCATCACCGGAGAGAACACGTTGCGCTGTTCCGGCGGGCAGAATGTGGTGACCGTTTCGAGCGACGGAAACGACTGGTAGCCGAATTCCGAACAGAACCGGGGTTTGACCGCATAGTAAGCGTTGAAATCCTTCGCCCCGTGCCACACCTCCCAATAGTGCATGTCGCCGCAGGAGTCGTCATGCCAGCCGTCGTTGAAATTGTTGGGGCCGCCACAGGGCGAGCTGGGCCAGAACATCCGCTCCGGATCAAGCGCGGCAACCCGGCGCTGAAGCTCCCGGTTGAGGCGATCATAATTGACCAGATAGGTGCTGACTTTTTCTTTGTCGTACCATTTGGTCGCGCCGATGACTTCGTTGTCGCCGCACCAGATCGCCAGCGAAGCGTGATGCCGAAGACGCGGAATCTGGAAATCAAGTTCCGCGACCACATTGGCAATAAATTCTTCGGTCGACGGATAAAGACTGCATGAAAACATCATATCCTGCCAAACCATCAGCCCTTTACGATCGCAAAGCTCATAGAATACATCTTTCTCATACTGTCCACCGCCCCAGACACGGATCATATTCATATTGGCGAGCCGAGCAGATTCGAGCAGATCCTCATAGAGCGCATCGGTCTGACGCGACGGTAGGGCGTCGCCGGGAATCCAGTTGCCGCCCTTGGCAAAAATATCCACTCCATTGACCCGGAAAAACATCGAAACACCGTTCTCATCCGGCAGATTCACAACCTCGACCGTCCGCAATCCGATCTGTTTCTCCACCGTCTGGCCGGAAGTCTCGACTTCAAGCGAATACAATTCCGGCGCACCGAAACCATTCGGCCACCAGAGGCGCGGTTTCGCGACCTCAAATTTCGCCCGAACAAGGTTGCGACCGGCTTTCAACGAAGCCTCGACCTTGCGCACTTCACCGTTGAAACGGAAGGAAACGGAGGTACGGCATGCTTTCTCGGCATAGAGATCCGCCACTGCGGTAACTTCGAGCGGGTTCTTTCCGTGCTTCTGCTCCGTCCAGACGGCGTCGATTCGGGCGCCATCGGTGTAGAAGAGATAGAGCGGCGCATAGACGCCGGCGACCATCAGAGTAACACCCCAGTCCCAGCCGCCATGACAATGCGCCTTGCGGATCAGGTTCAGATTATCGACTTTGCTGCAAGCGTTCATCGGGACGGGGAACGGCTGGCGGGCGGCTTCTTTTTTCGCTTCCAACTCGGCGGATTTGAACTGGATGGAAATGGTATTCCTGCCGGGTTGAAGCAAAGCCTTGACTTCGGGCCGATAGCGGCGGAAGGCGTTCTCGGTAATAACGGCCTTACGGCCATTGATCCGGATCGTCGCGAAGACATCGACCATTTCGCAATTCAAATAAACATACGGCTTCGCCAGGAGCTCAGCAGAAACGTCGAATTCGCGGACGAACTCCCATTCACAGCGGCGAAATTCCTGAACAAGGGTTTCGTTTCGCCCGAAGTAGGGGTCGGAGATTTTTCCGGCGGCAAGCAATGCACTATAATTATCTCCGGGGAGTTCCGCCGGAATTGTGCTACCGTTCCACTCCGGGGTACCAAGCCGCCACTGGCCGCCGAGATCAATCTTCGTCATATCCGCAGTTCTCCTGATTTATTATTGAGCCTTCTCGTACAATATAGGAGGGAAAATAGATTATTCAAGACACCATTATGGGGATTGCGTGAAACAAAATGCAAATCCATGCAACAAATGTAACGAACGAAAGTTCTTGCCTGCCACCGAGTGCTACCCGGTCTGGGGTTTGAGGGGCGAAGCGCTCCAACCGCCGGAGGCAATCGGTTGTCCCGAAACCGCTCAACAGCAAAATCGAAAATTTTGCAGGGAGCAACCGCAGTGGAGTTGGGAGGAAGCCAACTCATCCGCTCGCGGCGTAGCCGGAGCCTCTCCTTTCCCTTTCCCCCAGTTCATCCACTGTAAAGACAGGCCGGGGGCGAAGGCTCTTTCACAATTCATTCGTTGCCAGATAATCCAGGGTGCGAAGGCCGCTCACGGGTTCCACGATGTTTCCAGGGTGGCAGAGCGGCAATGCAGTGAGCTTTGTGGAGGAAAATGCTTCTTCCTCCATGCCTTCTTTGTCCTCGATCACCGGCGAGCGCGGAGTCATGGGATCGTTCCTCCACTACCACAGCGCCCCCGTCGGGGGCTTACTTGTCCGCTTTAGGCGGCCAACTCTTCAATTGCCCATTCGGGCAATGCCAGAGAGGCTTTTCGCTGCGTTCGGCGGCGGCATGTACGCTCCTTGTTGCCCGCTTCGGCTACGCCGAACCGCGCAACTCCCTCTCCTCCGCTCCGCGGCGCATACCGCGTTTGAGGGTGAGAAAAAAATGGTTTGAGAGGAGAAAGGAGAGAGAAGCGGCTCCCCCGCTATTTCTCCAGCACGTTTCGGATGGAGATATCCGTAATCTTCCAGTCATTCTCGAACTTTTGCAATCTGCACTCCAAATCCCGCACTTCGCTGATCTTACTTCCATCCGTCAATTGCGCATCCAGCGTACCGGTAAAATATGCCACCGCTTTGTCCGGCGGCGTCACGGTAATCGACAAATCGCGCAAATCCACATTGCAGGAACGGAACAAGCCGCGCGAACGCCCCCACGCACTGACCACCTCTTCCGTCTTATACGTCCCGTTAAATAAATCATAATGAAAATTGATCCGGCACTCCGGCGCAAACACATTGTCGATCGCCCGCATTTTCAGCAAATTCGTCGTGTTTTTCTCTCCATCCGCTTTCGACGCAATCTGGCAAAGCGCACGCAACGTATCCTTGATTTTCCCCTCATCGCTATCCTGCTTCAAATACCAGAGCGACACTCCGCCCAGCGCGACTACCGTCAACAGGAAAATCCATAACCGTTTTTCTTTCAAAAAATCAAACATTTTCTTCTCTCTCCTGATTATTGACCGTTCAACTCCGAAAAGCTGAGCGGTTTAAACGTGCGACGAAGCCGGTCGCGCTCCTCCGGATCAACCGACAGGTACTTCCATTTGGAAAAAACAAAATCGTGCGGACGATAATTCTCCAGCCACGCATGATTCAACTGATACGCAATCGGAAACCCCTCGAATACCCATGGCACCTGTTCCGCCAGATAGCGCACCATGTTTCGGTACCGCTCCGTTCGCTCCGGTGAATCCGGCATCGGCAAAATCTCTTCAAACATGCGATCATACTCCGCATCACGAAATCCGACCCGGTTGCAACCGCCAATATTCCCGCTGTAAAACAGTTGCAGAAAATTCTCCGCATCCGGGTAATCCCCCACCCACGAGAGCCGGAACAACTGCAATTTCCCCTGCCGCAACTTTTCATAAAACCGCGGATTGTTATTCAGCACCGGTTCGGTTTCAATTCCGATTCGCGCCAGATCCGTCGCAGTCAATTCCCCCAGCTGCCGATAAGCAGGCGTATTTCCAGTCTGGTCAAATGTGAAGCGAAGGCGAGTGCCGGTTTCCGGGTCGACGCCATCCGGATAACCAGCTCTTTTCAGATGCTCTTTCGCCTGCCCCGGATCATCCGCCGACCACGGATTCCGAAACGCCTCCTCAAACCCGGCCACGCCGGGCGGAATCGGCCCGTGCGCCGGAATCAGCTGAAACCCAGAGTGCTCTACCCGTCGCTTCACATCGTAAGCCAGACTGATCGCCCGCCGCAACTCCAAATTCCCCCCAAGACGCGGATCAGAAAAGTTGAATCCAACGTAACGCACCTCAAATTCCGGCGTCCGCAAAAGCTGAATCTTCCGCTCCGCCAACGCAGGCGCGAGCGTCTCCCCACCGCCCACCAGATCGAGATTGTCCTTATCCAGCGCATTCAAATCCAGCCGCCCCTGCAAGAACATCAAATAAGAGGACATCGGCTGCTTGATCTGATAAAGAATCACCCGATCCGCCAGCGGCAACGGGCGGTTACGGTCAGCGACATTCTCCGCCTCCGGATAATACTGGGTACGATAATCGGGGTTGCGATCCAGCCGTAACCGGTAATCGTTGATCCATTCCGTCAATTTGAACGCGCCGGAGCCGACCGGGTTCCGAGCGAAGCTCTCCCCGTAAAACTCCACCGCCCGGCACGGAACCACCGCCGCGTTCGGAATCGCCAGCATATACAAAAAACGCGGGTCAGGTTTGACCAGATGAATCTCAAAATTCAAATCGTCAAGAATCCGAAATCCTTCGACCCCGGCGGCGTAATCCGGCGTATCCGCCTCGTAAAACGCATCCAACCCTTTGAGTTTCCCCCGGAACATCCAGTAAACCGGGCTATGGTTGCGGCGATCCGCGATCCGCAGGATCGAATAACGAACATCCCGCGCGGTAATCCGGCGCGCCGACTTCGGCATGCCCTCAAAGCAACGATCGTCCGCAAACCGCAAATCGTCGCGAAGGCGAAAACGGTAAACGTCCAGCGTCGCATTCGCCGTTGGCATCTCCGCCAGCATCGACGGAATCAGCTTGTATGGCCGCTCCACATAATCGTACTCCAACAACGTATCGTAAAGACTGGCCACCATGTTCCGGCTGGCCAGGTCGTCGGCCTGCGCCGGATCCAGCGTCTTGACCCGACTGCCGCCGGCGGAGTAAAGCACTCGCTCGGCATCAGCGAAAAGCACCGGCGTACACAGCAAAAAGAGCGCCGCCATCAACAGGCGGAGCGCTCTTGGCATGCTGAGAAAGCGTAGTTTCACTTCGTTACTTTGCCAATGTTTCAAACCGTTCAAACTGAGCCTGATAACGCGCGTGGCTTTCGGCATTCGGCACATAGGTTTTAACTTCAAACGAGTTGCCGATCATCCGACGCGCATCGGCGAGTGAACCGACCTTGCCGGCCGCCATCGCCTGCGCGAGCAGGTTTCCGATCGCGGTCGCTTCGACCGGCCCGGCCACCACCGGGATATTCAGCGCATCAGCGGTCAACTGCATCAACAGCCCGTCTTTGGTTCCGCCGCCGACGATGTTCAGGCACTGGTAATGCGTGCCGACCAACCCCGCCAGAATTTTCAGTTTATAGCAGAAACAAAGCGCCAACGAATCGTAGATCGCACGGACGATTTCACTATCGTTGGCAATCTCTCCCTGCCCCGTCCGCCGACAGAACTCCACGATTCGCTTCGGCATGTCGCCCGGCGCCACGAACGACGCATCGTTCGGGTTGACCAGAAACTTGCAAGGAGCTGCGGCAAGCGCCATTTGTTCCATCTCCGCAAACGAGATCGGCCCGTTGGTTTCGTTCCAGACCCGGCGCGTTTCCTGGAAGAGCCAGCTGCCCATGATGTTCGAGAGAAAACGGATCTTTCCGTCCAGCCCGCCTTCGTTGGTAAAACTGTGCGCCTCGGATTCATCGCTGCGAAACGGAGCGTCGATCTCCGCGCCGAGCAACGCCCAGGTCCCGGCACTGATATAAGCCCAGCTGCCGGTTTCCGGAGCCGGAACCGCAGCCACCGCACTCGCCGTATCGTGCGAACCGACCTTGATGATCGGAATCGGCCCGCAGCCAAGTTCCTTCTGCAATTCCGGCGAAAGCGTTCCGGAGAACGTGCACGGCTCCACGATTTCAGGGAACACGTCACGCGGCAGTCCAAGACGATCAACAACCTCCCAGTCCCACTCCCGCTTCACCGGATCGAGCAGATTGGTCGTTGAGCATTCCGTGTATTCACTGGTTTTCTCGCCACCGAGATAGTAGGCCAGCGCATCCGGCATAGTCAGGAAGAAGCTGTTCTCGAAATCTTCCGGGTGCATACGGTAATGCGCAGCCAGCTGGTAAACCGTATTGAGCAACATGCACTGAATTCCGGTGCGCTGATAAAGCTCTTTCCGTGAAACCTTGTCCCAGACATCGGTTTCGGCCGCATCGGTGCGCGTGTCGCGGTAGTGATAGGGCCAGCGGAGCATTTTGCCGCTTTCTTTATCGTAAAACACATAATCGACGCCCCAGGTGTCGATGCCGATACCATCCAACGCGGGTTCCATCGCAAGCGCTTTCTTCAGTCCGGTCTTCAACTCCCGACAAAGTTGCGGGAAGTCCCAGTAAAGCGCCCCGTCTTTTTCCGTCGGACCGTTTGCAAAGCGATGAACCTCGGTCAGCGACAGTTTGCCGTCCACCAGTTTGCCGATGATTCCCCGACCGCTCGAAGCGCCAAGGTCAAACGCGAGAAAGCTGCTCATGAAAAAACACTCCTGTTTTATTCCGTTTCGTTTTTGAACGTATCAGCGCCGTAAATTTCACCCAGCCGGTCATAGCTCATCCGAATCAGTTCCTCCGTTTCCTCCCAGCCGATACAGCTGTCGGTGACGGAAACGCACGGGTCCGGTTTCTGCCCCTGCACAATTTTTTGCGCGCCGGGCTGAAGGTTGCTCTCCAGCATGACGCCGGCGAGCGCCGTTTCTCCGTCGGCAATCTGATTCAACACGTCTTTGAGCACGGCGCCCTGCTTGCGATAATCTTTGTTTGAATTGGCGTGGCTGCAATCAACAATGATCGACGGCGGAATCTGCGCCCGCTTCATCGCCACCTTGAGAAACGCAATATGCTCCGCGCCGTAATTCGGGCCGCTACCACCGCGCAACACAATGTGCGCATACGGGTTGCCGCGAGTACGGAACACCCCGACGTGCCCATCCTCCAGCACTCCGATGAAACTATGCTCGCTGCGCGCCGTCGCAATTGCGTCCATCGCGATCTGAAACGATCCATCGGTCGCATTCTTGAAACCGACCGGCATCGAAAGCCCGCTTCCGAGCTGGCGATGAGTCTGCGCCTCCGTCGTCCGGGCGCCGATCGCCGCCCACGAAACCGCGTCGGCAATGTACTGCGCGAGAATCGGATCGAGCATTTCCGTCGCCACCGGCAAACCGGTATCAATGATCTTCAACATCAGCTTGCGGGCAATGAAGATCCCTTTTTCAATATTGTAGCTGGCGTTGAGGTCGGGGTCATAAATCAACCCTTTCCAACCGAGCGTGGTGCGCGGCTTCTCAAAATAGACACGCATCACAATCAAAATCCGGTCCTTCACCTCTTCGCTGAGGGCATGAAGACGCTCAGCGTATTCGAGAGCGGATTCCGGATTGTGAATCGAACAAGGGCCGACAATCATCAACAATCGTTTGGACTTCTCATCCAGAACATCACAGATTTCCTGCCGGGATTTGACTACCCGCATCACCGCGTCCAGCGAAAGCGGAAGCTCGGAGCGGATTGCCCCCGGGCTCGAAAGCGCACTGCGGCTTGCGATATTAACGTTATTACTGCTTTTCATCTCTCTTTAAACTTTCCAGCCCGGGAACATTCCCGGGCCATCTGAATTGTCTATTTTATAAATTATAACTGAAACGCCAAAACATCAAGAGGCGGATCGCTCTTCTGCAGCTGCTGCCTGCGATTTTTTCTTGGCGAGCTTCGATCGCGCCACGGCGCTCGTATCAAGATCGCCCAGCATAATCCGAATTCGCCGGATGTTTTCTTTGCATTCCGGAATCTTCACTTTTTCAAACAAATTAACGCGTTGCGAGGTACTTCGCAACTCTGCATTCAAAAGCCGATGCTGCTCCTCCAACACCTTGTACGCCTCGCGCAACGAAACCGCATCCTTGAGCGCCTGAATCGCATCGTCCATGTACCAGCCGGTGTCGTAGAGATTCCACATCGTTTCCTCGAACTCCACGCGATCAAAAGTCGGGATCGCAATTCCCGCAATATTCACCTCTCCGGTAACCACCGAACGCACCTTGACCAGACTCTCGTAAAGTGCGACGTCCTCTTCGCGGCTGAAGAGTTTGAGAAATTTGCCGATACGCTCGACCATCTCCTTCTGCTCTTCCAGATTCTTCTCCAGCAACTCGGAACTGAGCCGGATCTCCAGCTGAAGCTGCTGCTTCTTAAGCTGAAGCGTCGGCAAAAAGCGGACGAATTGTTTCAATGCGTCCTGCTGGCTCTTCAATTCGGTTTTGGTGAACTTGATCTTACCCATGCCGCTTCTCCCGGGATCATTCCGTTTTGCCGGGCCAATACTGATCGGCCAGTTCGCTCTTGATACCCACTTCGTTGCGGGCAAAGCAATCAGCAAGAATCCTCCAACCAAGATCGAGCGCGTCTTCCAGCGAAATATTGACTGAAAGATCCATCATGTTCTGTTCAAAGAGCTTGCCGTATTTCAACAGCTTTTTGTCCCATGCCGACATCAGGAAACCCATCGACTGCTTCTCCTGCGTACTCCGGAAATCGGAGTAGAGGCGAATCATCGCATCCATAATCGCACGGTGATCCGGACGTGTCCGTCCGTTGACCTGCTGCTTCAGGCGCGACAGCGAACCAAACGGCTCAATGCGCCCGTTACGCAGATAAAACTGCCCTTCGGTGATGTATCCGGTATTATCCGGCACCGGGTGGGTCACATCATCACCCGGCATCGTCGTCACCGCCAGAATCGTGATGGAACCGGCGGAGTCGAAATCAACCGCCTTCTCATAGCGGGTCGCCAGCTGGCTGTAAAGGTCGCCCGGATATCCGCGCGTCGCCGGAATCTGCTCCATCGTGATCGCGATTTCCTTGAGCGCGTCGGCAAAGTTGGTCATGTCGGTCAGCAACACCAGAACCCGTTTGCCGTCAAGCGCATATTGCTCGGCCACCGCCAGCGACATATCCGGAACCATCAGGCTCTCCACGATCGGATCCGAAGCGGTGTGAATAAACATCACCGTGCGCGACAGCGCCCCCTCTTCATCCAACGTCTGCCGGAACTTCAGATAATCATCGTATTTCAGCCCCATTCCGCCAAGGACGATCACGTCCACTTCGGCCTGAAGCGCGATGCGGGCAAGCAGTTCGTTGTAGGGTTCGCCCGCGATCGAAAAAATCGGCAGTTTCTGCGACTCGACCAGCGTGTTGAATACATCGATCATCGGGATATTCGTGCGAATCATGTTTCGCGGAATAATGCGTTTGGCCGGGTTGACCGAGGGGCCGCCGATTTCGACCATCTTCGCCGCAACTTCCGGCTTGCCGTCACGCGGGGTTCCGCGCCCGGAAAACACTCGGCCAAGCAGCGCTTCGGAGCTGGAAATCTGCATCTCGCGCCCAAGAAAACGCACCTGATCGCCGGTGCTGATTCCGCGACTGCCCGCAAACACCTGAAGGGACACCTTGCCACTGTCCAGACGGATGACCTGGGCGAGCGAAACGCCGCGGGAGCTGGAAACTTCCGCCAGCTCGTTGTAGCTGACGTTGTCGGCCTCCACGGTAATGACGTTGCCCGCGATATGAATGATTTTATGATAGATTTTACGCATTGTCCGTTCTCCGTTCCGCGATGGTCGCCTCGATTGCGGCCTCCTGATTTTTGAACTCCTCCGTGTCCATGGCGAGATAATTGAGATCCATGAACATCTGGCGCAGATTCAGGAAGTAACTGCGGGCGGTATCCTTGTCCGGAACGGAGAAAGCTCCGTCGAGCACCCGGTAAACCAGCTCGAACATATAGCGCTGGCGTTTCGCGTCGCTCGCGCCGTCCACCTTGTCAAACGTGTTCTGCTGAAGGTAAACATAATCGAGAAACTCGCTTTTCAGGTAGAGAATGAAGTCATCGAGCGCGGTTCCTTCCTCCCCGATGACCTTCATCATCTGGTTGACTTCCGCGCCCTGCCGTAAAACACCGCGGGCAAATTTCACCTTCCGCGCATCAACCACACTCGAGTATTTGCTCCAGCTCTCCAACGGATGAATCGCCGGATAGCGGCGCGCGTCGGAGCGCTCACGGGAAAGCCCGAGGAACGCGCCAACCACTTTCAGCGTCGCCTGCGTCACCGGCTCCTCGAAATTCCCGCCGGCAGGAGAAACCGCTCCGCCAATGGTGACCGAACCGGTTTCACCGCTGTACAGCTTCACCACTCCGGCGCGTTCGTAGAATCCGGCGATCAGCGATTCCAGATATGCCGGAAACGCCTCTTCACCGGGGATCTCTTCCAGGCGGCCGGACATTTCACGCAGCGCCTGCGCCCAACGCGAAGTCGAGTCGGCCAGCAACAGCGTATTCAATCCCATCTGGCGATAGTATTCGGCCAGCGTCACCGCCGTATAGACCGACGCTTCGCGTGCAGCCACCGGCATCGAACTGGTGTTGCAGATAATGATCGAACGGTTGATGAGCGGCTGCCCGGTACGCGGGTCCTCCAGCTCCGGGAATTCACGAAGAATTTCCACCACTTCCCCGGCGCGTTCGCCGCAAGCCGCCATAATCACCACATCGGCCTGGGCATAGCGGCTGATCGCATGCTGAAGCACAGTCTTGCCTGCGCCGAACGGCCCGGGCGTGCAAAACGTCCCGCCGACCGCAACCGGGAAGAAGGTGTCGATGGTACGCTGCTGGGTCATCAACGTTTCCTCGGGCAGAAGTTTCTCTGCGTAATCCGAGATCGGAATCTTGACCGGCCACTGCTGCGTCATTGTGATGTTCCGCCGGTCGCCCCGGTTGTTCACCGCAACCGCGATGACGGTATCGATGGTGTATTCGCCGGCCGGAATCACCGATTCAAGCGTCCATTCGTCGCGCCAGGCAAACGGAACCATGAGGTAATGCGTGATTCCCCCTTCCGGAACGGAGCCGATGCGATTACCGGGCCGAACCCGGTCACCCGCCTTCGCCAATGGCGTATACGGCCAGAGCACCGTGCTGTCAAGCGGACGGAGATAGATGCCGCGCTGTAGAAAATACCCCGACTTCTCCGCCAGAAGCGGAAGCGGGTTCTGCAATCCGTCGTAAACCTGCGTCAGCAACCCCGGACCAAGTTCAACCGACAGCAATTCGCTGGTGAACTCCACCTCGTCACCGACTTTCAGCCCGTTGGTGCTCTCAAAAACCTGAAGATCGGCGCGATTGCCGCGCACACGGATAACCTCGCTTTTCAGCTTGGCGTCGGTTGCGCCGACACGGATGAAAGCAACCTCGTTCTGAATGACACGATCGCTGAATTCAATGGTGACCAGGTTGCCGCTGACGGCAACCACTTTCTCGGTTTTTCTTCCACCCATTCCCATAAAACCTGAAACTCCTGACTCGAAAATAAAAAACTTAAACCGATTCGCCGCCGGAAATCGTCCTCCTGGAAATGCGTTCCGCCGCTTCATTGAAATTGCGGCGCCCCGCTTCAGCACTGAGGTCGCGATACTTATTCAGGATTTCCAGCCTGAGCCGATAGACGCAAAGTCCGTCAAAATCGAACTCATGCCCCTCCGCCAGCTCATCAAGCATATTCCATCGGATGTCATCCACCCGTTTTTCCCGTTCCAACGGATCGGCCGCGGCCGCGGCCGGCCCCAGCGTAAAATCCACTTCATCAAAATCCGCCCCCAGTTCCAGCGGCGGTATTGCAAGCGCTTCGTCGTTCCGGCTCCAGCCGTGCTCTTCGGCACGCCGTTCGGCAATCCGGGTTCGCAGATACCGGTCAAACCGGTTGAACGCCGCATAGATCACCGGCAGCTCCGCGCCTTCTTCGGGCAACCGTCCGGTTCGGAGCGAACCTTGCTTCAGGCGGGTCATCTGCGCTGCGGGAATCCATTCGGCACAGAATTCGTCGAATTCCGCCACGCTCATATCCGGCTCCACCGTCAGACGCAAAGAGGGCAGAGATGCGGAAAGATAATAATACATCGAACCCTCCCCTTCGTCCGGTTGCCAAGCCACAAGCCGACCAACCGCTAAACTCTTATTCGCCCTTCAAGATCGTCCCCAGCCTGGGACCGACATAATCCGCGACCAATCCGGTCACCGCCTCGACGGTAAAATCGTAACGGGTATGCTCGCCCTTGAGCCCGATTTCAAATCCGCCGCGAATGCCGGAATCCCCGAACACCTCCGGAGAGGTTCGGAAACTGGCCGCCAACGCGGAGCGCAGAGCCGCTTCAAACGCCGGAACGTCCCGCACCGCGGTGAGGATGGAAAGCTGTCCGTTCGGGTTCGTCGCGAATTTCGTCGAGAGCTCCCGAATCAACGAAGCCATGAATTCCGGCGTCATCGCCTTCTCCGCCGCGTCGCCCACGGCGTGATCCAACCGGCGCAAAAGTTCTTCCCGCAACTCCAGAATAATATCGCGCGCAGCCTGGCGGATCGCCGCACCGGCCCGCGCCTCAAGCGCCGTCGCCTGTTCCGCGGCTTCCTTCAGCGTATCCCGGGCGTCGGCTTTGGCTTGTTCCCGGATGGCGGCGGCTTCTTTTTCCGCAACCGCGAGAATAGCGGACGCGGCCGCCTCCGCCTCCCGGACGCCTTTTTCATTGATCTTGTCAAGCAGGCTTTGAAGTTTTTCCGCCATCTTGTCTCCTCTCTGAATTTTGCAGGATAAAAATACTTTACCCGCTGTAAATATATATTTTACAACATAACCCCAAAACGAGCAATTTTCAAGTGAACTGCCTCAAAATAATGGACTAATAACTGCCGAAGCAAGCGTTTTATTAGCTCCATAATCCTAATAATCAGGAAATTAAGATGAAGACGAAATTTTTCCTGTTTTTTAACACAAGAGGAATTAGAGATTTGCGGTTTCCGCATTCCGGGAGTATATTATGAGATTTAGCATCAAATCGCATGTTGGAAATAATACGAAATGCGTTTGGAACCCGTGTGGATTCCAGGTGCATTTTGTTTTCTCAACGAAGAGGAAGGAAACGTCCATGGCCATCGAAGTATCGTACATCATCATCACTCCTTACAGTCTGTTGAAGTCCCGGACAGGGGGGATCATTGCGCGACTTATGTCCCGGACCGACCTGGAGTTCATCGGCGCTCAGGTGCTGGCATTCACTCCGGAGTTGGCGGAGACCTACGCCGGCAATCTGGAAGGACAGCAGGTGAAGGAAACCGGCAAGCTGCTCGCAGATTATGTCCGTGAAAACTTCCCTCCCCGCGAAGACGGCCGTAAGGAGCGCACGCTGATGTTGCTGTTCCGCGGCGAAGACGCCTGCAAGAAACTGACCGCCATCACCGGAAGACTCTCCCCTCACTCCCCGCGAGCGGTCGGCGGCGAAACGTTGCGCGACACCTATGCGGACATGGTGGAAGACAAGGAAAACCCGTCGATCATCCGTTACTTCGAGCCGGCCGTCCTGACGCCGCCGAGCATGGAAGAAGCGCTCCGCAAACTGAAATTTTTTGCCGACTTCGCGGCCAATGAGCCGAACCTGATCGACAGCTCGATCGGTTCGTCGCCGGAAGACGAACGCACACTGGTCATCATCAAGCCGGACAACTGGCGCTGCCCGTCCAGCCGCCCCGGCAACATTATCGATATGCTGAGCCGTACCGGACTTCGGATCATCGGCTGCAAGGTTCACCGGATGAGCGTGAACGACGCGCTGGAATTTTATGGCCCGGTTCAAGAGGCTCTGCGCAGCAAGCTCGCGCCGAAGATCGGCGAACAGGCCAAATCCGCATTGGAAGAAAAATTCGGCATTCCGCTTCCTGAAGACGCCGCGGGCGCTCTGACCCAGGCGGTCGGCGTCCCGTATGCCGACGATGAGTTCTCGAAGCTGGTGGAATTCATGTCCGGCCGCCGCCCGGAACTTTGTCCGGATACGGAAAAGAGCCTGCCGAATCCGCAAGCAAAATGCCTCGTCCTCATTTACGAGGGGCCCAACGCCATCTCCAAGATTCGTTCCGTCCTCGGACCGACCGACCCGTCGAAGGCGCCCGGCGGCACCGTCCGCCGCGACTTCGGCAGCAACGTCATGGTCAACACCGCCCATGCGTCGGATGCTCCGGAAAGCGTTGTGCGTGAGATGAAAATCACCCGCATGCCCCAGAACTCGTTGGCGACCTACATTTATGAATTCCTCGACGAGCTGAAGTCCCGCTAAAAAGCAAAGCAAAAATCCCGGTTTCTCTCCAATAGAGAAGCCGGGATTTTTTTTGTTCTTCAGTTCCGAGCAACCAGCCTGACCCAAAAAATCAAACGCCTCCCGGAGTTACTCCCGAGAGGCGTTTTTTACAAGTCGACATTATTTATTGATGAATGTCACCGGGAGGTTCGGGTTGGTTCCACGGCTGACGGATACCATGCGTTCCGCCCCTGCTGCCGCATAGTGAACCACAAGACGGTTCACACCTGCCCGCACCGCGATCGGCTGCGGGAGCCGCTCAAGCTCCACCGGGAGCCCATTCAGATAGACGCCCTTGAGGTTGTTCTTGGCTACATGCAAATTCCAGTCAGGGAACGCCTTTTCCGCCTCAAACGTAAAGGCGATGGCCACGTCGGAACCACTCTTCTTCGGCAAACGCACCAGACAGGGCAGGTCAAATTCATCCGCTTTCAACGGCTGCCAGTTGGCGAGCGACTCTTCAGGATTCGATGCGGCGGCGAGCCACTCCGAAGTCAGCGACGCTGGTTCCACCGGGCCAAGCACCAGAGCGGTATCTCGCGGGACCGCTTCGGCGGCAAGAGAAAGTTCGCCAGTCGTCCCCACCCAGAGGCGCTGCGGACGATTGTTCAACTTGAAATCCATTTCGACGGCGGCAAAAAACTTTCCGCTTTGATAAAGCGCGGTCTTGCGCTGTTCCTCAAACTCCACGGTTACGGCAATGGTTTCCTCGGGGGGAATCAGTTCGATGTTCCGGCGTTGAATCCGCGGCTCGGTCGTAATGAACGGCGGAAGCCGGAAGGAAACGATGACATCGGTCACAGGCTGTTTCCCAAGATTGGAAAGCGTCAGCACAGCTTTGTCGCTCTCCAGATCCACCTGAAGCGACGCGGCCAGAGTCGGGAACTTCTTCGACGCAACCGGTGCAATACCGGGAGCCATCACCAGATCGATCATGCCGGGCAATGCGAGCGTGTGCGGAAGTTTCGTGATGGTCTTGCCGTCTGCCGGCTCCGGCGTCAGCCTCGCCCAAAGCGGCGTATCGGAGCCGAGTGCGGAAGGGGTCGGCCCGGTCAGCGTAAAAATCGCCGTATTGCCGTCCACTCGCTTTTCGATTCGCGTGTGCCGCGACGCATAACGATAGGCGTTGTATTCATTCTCATTGCAATACCACCAATCTTCGCGCCCGGCGTATTTGGCGAAGATGCCGTCAAGCGTCGCAAATCCCTTGTCATCCTGCCAGGTGTGAAGACCAAGCGTCGCGTGGCGGATTTCGTTCCGTTTCCTCCCGGCCAAGCGTTTTTCAATTTCCCGGTCGAACTGCTCGGCCGAAGGGTTTCGATCGTCAATCGAGAACAGCATACTGGTGCTCCAGCTGTGAGGAGGCATGCCATACTCTTCTTCCAGCAGTGGAAAATATTCCGGAGAGCCCAATTCACCGGAACGAAGCAACGCCTCGCCGATCCGAAGCGGCGAGAGCTTGTCGCTGCCGTTTTTGTACGCACAGTACGGCAGCACAAACGCATTGACCGGCCGATTGGTGCGTGCCTCGTATTCGACGCGATTCTGCAAAATCTGCCGCGCGGCTTCATTTGGAATTTTCGCCGCGAGATTCGGGTGGTTGAGCGTATGATTGCCGACCGAATGGCCGCCGCGGGTCAACTGCGGCAGTGTCTCCCGATAGAATTCCTCCGCCGCGGTGTTGAGGTAAAACGTGCCTTTGAATCCGTGCTTCGTCAACAGTTCCGCCATGCGTGTATGCGCCGGATTGCTGTCGTCCCAGCGAGTGGAAAAAGCAAACGTCTTGCCCTCCGGCAACGGAAGGAGCCGCATATTCGCGGCCTCGGCAGACGCTTCGTCCGGGAAGACGATCCGAACCTCACGTTCATATTCCGGCAAAAGCAACGGGTTGGCGGAAAGCGTCAACGCCAGCATTGCCGGCAGTACGGTGAAAATTCGTTTCCACAACATAAGGGACCTCCTGATCAAAGTAAAATTACAGCTCGCCGTCCAGAAATTCCCGCAATGCCTCGCGCCATTCCGGCATCGGCGGGAGCCCGCAAATCCGGAGCATCCGCTTCTCCAGCCGCGAATTGGCCGGGCGTGGAGCGGGGCGCAAAAATTCATGCGTCGTACACGGCGCCACCTTCTGCGCGATTCCGCGCAGGCGGAAAATCTCCTCGGCGAACTCATACCAGCTCGCCTCTCCTTCACACGTCAAATGAAACGTTCCAACCAGAAGCGGACGGTTCAAGATCGCCTCCAGCGCCCGTGCCACCGCCAGTGTGCTGGTCGGATTCCCACGCTGATCGGCCACCACTTTCAGCTCCGGGCGACTGCCGTCGGCCAGCGTCAACATGGTGTGAACAAAGCTCGGTCCACCGGCTCCATAGAGCCAGCTGATCCGGCAGATCACATGATCCGCGCAATGGCGGCGAATCTGCTCTTCCCCGGCAAACTTACTCCGACCGTAAACCGTGGCTCCCCCGGTCGCAACATCGAATTCATGATAGGCCCGTGTGCTGTCGCCATCGAACACATAGTCGGTCGAAATCGCAATCAGCCGCGCTCCATGCCGTCGACAGGCCATGGCCACGTTCGCAGAACCCAGCGCATTGAGTTGATAGGCGAGATCCTGTTTGGTTTCGCAATCGTCCACCGCGGTCATGGCGGCGCAATGGATCACCACATCCGGATTCTCCCGTCCGACGAGCGCGTCGAACGTCTCCTCTCTGGTGATATCGCCGTCCGGCAAATCGCAGGGGATCAGCGTATGAGCCGCCAGTTGCCGCCGCAGTGTCCGGCCAAGCATTCCATTGGAGCCGGTAATCAGAATCCGCATGGTGAATGTCCTCTTGATTTACAAATATTCAGCGTCATCGAAGGGAACGCCGCAGCTGTCTTTTTCCGACAACAAAAAATTCTCCGGCGGAATCTGCCAGTCAATGCCCAATTTCGGGTCGTCGAACCGAATGGTTCGCTCGTGGGTGGGCGCGTAACGATTGTCGCACTTATAGGAGAAAATCACTTTAGGGGAAAGCACCGCAAATCCATGCGCCATACCGCGCGGAATGAAAAGCTGCCGCTTGTTTTCGCCGGAAAGCTCAATGGCAAACGCCTTGCCGAACGTCGGCGAATCTTTACGGATGTCCACCACCACATCGAGCACAATTCCTGTAATAACCCGCACCAGTTTCGCCTGCGTATACGGCGGAAGCTGATAGTGAAGCCCGCGTAACACTCCGTATGACGAAAAAGACTCGTTGTCCTGAACGAATTCGACATTGAGCCCGGCTTCGAGAAGTTTTTCGTTGCTCCAGGACTCGAAGAAATAGCCGCGAGCATCGCCGAATACCTTCGGTTCAATGATTTTCACGTCTTGAATGGGGGTGTCGATGATTTTCATAGTTGATAATTTTATCCTTTGATGATCCGGGCCAGATAGCGACCGTAATCCGTCTTCATCAGATCTCGCGCACGCTCCAGTGTTTCTGCGGAAGTCAGCCAGCGGTTCTGCCATGCGATTTCCTCGAGGCAGGCGACCTGCAGCCCCTGCCGAAGTTCAATGGTACGGATGAAATTGCCGGCGTCAAGCAGGCTTTCGTGCGTCCCGGTGTCGAGCCAGGCGTAGCCGCGCCCGAGCCGTTCGACCCGAAGCGTACCACGCTTCAGGTACTCCTGGTTGACGCTGGTGATTTCCAACTCGCCCCGCGCCGACGGTTTGATGCTTTCGGCAATCGAAACGACATCATTGTCGTAAAAATAAAGGCCGGTCACCGCATAGTTGGATTTCGGTTCCGCCGGTTTTTCTTCAATGGAGATGGCATTGCCTTGCGCATCGAACTCCACCACGCCGAAGCGTTCCGGGTCCGAAACGTAGTATCCGAACACCGTCGCGCCGTGTTCATGCCGCACCGCCTGCCCCAAAAGCTCTTCCAGATTCGCTCCATGAAAGATATTGTCGCCGAGCACCAGCGCCACGGAATCGTCGCCGATGAACTCGCGCCCAATCAGAAACGCCTGCGCCAGACCATCCGGCGAGGGCTGTACCGCATACGAAAGATTGATGCCGAACCGCGAACCGTCGCCGAGCAGTCGGAGGAACGCCGGTTGATCCTCCGGCGTGGTAATCAGCAAAATATCCCGAATCTTCGCCAGCATCAACACCGACAGCGGGTAATAAATCAACGGTTTATCATAAACCGGCAACAGCTGCTTGGATACCCCGAGCGTGACCGGATGCAGACGTGACCCGGCGCCGCCGGCAAGAACAATACCCTTCATTCGTCCTACTCCCTCTTTTATTTCCCCAGCCCGAGCCGTTCCATGCGATAGGAGCCGTCAAGCACCCGGCGGCACCAGCCATCGCGATGCTCCAAATACCAGAGAACCGTCTTGCGGATTCCGGACTCAAACGTCTCCCTCGGCGTCCAGCCAAGCTCGCGCTCGATTTTGGATGCGTCGATGGCGTACCGCAGATCATGTCCGGGACGGTCGGCAACAAAGGTGACCTGTTCCCGATACGGCCTCCCATCGTCCCGCGGGCAAAGCTCGTCCAACAGCGCGCAAATGGTTTCGACCACTTCGAGATTCTTCTTCTCGTTGTGTCCGCCGATGTTGTAAGTTTCACCGGGCACGCCTTCGGTGGCGACTTGAATCAGCGCGCGGGCGTGATCTTCCACATAGAGCCAGTCGCGAATCTGAGCTCCGTTACCATACACCGGCAGCGGCTTCCCCGCGACAGCGTTCAAAATAACCAGCGGAATGAGTTTTTCCGGGAAATGGTATGGCCCGTAGTTGTTGGAACAGTTGGTCACCAGCGTCGGCAACCCGAACGTCCGCTTCCAGGCCCGCACCAGATGGTCGCTCGACGCTTTGCTGGCGGAGTAGGGAGAGGACGGCGCATAAGGCGTCGTTTCCTGAAACAGATCCTCCGGCCCCTCCAGATCTCCGTAAACTTCGTCGGTGGAAATATGGTGGAAGCGGAAGGCGGTCTTGCGCTCCTTCGACAAGGCGGAAAAATAGCTCCGGGCGGCCTCCAGCAACGTATAGGTTCCCACGATATTGGTCTGAATAAACTCCCCCGGCCCGTCGATCGAACGATCCACATGTGACTCGGCGGCAAGGTGCATCACCGCATCGGGTTGAAACTCCGCAAAAATTCGATTGAGCTCCGCACGGTCGCAAACGTCAATTTGCTCGAACCGATAACGCGGATCGCGGGAAACACCGGCCAGGGATTCAGGATTCCCGGCATAGGTAAGTTTGTCAATCACACAGACGTCGTGCGGGGTTTCACCGATCAACATACGGACGACCGCGGAACCGATAAATCCGGCGCCTCCGGTAACGATGATTCTTTTCTTCATATATCCGCCAGTTTCAGAGTCGGGACTCTTTCAGGTTGTCGCATTGTTTTGCCTTTTGGAGAGTTAAGATAGCATCGCTTTCCCGGTTCGGCAAGAATTTTTTTTGGAAAAGCGATTACTTGAGCAACATGCAGTCGCCATAGCTGAAAAAACGCATCCGCTCCCGGATCGCCAGCTCATACGCCGCCAGTACCTTCTCCCGGTCGCAGAAACAGGAAACCAGCATCAGCAACGTACTTTTCGGCAGATGAAAATTAGTCAGCAGCATGTCCACCGAACGAATCCGGTACGGCGGATAGAGAAAGATTCGCGTATCGCCATGACCGGCTCTGACCATGCCCTCCGGATCGACGCAGCTCTCCAACGTCCGCACCGAAGTGGTGCCAACAGCAAGCACACGCCGGCCGGCGGCATGGGCGGAGTTGATGACATCCGCAGTTTCGGAGGAGAGAAAGTACTCCTCGCTGTGCATCTCATGCTCTTCGGCATGCTCCGTCGAAACGGGTTTGAACGTTCCGGGACCGACATGCAACGTCACCGCACTTTCACGAATTCCCTTTGCCGCAATCGCTGCAAGAATCGGCGCGGTAAAATGCAGCCCCGCCGTCGGAGCCGCAACCGCCCCTTCCCGGGCGGCATAAACCGTCTGGTAACGTTCGGAATCGGCATTTTCGTCGCCGCGGGTAATGTAAGGCGGCAATGGAATATGCCCGTAACGGTTCTGGAGGCGATCGGAATCCGCTGTATTGAATTCAATCACGAAACTACCTTCGCCTCCCCGCCCGATCACGATAAAGCCATCGCCACTGTCATTGAGCGAACCGTCATGATCGAGCAATTGCGCCGTCACACCGGGAAGCGCCCGTTTTCCGGGCTTCAACAAGGCGTTCCAACGTTTTCGCTCCGGATCGAGCGCCTGAACCAGAAGAAGTTCAAAACGCGCCCCGGTGGGATCGCCGTTTTTGCGGGCAAACATCCGGCCGCGCAAGACGCGGGTGTCGTTATAAATCATCGCATCCCCGGCAGAAAGATACTCCACAATATCGCCGAAGGGGTGGATTTCGCACGCTCCCGTCTTCCGGTCGAGCACCAACATGCGGGAGCCGTCGCGCCGCTCCGCCGGATGCTGGGCAATCAACTCTGGCGGAAGGTCGTAATCGAACAGAGACGTTTTCAACATTGCGCTTCTCCGCTTACGAGCTCCGGGGGCCGCGCATCTCTTCGCGCGCCTGCCGCAACCGGGCAAGTTCCTGCTCGGAAAGGCTGTTGATCCCGTGACGTGAAACCTTATCCAACAACGCATCCAGCTCCCGCGCCCCGACCGGGCCGCTATCGGAGCCGGGCGACGGTTCCGGGGTGCCGCGGAACTGCCAGGTGGCGGCTCCACCGCGCTGCGGCTTGCGTCGGAACGGATCCCATACCAACGCATTGCGATACAAAAATTTCAGGAAGAGGTATCCCCCCAGGATTCCACCCAGATGCGCCAGATGCGCAACGCCGTCCATCCGGCCGCTGAACTGCATCAAAAGCTCAAGAATGATATAACAAATGGCAAGTGTGCGCGTCCGAAGCGGCATAGGGAGCGGGAAGATAAAAAATCTCCGCTCCGGCTCGAACATAGCGGCTCCGCCAAGCACGGCAAACACCGCGCCGGAAGCACCGAGCAACGCAACCGGACTGCTCCAATGAAAGAGCAGAAACAGCACATTCCCGGAAATCGCACCAATCAAATAAAGCCAGAGGAACCGCTTCCCGCCGATGTGCGGCGCAATCAGCCCCCCGAACATATAAAGTCCCCACATGTTGACGAAAAAATGCCAGAAATCCGCATGCAGAAATCCGGAGGTCACCAACTGGTAAATTTGAAAACTCCGAATCCCGTGCGAAGTCAACACCAGTTTCTGCATAATATCCGGAGATAGAAGCGTCAGAAAAAACATGCCGGCATTGATGCCGATCAACGTAAAAAGCATACGCATGCCACTGGCGCCGGCGTCGCCGCCGGAACTCCGGGGAGCGCGATTATCGCGCATATATCCTCTATCGAACAAACCCATCAGGATTCGCGTCCTTTCGTTGCTTCGGCTCCACACCCCACCAATTGTCGTGACTGTGCAAGCCGATAAAGTCGTTAAAAATGATCTTATAATATAATATGAAATCGAAGAGTTTCCAAGTCCGCCACCGGATTTTCCGTGACGAAAGCCTGTTTTTCGGATGCAAAGACCGGATTTGCAAATAATTATGCTCCTGAAATTTGCAAAACAGGGGATCATTCTGCTATCATTGTAAATGGATACAGAGAAAAATCACGACCAAGGATTCCGTCATGAAAAAACACTCACGCTGATTGAATTTCTCATCATCATCACCGTCATCGCTATTTTGGCGACGATGTTGCTCCCCGCAATCAATACGCGCCCACACCTCGACACAGACGATCAAATGCACCAACAACTTGAAGATGAACGGACACGCTGGAACTATGCAGGAGAACGAGATAAGAAGTAACAAGATTGCTTTTCTCAACACCTCCAGATGTTCCCTACACCCCGGCGGAATCCGAACTCAACTGAGATTGCCCCGTCCTGTCGCCGGCAAAGCGAATCAGCAACCCTCTTGCTCAAGTTAAATCTGTTCGCGAGATACCCCGCTTGCTTCGCGGCATGAATTCGCAGATTTTTCCAGCCCAGACTTGCAAATCATGGGCCATTTTAACATAATGTTCAGTAAGCATGTCCTTCGATTTGTAACAGGAGATTTTGTCATGAAGAAAAAATTTACGCTGATTGAACTTCTCGTTGTTATTGCCATCATCGCCATTCTGGCAGCGATGCTGCTCCCGGCACTCAACCGCGCCCGCGCCTCGGCCCAGGCGGTGAAATGCCTCAACAATTTGAAGCAGAACGGGCTGGCCTTCCAATTGTACGCCGGGGACTTCAATTCGCTCTGGATCATGCGGGATCTGGCATACGGCGGCTCAAACAGCCGCTGGCAACGGGTCATGTGGAACTACAACTACCTGACCGGGCGGACAGAAGCCTGCCCGATCAGCGACGGAATCGGCGCCACAACTCCCAACTCCTGGGTTGCTTACGGTGGC
Organism: Victivallis vadensis; assembly: GCA_040393525.1. Taxonomy (GTDB): domain Bacteria; phylum Verrucomicrobiota; class Lentisphaeria; order Victivallales; family Victivallaceae; genus Victivallis; species Victivallis vadensis_A. Next base: position 60,125 of record JBEBTY010000007.1, on the reverse strand, counting down.
GTGCTCGGCAACACGATCAGCGGCAACGCCCCGCAGCTGGATTCCGAACAGAAGCGTGCCTGGCTGGAGCTGACCGGGGAACGTTATTTCTGGAATACAGGAGCGATTCGCAAGTCCTCTGAATTCGTCATGCTGGCAGACAGCACCTACCGGACCCAGATTCTTTCCGGTGTTTACAAGAACATGCCGGACATCCATGTACATGACAACGACGCGGAAGGCGTCATTTTCCCGGCGCACAACGGGAAGAGCAATATGCTCTTCGCCGACGGACACGCCTCCGCCATACAGGAGAACGAGATGAAGAGTAAAAAGATCGCCTTCATCAACGCCTCAAACACCGCCTACAAGCCGGCGGCGGCCGATTTGGATTGAGCCTGGCCTGAAGAAATCGCAAAGAAACAAAACTTTCCATGATTTTTTCAAAACGCCGCCTTGCATTTTTCCGGTCATTGACTATATTATAGAACATCAACTCCGATAAAACGGGCTTGGTAGAATGGGGCTGTAGCTCAGTTGGCTAGAGCGATACGTTCGCAACGTATAGGCCAGGGGTTCGACTCCCCTCAGCTCCACCATTTTTGAAGCTTAAAACCGTTCACTTTCAGCGACTTACTGAAGCGAACGGTTTTTTCGTGTCCAGCCCTGTCAACGTCTTTCCGCACCTGTCTTTTGCAAGATAGGATACCAATAGGATACCACTATTTGAGCTCGAACTCCTGAATTTGGTATCCTATTTCCATGAGACGACATTTTCTCCGATTTTTCCGGGCTTTTCTCGCAATGGCCCTGATTGCCCGCAATGAAATTCATTGAGAAAATTTTTCTCAAAGGCCGTCAAACTTAAAACTGGTATCCTATCATTGTCAATGAAGCATTTTTAGCTCAAAACCTATATTTTGTTAAAAATTGCCAAAACTTATCTGTTTTGAATCATCTGAATATGAAATGGGATAAAATCAAATATAATTGATCATATTCAATGGGTTACATATATTATATTTGGGCAAAATCGAGCTATTATTTTAGCTCATAATACCAAACAAAAAATCTTGTGCTACTTCGAGCGATTGTAACACAAGATCGCGATAAATTGAGCGTCGAAAATTTGTTCAAATCATGCTCCATTGCACGACGAAGATTTCTCGCGCCCCATGCCACGAATACAAGCCGTTCATGAGCAACACCTTAAACCAGGCGACAAAGGCTGATGAAACGGATGTTTCCAATACTCGGCGCCGGTGCGGTGGAAATCAGAAGCCGCTCCGGTGCCGTTTTTTTCGTAAAGATGCTTCCGGTCCGGATGTGGGATGATTTCGCCGCGATCACTGAGGCGGCCCAAAACGACCCCACGCCGGAAGGGAAAGTCACCGCCCGCGCCAGAATCCGCGCAATCGTCGAAACAATCTGGCCGGAAGAACACGCGCCAGAACTGCTCCGGTTCGGCTATGTGGATCTGCTGGCGGTGACACATACGCTATTCTTCGGAGAAAATCCGCAACAACTTGAAAAACACGCAAAGAGTGAATTGCAAGAACGCCCCGACCTGGAGTTCCTCGCGGCTCAAATGCTGGTGGTGTATCCGGGGTATACGCTGGAAACGCTCTTGAATCTCCCTGCTCCGGTGTTCTTTCGCCTCCAGTCGTTGCCCATCCGAGTTCGTGCGGATGATGCCTTGGAGCGCCTGTTGCCGGCAGTAGCGGCAGCATTGAACGGTAGCGATGTGGTGAAAGCATTGAATCATCTTCGTGGCAAAACAACCATTTCCGAGAACCGTGAGAAAAAATCAGAAGCGCCTACTGAGCTTACTCCCGAACAAGAATCCGATCTCAACGCAAAGCTCGACATGATTCTCGCAGGAGATTACAAGGTAACCAGCTCAATCAAGCCGGACGGAAAACCGAGGCGAGTGAAGTGAAAAGCCTCGGAGAAATCCGAGGCTTAAGGGGCTATCTCTCGGAAATAATCTTGCCAAAACCGGTATTTCCAGAAATTTCTATTTTAACAGTAAAGGTTTTTCGGATTGTTCCACCAAATGCGTTTGTAGCATCACACCACATCGTTACTTCATAAGTATTGTTATTAATTCTTTTGATTTCTTGAGATGAGTAATCCTGAAATCTCGCTCCGTTTGGATTCAAGAGTTTGCTTTTTATGGTTTCTTCAGCAATATGGCTTGCTGATAAATTATGTTCATATTTTCCCCCGCTACCATAATCGCGGTTCACGTCATATATACAAGAGCCAATCATGAATAAAAAGAACACGGCAATCGCACCCAAAAATAATATTGCAATACAGCCATATACTGCATTGTAACTGCGCTTAGGAATAAAATTTCCATGGCAAAATATACACATTACATGCGTTTTATTTTCGATTGCTGATTTTTGTGTCTGCATGTTTTTATTGCAATATGGGCATTTTGTTTCAATATTTGGCGTCTCTATTTTTTCCTGTTGTGGTTTTTGCTCCAAAAAAGTATACTGGGAGTTTGAAAAAGACCTTTCAGCTACAATCCATTTATGGCCGCATTCGCATTCCACTTTTGTGCCATTCATGGAATCTTCAAGTTCGTATTGCGTTCCGCAATGTGGGCATTGTGCTTTCATTAATATTCTTCCTTATTCTAAGTTTGTTTTTTGAGAATATATCACGTTTTCAGGGCACGGATGAAGTTCGCGCATCAGACGTCCATCATCGAGCAGAACAGCAGTAGCCGCTTGATGGTTATTCTGATGGATTCAAAGATCGCGTCGAATCGTCGGTGGGACAGACTATCGCGGTTATGGATCAAATATTTTTTCCCGAACAGGGCGCCGTCCCGCATGTCACTAATGCAAGCCCGAAGAGATTACGCGCCCGCATTGGAAACGCAAGAGCTCTTCATCATCCAATGGACTGTGATTTGAACAAAAACTATCGGCCCAATATTTCGCTCTCACGCTATACAATCGCGCGAAACGACGCAAGATTTTTCATTTGATGATATTAATTAAAATAATCGTCACATCTTGCCAAAAGATAATTATCATAACTAGTTGAAAATAATCAATTATATCTAATTTTATCTCATTTTATATGTTTTTAATTTCATATAGATAAGTTTTGGCAAATTTAAATGAAATATGGGTTTTGAGCTGAAATTGAGAAAAATATTTTTGCGGTCCTAGACGAGGAAATTGACTCATCAACATATGGAAGCATAAAAGCATCCATAAACCCAAATTTTGGGCTTATGCGTGTGAATTCACGGATTGTACGTGAGTGTGGTTGAGCTCAGAAATCTTGGGTTTATCTTGGGTTTATTTCCGGCTGGACAGGGGTGAAATGGCGTTGACCAGCGTTGACAAACAAAAAGTCGCTTCGGCTTGCAACTTGCTTGACCTTAGCGGCTTTGAGCTTGAAAAAATGGTGGGCAATGACGGACTCGAACCGCCGACATTCACGGTGTAAGCGTGACGCTCTAACCAACTGAGCTAATTGCCCGACATATAAAATATAACACGCTTTCCATCGCTTCGCAAGCGGGAAAGCGAAAAAATCAATAGCGGGGTGTACGCGCCGCCGTCAAAATGAAAACCGGGCCGGAACCGGCAGCAAGCAAGGCGCGAGTTGCAGAGGCCAATGTCGCTCCCGTGGTGAATACATCATCCACCAGCAAAATACACTTCCCCTTCACCGCTTCCGGCTTCACCACTGCGAAAACACCTTGCGGATTGGCGTAACGTTCCTTCCGTTTCAACCTCGCCTGATGGCGGGTTCTTCGCGTACGTTTCAACGCGTGGCTGAATGGAATATTCAGCTCCTTCGCCACCACGCCGCCGAAAAGCGACGCTTGATTGAACGATCTCCAATAATACCGGCTGATATGCAACGGAATCGGCACCACCACATCCGCCCGAAAGGAATCTTCGCGGCGCATCCGTTCCGCCGCCGGAACCCCGAACGAACGCGCCAGTTCCGGGTGGTTGAAAAATTTAAACCGGCTGATCAGGCGCCGGGTCAAATCGCGGTATTCATACACTGCCGCAGCGCCAATCCACGGACGAGCCTCTTCTCCACTCAGGCAGCTGGAACAGACCGCCAAGGCCGTGTCCAGCTCTCCGGCACAGGTGCGGCAACGGGTTGCATCGTCAATCCGGTGCATCTCCAGCTCACATTTCGGGCAAAAACAGTTTTTTCCGGCTCCGTTTCCGCAACGGCAGGCGGGACAGGGAAATAAATTGAGGGTCTTTGCCCAAGACAGTAGGTGCTTCAACAACTGCATCATTCCTCCTGCTCACTCGACTCCAGCGGCGGAAGATATCCGTAGCGGTGGCGAATCCGGCGAATCGTCATCCGTCCCGCCACCACTTCAATCAGATCAAAACGACCCGGCAACGCAGGACGACCGATCACCCGGTAATAGTAGAGGGCCGCCCGATAGTTCCGGCGCATCTGGCGCGGAGAAAGATTATCGCCGGGCCGGTAAAATCCTTCGTGACGCAGTGTCTTGACTTCCACAAACACCAGCGTGCGTCCGTCACGCGCCACAATATCGAGTTCCCCGGCGCGTACGCGCCAATTTCGAGCCAGAATAAGATACCCCTTGGCCTGCAGAAGGCGGACGGCCGCATCTTCTCCCCGGCGACCGAGTGCAAGATGAGCGGCGTAAGCCTTACTCAACGTTGCGCCTCCGAAATCCGCCGTTCCAGCGCATCCAGATCTCCCGGATAAGTGATCTTAAGATTTTCATCCGGATGATGAAGAATCCGGCAGGAAAATCCCGCGGCGGCCATCACTCCGGCATCATCGGTAAAGTCCTGCTCCGGAAATCGCGCATAAGCAGCACGCAATCGCTCCAATTGAAAAACCTGAGGCGTTTCCACCCGCCAAAGTCCGGCGCGTTCCACCGTCTCGGCAACCAACCCGAACTCATCGCTTCGCTTCAAGGTATCCGTCACCGGTTTCCCCGGAATCGCGCCGTCGGTGTGGCGGGCCTCTTCCGCCAACGCCTCAAGCAATGCCGCAGAAGCAAGCGGGCGGGCCGCATCGTGGATCGCCACCACGCCTCGCGTCAGCGGAATCGCATTCAATCCGGCGCAGACCGAAGCACAACGGAACGCCCCGCCTGCCGCCCAGACAATCGGAGCCTCCGGCAGGCACCGTGCCGCAGCCGCCCGGAACGGCTCACCGCCATCCTGCGGATGCACCACCACCAGGCAGCCCGGTGCGGCAAGCGGCAAAAAATTCTTGACACTATGGAGAAAAAGCGGCAGCCCATCCAACTCCAGCAACAGCTTGTTGTCGCCAAACCGGCGGGCGGAACCGCCCGCCACGATCACTACCGCCAAATCATCCATAAGCAACCCCTACCGCTTCTTACGGGTGGGCATGTGGGCACATTCGCCGTGAACCGCGTGCGCCGCCTCCATCATCGCTTCCCCAAGCGTCGGATGGGCGTGAATCGAGCGACCAAGCTCTTTCGCCGTAATTTCCAACAGCATAGCCGGGCCGGCTTCGGCAATCAAATCGGTCGCGTGCGGCCCGATGATATGGACGCCAAGCACCTGATCGCTCTTGGCGTCGGCAAGAATTTTGACAAACCCTTCGGTCTGCCCCATCGCCATTGCCTTGCCAAGCGCCGCAAAGGGGAACTTGCCGACATGATAGGCGACGCCTTCCGCCTTGAGCTGCTCTTCACTCTTGCCGATCGTTCCGATTTCAGGAGAAGTGAAAATACAACCGGGCGTCAAATCCCCGGTGAACTTCTCCATCTTTCCGCACAGCGTGTTCACCACATTTGCGGCGGCGGCGCTCGCCCAATGCGCCAGCATCACCTTGCCGACCGCATCGCCAATCGCGTAAACATTCGGCGCACTGGTGCGGAAATTCTCATCGACAACAACAAAACCGCGCTCATTCACCTTGACCCCCGCGGCAGGCAGATTCAAGTCTGCGGTCACCGGCTTGCGGCCGATGGAAACCAACAGAAAATCAGCCTTGAGCGTCTCTTTGCCGACTTTACCGGACACACCGCGTGCGGTCGCCTTGATGTCAGTCAACGGAACGCCGGTCAGAATTCGGATTCCTTTCGACTCCATCGAACCGGCCAGCAATTTCGCACACTCGCCATCGGTCTGCGGCAGAATTTGCGGCAACATTTCCACCACCGTCACCTCAACGCCAAGCTCGGCGAACAGGCAGGCGAATTCGCAACCGATCACGCCACCGCCCAGCACCAGCAAACTTTTCGGCAGTTTGGGAAGGCTCAATAATTCCGTGGAAGTCAGAATGCGTTCCCCCTGCGGGATAAAGCCGGGAACCAACGGATCGGACCCCGTTGCAAGAATAAATTTATCCGCCTCAATCACGGTCCCGGCGGCAGCCCCTTCGGCCACCACCACCTGCTTGCGGGAGAGAAATTCGCCGCGACCGCTGAACACCGTGACTCCAGCCGATTTCAACAGCGAGGAAATTCCATTGCGCAGTTTGCCGATCACTTCGTCTTTGCGGGAAATCATTTTCGGCCAATCCGCCTTGACTTCCCCGGTGATCTCCACACCGAATTCAGCGGCATGCTTTGCCGAGGTAAACACTTCGGCTCCGGCAATCAGCGTTTTGGTCGGGATACATCCCACATTAAGGCAGGTACCACCGGGAAAAGCCTTTTCGACAATCGCTGTTTTCAATCCGCACTGTCCAGCCCGGATCGCCGCAACATATCCGCCGGGACCGGCGCCAATCACGCACACATCAAATTTTTCCACGGTTCGCTCTCCTGATGAATTGATTTACGGTAACGATACAAGATAGCACATTTCCCCCTGCCGTGCAAGCCCCGAAAACAGGATATCCCTCCTCCGGCATATCATTGCAAAAAGAAAAACCCCGCCTCGGTCAAAACCGATTGCGGGGTTCTTCGTTGGATTCAGGCAATTACTTACCAGAAACCACACCGTGATCCCTGAAGGAACGGGTCAGCGCAAACTCGCCGAGCTTGTGTCCAACCATGTTTTCCGTCACGAATACCGGGATGAAGCTTTTGCCGTTGTGCACGTTGAACGTGTGTCCGACAAAGTCCGGAATAATCATCGAGCGACGCGACCAGGTCTTGATCGCCACTTTCTGACTGCCCATCTTTTCAATCTTGTCAATCAGATACTGATCGACAAACGGGCCCTTTTTAACCGATCTGGCCATTACTTCTTCCTCCGCTCAACAATGAAGTTCTTAGAAGTCTTCTTCTTATTGCGGGTGCGCTTGCCCTTGGCCAGCTGACCCCACGGCGAGACCGGGTGGCCGCCGCCGGAAGTGCGGCCTTCACCGCCGCCCATCGGATGGTCGACCGGGTTCATCGCCACGCCGCGGACATGCGGACGGAAGCCGAGATAACGCTTCTTACCAGCCTTGCCGAGCTTGACCTTCATGCGGTCGAGGTTGCCGATCTGGCCGATCATCGCGTGGCAATCCACATGAATCATGCGGACTTCACCCGACGGCAGCTTGATCTGCGCATAGGTTTCTTCTTTACCGCGCAGCGTCGCCACCTGACCGGCCGAACGGGCGATCTTCGCACCGCGACCCGGCTGCATTTCAATGCAGCAAATGTCGACACCAACCGGAATGTCTTTGATCGCCATCCAGTTGCCCGGTTTCAGATCGGCCTTCGAGCCGTTCATCACCTTGTCGCCGACCTTAAGTCCGGTCGGAGCCAGGATGTAGGACTTTTCGCCGTCCATGTAGCTGATCAGCGCGATGTTCGCCGAACGGTTGGGATCGTACTCGATCGAAACAACCTTCGCCGGAACGTTTTCCTTGGAACGCACGAAGTCGATCACGCGAAGACGACGCTTATTGCCGCCACCACGGAAACGGGTCGTGATACGGCCCATATTGTTACGGCCGCCGGACGACTTCTTGCTCTTCAGCAGACTCTTCTCCGGCGTGGTCGTGGTGATCGTGGACGCATAGTCCAACGTCGCCATATGACGCCGGGAGGGAGTCACGGGATTAAATGATTTAACCGCCATTTATTTTAATCTCCCTCTGTTAAATGATCTCAATGCTGCCTTCAGACAGCGTGACGATCGCTTTCTTCCAATCGGGACGGCGTCCCGCTTTATTGGAGCGTCCGGCACGGCGCATCTTACCCAGGCAATTCATTACGTTCACCGATTTGACCTTGACCTTGAAGAGTTCTTCAATGGCGCGGCCGATCTCGATCTTCTCTGCGTCGGTTTTCACCTTGAACACATACTTTGAAGTCGCGACCTGTGCATTGCACTTCTCGGTGACCACCGGTGCGATGATGATATCAAAAGCACTTCTCATGGTAAACCTCCCTTACGCCAGACGCTGGATAAACGCGTCGAGGGCATCCTTCGTGAAAAGGAGTTTGCCGAAACGAAGCAGTTCATACACGTTGACATTATCCGCTTTGCGAAGCACCAGATTCGGCAAATTGCCAGTCGCACAGACCACCGCCGCCTGATCATCCAAGCAGGGGAGCGACATCATAATCGTTGCATCGGTAAGCTTCAGGTTCTTCAGGATGCCAACAACGCTCTTCGTCTTGTGATCCGGCAGCTGGAGCTGATCCACCACCACCACATCACCTTCGACGATCCGTTCCGACAGCGCACGCTTGAGCGCCAACTGAATGACCTTCTTATTGACTTTCTTCGCGAACGAACGCGGACGCGGTCCAAAAATCGTACCGCCGCCAACCCAGATGGGGCTGCGGTTTGAACCGGCGCGGGCGCGACCCGTGCCCTTCTGACGGAACGGCTTTGCGCCGCCGCCACGGACTTCGCCGCGGGTTTTCGTGCAAGCCGTGCCGGCACGCTGTCCTGCGAGATACGCGACGACTGTGTCATGCACCGCCTGCTCGCCCTTCTCCAACTCGATCACACCTTCCGGAATGACGTATTCGCCGATCCGGGCTCCGTTGCAATCAAGGATTTCCAAAGTATTCGACATGTTATATACCTCTTACTTCTTCGCGGCCGGCTGCTTTTTGAGTGCACTCCGGATCAACAAAATGCCGCCGTTCGCCCCCGGGACTGCGCCCTTGAGCAACAACACATTGTCTTCCGCCATCACACGCACGATCTTCAGGTTCTGAACCGTGCGCGGTACATTGCCCATATGACCCGGCATTTTCTTGCCCTTGGCAACGTTGCCAGGCTTTTCGCAACAGCCGATCGAACCCGTACGACGAGTCCAAAGACTGCCGTGGCTCGCGCGACCGCCGCCGAAGCGGTACCGACGCACAACGCCCTGGAAGCCACGACCTTTCGTCGTACCGACGATGTCGAGATACTCGTTCGCCTCGAAGATGTCCGCCTTCAGCTCAGTACCCGGAGCCGGAATTTCATCCGTTCCGCAAACGCGAACTTCGCGCAGCACCGCCGGGAGCCGGTCGCCGGAAATTCCCGCCTTCGCGAGATGCCCGGCGCGGGCCTTGGTCACATTCTTCGCCTTGCGCTCGCCGAAACCCAGCTGAATCGCTGCGTATCCGTCGCGCTCCATGGTCTTGACATCAGTCACCACGCACGGACCGGCCTGGATCACCGTCACCGGGATCAACACACCGTTCTCGTCGTAGACTTGCGTCATTCCGACCTTTTTACCGATTAATCCTTTCATACTTTCTCCTTTCGTGAGAAACATTCGATACGTGCCCCCAATCGGTCGGGAACCTTGGTATCTATGAGGTCAGACCTTTAGACCCCAATCTTAATCGCGATATCCACGCCGGCGGGGAGATTGAGTTTCTTCAACTCATCAACCGTCTTCGCCGTCGGGTTAACAATGTCCATCATCCGCTTATGCGTGCGAATCTCAAACTGCTCCATCGACTTCTTATCGACGTGCGGAGAACGGTTCACCGTCCAACGTTCGATGCGGGTCGGAAGCGGAACCGGACCCGCCACAAGAGAACCGGTACGTTTCGCAGTTTCAAGAATCTCGTTGACCGACTGATCCAGAATCCGATGCTCGTAAGCCTGCAACCGGATACGGATACGTTGGGTTTTTCCCGTAGCCATACTTATTTATTCTCCACAATTTTGTCTTGAACTTGTTTCGGAACTCTTTCAAAATGCGCCGGTTCCATCGAATAGGAGGCACGGCCGCGAGAGAGGGAACGGATCGCCGTGGCATAACCGAACAGCTCCGACAACGGAACGTTCGCATTGACACGGGTAAAGCTGTTCTCGCCTGCATTGATCTCTACGATAGCGCCGCGGCGGCTCGTAATGTCGCCGATCAGGTCGCCCATGTTTTCATCCGGCGTCGTCAGCTCGACCTTCATGATCGGCTCGAGCAACATGATGCCGCCCTTGCGCGCCGCATCCTTCAACGCCATCGAACCGGCAATCTTAAACGCCATTTCCGAGGAGTCTACCGGATGGTAAGAACCGTCGATGATTTCAACCTTGAAGTCGATCAACGAGTAGCCCGCCAGAACACCGGCATGCGCTGCTTCGCGGATGCCCTGCTCGATCGGCTTGATGTATTCCTTCGGAATGTTGCCGCCAACCACCTTGTTCTCAATCACAACGCCGGAACCGCGTTCGCCCGGAGTAAGATTGATCACGCAATGGCCGTACTGGCCACGGCCGCCGGACTGGCGAACGAACTTCATATCCGACTGAGCCGCGGTCGCCAGTGCTTCGCGGTATGCAACCTGCGGAGCTCCGGTATTCGCCTCGACCTTGAATTCGCGAACCAGACGGTCCAGAATGATTTCAAGGTGCAGCTCGCCCATACCGGAAATAATCGTCTGACCGGTTTCTTCGTTGGAGTGAACCTGGAAAGTCGGGTCTTCTTCCGCCAGCGCAATCAAGCCCTTGGAGAGCTTGTCGCGGTCACCGGACGATTTCGGCTCAACCGCAATCGAGATGACCGGCTCGGGGAACGCCATCGATTCAAGCACAACCGGCTTCTCTTCAAGACAGAGCGTATCGCCGGTGGTCACGTTCTTCAGACCAACCGCAGCCGCGATGTCGCCGGAGAAAATCTCCTGCTGCTCCACGCGCTGGTTCGCGTGCATCTGCAACAGACGGCCGATGCGATCACGACGGTTCGTACGCGGATTGTAGACGGTCATCCCTTGCGACACAACGCCCGAGTAGACACGGAAGTAATAAAGTTTACCGACGAACGGGTCGGTCATGATTTTGAAGACCAGCGCCGAAAGCGGCTGGAGGTCGCCAACGTGACGGGTGACAGTTTCACCGGTGTCCGGATTGGTTCCCTTGATATCCCAGATATCGAGCGGGTTCGGGAGGTAGTCAACCACAACGTCGAGCAGTTTCTGCACACCCTTGTTCTTAAACGCGGTACAGCAGGCAACCGGAACGATCTTCGCGGCCAGCGTGGCACGACGCAACGCGGCTTTGATCTGATCATGATTCGGCATTTCGTCGGCGAGATAGATCTCCATGATCTCATCGTCGATTTCCGCAAGGCACTCAACCATCTGCTGGTAAGCGGCCTCTTGGCGAGTCTTGAGATCTCCGGTCGGCTCTTCTTCCGTCATGGTGACGCCGTTGTCTTCTTCGCTGAAGTAGACGCACTTATTTTCGAGAACGTCGATCACACCCTTGAAATCGGCTTCGCGGCCGATCGGCAGCATCAGCGGAACCGCAGTCGCGCCGAGCTTGGTGCGGATGTCGTGAACAACGCCGTCAAAATCGGCGCCGGTACGGTCCATCTTATTGACGAGCGCGACGATCGGAACATGATACTTCTGCGCCTGCCGCCAGACAGTTTCGCTCTGGGGCTGAACTTTTCCGACCGAGCAAAATACGGCAACCGCGCCGTCGAGAACGCGGAGCGAGCGCTCCACTTCCGCCGTGAAGTCCACGTGTCCCGGAGTATCAATCAAGTTGATCCGGTGATCCTTCCAGTAGCAGGTCGTGGCGGCACTGGTAATCGTAATGCCACGTTCGCGCTCCTGCGCCATCCAGTCCATGGTGGCGGTACCCTCGTGAGTGTCGCCGATTTTGTAGTTTACTCCGCAATAGAACAGGATACGCTCGCTCAGGGTCGTCTTGCCCGCGTCAATGTGGGCCATGATACCAATGTTACGATAATCCTTGAGCGCATGGTGGCGGTGCGGGGACTCGTGATACTCTTTTTTGTCTTGCTCGGTCATCATAATTCAATATTCCCGGCGCTTTACCAGCGATAATGAGCGAACGCCTTGTTCGCCTGCGCCATTTTAAAAGTGTCTTCTTTCTTCTTAATCGAGGCCCCGGTGTTCTCGAACGCATCGAGAAGTTCGCCGGCGAGCGACTCGGTCATCGACTTGCCCTTGCGGCCGCGGGAATAAGAGGTAATCCAACGCATGGCCAGAGCGACCTGACGCTCCGGGTCCACTTCGATCGGAACCTGATAAGTCGCACCACCGACACGGCGGCTCTTCACTTCGAGCTTCGGCTTCACGTTTTCCAGCGCCTGCAGGAACACGTCGATCGCCTGAGCTTCCGGCTTCTTGGCCTGCATCAGGTCAAACGCGCCATAGACAATCTGCTGGGCAGTCGATTTCTTACCGCGGGTCATGATCGTATTGATCAGACGGGCGACAAGTTCGCTGTTGTACTTGACATCGGGAATCAATTCCCGTTTCACGACTCTGCGTCTTCTCATCTCTTTCGCACCCTATATGAATTTCAGTTCCCTGTCCGATTACTTCTTCTTGCCCTTGCCGGCCGCTTCTTCCTGGCCCGGCTTCGGACGCTTCGCGCCGTACTTCGAGCGGCTCTGGCGACGCTTGTCCACGCCAAGGCTGTCGAGCGCGCCGCGCACGATATGATAGCGCACACCCGGAAGGTCGCGAACACGACCGCCCTTTACCAGAACCACAGAGTGCTCCTGAAGGTTGTGGCCTTCGCCACCGACGTAAGCGGTGACTTCCTGCCCGTTCGTCAAACGAACACGGGCAATTTTACGCAACGCCGAGTTCGGTTTCTTCGGGGTGCGGGTGGTGACTTGCAAACAGACGCCACGGCGTTGCGGGCAAGCGCTCAGCGCCTTGGATTTACTTTTTTTCGCCTTCTCGACGCGTCCAAAACGCACCAGCTGGTTGATTGTCGGCATAACAAATTCCTGCTTTTTTATATTTCTATCGAATAAAAATTCATTTAGTCCATACCAAAGACTTATAAAATAATACCGCAAACCGTGTTTTGCAAATTACTTACCGGTTTTTTTGGTAATTTTCTTTCATCGCGCCGAATCCACTTCGGCGCGATGAAAGGCTCGATCTTATTCCCCGTCTTCCTCCAGATCGACTTCGAGATCCTCGTCGCCAAACTCCGGAAAGGCATCTTCGTCGAAATCAGGAAGCGCTTCTTCTTCCTCGTCTCCATCGAAAACCGAGGAGTCGCTCCGGCTGTCGGATTCACGCCACGCGGCGGCAATTTCCTCCACCGAACGCTCGGACTCCTGCGTCGGAAGCTCAGGCTCGATCTCCGTTCCGAGATACTTGAGCCGGATCGACTGCATCTTCTCCGTACCCGTTCCAGCCGGAATCAGGTGACCGGTGATCACGTTTTCCTTGAAGCCGTTCAGGTTGTCCACCTTGCCGATCGTGGCCGCTTCAGTCAGAATACGGGTCGTATCCTGGAACGACGCCGCAGAGATGAAGCTCTCGGTTTCCAACGCCGCCTTGGTGATACCGAGCAGGATCGGCTCGGCTTCCGCCGGCTTGCCGCCCTTTTCGATCATCTCGCGGTTGACACGGTCGAACTCCGTCCGATCGAGCTGCTCGCCCGGCAGATAGTCGGTGGTACCGGACTCGGTAATCCGAACTTTCTGCATCATCTGACGGATGATGATTTCAACGTGTTTATCGTTGATTTCCACACCCTGAGCACGGTACACCAGCTGAATCGCGTCAACCAGATGGCGCTGAAGCTCGTGCACACCGCAGATCTCCAGCAACATGTGCGGGACGATCGATCCTTCGGTCAGCTTCTGTCCCTTGCGGACAAAGTCGCCCTTGCTCACGGTCAGATGCTTGTGCGCCGGAATGTTGTTGTACTCTTCGGTCATGCCCGATTCCGGGTCGCGAATCAGCAGCTGACGCTTGCCGCGAACCATCTTATCCACCTCGACATAACCGTCGATACGGGCGATTTCGGCGACGTCTTTCGGAATGCGCGCTTCAAAAAGCTCCGCGATTCGCGGCAGACCGCCGGTGATGTCCTTGTTCTTCGCCGACTGGCGCGGAACACGGGCAACCACAATACCCGGAGTAACCTTCGCGCCGGACTTGGTCATCAACACCGCTCCGGCAGGCAACGGATAGTTCGCCAGGAACTGCCCTTCCGGGCTGTTGATCACAATCTGCGGGTGCAGGTCCTCGCGGTGTTCCATCACCGTCGCCTGGTCGGCGCCGCCGCGTTTCTGCTTCTGCAACGTCACGCCTTCCACGAGGTCATGCAGTTCAATCACACCGGTTTCTTCGATGATGATCGGAACGTGGTTCGCTTCCCACTGCACGAAGACTTCGTTGGCCTTGACGCTTTCGCCGTCGCCCTTTTCAAGTACCGAACCGGCTTCGAGCTCGTAACGGTCAAGTTCGGCTTCGCGAAGCGCATCGCCCCAGAAGTCGTAATCTTTATTATAGACGGTACCAAGCGCTTCCGCCTCGAACTGCGCACGTTCGCGAGCCGCCTTTTCGGCCGCCTTCGCAACGTTCGGATCATAGACGATCACATGACCGTTCTTGTTGACCACCGTGGTCTTGCCCTTCTGATTCTTGATCGTACGGACATTGAACAGCTTGATGACGCCGTCATGACGCGACGAGATCACCGGCTGCTTATAAGCACTCGACGCGGTACCTCCGATATGGAACGTACGCATCGTCAACTGCGTACCCGGTTCACCGATCGACTGGGCGGCGATGATGCCGAGAGCATCCCCTTCTTTCGCCTGTCGGTCGCTGGCGAGGTTCCGTCCATAGCACTTCACGCAGACGCCGCGCAGCGTCTGGCAGGTCAGCGTCGAACGAATCAGCACGCGCTGGATGCCGCGTTTCTCGATCAATTCCACCACTTCCGGCGTGAATTCCTCGCCGGCACGGACGATCAGACGGCCATCCGCATAGGCGGGGTCGCGAACATCCTGCGCACTGAAGCGGCCGAGAATACGGTCGCACAGCGGAAGAATGGTTTCGTCGCCTTCGATAATCGCACTCGTCCAGATCCCCTTGGAGGTTCCGCAATCCTGCTCGCGGCAGATGATATCCTGCGCCACGTCGACCAGACGGCGGGTCATATAACCCGAGTCCGCCGTTTTCAGCGCGGTGTCGGCCAGACCCTTACGGGCGCCGTGCGTCGAAATGAAGTATTCCAACACCGACAGACCTTCACGGAAGTTCGAGATAATCGGACGCTCGATGATGTCGCCGGACGGTTTCGCCATCAGACCGCGCATACCCGCCAACTGACGGATCTGATCGCGGCTGCCGCGGGCGCCGGAGTCAAGCATCGCATACACTGGGTTGATCTCGCCGCGACGCGAGGCCGCTTCCAAACGCGAGAACAATTCAACCGCCACCGCGTTGGACGCCTGCGTCCAGATGTCAATGACCTTATTGTGTCGCTCGCCTTCGGTCAGAAGACCGCCGTTGTACTGCTCAAGAACGTTGCTGATCTGTTCACGGGCGGCTTCAATGATCTCTTCCTTCTTCTCCGGAACCTGAAGGTCCGCAATAGAAATCGAGAGACCGGCCAGCGTCGCGTGACGGTAACCGAGATCCTTCAGGTCGTCCAGCAGGCGAATCGTCGCATCGTGACCGGAAATATTATACGAATCGCTGATCAGGCGACCCAGATCTTTCTTCTTCGCAATCTGGTTGAAGAAGCCGAGGCGTTCGTCCCAGATTTCGTGGAACAAGCAACGGCCCGGCGTCGTCAGGAGGAACTTGCTCTCCTTGTCGCCGTAGATCGTGTCGCGACCGAAGTCGGGGTTCGGAATGCGAACCGCGTCGTGGATTTTGACCACGTCGGTCTGGAACGCATAGAACACCTCGAACACGTCGCGGTACAGTTTCGCCTTCTCCTTGCTGCGCGGTTCGCAGGTCAGATAATAGCTGCCGAGCGTGATATCCTGCGTCGGAGAGACAATCGGCTTGCCGTTCGCCGGCGAGAAGATGTTGTTCGGAGCGAGCATCAACAGCTTCGTCTCCATCTGCGCCTCGTTCGACAGCGGAACGTGCACGGCCATCTGGTCTCCGTCGAAGTCCGCGTTGTACGCGGTACAGACCAACGGATGCAGACGAATCGCCGAACCTTCGATCAAAACCGGGTCGAACGCCTGAATCGACAGACGGTGCAACGTCGGCGCGCGGTTAAGCATCACCGGGTGACCGATGGTCACTTCTTCGAGAATGTCCCAGACTTCCGGTTCACCGCGTTCGATCATCTTTTTGGCGCCACGCACGGTATGAGCGTAGCCGCGACCCTTCAGGTGCCGGATGATAAACGGTTCAAACAGGATCATCGCCATTTTCTTCGGCAGACCGCACTGATGAATCTTCAACTCGGGGCCGACCACGATGACCGAACGGCCGGAGTAGTCAACACGCTTACCGAGCAAGTTCTGGCGGAAACGACCCTGCTTGCCTTTGAGCATATCCGAAAGGCTCTTAAGCGCACGATTACCGGCGCCGGTGACGGCACGACCGTGACGGCCATTGTCCATCAAGGAGTCGACCGCTTCCTGCAACATACGTTTTTCGTTCCGGATAATGACTTCCGGCGTGCGCAGTTGAAGCAGGTTTTTCAAGCGATTGTTACGGTTGATCACACGACGATAGAGGTCGTTGAGGTCACTCGTCGCAAAACGTCCGCCTTCCAGCGGAACCAACGGACGCAGATCCGGCGGAATCACCGGCAGCACCGTCAAAATCATCCATTCCGGACGCGAGTTGCTGTTCATGAAGCCTTCCACCAGACGCAGGCGCTTGGCCAGCTTCTTGCGGATCGCTTTATTGCGGGTTCCTTCGAGGCTGACTTCCAGCTCCGCTTTGAGCATCGGCAGATCGACACGCTCCAACAGCGTCTTGATCGCCGGCGCGCCCATATCGGCCATGAAAGCATCGCCGTAATCTTCCACCGCCTGGCGGTATTCGATTTCGTTCATGGTCTGACCAACCTTGAGCGGAGTGTCGCCCGGATCGGTCACCACATACTCTTCGTAATAGATCACATGCTCAAGCGACTTGGCGGTCATATCAAGGACAAGACCGATCCGGCTCGGCATACATTTGAAGAACCAAATGTGCGAAACCGGCACCGCCAGCTCAATGTGCCCCATGCGCTCACGGCGCACCTTGGCCTGTGTGACTTCAACACCGCAGCGGTCGCAGACGATGCCTTTGTGCTTCACGCGTTTGTATTTACCGCAATTACATTCCCAGTCGCGAGTCGGACCGAAAATACGCTCGCAGAACAGACCGCCCTTCTCGGGCTTGAAGCTACGATAGTTGATGGTTTCCGGGTTTTTGACTTCACCGAAGGACCACGAACGGATCACTTCCGGCGACGCCACATTAATCGAAACCGCACCGAACGAAGATGCCGAGCTTTTGCCCAGTAAATCCCGGTAAGCATAAGTATTGTCAATCAAGGTAAATTCCTCCTCGAATTAATGTTCGCCCGTTCTCTTGACGGTACGGATGTCGAGCCCGAGGCTCTGCATTTCCTTCAACAACACGTTGAAGGATTCCGGCCGACCGGCTTCCAGAATATTCTGGCCCTTCACAATCGACTCGTAGATCCGGGCGCGTCCGGCGACGTCGTCCGACTTCACCGTCAGCATTTCCTGGAGGTTGTGCGCCGCGCCATAGGCTTCGAGCGCCCACACTTCCATTTCCCCGAAACGCTGACCGCCGTGCTGCGCCTTACCGCCGAGCGGCTGCTGGGTCACCAGCGAGTACGGGCCGACTGCACGGGCGTGAATCTTGTTCGCCACGAGATGGTCGAGCTTCAGCATATACACATGACCGACCGTCACGCGCTGGTCGAATTTATCGCCGGTACGGCCGTCGTAAACGTCGGCTTTTCCATCGTAAACCCACTCGTCGTTTTCATCCAGACGATAACCCCAGTGATAGTCATGCCCTTCCTTCGCGGTGAAGGCGTCGTTGCCTTCCTTCATCAATTCGATGATCTTGTCTTCGCGAATACCGTCGAACACCGGAGAGGCCACCTTGATGCCAAGCATCTTCGAGGCCCAACCCAGGTGAGTTTCCAACACCTGGCCGATGTTCATACGGCTCGGTACGCCGAGCGGGTTCAGAATGATGTCGACCGGAGTGCCATCTTCCAGAAACGGCATATCCTCCACCGGAACAATCCGGGAAACGATACCCTTGTTACCGTGACGGCCGGCCATCTTGTCGCCAACCTGCAACTTGCGCTTGCAGCCGACGTAGACCTTGACGCGCTTGACGATACCGGACTCGGTGTCGGCAAACTCCATATTGTCCCCAAGACGACGACGACGCTCTTCGTTCTCTTCAAACTGCGGAACGAAAGTTTCGATAATCCCGGCGATGGTTTTCTTGAGTTCGCAATCTTCCATGCCCCAGCAGTCGTAATGCGCCGCCAGTTTCTGAATCGAGCTCTTGGTCACCTTGCGGTTGGAGCTGATCAGAACCGCGTTTTCGCGCGACGGCGACATATCGAAGATCGGATACGGCAGCTTCACACCGAGCATCACGTCCGACAACCGGGCGGTCAGATCGTCGATCAGACCGTTGTAAATATCCCGATAATCGTTCTTCATCATCTTTTCCTGACGCTTCGCCTCTGTGCGGGTCATCGACGCGCGGGCGGGGTCCTTGGCGTACTCGGTACGGATATCCATGACGATACCGCCTTTGCCGCTGGAAACAGTCAAGCTCGAATCCTTGACGTCGGCCGCTTTCTCTCCGAAAATGGCACGGAGCAAACGCTCTTCCGGCGCCAGCTCGGTCTCGCTCTTCGGCGTGATTTTGCCGACCAGAATGTCGCTGGGGCCAACCTCGGCACCTTCATAGACAATACCGCGGCCATCGAGGTTGCGCAACGCGTCTTCGCTGACGTTCGGAATGTCGCGGGTGATCTCTTCCGGCCCGAGTTTCGTTTCGCGGCTGGTGATTTCAAACTCCTCGACGTGAACACTGGTGTAGACATCTTCTTTGACCAGACGTTCCGAAACGATGATCGCATCCTCAAAGTTATATCCGCACCACGGCATATAAGCCACCAGTACGTTGCGACCGAGCGCGAGCTCTCCATCCTGCGTCGCAGCGCCGTCGGCGATCACGTCGCCCTTCTTGACGATCTGGCCATGACGGCAGACCGGACGCTGGTTGACGCAGGTTCCGGCATTGCTGCGCAGATATTTGTACAAGCGATAATACTGATAGGAATCCTTCGCCGCATCCGCCGCGGGCAGCTTGCCGTCCGGCGTAACGACGATATGATCGTTGACCACTTCGGCAACAATACCGTCGGCCTTCGCCACCACTACCGCACGAGAGTCGCGGGCAATGCGGGATTCCAGACCGGTACCGACCAGCGGCGAATCCGGCATCAACAGCGGAACCGCCTGACGTTGCATGTTCGATCCCATCAGCGCGCGGTTCGCGTCGTCGTGTTCGAGGAACGGGATGATACCGGCAGCGGCACTGACCAGCTGCTTCGGCGAAACGTCCATGTAATGAACCTCATCACGCGGATGCTCCTCGTTCTCACCCTTGTAACGGCTCATGACCATCGGGCGGGCGAAACGGTTGTTTTCGTCCAGCATCGCGTTGGCCTGCGCAATCACAAACTGCTCTTCCTTGTCGGCGGTCAAATAGTCGATCTGGTCGGTGACCTGGCCGTCAACCACCTTGCGGTAGGGCGTCTCCAGGAATCCGTACTCGTCGATCACCGCATAAAGCGACATCGAGGAAATCAGACCGATATTCGGACCTTCCGGCGTTTCAATCGGACAGATACGTCCATAATGGCTCGGATGAACGTCGCGAACCTCAAACCCGGCGCGATCGCGTGACAGACCACCCGGTCCCAACGCGGAGAGACGACGCTTGTTGGTCAATTCGCTCAACGGGTTGGTCTGATCCATGAACTGCGACAGCTGGCTGCGCGCAAAGAAGTCACGGATCACTCCGGCAAACGCCTTCGGATTGACCAGTTTGGACGGGGTCACATTCTGTTCGTCGAACGTCATGCGCTCACGAATCAGACGCTCGGTACGGAGCAATCCGGCGCGGCACTGATTCTGCAGCAATTCGCCCACGGTACGGACACGGCGCGCACCGAGATGGTCGATGTCATCGACCTGACCGCCGGCGTGACGCAGCTTAATCAACATTTTGGTCGCCGCCATCAGGTCCTTCGGATCAAGGACGCGCTGGGTAAGCGGAATGTCCTGCTGAAGGCGCTCATTGAGTTTGTAGCGCCCCACCGCACCGAGATCATAACGGCGATTGTCGAAAAAGAGACGCTTGATCAGCAACTTAGCGTTGCTGATGTTGGTCGGGTCGCCCGGACGCATGCGTCGATAAATCTCCTTCAACGCGTCTTCTTCGTTGCGAACCTGATCCTTGCGCATGCAACCGATCAGATAGTTATCACCGTCGGCGACATAGGCAAGTTCGAGATCCTTGATCCCGGCGTCAACCAGTTGCTTGAGGTGGCTCTCGGTCAACTGCACCAGCTCATCGATCACCACGATATCGTCATCGGCGGCAGTGATGTCGTCGATGGTATAATAACCGGAGAGATCCTTCATCTTCAGCAGCTGCGAAACCGTGTGTTTCTTGACTTCATAGCACTCCGCCAGAATGTCACGGTTGGTCGGGTATCCGATCGCCCGGAGGAAGGTCGTGATGTAGAACTTCCGGCGGCGACGACGACGATCAAGGTAAATGTAAATAAAGTCGTTGATGTCGAACTGTACATCCATCCACGAACCGCGGTCAGGAATAATCCGGTAGGAATAAAGCGTACGCCCCGAAGAGTGACGGGTCTTCTCAAAGCAGATTCCCGGAGAACGGTGAAGCTGGCTGATGATCACACGCTCGGCGCCGTTGATGATGAATGTCCCCTGATCGGTCATGATCGGGATATCACCCATATAGACGCGCTCCGGCACCTCGGTGCCATTAATCTTCAGGAGGAAATCGACATAGAGCGGTGCATCAAAAATCTTACCGTCTTTGATGCAATCCACCACGTCGCCTTTGAGTTCGCTGGCGTTGCCGATTTCGTAAGATACGAATTCAAGCGACATCTGCTTATCAAAGCTCTCGATCGGGAAAATCTCATTAAAAACTTCCTGCAGTCCTTGATTCCCACGCTCGCTTGTCGCAATATCACGTTGCAAAAAATCGCGGTAGGAGTCGACCTGGAGGCCGATCAGATCCGGAACATCCAGAATATCCTGGAGTTTCCCATAATTGATTCGTTTTGCCATACCCTGCCTGTTTGATTATGTTAGTATTACAAAATATTCTAGAAAATTTTCAGCGGCCCTCCGGAATCATCTGTCCGGCGCCGGTTTTCGGCGGAAACCGTCTGAAAACATTGTCACTGTAACGCAAAGAAACCGACCTGCCGATAAAACTCCATATCGCCAGTTCGGATCATTCGATTTTTTTCTGAAATTCAGGAAGACACGAACCGAAAAAACCATCGTTCCGAGTCATCTGGCGCAGCGTCCAATAAAAGACCACATCAAAGCACTTGCGCCGAGGGGGCGGATCCCTGGGATCCGAAGACGGAAAAACGGCAGGAGACGAAAATTTCGTCTCCGCCGTACAAAATCATCGAAGTTACTTGACTTCGACCTTGGCGCCGGCTTCTTCGAGCTGAGCCTTGACCTTGTTCGCTTCGTCCTTGGCAATGCCTTCTTTGAGAGCCTTCGGAGCGGCTTCGACCAGATCCTTGGCTTCCTTGAGGCCGAGGCCGGTGAGTTCGCGAACGACCTTGATCACGCTGATCTTCTTCGCAGCATCAAAGCTGGCGAGGATCACGTCAAATTCGGTCTTTTCTTCTTCCGCGGCAGCCGCAGCAGCCGGGGCCGCAGCCGCAACCGCGACCGGAGCCGCCGCGCTGACGCCGAGGCGATCTTCCAGAGTCTTGACCAGCTTGGACAGTTCCAGAACAGTCATATTCTCGACATACGAGACGAACTCTTCCATCTTGTTTTCTTCCGACATGTTAAATGCCTCCATGATTGTGTTTGGCTTACTTATTTTCTACTTTGTCTTTGTAGGCATTGAGCACATTCAGGATGCTCGCCGCTTTGGCATTGAGAACGGTGACCAGGTTCCGGGACGGAGCCTGCAGGACGCCGAGAAGCATTGCCTGAAGCACCGGCTTCGAGGGCAGATCAGCCAAACTGCCGACCTGAACCGCGGAAAGCACTTCGCCTTCCATAAAGCCGCCCTTGGCCGCCAGCTTATTGTTCTTCTTGCCGAATTCCACCAGCAGTTTGGCAACTGCACTGCAATCGCCATTGCCGAAAACCATCGCGGTACCGTCGGTCAGACCGATATTTTCGACACCGTCGATGTTCAGAAGTTCGCAGGCCTTCTTGATCAGAGTGTTCTTCAGAATGTGGCAGCTGGCGGCTTGACCATCAAGCTGCGCGCGCAATTCTTCCAACTCTTTGACCTTGAGTCCGGCAAACGAGATGAAGTAGACGTAATCGGAAGATCCGATTTTCTCACTGATCTCTTTGACCAGAAATTGCTTTTCGCTTCTCATTCCACTTTCCCCCCGAGATCCTTTGTGTTGATCTTGACACCGGGCGTCATCGTCGCGGTGATCGTGCAGGAAAGGATATAAGCGCCCTTCGCCGTCTGCGGTTTCGCTTTCAGAAGCGCATCGACGATCGCGTCGAGGTTGCTCTTGAGCGCCACATTGTCAAAGGACATTTTGCCGAACGGCACGTGAACGCAAGCGCCACGGTCGGCGCGAAACTCGGCACGGCCGGCTTTCGCTTGGCGAACCGCGTCGCCAACCTGCTCTGTGACCGTTCCGGTCTTCGGGTTCGGCATGAGTCCGCGGGGACCGAGCTGACGGCCGAGAGGACGAACCAGACGCATTGCATCCGGCGTCGCAATCAGGATATCGAAATCCTGCCAGCCACCCTTGATCTTCTCCACCACGTCATCGAAACCGACAACATCCGCACCGGCTTCTTTCGCTTCTGTTCCAGCGGCACCGTCAGCAACAACCGCGACGCGGATGCTCTTACCGGTTCCGGCCGGAAGCGCAACCGCTCCACGAACCGTCTGGTCCGACTTACGGGGATCGACGCCCAGCTTGAACGCCACTTCGGCGGTCTGGTCGAACTTCACACCCGGGAATTTTTTGAGGAGCACAATCGCTTCTTCAACAGCATAACGCTGCTGCGGATCGAATCCCTCAACTTCCACCTGTTTTCTGTAAAGCTTACTTCTACGCATCGACCACCTCAATTCCCATGCTCCGCGCAGTTCCTTCGATGATGCGCATCGCCGCTTCCTCGTTGCGGGCGTTAATGTCATCCTTCTTGATCTGAACGATCTCACGAATCTGCGTGCGCGTGATTTTGCCGGCTGTTTCAAAGCCCGGTTTCTTCGCCGCGGAAGCCACTCCCGCCGCCTTCTTTACGAGGACGGCCGCCGGGGGCGACTTGCAGATGAATGTGAACGACCGGTCCTGATAGACCGTGATCACGACAGGAATAACCATTCCGCTCTGAGATTGAGTGGCGGCATTGAACTGCTTACAGAACTCCATGATGTTACAGCCGGCCTGCCCGAGGGCGGGGCCGATCGGCGGCGCCGGAGTCGCGGCGCCGGCCGGGATCTGCAACCGGATCAAGCCTGTAATCTTCTTTGCCATGATTACTTTTCCTTTTTTGATTCCAAAGGTGGTCTGGACCGGCAGGTATCCTGCCACCAATGAATCTTACGACATGTTACAAAAGCCTCGAGCTGCCGTCAAACGGTACGCTCGACCTGCCAGAACTCCAATTCAACGGGAGTGGAACGACCAAAAATCGAGACCATCAGCTTCAATTTGCCGCGCTCGTTATCAATCTCCTGAATCGCTCCTTCAAAATTCTCAAACGCACCGTCTTTGATGCGCACAACTTCACCGATCTCAAATTCAACCTTCGGCCGAGCAGCCGGAATCTCGCCAGACTGCGCCGGGCGAAGAAGTTCCTCCACCTCCGCATCCGGAAGCGGCGTCGGTTTATTCAGTCCGCCGAGGAAACCAAGAACCCCCTGAACGCTGCGAACAAAATACCACGCCTTTTCGTCAATCATACCCAAATCATCGTAAAGGTCCATGCGGACCCAGATGTAACCGGGAAACAATTTCCGGGTCGTCGTCGTCTTTTTCCCTTGACGAACTTCGGTCACCTTCTCCGTCGGAATAAACGCTTCGTAGACAGGAACCTGATCGCCGCCCTGAAGCTGGCGCAGAATCGTATCGCGAACCTTGTTCTCGTGTCCCGAAAGAGTATGAATCACAAACCATTGGCCGCGTTGTTCGCGCCCGGTATCAACTGAATCGTTCATTCTTACTCTCTTTCTAAAACTTTCCGACCGTAATCAGGCGGATCACTCCGGAGGCAACCCAATCGATGCCAGCCACAAATACCGCCAAAATCGCGATGTTGATGACAACCAGAATGGTTGATTCAAAGAGTTGCTGACGCGTCGGCCAGGTGCAACGGCGCAATTCAGCCATCGTATCAGAGATAAAGCGGCGGATCTTCCCCGTCACCGAATCAAACCCGGCGGCCACACCAGTACGCTTTTTGCCGTCTTTCATCACTCTACCTTATTCTGGTTCTTGACTGTTTCACAAAATGGCAGGAGAGGTGAGGCTCGAACTCACGACCTGCGGTTTTGGAGACCGCTGCTCTAGCCAACTGAGCTACTCTCCTGACTGTAAAAGAACTTCCCTTAGCGGGTCTCTTTGTGCATCGTATGCTTACGCTCGAACTTGCAGAATTTCTTCTTTTCAAGACGTCCGGGCGTATTGCGCTTTTCCTTCATCGTCGTATAGTTACGACGCTTGCACTCGGTGCATTCCAGAATTACCAATTCACGCATAATTTTCACTCATCTGTTTTACAAGAAATTCCCGAGCCGCCGCAAATTCCGGCGGCCCGGGGGAATTCAATCCGGGAGAACTTACTTCTCGATCTCGGTGACTCGACCGGAAGCAACCGTACGGCCGCCTTCACGGATCGCGAAACGCAGACCCTTTTCCATCGCGATCGGGCAGATCAGCTCGACATTGATGGTGGTGTTGTCGCCGGGCATAACCATTTCCACACCTTCTTTGAGGGTGATGGAGCCGGTCACGTCAGTCGTACGGAAGTAGAACTGCGGGCGATAATTATTGAAGAACGGAGTGTGACGACCACCTTCTTCCTTGGAGAGAACATAGATCTCGCCCTGGAACTTGGTGTGCGGATTCACGCTGCCCGGCTTGGCCAAAACCTGGCCACGCTCGACGTCTTCTTTCTTCGTGCCGCGGAGCAAGCAACCAACGTTATCGCCGGCCTGACCCTGATCGAGCAGCTTACGGAACATTTCGATACCGGTGACGGTCGTCTTGACGGTCGGACGGATACCGATGATTTCGATTTCATCATTGAGCTTGACAATTCCGCGCTCGATACGACCGGTAACCACGGTTCCGCGACCTTCGATCGAGAACACGTCTTCAACCGGCATCAGGAACGGCTGGTCAACATCACGCACCGGCTCCGGAATGAAGCTGTCGACCGCGTCCATCAGTTCGAGGATGCAGGCGCAGGCCGGATTGGCGGGGTCGCCATTCGCTTCGACCGCCTTCAGAGCGGAACCCTTGATCACCGGGGTGTCGTCGCCGGGGAAGTCGTAGCTGGAGAGCAGTTCGCGGATTTCCATCTCGACGAGTTCGAGAAGTTCCGGGTCATCGAGCTGGTCGACCTTGTTCATGAAAACAACGATCGCCGGAACGCCGACCTGACGAGCGAGCAGAACGTGCTCACGGGTCTGAGCCATCGGGCCGTCAGTCGCCGCGATCACGAGAATCGCTCCGTCCATCTGAGCGGCACCGGTGATCATGTTCTTCACATAGTCAGCGTGTCCCGGGCAGTCGACGTGCGCATAGTGACGCTTATCGCTCTGATATTCCACGTGGGAAGTGTTGATGGTGATGCCGCGCTCTTTTTCTTCCGGCGCGTTGTCGATTTCATCATACTTCATGGCATGACCACCAAATTTGTTGGTCAGCACCATGGTGATGGCGGCGGTGAGAGTGGTCTTGCCGTGGTCGACGTGACCGATGGTTCCGATGTTGACGTGAGGCTTGGTTCTTTCGAATTTTTCCTTAGCCATTTTTCCCTCCTGAAAGGTTTAGAGTTTTCTCCACTGAGATTTTCATCATTCTTAAAGCACAAAATGGAGCCCACAAGCGGACTCGAACCGCTGACCTCATCCTTACCAAGGATGTGCTCTACCAACTGAGCTATGTGGGCATCACCCTATTTAAAAATCTGACCGCTTCCGACAAAGAGACCGGCATGTCTTTCCCCACGCCGGCTTATTCTCCGCTCTCGGAGTCGATCAAAATCTATAACCAAAGTGGTACTCGAGGGGGGACTTGAACCCCCAAGGATGTAATCCATATGGACCTCAACCATACGCGTCTGCCAATTCCGCCACCCGAGCACAATCAACTTCTGCAACCGACACAATCATATTGTTTGCGCTGGTCACATTTTCTAATATATTCCACTTGACCGCATTTGCAAACTGAAAACTCACTTTTTTAAAAAAAAATCCACCTCCGCGGGGAAAACTCACCGGATTTCACACTCTCGCAACTACCGGTAAAGGCGAAATCCGGCAGAATCTCCGATCTCCACGCCAGTGAATTCACGTTCATATCGTTCTCCGGTGACAACATCCGTCACCTTCACCTGAAACCCGGAGGCACTGTATCGCATCGGCGCCCCGGTTTCCGGATCCACCAAATCCTCTGCCGCAAGGCCGGGAAGCTGCGACAACATTTCCGGAAACATGCCCCGCGCCCGCTCATAGCGGTTCACCGCCAGGCCAATCCGGGCTGCGCGAACGCTCCGCAACAACCCACAATGCCGCTGTATTCCTCCGGCCCAATCCGATAAGATCAAATCGTTCGACATCCCCGCCGACGCGATGCGCGCAGCGGCTTCCGACGGCAGCAAGCGCCCGTCCACTGCCGCAAGGTAGTGCCCCATTCCTTCCAGGCAGGCCGCCCTCCACCGGTAATCGTTCGCCGTCAAGGCGGGGAACAACCGACGAAACCCAACATCCGGCGCAATCCGGCCAGGTAATTGGAAATCCGTAAAAACAGTCAGCGAAACTTCCCCGCGCAACGCGGCGGACGCCGCTTCCCGGAGTTCCCGCTCCGTCAGCGTCAGCTCACGCGCCAACATCTCGCGATTCTGTTCCGCATAGATGCCAAATTCATTGACGTAGCGCTCCAGCAACCGAAGGCGGGTCCGTTCCGGCGACTGTGCAGTCAGCAACAGCCCCAACGTCGGCTCCTGATTCAATTGACGGCGCAGATTTCCCAGTACCAGGTAGCCTTCGATGAACTGCCGTTCGTTCCCGGTCACCGCCGAAGCAATCATGCGAACCGATTCCCATCGGGCAAGTTGCCGGTAGCGCTTGATGAGCTCACGCAATCCGCCGGCACCGTCGCGCCCTTTTTCAAACTCATACCCTAATCGAGCTGTCGGAACCCGACCGATGTCTGTAATTCTCTGCAAAAAATCAACATGGGCAAACGCATACTCCTCCAATTCGGTATAATGCTCGGCAGAAGCGTTCTCCACCCTTCGCGCATTGGCGATACGCTGAATTGTTTTGGGGATTTCCGGAACTTCTTCCAAGGCCTTCACCGAAAGAGCGCCGTTCGCCCCATCCCAATGGTAGCGCTTCTGAAGCTCTGTGACGGAAAGCGCAACGCCGTTTTCTTGCATCTGCTCCAATGCGACCCTGTACATCCGTTCCGAACGGGATGCCTCCACCAACATCGCGCCCCAGCTTCCGACGGCCAGAATTAAAAGCAACAAAAAACGCCAGCCGGTCGAGCGAAGAACCGAAACATCCTGCCGCCAAACTCCGCGCGCCATAGCCGCCCGCACCAAAATTCCCGTAAACAGCCAAACCAGCAGAAGCCCGAGGGCAGCAATCCAGAATTCCAGAACGAACGCGAGCAAGGCCACCGGTAATGCGGCATAATTCAATCGCAGCATATTGAGATATCCCGGACAATCCTTTCGTACCAGTTCAAGCTGGTCGCCCCATTGCCGGAACCAGGTAAAAATACCGTAATATTCCAGATCAGCATCCTGCTGCCGAATCATCAGGTTGCCCAATTCCGCACTGCTGCGAAGATACAAGAACATCAAAGCAACAACTCCCAACGCCAACACACCGGCAAAAATCCATATGCCGACCGCCCCCAGGGGAAGCAGCAGAACGCCAGAAAAACCGAACTGAAGCAAAATCCAGGGAACCGCAAGAAGTGCGGCTTGCCTAAAATTCGTCCGTCTGAGGACCCGCTCCACTTCGCTCACAGTTCGCCCCCTCGTTTTCCGTTATCAATCAATACATTGCGCCGCTTGAATGTCGGAATGTCAAGGTCATCATTCCCCCAGCGCACCTGTGCTCCGCGCTCCATTACTCCCTTGGAAACAGGTTCCAACGGCAACACCAGCTGATCCGCGTCGGCCGCATGCTCCGGCGCGGCGGACGCAGCCTGACGGCGGCGCTTCGGTGTTCTTTCCGCGCTGGTACGCAACAATTCATCCGCTTCGCTCTCGGCGTCAAACTTGATCGTGACGGCGGAAAGCATGATCCGTCCGTTCCACCCTTCTCCGGTCGCGGCGCCGACAATCAACTTTGCCTCCGAACCCGCCTGACGGCCGGCCAGCTCCAGCAACTGCTTGGTTTCTCCGAGTGAAAGCTCCGGGCCCCCGAGCAAAGTAAAGAGGATCGCATCCGCTTCACCAAATTTATCCGCTCCGCCAAGCAATGGAGAATGCAACAATCGTTCCAGTGCGGCTTCGCCGCGGTTTTCACCATCGATTTCCGTGGAAGCAACGCCGACCCCGATGCTGCAAAAACTTTTCCGACGACGTAAAAGCGTCACATAATTGGCAAAGTCCGCAGCAAGAAGGTTGCCGTGCAGCAACACCAGCGTCAACGCCAAAACCGTCCGTGAAAGTTCCTGATCGGCCAGCTTGAATGCGCTCGCCAGAGGAGTCGTCGAATCCAGCACGGAAAAAAGCAGGTCGTTCGGCAAGCAAATGACCGCATCGGCCAATCCGAGCAATTCGTCCTTTACCGTGTCTTCAGCAACTTTGCGCTTGCTGTGCCCTTCCAGGGTAAAAGGAAGCGTCACAATGAAAAGCGTCGGGATTTCAAGTTTTCGTGCCACAGAAAGAATCACCGGCATTCCACCCGACGCGGTTCCTCCGCCCAGACCGCCTACAACCAACAAAAACGGAACGCCTTCCAGCAATTTTTCGAGCCGGGAGCGCTCGTGCGCCAAAACTCGCTGACCGTCAAGTACGCTTCCGCCGCAACCGCGACCGGAGCGCCAACGTGCTCCGGCTAGCAGACGCGACTCTTCCGGCAAGCCGGAGCGTTCCAATCCGGTCGTGTCGCTGTCGATCGCCAGAAGACGCAATGGAGACGCTTGCGGATTCTCCTTCAAGATACCAATGATCCGACAGCCGGTGCCGCCGATCCCAAGTACCGTAATTTCGTTTTGCTCTTTCATGCGTTACCCTTTCAGGACGCCTTTGAAGTTCCGCCACCCCCGCCGGGTTCGATTCAGAACCCCGTCAACCGCGTCGATCAGGTTACCAACCATTCCCCGTCCGGTTTGCCCGGCGTTCAACTCATTATAATACCCTGCAATCTTCAGCGCGCCCCAAATGGTGCTGCAACGTGGCGTATCCAACCCGGTCAGTGCGCCACCGGCCTCGAATGGCTGGCCGATCCGGCACGACATATCGAATACTTCGCGAAACACTGGCGCGGTGCGCTCAAACAGCGCGCCACCGCCGGTCAACACTCCACCCGCATCCAGACTGGTAGGGGCGCCCTGCGCTGCGGCCATGGCGCGAATGATTTCAAAAATCTCTCGCAATCTTGCGTCAATGATCGCTTCAAACGAAGCCAGTGGAATCCGGCGGGTTCGTCCGGTAGAGCTGGGAAACTCCATATATTCCCGTCGTTCCTGGATGGCGCGGGAGAGCGTTTTCTCGTCAAACAGCTTCCGGCAGACATCAATATGCAGATCCAGCCCCAGCGAGAGATCGTTACAGATATGCTCGAATCCGACCTGAAGAACACCGGACGCCTGCACTCCGGCGTTGTACTCCACAACAAACTCCGTTGTCCCGGCGCCGAGATCCACCAACAACACACCATGCTCCCGCTCTTCATCGGAGAGGATACCGAAATCGGCCGCCAGCGGCGAAAAAACCACTTCCAGCGCCGCTTCTTCAAACCCGGAATCACGGACAATTGAGCGGAAATTCTCCAGACGCGCGGCATCGGCGTGCACTACATGCACATAAGCGTCGAGCTTGCTGGCGGTTTGGTTCAACGGATTGCGGATTCGTCGTTCATCAATGGTAAAATAGGATTCCGAGCTGTTGATGATTTCTCGTCCGGTCGCCAAGTGGAGCACCCTGGCATTTTCATGCGCCTCCAGGCGTTCCTTGTTGGTCACGCGCCGCTGTTCGTTCCGAACGACAACGGAACCGATTCCCTGAAACGCTTCCATCCGGCAACCGGTGACGGCGATAACGACGACTCGGGTACTATTGAGCACACCTTCCGACGCGCTTTCCGCATCCGCGATTGCGAGGCTCAGCTGCTCGAATGCGAGATCCATATCTTCGATCTCGCCTTTAATCACCGAACCGGCGGAAGGCGCGGAACCACGGCCGACAATATTGACTCGCCCTTCGGGACCGGCTTCCCCTACCAATACGTTGATTTTCGATGTACCGATTTCAATCGCGGTGATGATATCCCTGGACTGAAACATGGACCCTCCATAATGCGGTGTATACTCTTCTCTTTCAAATATACAAGAGGCGAGTAAGAAATGCCAGTCATTCCGTTACTTTTTCCAGCAAATCATGAGAGGCGCCTGATCCGGGACGGCAGCCGTCGAGGCATCGTAGATGCCGTGGTCCAGCCTATCGGCTGGTCGTGATCCAACGGCGAAAGCGTTGGCCGCCGGAGGCATCCGGTCGCCCCGAAAGCGCTCAACAGCAAAATTGAAAATTTTGCAGGGAGCGACCGCGGTGAGGTTGGCCCTAAGGCCAACTCACCCGCTCGCGGCGTAGCCGGAGCCTCTCCCTTCTCCCTTCTCCCCTCTCCCCTCTCCCTTCTCCCTTCTCCCCTCTCCCCTCTCCCTTCTCCCTTCTCCCCTATACTTTGCTCTCCTTAAGCGCGGTATGCGCCGCGAAGTACAAGATTATTGCGCAACAAGAACCTTGCAAGAAACGATAGCGACGACGACGAACGTAGCGCAGCGCAACGAAAAGCCCCTGTGGGAGCGCCGTGGTAGTGGAGGAACGATCCCACGACAATGCGCTCGCCGGAAACTGAGGATAAAGGGGCGTGGGGGAAAAAACATTTCCCACACAAAGCCCACGACATTGTCGCTCTACCACCCAAGAGATATCGTGAACCCCGTAAGCCGCCTTCGCGCCCTGCCTTATCTGACAGTCAATGAATTGTGGAAGAGCCTTCGTTCTCCGGCCTGTCTTTACAATAATGAACTGGAAAAAAGGGAAAGGAGAGGCTCCGGCTACGCCGCGAGCGGGTGAGTTGGCCTCATGGCCAACCTCACCGCGGTCGCTCCCTGCAAAATTTTCAATTTTGCTGTTGAGCGCTTTCGGGGCGACCGGGTGCCTCCGGCGGCCAAGGCGCTTCGCCCTTGGAACCCGACCGGGTAGCACCCGGTGGCGGGTACAAGCGTGGAGCCGAACTCGCTTCGTCGCAAATTCCCACCGTCTTCGCGTTTTCTGTTTGAAATTCCGCCACTTCTGCCGTATTTTATAGATCGAACTCTTTTCAACCAATATCGGCGAACAGACAACCGGTATCAAACAATCAGGTGAAATCATGTATCTCGGAAGAATTGTGGCAATCGGCATGACGGCAAACGGCAAGGCGACCGCGATGTATCGCGTCTCCTCCCGCTCCTTTCCGAACCGCGAAGCGGTACTTGGCAACAACCAGGTGGCAATCATGCCGCGCAAAGGATTTGAAGACGATTTGCGCAAAAACCCCTACATCACCTACAATTGCGTACGCCTGACCGGCGAGTGGGCCGTGGCCACCAACGGTTCCCAAACCGATCCGATTGTCGAAAAACTCGCAATGGGATACCCCGCCCGTGACGCAATCGCCCTGCCGTTACTGGCAATGGACTACGAAAAAGACTCTCTCGATACCCCGCGCATCGTCGCCGTCGTCGGCAGCAAATGCCGCAAAGGCTACCTCGGCATTATTCGGAAAGACGCCCTGCTGGTTCGAGAATTCGACCTCGTCCCCGGCCAGATCCGCTACCTCTCCACCTACGAGAAAAATCGCCCCTGTGACGATCAAGTGACTGATGGCTTTGAAGGCACCTGCGTGCGTTGCGCTGTCAATTACGTGGTGGATGGCGGAATCTTCGCCGATTTCACCAATCCCGTCACCAGCGCTGCAGCTGTGGCGGAAGGCGATTCCTACGAACTCGCAATTCGCGTCATCTGATCCTACACGCTTCCGGCAGCACCTGCCGGAAGCGCTGCAAATAAAAAAACGGAGCGGATTTATTTCCGCTCCGTTTTTTATTCTCTTCTTCGTCAGAATTAGAAGTAATTCTGTCCGAAATGCGGAACTCCCCGCTCACGCTCTTCCTGCGGGAAGAACGGAGTACCGTCCGGCTTGACCAGCTTACAAGTCAGAAAGACCAGCAAGTTATGCTTCTCGGCATGCGAGTAACGGGACTGGAACAACCGTCCAACCAACGGCAGGTCGCCAAGTACCGGGATCTTGTCATGAATCGTATCGGTCACATCCGACGTCACACCGCCAAGCACAATCGTATCACCGTCATAAACCGTGATTTCTGTATTGATTTCGCGTCGGTCGAAAATCGGCATCTTGAAGTACTCGCCATCATCATCGCCTTCGCTGTCAATGCTACGCGCATCGAACATCATCCAGCCAGAGAAGGTCTGAATCGGGAACGAAATCGGAGCTGTAATGGTACGACGCTCACGGTCAACCCGCGGCGTGATATCGAACACGATACCGAGTTTACGCGGATCGGATTCAAAGTTCGGCTGCGGGTCGGCACGAACCGTACGCCAACTCGAACTCATCACGCTGTCATCGCTGCTGCTGTCGCTGCTCTTCAAGTCAATCGTTTCCCAGTCTTCCGGGAAGAAGCGCTCAATCACCATCTCGATATGAGCCGTCTGCTCCGGCAATGTGGTGACACGAGGTGACGCGAGAACATCGGCACTGTCCGCCCAGTTCAGAGCAAACATCGAACCACTGATGCGCGTGCCGTCGGAATTTTCCCAAATATACGAGAAAGTACTCTCCTGAACCGGATTGCGGGCCGTTGCCGAACCGCCGCTGGTATCACGATAGTAACGGAGCAACTCATTTGAGTTCGCCGGCATCACCACCGTACGCCCGGAACGGTCGACACCATCTCTGTCATTGATCGCAACCTGATAGTTGAACGCAAGTTCCCGCAAGTTCGTCTGCGAAATTTCAATAAACTTGAGCATGACCTGAACCATCGGTTCCTGCTGGTCGAGCATTTCATTGATCACTTCGCCGATGCGGCGGAGGTTTTCCGCCGTGTTCGTCACAATCAGGCGGCTGATGCGGGTGTCGTAAACAATCTTGGAGCCAATCGGGAAATTGACATCGTCGCCGTTCATGATAAAGAAATCACGCAATGCGTTTCCATCTTCTCCACCGCCGGGAATCGACGAAAGCGCCGACTGCTCCACCGGGAAAATCCGGGTTTCCATGTCGTCCATCGCCACACCTTCCGGGGCGAGAACCACCGCATAAGTTTCCACCCGGTAACGCATCTTGGATTCGTTACACAGCGTGGCAATCACCTGCATCAAAGAACGGTTCGATGCACTCATCGTGATCCGCCGCTCCACCGCCGGCTGCATGTCGGCGTCTTGCGGCGGCATATCAAATCCGGGCTGACCGCCCATTCCACCCATCTGTCCATCCACGCTCTGCGAGCGCTCGATCAGCAGTGCATTGTTCGATTGACGCAGGAAAATGTTGACGCCAAGGCGTTCCGGGTCGTGCAGACGACTCTGGTCGCGCAGGTTTCTCACCGCACTTGCCACCGTCACATCTTCAAAGTCGATCTTCGGAATAATGATGCTGTCCAGTTTCTTTTGCAGTGCGCTTTCTTCCTTCTCCGGCTGAACAACAGGGCCATCGATCAACAAATTGTCGCCGGGGAGACCATCCGAATTGGCCGTAACCGGAATCACATATTTCCAATCAACTTCCTGATTCATCTTAATGCGAGTCGGAGAGAAGCGCGCCTGGCCGATTTCACCAATCGTGGTGTTCACTGCGATCATATTCTGCGCAGCTTCCAGATTGTACGGGTCGATCAGCGTCACTTCCTGGAACTTGCGTAACGCCTTGGTGAATTCACCCTTGTCGCGCAATTCCCGTCCCTGCTGAAGAAGCACCTGAATATCGTACAGATCCCGCGCATGATTCGGTTGCAGGCGATCGATGCTGGATTCTTCACGGATACGCGCAGCGTTCTGCCGTGTGCGGAAAAGTGTGATTTTCCCTTCCAGCGCCACACGCTCTTCCGGGCAGTATTTGATTGCTTCTTCGCAAATCTTGATCGCATCTTCAAAGTCACGAGCCTGAGCACGATCCTCGGCAATGCGCATTGCTTCCTTCGCCTTGCCGATGTAACACTGCTTGATCATCTGCTGGCAACGCAGAACTCGACCGCGGAACTCTTCGGAGTTGAACTGTTCAAACAACCGCTGCGCCTTGATGAACGCATCGCGAGCCTGTTCAAACTTTCCGGCATACAGCAGAGAGGAACCTTCCCGGAATAGCGCTTCGCCTTCCGTAGACACCGCTTCTTTGCCGACAACCGTCCGGTTCATCAGCGTCTGCATTTCAGGAGTTACCTCCGGTGTCGACGAAGAATCCGCCGCCGGCAGGTTCGACAGGCAACCAATGCCTAATGCAAAGGCCAGCCCAAGTAATCTAGTTTCTTTATTCAACATATTTTAATGCCTCCGGCGTTAATAATTACCGATGGAAGTCCGGTGTGGCGTTCCGCGGGTTCCGGCGGATCGGAATCCCGTCATTGTTCACCAGACGAGTGGTAACGAACAACAGCAGATTGTTCCGGGTGGTGTCTTCCGCTTGCGTTTGGAAGAACCGGCCGATAAACGGCAAGTCGCCCAGAATCGGCCACTTGTCCGTCCGTTTATTGGTCGCGCTGTCAATCATACCGCCGAGGACAATGGTTTCACCGTCATATACCGTGACATTTACTTTCAGACGGCGTGAGGAAATGATCGGCATCCACACGTTGAATATCATCGTTTCCTCGGAAATCTCCAACGCATAACCGGTAAACACCCCCTGCGGGTCGCGGGTCGG
Source organism: Victivallis vadensis (assembly GCA_040393525.1). Taxonomy (GTDB): domain Bacteria; phylum Verrucomicrobiota; class Lentisphaeria; order Victivallales; family Victivallaceae; genus Victivallis; species Victivallis vadensis_A. Next base: position 24,364 of record JBEBTY010000007.1, on the reverse strand, counting down.
AACAAAGCGAGAGATTTCACCCACCACATAGATCGGATACTCGTCTTTGCCGAGGAAGTTCCGAACCACCGGATTCACATCCAGCGTGATAGTGTAGTTGTCGGGGTTCACCACCGGCGTCACATCGAAACTGATACCGATATCGTCATATTCCTTGAACTCCGGCGTCGGAATCTTGATGGTGACGCCATTGTCGTCGTCATCAATTTCGTAGGTTTCCCAAGAGGTCGGGAACCAATAGCTCTTCACCATCTGCACCGAAGCCTTGATCCCGCTGGTCGTCAAAACCTTCGGAGCCGCCAATGTTTCCGTGCGGGAGTTCTGGCTCAGCGCATTCACCGTGAGATAGAGGTTGAACGGAACGTCCGAACCGAAAATGCTCTGCTTGCCGAAGATGTTCGGGAAAATATTCAGGTTGTTGACCAACGCAGTATTGATATCCCAAAGCGTATTATTCGCCGTTCCGCCGCGCTGATTCGCCATGCGATTCGCACCCTGCCCGAACGCCCAGCCGCTATCTGCGCCGCCAGCCAAATTCTGCCCGGTCGAATCCATGTTTTTGGACACGACGTCCATGGCCCACTCGAAACCGAGTTCCTGCATGTTGCTTTCGCTGATTTCGATCCCCTTGATCTCAACCATCACCAACGGGTTCTGAATCCCGTCAAGCTGACGGAGCAATTCATCAAACCGACGCAGGTTTTCCGCCGTATTCCGAACGCTCAACTTGCCGGCGCGCTTGTTGTAAGTGATCGAACTGCCTTCGCCAAACGGAACGCCGCGCTCTTCAAAATAACGCATCAGCCCAAGCTCCGTTGCGGAAGGCGCACGCACCACCGCTTCACGATCGAGGAAGGTTTTCGACGCTTCACCATCACCTCCACCGCCGCCGCCAGCGCCCGCTCCGGCGCGACCGCCGCTCATGCCGTCCACCGGCGGACGAGCGGTCATTCCGCCTTCTGCGCCGGCATCCGTGCCGTCATCGCCGGAAATGCTCGAAATCAAGTCACCGCGAACCTGGAAGTATTGCGTCCGCATCTCATCCACGTTCGGCCCGACCGTTACGCCACTGGCGTCCACCCGATATTTCAGCCCAGTGTCCTTGCAGACGTAACGGAGAACTTCGCTCAACGGAATCCGAGAAAGATTCATCGTCACTGTGCCAAGTTTTTCCGCGGTCACATTATCGAAGGTGAACATGATGCTCACACCTTCTTTGTCCGGGTCATAAAGTTTGCTGCGGTCATTCAGGTAGGAAAGAACCGCTCTGACGTTCATATTCTCAAATTCGATACGCGGAAAAACAATGCGCTCCAACTTGGCAAGCGTCCCCTGAGCCGTCGAATCCTTGCGCTCCGTCGTCTTCGGACCAGCCTGAATGCTCACCGGGAAGACCGGCTCCACCCATTGCCAGATGGAAGCGGAAAGTACACCCTGCATATCCGCCTTACGACGCTCAAGTCCGGCCGCATACATTTTCCGGTAAACGTTGTTCATCAACTGAATCGCTTCGCGATGATACGGGTCGATCAGATAGATGTCTTCAATGCGCGAAACCGCATCTTCATAACGCCCGGCTTTGTAAAGCACGCGCGCCTCTCGAAGCAGTTGAGCGGTTTTTTCCGTATTGCTCTGATATTGCGGATTTACCGCATTGATGTTGGTTTCGGCACGGAATTCCTTCGCGGCTTGGCGAGCGCGACAATAATCAAGGAATGTTTCGATTTCCGCCAACAGCGGAGAATCACCCTGCTTGTCGTCGCTCAACTTCTCCGGCTTGGAGATTTCGTTGGCTTCCGAAGCAAGCTGAATCGCATTCGGATACAACTCATCCCCCGCGGCAACCCGCGCCTGGTGGAGCAACGAACGCCCCTGTTCCATCTTACGTTTCTCAAGCTCTCTCAAAAACAGGCGGCGACGCTCCTTGCCGAGAGTCCCGTAATTATACGCGGGATCTCCCAATTCGGCAATCACGGCCTGAAATTCCTTGCGGAAGTTCTCGAACTCCATTTTACGGGCAGTGTCGATCCGGGCATCTTGCTCCGCAAACTTCTGGCTGCGAAGTTCCATTTCCCGAACGGTCAGCGCCTTTTCGTCATTGTTGGCAGTCGCGACCACCGCCGCCGTTTCCGGCTGATCCGCAGCGAATGCCTCGCCGGGAACTCCGGAAACCGCAACCGCGACTCCGATCGCGATCACGCCCCGCGAAAACAGCTTTCGGTTTGAGATTTCCATGCTTGTTGTCTACCTTGGTTTAATTGATCCATCTGTTTCTTTTAATAAAGCAAAAATAACGGGCGATACACCACACCGCGTCAGCGACGCGGCTGGTAATTGGGACGCGGACGACCCGGCTGAGGGCCGCCCATGTCCATCCCGTAATTGTCCTGCAACTTACGTTCCTTTACACTCAACAAGGGATGAACCTGTCCGAATGTGGTGACGCGCATCTCCAGTCCGGTCGCATCCTTGGTCGCATCTCCTTCAAAAATTGAGGGATTCTCCAAGAGAACCGTCTTCTCTTTTGTATCGAACGATTTTACGCGATAGCTCTCCGTCCCGGTCTGATAGTTGCCGATAGTGAACTGGTCGCCGACGCTGAGGACGCCTTTCCAATTCGGATTCGCAGAATCCTTGAGAATCGCCTTGTCGTGCATGGATTTGATTGGAACACCGGCCTGCATGGAAATTTTCTGATCGCCATCGGTCGCTTTCAAATGGACTACGGACATATCTTTTCCGCCATCTTTCTTGCTTTCGGCGCTTTCAATCCGGAAACGGACGCCTTCGATCTCCAGCTCGCTCCCGATCATATACAGGTCGTTGAATGTACCGTTGTGAATCTGAAGCTCCCACATTTTCGGATCGTCATTATCCAACGTGTTCACACTCGTCAAACGGATCGGAAGATCCATCTTGCCGACATTGACCACCTGAAGGCGGTGCCAAAGCGGCGGATGCTTGCGGGGGTCCGCAAAGTCGATCTTGAGCTGGTACTCATAGACGTTGGAAAATCCATCCCCGTCAATATCGTAGTATTGGGCATCGGGATCATTCGGATCCAGCTGATGCGCTTGCAGCACCGCAGCAGGAATCGGAGTAAAACCAACGATGCCGCGCGGCTTCTTAAACGGTTCGCCACCGCCTTTTTCGTTTTTGCAAAGCGGACAAACTTTTTCCTGCTCCATATAGGAACGCGGAATCAGCTTCTCGCAAAACGGACAGCGTGAAATTTCAAACACCTGCACCAAATCCGAATAGTGATCCGCATTGGCCGCAACGCGCGCCCCGGGATTCACCCAATTCGGAACGGTCTTCTTCATCTGCTCCGTCACATTGAAAATCGGATCGTCCACCGCATGAATCTTATAATCCGGATCACGCGTCGGAATCTGAAGGTGATCGTCCGTGATTTCACCGGTCTGCTTGATGATGTTCAACACATGGAACATCGAAGCGATGAATATCACCAGAAGTAAAAGCAAAATCAGCTTTTCGTAATGTTTTTTTATGAAATCCAAAATGCACCTCCGCCGTCACTGAATTCCGTTGCCGGATTCCATAATATATTGAACATCGATAATCGCACGGAAGAATTTACCATTGCCGATCAGCACCTCTCCATATTTGGAACGACGGTGATAGGGCAACGCCTTTTCCAGCGCTTCCTGTTTCGCTCTCTCGGCTTCCAGTTGAGCCGCAATCGCCGCCGCATCGCCGCCGCCCATGTCGAGCTGACGGTTGCGTCCGCGAATATTGCGGGGCTGGGGGGCGACCTGCCCGGCCGCATCGGTTAAATTAAGTTCATCCGGAGCCAACAGCTTCTTCGCGCCGTCTTCTTCCAGATAAAGGTTGATCGCTCGCACGACATAGACCCGGTTCTCCGCCGATGCCTTATCCAGATTGGCCACAAGGGTGCGAATGCTCGCCAGCGTCCCGGACACTTCAATCGAATAATGGAACACCTCGTAATCGCCAACCTTCTCCATCGGTCGCTTGTGGAACGAAACAAAGCTGTGAATGCCGGACGCAGTGGCCCGCTTCACAATGTCGCCAAGAATCTCCCACTGGCGCGCCATCACCGGGAACTCGTCCATCGGAGAACCTCCCTCTCCTCCGCCAAGACCACCCGCTTCACCACCCATGCCGGCTCCGAAGGTGGACGCCAGATTGGAGATTGAAAACGAAAAGTTTTCCGCTTCCGGAGTATCGAACAGCACCTTGTCCCTGGTGATGTTCAGCAATCGCTGACGATATTCCACCATAAACCGCTGGAGATTTTCCGGTTTGCCGTCAAATTGGCGGGGAACCCCGATGGAGGACAGGAAAATCTCATCGATATTAAGATCCGTGATCGGCTCAGTCGTAATCTTCACCGCCTCTTCGCGAAAACGCTTCATCGCCGCAGGCCAGTTGGAAAACCGGCGCTGAAATTGTTTATAGTCGATGTTCTTCTGCGCCATGCGCTCGCTGCGGTTCCACTCCTCGAAAAATTCCTCGGAGAACTTCTTCGGCTTGATCGCCTTGCCGTCAGCCAGACGCAACGTCTCGAAAAACGCATCCAGCGCAGGCTGGAACGGATGGCCAAAGTGACGGCGCAGCTTTTTACCAGCGGCCGCATAAAGCGTCGTATCGTTTTCGATCAACTGAATGTTTCCCTCCACCGGAGCGGGGGTCTTCTTGATCAGTTGTGCGATTTCAGCACGCAGTTTTGCCGTTTGGTTGATATAACGCGCCATTTGAATATAATCCAGCGCCGTCCAAACCAGAAGCCCAATCGTGACGATCAGAGAAATTCCCAGAACGACGATCAAGACCAGATTGTTTTTTACAATTCGTTTCACCGTGTTGTCTCCGTACTATTTCTTGATCGGTTCTTTGAGCGTGAGCAACATCTCGAAAGCGCTCAAATTGAGTGCACCGGTCTCCGGAGTGTAGCTGACCAGGTCGGCTTCCGAGAAAAACTCCGAATCCGCCAGCCGCTTCCGGTATTCCTGTTCGAGAAGGTTTGCACCCACGATCAGCGTATAACCGTGCAGACGAATCTGTTTGATTTCCGTGATATTCACCGGTGACGGCATAGGCACCACCGCGCCCTCCGGCGTCGTGGCTGTCGCTGTCACACGACCGCCACCGCCGCCGCCACCGCCGAACGGGTTGCCGCCGCCGAACGGATTGCCGCCGCCCATATCCATCCCCAAACCGCCGCCAAGACCGCCGCTGTCATCCACCGGCTCGTCGCCGACGCCTTCCAGACGACTGAGCCACATCATATCCGGCATATGCTTTTCCAGCTCCGTCAGTATGTTGACCCACTTGGAGCGATCACGCAGAAAATCCAGCTGCTCTTCGTATGCGCCTTTGGCTGAATTCAGCTTGCTCATCAGGCCATCGACCCTTTGAACCATTTTATTGGTGGCGTCCACCTTCTCCTGCACGCGCCCGACGCGTTCCCGGTCGAATTTCAACCGTTCATGAACCCCGAATGCGAAGATCACCAGACAGACGATCAACGACAGCGCGGAAATATAGAAATAGGGTTTCTTGCGATTCAGCTCCTCCTGCTTCCGGATCGAGGCCGGAACCAGAGAGATGTTAATCGGGCACTGCGTCACACTGCGCAGGCTCATCCCGATCATTTCCTGGAACATCGGGGCGATCATCTGCAACCCCTCCTTGTCGACCGCGTCTTCAATGGTGATCGCGCCGAAAGTATTCAAATACTCCACCGGGAGGCGGAGTTTTTCGTGGAAGAAGTCGGTGATGTAAAGCAACGTCGAACCGCCACCGGCCAATAGAATGCGACCGGGTTGACGCCCACCGTGCTGCGAGCGCCAGACGTTAATTGAACGGCTCACTTCCCCGTGCAGGCGGGTCATAACGTTTCGCGCAATCTTGGAGATGGTCGCCGCCACTTCGGATTCCGGTTCTTCATAAGCGCCGCCGAGAGCGACAAATCCGTGACGGTGCTTCAGATCCTCCGCTTCGGCAAATCCGATGCCGAATTCCTTGGCGACCTGCTGCGTAACCGTATCTCCACCGATCGGAATCGGGCGGATAAACACGCGATTGCCGTCGGAAATCATCAAATTGGAACCGTGCCCGCCGATATTCAGAATCAACGCGCATTCATCTTCGCGCAACTGCGTACCTTTGGCCGCGTTGAAGAGAGCAATCGGCGCAATTTCCACAGAGAGAATCTTTTTGCCGGAATCTTCAATCACATCGGTGTAGCGGACAATCTGATCGGTTTTCACCGCAACGAACAGTGCTTCGTATTCTTCATGCTCTTCGGAGATGTCGATCGTGCTGCCATCTTCCTGCATTTCACTGCGGAGATCTTCCCAGGCATGACGGATCAACTGATAATCCCAGACGACTTCATTCATTGCGTACGGGACGGTTTGACGCGCCTCATACTCCACAATTCGAGCAATCGCCGCCTTATTCCCAAGAAGCGAAGGCAGCCGGCTGAGACGCGAGAACGAGGATTGCCCGGATAAAGAGAGACGAACCTGACGGGCGGTAAAATTATGCTCCGCCAGCATATCCAGATAAGTCTGGGTAAACGCAAAATCTTCTCCCTCTCGCTCTTCAAACTTCCGGAAGGCGAACTTCCGAAGGGAGATACCTCCGCCGGGCGGGAAAACGAATTCGGCCATCTTCAGGCTGCCGCCGCCGACGTCAATCGTTAAAACCGTGTTCTCTTTTGGCATTTCAGTGATTATCCACTTGTTCCGCGCCGAATGGGAAACTTTCAGCGCCGTTGTTTATGAATCATGGCCTCTTACAACCGTACTCTTGCACCCTACTTGATCGACACCTCGCGATCCTCTTGACGGAGAAGGTCAAAACTATCGACGTCCTGAAGGGCCCAGGGCGTCCGGAAACGCGGAAGAATCGAACCGTTGACAATCTGAGCGGTGCCGCTGTTCTGGCCGGCGAAAAACTCCGCGTATTTCTCATTCGATAAATTACGCCCCAGATAACCAATGCCGAGCAAAGTGCCCGCGCGGTCACGGAACGCAGCCTCGACGGTGAACGTACTTCCCAGGCTGACTGTGGAAGCCGAACCGCTCGCGGGCAGATAACGATCCAAAAGCTGAGGGGGCACCATCATCGTCGCGATGTGCCGGCGGCCGTCGAGAGGAACCGTCCAGAATGTGCTGCGGCCGGTAAACATGATCGGCCAGGGCTGGCCGTCGACCTGACCGTTGAAAACGGCACGAATATCCAGCGTGGCGTCGTCGATCCAGAAATGACGCTGCCGATCCTGCAAGGCAGGCGTGTACTCCACCGTGATAATCAGCCAACGGTTGCGCCAACTGCTGGTCGTGGACGGGGTCGAGCGCGAAGTGCTCGTACTTGGAGGATTGCTGGAGGAAAGACTGACCTTGACCTTGGAAAACAACTCATCCGCCGACGCAGCCTGCAAGGATTCGATCCCCAGCAGAAAAGCTGCGACCAGCCCCGTCATAAACAGCAGTTTTTTCATAGGAAGCGTTCCCTAGTGAAATTCCATTATTCCGATTGCGCCGGCGCAGCTACCGTTGCTGCGACATCTTCCGCCGGAGAGACCGCTTCCAACTGGCGGTTCACATCGTCACTTGCAGAGGAACCGCCACGATAACCGTGGCCGATCAAAGAAGCAAGAACCAGAGCCAAAACAAAGAAGACGCCGGTCATAATCACCGTCGCCTTGGTCAGGTGACTACCCGCCTGTGCTCCGAACACCGATTCCCCGATCCCTCCGAACGCAGCACCCATCCCGCCGGATTTCGACGGTTGGATCAGGATAATTCCGATCACAAGCAACGAAATAATCGTCACCAGCACATAAAGAAATATGATCATAACAAATCGCGCCTTCCGTAATTCACTTGTTTCCGGACACAAAAACACGGAAATCCAGTGTTCCCAATATCCCAGGTCCCGGATAATATTAGCGCTTGTCGAATAAAAAGTCAACCCCTTTTTCAGCAAGCGAGCTAATATTTCCGATTATTTTTCAATATCTCCGCTCAATCAATCGTTGATCGCGTTGTGAATCAGAGCGGAAAAGCTGTCTGCCTTGAGCGCGGCGCCGCCGATCAGGCCGCCGTCGATGTTGCGTTGAGCGACCAATTCCTTCGCGTTGTCGGCCTTCATGCTGCCGCCGTATTGGATGCGGACGCCCTCGCCGATTTCCTTGCCGAACATATCGTTCAAGGTGACGCGAATGAAGTTATGGGTCTCTTCGGCCAGTTCCGGCGTCGCAGTCTTGCCGGTACCGATCGCCCAGACCGGCTCGTACGCGATGACGACTTTCGCCATATCTTCCTTGCTGATTCCGGCAAGGCCGCCTTCGAGCTGAGTGAAGAGAACCTTCTCGGTGTGGCCGCCTTCGCGCTCCTCGAGCAGCTCGCCGACACAGACAATCGGAATGATGCCGGCGGCGAGAGCCGCTTTCAGGCGCTGATTGACCGTCGCATCGGTTTCACCGAAATACTGGCGGCGTTCGCTGTGACCGATGATAACGTATTCCACGCCGAGCTCTTTGAGCATGGCGGCGGAAATCTCGCCGGTGAAGGCTCCGTTGGCGGCCCAGTGAATGTTCTGAGCGCCAAGCCGAACATTGCTGCCCTTGACCGCTTCGGCGGCCGCGGCGATGGTGGTGAACGGCGGGCAAACAACAATGTCGACCTTGGAGGCCGGAACATCGGCAACCAGTTTCTTCAGATCTTCGACCAGCACTTTCCCTTCGGCAGCGGTCATGTTCATTTTCCAATTGCCGGCGATGATGACTTTGCGGCTCATGCAAATACCTCTTTTCACTTGAGTTATCTTTTAAAAATGCCTTACGGCACGAAACACCAATGCGAAAGATATCACGCCCCGGCGTATTTTGCAACCCCGAGGAAGCGGCTCTGCGGAAAATCATTCCGTTTTTTATGATTCCCCTTCGGAAATCACGGTTTATCCACAGCGGTTCCCATCGCTTTCATGCTCCGTCGCCAGAAGATCCAAAGACCGAAGAAACCGGTGGAATCTTCCTGAATCGTCACGTCTTCCACCGCATCAGCTTTCAGTTTTTTCGCCCGGCTGCGGAGCATCGCATCCATGTACTTCTCCTGAACCCGGTTGCCGAACATGACATAATCACGGCGGTTCGGGCGGCTGGGGTTCCCGCTCCAGATGGGAATCCAATAAAACAGGAACAGCCCCCAGTTGTCGGCTTCCAGATTCGCCACTGCCTTCGCGCCCGATAAACTGGTTTGCCCCTCGACTGCAGGGGTCGAGGTCATCGTCGAAGTATTACAGCCGGCTGTCGCTAAAATCACCGCAGCGAGTACGGCCATCATCATTTTTTTTCTCATACCATCTCCTTAAGGCATATCGTCTGACTCTACTAATTTAAACGGGGGTTGGCGACTTTTCAAGTTTTCTTCTGTAAATCAACCCATATGGCGGAATAATTTTTTTTCGCTCCATAATCGAAAACTAATATCCGGCTGACCGGGAACCAATAAATCGGGGCTATTTTATCTCAACATACAGCAAAGATCCCTCTTTCCGGTTCGGATAACCGGAGAGACGTTCCAAAGCAAGTGAAAGGAAAAACAGTATGAACCGATCGATTACGGCCCTGTCCGCCGCTGCGGGACTTTTCCTCCCGGTGGCACTCTCCGCCGCCCCGCCCGAAGCGGGCAACACCAGAACCGTACGCCTCGTCCAGGACGATGGACAGGAATACATGGTGTCGAAAATCTACAAACTCAAACACCTGAAAGCCAATGATGTCGCGCCATTCGTCACCGGCGTCGTCAAACGCAACAACTCGCAGTCCTCCGTCAACCGCATTAATTATAAGGCGGGGAATGAGCAGCTTCTCACCGTCAGCTGCCCTGTGCGCATGATTCCTTACATTGACGACCTGATCGCCAAAATCGACCGCCCGGAACAAATCGCCGGAAGCAATCCGGAAGATCCGATCCGCGGAAGCGGCGTCGCCCGGAACTTGTACCCGGCTCGCTACCGCTCCGCCCAGGCCATGGTTGACGTCATGGCCGGAACCGGAATCAACGCCGGAAGCGACTCGTTCCTCGGATATGACGCAACGACCAACGTGATTTACTGGAAAGACAGCCAGAACAAAAGCAAGGATCTCCTCAAGTACCTTGCCTGGCTCGATCGTCCCGTCCCGATGGCCAATCTCGCCTTTACCGTTTACGAAGTCCGGGAAAGTACGCTGCGTGACCTCGGGATCGATTATCTCGCATGGCGCAACGGGCCGGGGCTGGATTTGCTTCAGGCTGGATTTCAGGCCATGAGCCTCGATTCTGCCGGTTCGATGGCGCTCAATGCGGCGTCGGGCGGATTCGGATCGTTCTTTATCGCGCCGCAATTCGACGCGAGCTTTATCCGCGTACTGCAGCAGAACGGCCGGGCCAATGTGGCCAACACCGCCAGCCTTACTGTTTCCAACAGCGAAAGCGCCGAGTATACCATCGGGTTTTCTCCGCAGTCGCAGGCGATCTTCAAGCGCGGCAATGACCAGCTTCAGGTGGGGATCTCCGGCGTCGGCATGAAGGGCGGACTGAAAACTCCGGAATCCGGGCCGGGAGCGAACAATCCGCTCCTGAGCGCCACCGAGCCTCCGGCGCCGCTGGCGCTCACGGTGACGGCGCCGCGCATTCACTTCCGCGGGCCGGTCGATCCCTCCACCGGATTGCTCCCGAGCAGCCGGGAAGATTACAGCCGCGCCCTGCAATCGCTGGTGACGTTCCGTTACCGGGTGCAGACCGCTGATGTGGTGGAACGCAACAACTACGGCGCGGAACTGGCCGAAGTCAGCAACGTCACCGGTGACTGCAATTTGCTCTCCGGCAATGAAAAACTGCTGGCCGGCTGGAGCAAGGAGAGCGATGTTGAGCAGAAAATCGGAGTCCCGTTTCTCTCGGATATTCCGATTCTCGGATACCTCTTCAGTACCACCACCACCAATCGTGAGAAGACCTATTTCTTCGTCACCGCCAAAGCTGTCCCGGCGCACCCGGAAAGTGCTCCGGCCGAATACGGCGGCCAGCTTAAATCCTTCAACGAACTTGTCCCGCAGACTGCCGGACGCTAATCTCAGGAGAACATCATGATGATCCGAAAATATACCCTCTCCGCATTGGCCGGGTTGACCGTACTGCCGCTTTTCGCGGCACCGGGAGATTCCGAATCCACCCCGTTCTACAACAGCAACGTGGTCCGAAACCAACCCGCCGCCGGCGGCGCCCCCGGCACGAACAATCAGGCAACCGCAAGCTACATGGACACACAGGTTCAGGCGCAACTGCGGATCGATCTCAACGACAAAGTGGATCGCGTCCACTTTATCCGCGACAACAACGATCCTCATGTCGTGACCAAAACCTACGTGCTCAAACATGCCAAACCGTATGCGCTTCGCAGTTATCTGCGTGAAATGGTGCAGACGCGCCGGGTCGGCGGGAACGATACCGCAGTCGAATGCCTGGAGTATGAGAACGGCGTCGGCGTCCTCTTCATCTCCGCGGAAGAATACCGGTTTCAGGATGATGAAAACGGGCTCGGCCTTGATTCGATCGTCGCGGAACTGGATAAACCTGACCTGCAAGACAGCTCCGGTCAGCCGAAATTCGTCTACTTCCCGGCAAACGTTCCGGCCGCCGTCCTTCAGGACATGGTAAAGAAGGTCGGAATGAATGTTTCCGGCGATACCGCGGAACTGACCGGCGGAAAAGACAAAGTCAAACTGGATCCGGATTTGAACTGCCTCTTCTTCAACACCGCGAACTATTCGCGCAAGAATATCGAAGAGATGCTGCGCCGCTACGACGTGCCGCTTCCGGAAGTCCGCATTAAATTCAGCGTCTACGAGCTTTATGCTGAAAATGACGAGAAGCTCGGTCTCGACTTCCAGGCGTGGAAGAACAACGACGGCATGGATTTCTTCAGTACCGGCGGACGTTTCCGCGACAACTGGGCCGCGACCTATGGCGGAACCATGTCGAAGGGACAGGGTTCGGAGCGCACCAGTTTCTACAACTTCAACCCGAAGTGGAACTCGCGTTACCTCGATTTTCTCGCCAGCAAAGGCAAAGCGCGGATCGCCCACACCGGAGAAGTAACCGTCCGGCAGAACACGAGCAGCACGCTCAACCGCCTGACGCAGATTTTTTACATGGACACCACGACTCCGGCTCCGGACACGACTAAGCAACACGACGACTGGTATGGCAAACTGTTCGACACGGTTCTTGACGTCTTCGAGAAGCCGGCGCAGGACACCGATCTGGTCATCGGCAAAGACAATCAGACCATTGTCACGCGTGATCCGAAATCGTTCGGTTTCTCCATGACCGTGAAGGCGCTTTCGCTGGCGCCGCAGGCTGCAGTGTTGAATCTGACGCTCAAGAACTCTTCGCTGATCGGCTACCAATCGACTGGAGCGCCTCGAATTCAGGAAGGCAACACGGTTTCCACCAGCGTCATGGTTTCGACCGAACAGAATCGGTTCGTCATCGGCGGTCTGGAGAAGCGTGAAGTGGTGCGTGGCTCGACCGGCGTACCGTTCCTCAAGGACATCCCGGGGTTGGGTTACTTGTTCCAGGTGGAATCTGAATCGACGCGCAAGTCGCAGATGGTTCTGGTTGCTGAGTGCGAGTATGTCCAGCCGGAGGATCTCATGCCGACGGAGACCCGGAACAAAATCGCGGAAGTCAACAGCTCGTTGACGGAAGCAGGCGACACAAACCGTTACTTTTTCAAGCAGTATGGGCTTGATAACGAATAAGAAGCAAAAGTAACGGACAAATAACGCAAAAAGAACGGGGGGCGATGCCTCCCGTTCTTTTTTGCGTAAAAAGGCACGTGGACCGGGTGAAAAACTCGGGTTTGTTCATAAAAACCGCCGGCAGCGTTTTTCCCTCTGCAAAAGCCGATCATGGACTGGATGGGGCCACCGTTTCCACAAAACAGCATCACGGATTTTGTGACAGAAAGAGATTGCCGAAGAAGGCTTCGCCTTGTCCGGCTCGTGAAGCAGGCGGGCGATTCAGCTTGCCTGATAGACCAGAAACTGATTTCCTTCCGGATCGATTCCGCGGCGGTATTCCACAATCCCCACTCGGATCGACTCTTCTTCCAGCGGCGACCCGCAGGAGTCCAATTTCTCCGCAAACGCCGCGAGATCCTTCACCGCAAACGACAGGCAGGATGCCGCCGAAGCATGCTCCAGATATTCCGCGGCGCTTTTCTCCAGCGTCAGCATCAAATTCTCCGCCGGTTGAAAGACACAGGCAAACGCACTGTCGAACACCGGTTCCCCGAGTTCCAGCAAGTCCCGATAGAACAAGCGGCAGGCGTCAAGATCGTTTACACGAAGGATCAAACCGAGATGTTTTGCATTCATGATGGAAATAACCATTTTTTTCCTTGCCAAAACGGCATTTGTGACTTAAATTATAATAGACTAGTTTTGCGCTGAAGTCAACTCCGTTTTTGTAATTTGGCGCGGTTTTCGTTTTTTTACATCTATTTTTAATACAGGGAGAGTTTTCGTGAGCCACAATACCTATTCCAGTCCGCTGACCGACCGTTACGCCGGAGCCGAAATGAGTCGCATCTGGTCGCCGCAATTCAAACACTCCACCTGGCGCCGCCTTTGGCTGGAACTTGCGAAATGCGAACAGGAACTCGGCCTTTCCATCACTGACAACCAGATCAAGCAGATGTCCGCCCACCTCGACGACATCGATTTCGACCGTGTCGCCGCCACAGAAAAAGAACTCCGGCACGACGTCATGAGCCATATCCACGTCTTCGGCGAGCTTTGCCCCGACGCCATGCCGATCATCCACCTCGGCGCCACAAGTTGCTTCGTCACTGACAACACCGAGTTGATCCAGATGCGCGAGGGGATGAAAGTTCTTCACGGAAAACTCCTGAAACTCATCGCACAACTCGCCGACTTTTGCGAACGCAACAAGGCGCTGCCGACCCTCGGATTCACCCACTATCAACCCGCGCAGCTGACCACCGTCGGCAAGCGTTTCAGCCTCTATCTTCAGGACTTCCTGCTGGACTGCAAGCGCCTGGAGCGCGAAATCGACGAGCTGCCCTTCCGCAGCGTAAAAGGCACCACCGGCACGCAGGCGAGCTTCCTCGAGCTTTTCGACGGCGACCACGCCAAATGCCGCAAGCTGGAGAAAAACGTCGCCGCCGCAATGGGATTCGACAACGTCATCGCCGTTTCCGGCCAGACTTATACCCGCAAACTCGACTACTTCGTCATGGCGGTTCTCTCCGGCATCGCCCAGTCCGCCTCCAAAATGGCGACTGACATCCGGCTTCTCGCCAACCTGAAGGAAGTCGAAGAACCGTTTGAGAAAAAGCAGATCGGTTCTTCCGCCATGGCCTACAAGCGTAACCCGATGCGCAGCGAACGCGTCTGCTCGCTGGCGCGCTACGTCATGAATCTGCCCGGTAACGCCGCGATGACCGAGGCGACCCAGTGGTTCGAGCGAACGCTCGACGACTCCGCCAACCGCCGCATCATCCTCGGAGAAGGATTCCTCACGGTGGACATCATTCTTTCGTTGCTGCTCAACATCACCGATGGCATCCAGCTCTGGCCGAATGTCATCAATCGCCACATTCAGGCGGAACTGCCATTCATGGCAACCGAAAACCTGCTGATGGCCGCAGTTCGCAAAGGCGGCAACCGGCAGGTGCTGCACGAGGTCATTCGCGTCCACTCCATGGCCGCCGCGCGAAGAGTCAAAGAGGATGGAGCGGACAACGATCTGCTCGACCGCCTCCGGAACGATCCTGCGTTCAACTGCATTCACGACGAATTCGATTCGTTGCTCGATCCGGCCACTTTCGTCGGCCGCGCCCCGCAACAGGTCGAAGAATTCATCGCCGAAGAGGTGCGCCCGATGCTGGAACAGTTCGGCACCAGACTCTCTGCGGCGACCGGCGACTCAATCAACGTTTAAGAAAATTTTTCATCCGAACGAAAGGATTGTTATCATGGCCTTCATGGATTCCCGCTATCTGATTTCCAACGAAACCGGATTGCGTATCTTCGCGGCAATCAAAGACCTCCCGGTTGTCGACCCGCACAACCACGCAAATGTCAAAGAGATCGCCGACAACGCCTGTTACAGCGACGCCTGGCAGCTTTTCGCCGCCAGCGACCACTATGTCTGGGAGATGCTCCGCAAGCGCGGCGTGAACGAAACCCTCATCACCGGCTCCGCCTCCGCAAAGGAAAAATTTCTCTCCATGGCGGCGGTATTCCCGGAATTGGCCGGAAACCCGGTTTATGAGTGGGTTCACCTTGATCTCAAGAATTACTTCGGCGTCACCGATCTTCTCTCGAAAGAAACCGGAGAAAAGATCTGGAACGAAGTCAATGCCAAACTCGCCACCGACGCTTACCGCCCGCAGTCGTTGCTGACCGGCCTGCTGAACGTCGAAGTCATGAGTTCGACCGACGATCTGATCGACACGCTGGAATACCACGCGCAGGTCAACAAATCGGTCGGCCGCACGTTGCTCCGACCGACCTGGCGCCCGGATAAGGGGATGAAGATCTTCGCTCCCGGCTGGCGCGAGTACATCAAGCAGGTCGAAGCCCGTTTTGGCATGAAGATTGTCGGATTCAGTGATATGGTCGAAGCGCTGAAGCGTTCACATAAACATTTTGAAGAAAACGGCTGCCGCGCGAGCGATCACGGTCTTGAATACCCGGTTTACTCCGATGTTTCGACCGCGGAAGTCGACGCGATCTTCCGCAAGGCACTGGCCGGAGAAGCACTGACGAAAGAAGAGAGCGACAACTATATGGGCGCGTTCCTGACCGAAGCTGCCGCGCTCAACGCGGCAAGCGGCTGGGTGACGCAGCTTCATATCGGTGCGGTGCGCGATGTTCGCGACTCGCTCTTCAAGGCGCTCGGGCCGGACGTCGGCGGCGACGTCTCCAGCCATTTCATCGACTATACGCCGAAATTGACCCCCTTCCTGAACCGTTTTGACGGCCAGCTCAAGGTGGTGCTCTATTGCATGGATGCGATCCACCAGATGACGCTGGCGACGCTCACTCGTGCGTTCGGCGCGACGGTTTCGCTCGGTTCGGCCTGGTGGCTCAACGACACGCCGGTGGGCATGCGCCGCCAGCTGGAATACATCGGCTCGATCGACGTATTGGCAAATTTCGCCGGGATGGTTTCGGATTCGCGCAAGCTGTTGAGCTACGGCTCGCGGTTTGAGATGTTCCGCCGCGTCCTCTCCGACGTTCTCGGCGGAATGGTCGAGCGCGGGCAGATTCCGGAGGCGATTGCAATGCAGCTAGCCGAACGGATGGCGTATTCCGGCGTAAAGACGTTCTGGAACTTGTAATTGCGTCATTTTACGGCTATATTTCAGAGATGCCGGAAACGCGCGTCTTTGATCTTGAATTTTGAATGAAACTTATTCTCACAGAGGAAATTTTTCGTATGGGCGAAAAGGTAAAGAGCGATTTGTACAAGGCCGCCGGTGTGGATATCGACCTGGCAACCTCGCTGCTGGATCAGGTCAAGAAAAAGTTTGCCGAAACGCGGCGGCCCGAGATGCTCGCGCCGGTCGGCGGCTTCGGCGGCCTCTTTCAGTTGGATCTGTCGAAGTACAAGGAGCCGGTTCTGGTTGCCAGCATCGACGGCGTCGGCACCAAATTGATGATTGCGATGATGATGGAGAAATACGACACTGTCGGCCATGACATCGTAAACCATTGTATCAACGACATTTCAGTGCAGGGCGCCGAGCCGCTTTACTTTCTCGACTATATCGGCATCGGCAAGCTCCGCAGCCCCATGTACGAACAGGTTCTGACCGGCATCGCCGAGGCCTGCAAGGCCGCCAACTGCGCGGTTCTCGGCGGCGAAACCGCGGAAATGCCCGGCATGTACGGCAATGACTTCGACCTTGTCGGCGTCATCACCGGCGTGGTGGAAAAGTCGAAAATGATTACCGGCGAAAAGATCCGTCCGGGTCATGTGGCGATCGGCTTCGGCTCAAATGGACTGCACACCAACGGATTCAGCCTTGCCCGCAACATTTTCTTCTCGAAGTGCGGCTACACGGTCAAAACCTATCTCGAGGAACTCGGCGAAACAGTCGGCGAGGCGCTGCTCCGGCCTCATATCTGTTACTATCCGGCGATTCGCGCGGCGCAGGATGCGGATCTTCCGCTTCACGGCATCGCGCACATCACCGGCGGCGGTCTTTACGACAACATTCCGCGTATTCTGCCGAAAGATGTTTCGGTACAGCTCCGCACCGATGTCCTGCCGATTCCTCCAGTGTTCAAAGTGCTGGTGGAAAAGGGGAACGTCGACCCGGTGGAGGCGTATCGCGTCTTCAACATGGGCGTCGGCATGGTCTGGTTTGTCCCGCCGAAGGCGGTGGACGAAGCGCTGGCCGCTGCGCGCGGCAAGGGATTCACAGCCGGAGTGATCGGCGAAGTGGTTCCCGGTCAGTGCGATGTGCGGATCCACTAAAAACCGCCAGCACAACTAGAAGAATGCCGGAGCCGTCCGGGGACGGGCGGAACTCCGGAGTATAAGGATGGTTCGGATGATTGATTTCTCGAAACTTTCCGGGTCGTTGAAGTTCGGGGGGAGCATGGAACGTTCCCTCCGCCGAAACCTTGTCCGCGCCATTGCACTGTTCAGTGGAGAGGGGCCGGAACCATCCCCGGAAGAGGCGAGACGCATCCAGATGACGCTTTCCCTGGCTCGAACGATTCTGGCCGGGGACGGCGTGATTTCCGAACACGATCTGGAATCGCTCCGTCAACTGCTGAGCGAAGATGTTTCCCCGCTGCGAATTGAGCGAATGCTCGCTCAGATACAGAAATCACCGGTGGTTACGGCTGAAGAAGCCGCTCCGGTATTTGCAGACGCCCCGGAAGAAGACCGCGAACGGCTGATCCGGCTGCTTCAGGTCCTGGCCGCCGGGCATGAGGATCGACCCGAGCGCACCCGGTTGATCGATGACCTCGGAGAGAAGATCGGCTTTTCCACCGCAGAATTGAAGCTGATGCACCGTGAGGTGACGGAGGCGCAGAACCGCCGGAAGCGGATCCTCCGTTCCGGTGCCGGGGTGCTGGTTGCATTGATCGTGATCGCGGTCTTCATCATCACCGCCACCCTGTTGCGCTCGGTAATTTTCGGATTGATTATCGCCTATATCATGTTGCCGTTGGAAAAGTTTTTTGAACGGCGGCTGCGGCAACGGCGCGGTATTGCTCACTATTTTTTCCAGGCCATTGATTTTGCCAAAACTCCGCTGCGCAAACTGGCCGAGACAATCCAGCGCCGCAACCGGACCGGCCCGACCCCCGAAGAGGAAGAGAAGCGTCACGAGCGCCAGTGCATCACCCGTGCGGTGACGCTCACTTGCCTGGTCATGCTGGTCGCGACGGTCGTGGTTTTGAGCGGACTCTCCGCGCTGACGCGCCATTACGTACAGAATTTAAAGGGCTGGACAAAGGCTCATATCGAAACCGTCACAACCGCAAATCCATCGATGGCGCCCGCAGTTCCGGAACCCTTGCCGCCATCTTCGCCAGTTCCGGCCGAAGATGATTTTTGGGCGGGGGAAGCTGGGCGTCTGATCGAGCAGGGGCAAGTTTTTCTGGAGCGTCTTCGCGATCGCTTCGAGAGCCTTCCGCTGGTTAAATTCGGCATCGATCAAATCAGCCGGGTGCTGAACGACGAATCGGCTCAACGCGAACTCGGCGGCTACCTGTTGAAACGAACCGGCGGGCTTTTCTCGTTTACGGCCGGGGTCATCGGGACAATCACCGTACTCATCGGGGATCTTCTGTTGACGATTTTCTTCTTCCTGCTGTTCCTGATGAAGCTGGCGGAATTCTGCGGCCCCGGCGACGGAAAAAACCAAAAGCGCCAGAGCGAATATCTGGTACGCACCGTATTCAACGGCAGTTGGTTGCCGGGCGCGAGCCAGGAAACGATGACCGAAGCACAACGTATCATCGGGGAAGTCATCAATAAACTCCGGGTATGGGTTCGCGGTTACATCACGCTGATGGCGGTCGATATGACGGTTTATACCATCTGTTTCTTCTTCCTCGGCGTTCCCTACTTCCCGCTGCTCGGCATTCTGGCCGGTTGCGGAATTCTGCTGCCGTACATCGGGCCGATCCTGTCGGCGTTGGTGACCGTACTGGTGACGTTGGCGGTGGGCGGCGATTCGGTGACCGGGGTTCAATTGGCCGGAATCCTCGCGGCATATCTGATTTATAACGGCATCATCGAACAATTCATTCTTTACCCGGCGGTCATCGGCGACTCCCTCGGCCTGACGACGCTGGAGACGATCATCGTTGTGCTGCTCGGTGCTATCTTTGCGGGAATTCCCGGTATGATTCTCGCGCTTCCGGCAGCATCGGTCATCAAATATCTGGTTCCACAAATCTATAAAGCGTGGGGCCCGGCAACGCCCTATAAGGAAAAACGGGAATGAAACTCCACTTCGGAATCGCAGCATTTGCGGCCATGACGCTTCTGTTTCTGGCCGGTTGTTCCAGCAGCATCGATGTCACCCGTGTCGGGGCGGCCGGGCGGCCTGAATACAGCAGTTCGATTCCAACAAGCGGCATTTCCCAGAACACAGGCAACCTCCTTGGCAATTTCCTGCTGGAAGAGGTGTATCAGGAACACCCGGTCGCCCTAGTCGCCGAGCTGGAGGCGCTCTTCTGGAACGAACCGCGCGCCGAATATCTGACCGCACTGGCTGATTGTTCGCTGCATATCGGATTGCGAAAGCAGAAAGATCCTGACGAGGCCATCCAATTTTTCCTTTCCGCGGCGCTTTACAGCTACAGCTACCTGGCAGTGCTTGACCGCCCGAATCTGAAACCGTACAACGCCGAACGATTGGCGATGATGCGGATTTACAACATTGCGATTTCTGAAATTTTCTCATACCTCGACAGTCGCGGAATCGCACTCAACTCCTCGCTGACACTGAATGCCGCCGGAGGGCAACGCGTCACTTTTCTCCCGCCTCGTTTCGAGTTGTCGCTGGAGTCAAAGAATTTCAGTGACTTTTTGCTCTGCGCTGATTTCCGTACGCGGAACCTGACGCATATGAGCCGCAGATTCGGAATCGGCGCCCCATTGATCTGCTCGCTGACCGACGAGGCCATCGGCACAGATGATCCACAAGTGATCCGGTTTGCCGAGCAGCAGACGTTTCCGGGAACACTGATGATCGAATTCGCCAAAGAGGAAAGCGCCATCCATGCCCGACTGGTGTTTCTGGATCCGAAAAATCACGAAACGACCAACGTAGGGGAGCACGCCCTGCCGTTGGAGGCGGATTTTTCGACACCACTGGCATACATGATTCGCAATCCGCTGCCCTTCAACTATCTTATGTACATGATCCGTCCCGGAGAAACGCGCCAGATGCAAGGATTGCGGATGCTCGAACCATACCGTTCGGATCGAATTCCGGTGGTTTTCGTCCATGGCCTGATGTCGAATATCCGGACGTGGATGCAGATGGTCAACACACTTCAAAGTGACTCGGAACTGCGACGGCACTACCAGTTTTGGGCGTTCACCTATTCGAGCGGAAATCCGGTGCTCTATTCGGCTCAGCAACTGCGTGCCGCATTGTTGGGAGAAAAAGCCCGATTGGAAGCCGCCGGTGAATCAACCAAAATGTTTTCGCGCATGGTCGTAGTCGGCCACTCGATGGGGGGCCTGGTCACCAAATCGATGGTGCTGGACCCGGAACAAAATCTGGTGAAATCCATTTTCGGAGAGAAAACCGATGAGGTTCTGGCCGACCTGACACCCGAGCAGTTGGAAACGGTGGAAGATATCTTTGCTTTTAAACCGTTGCCGTTTGTGAAGCGGGTGGTTTATCTCTCGGTTCCGCACCGGGGCTCGGATTACGCCACCACCTGGCTCGGACGATTCGGCTCCGGGATGGTCGAGCTTCCGGTCGCGTTGGTGACCCGCGGGAACGGAATCATTAAGACGCTGATGGAGCGTGGAATTATGATGCCGAACGACTCAAAATTCTCCACCGGCATCGACAACCTCGACCCAAAGAACCAGACCCTCAATCTTCTGGAACAGCTACCGTATGCGGAAGGCGTGAAATACCACTCCATCATCGGCAACCGGAAGGCGGCGGGAGCTCCGGGCGGTAGCGACGGAATCGTCCCTTACCTCTCGAGCCATCTGGATGGAGCGGAGAGTGAATTGATCGTCAAATCCGATCACAGCGTTCAGCTCAACCCGTTGGCAATTCAAGAACTGCGGCGGATTCTCTTCGTCCATCTACGCCAATTCCCGGATCTGAAGATTGAAATGCCGGAAATCCCCGGGCAACTGAACAAGAAAAATGAAAAACTCGTCACCCAGTAATCCCCCTGTTCAGCCGTTACACCCGAATCGATTCTACCGACGAATCGCCTGGGGATGTTTTCTTGCCGTACTGTTTCTGCCCGGATTGTGGAGCGTCGGCGTGGTGCGCTACGCGCTCCATTGGCCGGAAGCGCTTACCGCGATCTACGCCGGAGTTCTGACGGCATTCTGGCTGCTTTCCTGGCGACGCTGGCGATTGATTACCGTGCCGCTCACCATGACTATCGTCATCAGCGGCGTGTTTTTCTCTCTGACGACGGAGAGGCAGTTTGCTGGGGTCGAATGGCAGGCTCCATGGGGAAAAGTTCCCACAGTGGAGCACGACGGCGATCTCGTCAAGGTGCATAACGTTCGCGCGTTCCAGTACCGGAGCGAGCAGGATTACGACATTCGCTATGTGGATTTGACGCTGGACCCGGCGGGCGTGCAAACCATCGATCTCGCCGTTTCCCATTGGGACGGCATTCTGGTGATTGCGCACACGATGCTCTCTTTCGGCTTTGCCGACGGCCAACGCCTGGTGGTTTCGATGGAAACACGCCTGCCGAAGGGTGAAGAACAGGGATTCTTACCCGGCCTTTATCGGCAATACGAACTCTGCATGGTGCTGGGAGTGGAAGAGGATCTGTTTCAGTTGCGAACGGACTACCGCAAGGAGGATCTCTATCTTTACCGTACCAATGCCACCCCGGAGCAGGCGCGAGAGGCGCTGGATTTCGTTCTCCACCGGGCGAACTCACTGGCACAAAAACCGGAATTTTACAACAGCATTCAGCGAAACTGCACCACCAGCCTCGCTCCGCTCCTGCGCAGCATTGACCCCAGTTTCACAGGGGATATCCGAATGTTGCTCAACGGATACTCCGACGAACTTCTATTCGAGTTGGGCTATCTGGCCCACCACGAAGGGGAGACCTTTGCCGAGCTGAAAGCCCGGCGATCGGCAAATCACAATCTTGCCGCCCCGTCTGATTCCGCCTATTCGGAACGAATCCGGACATTTCTTTGAGTGCAAAGAGCGAAATACTCCGTCATTTCCCCGTCATTTTCGATCATGATCCGTCATTTGGAACCCCGGCTTTTTCAGTGGAAAGCCTTGACTTTTCAGCGAAAACGGAGTATGTTTCCACAGTGCCCGAACCATATTAACAACTAGGAGTTGTAGTCATGTCAGAAATCAGAGAGATTTTCGGGCGGGAGATTCTGGATTCCCGCGGCAATCCGACCGTCGAGGTCGAAGTGGTTCTCGAATCTGGTGCAACCGGCACCGCGGCGGTTCCCTCCGGCGCCTCGACCGGCGAAAACGAAGCACTTGAACTGCGCGATGGCGACAAGAAACGTTACGGCGGCAAAGGCGTCCTCAAGGCGGTTGCCAACGTCAACGACAAAATTTACCCGGAACTGGAAGGCATGGAGGCGCTCGATCAGATCGGCATCGACCAGGCCATGATCGAGCTTGACGGAACCCCGACCAAAGAAAAGCTCGGAGCAAACGCGATTCTCGGTGTTTCGCTGGCTGTGGCTCGTGCCGCCGCCGCCGAATTGGATTTGCCGCTTTTCCGTTACATCGGCGGAGTCAACGGCAAGGTGCTGCCGGTTCCGATGATGAACATCATTAACGGCGGTTCGCACTCCGATGCTCCGATCGCGTTTCAGGAATTCATGATTCGCCCGGTTGGAGCCGATTGCTTCTCCGAAGGGCTTCGCATGGGAACGGAAGTATTCCACGCGCTGAAGCAGATTCTGAAGAAGAAAAACCTCTCCACCGCGGTCGGCGACGAAGGCGGTTTTGCGCCGAACTTCAAAGGCGGCACCGAAGAGGCGCTCGATTCGATTCTCAAGGCGATTGACCTTGCCGGTTATAAGGCGGGCAAAGACGTCAAGATCGCGCTGGACTGCGCGGCGAGCGAATTCTATAAAGATGGCATTTACAACTACGCCAAATTCGAGGGTGAAAAGGGCGTGGCGCGCGATTCCGCGGCACAGGCGGCCTACCTCGAAGAGCTGATCCGTGCCTATCCGATCGATTCGATCGAAGACGGAATGGCCGAAGGTGATTGGGACGGTTGGAAGCTGCTGACGACCCGTATCGGCAATGATTGCCAGCTGGTCGGCGACGACCTCTTCGTCACCAACGTCAAATATCTGGGCAAGGGCATTGAGCTTGGTTGTGCCAACTCAATTCTGATCAAGGTCAACCAGATCGGCACGCTGACCGAAACGCTCGACGCCATTGAAATGGCGCATCGCGCCGGTTACACCGCGGTAATCAGCCACCGTTCCGGTGAAACCGAAGATACCACCATTGCGGATATCGCGGTTGCGACCAACGCTGGTCAGATCAAAACCGGTTCGCTTTCGCGTACCGACCGCGTCTGCAAATACAACCAGCTCCTCCGCATCGAGGAACTGCTTGGCGATCTCGCGATCTACGGCAACTAAGATCCTGAAATCCGAAACCCGTACCGAAAACCTTCGGTGCGGGTTTTTTATTTCCGCACTTCGGTCTGAAAAACGCCGAATGACTTCCTCGACACGAATCTCCCCCTTACCCGCCACCGGCGGCTCGCCGGTCTGGGGTTTGGGGGCGAAGCGCCCCAACCGCCGGAGGCACCCGGTCGCCCCGAAAGCGCTCAACAGCAAAATTGAAAATTTTGCAGGGAGCGACCGTGGTGGAGTTGGCCGCAAGGTCAACTCACCCGCTCGCGGCGCAGCCGGAGCCTCTTTCTTTTTTCACAACTCCTTTACTGCCGAATAAGCTAAGACGAGAAGTCTCTCCCACAATTCAAAGCAAATAAATAAGCTAAGGCGCAAAGGCGGCTCACAGGATTCACGATATCTCTTAGGTGGTAGAGCGACAATGTCGTGGGCTTTGTGGGGGAAATGCTTTTTCCCCCACG